>JAZDPC010000040.1:0-58195 GCA_043797975.1 Bacteroidota bacterium
CAGCAACTCAGGACCCTCTAGTTGACCGGAACTGTCGATCATAAAATGGTAGAAATCCTCTTTCTGGTTTTTCAAGAGGCTCACCTCGCCTGAGAATTGCGGTTCCCTGGCCATGACCGTCAGCAGAGTCCGGTAATAATCTTCGAAAGCCGAGTGGGCTATAAATTCTTCCAATTTCTTGTCGATTCTCTTAATTTCCAGGCTATCGTAATCGGGATCTGACTTCAGCTCGTCCTCATCGGAAATCTTTGCCAGCCTCAGTTCGTTCTCCGACAGATAGTCCCTCCAATCAACGGTTTTATAGGGATCCGTCCTGTAAATGGTTTCCGAATAGTCGAAATAGGTAAAGAACCATCGGAATTTCCTTTTCAGTTCCGATTGTACCCGGATGGTCTGAATGGTCGAATCGGCCGGGTTCATCACCTTGTTCAGATCCTTGCATGATCTGAATTTTTTAGTCAGGACCAGGTTGGGTTTGTTATCGTCACCGGTGATCCATTTCCGGGTCCACCCGCTATCTTTCATAAAGAAGAATGGAGCTTTCGGAATATCGGCTGAGTCGCCTTTGATCACTATGGTTTTTTCGATTTCACCATTTGGAAAAAGCTGTGTGGTCAGATAGACATCCAGGCACCCGGGCAGGAAAAGAAACAGGCCTATAAGGCTTAGACTGGTTGTTAACGATAATTTTTTCATCGGGTTATGGTTTTGGATTGGATGATAAAGGCATTGTAAAAAAATGGATTACGCTTTATTCTGATTGACTGGTACTCGGTAAAGCCAGGAGTCGCGGACGGCTTCCCGGCTTCGTGGTCCCGATTGATACAGGCGATATTGAAAGGGGTGGGATGGAACTTTTTGTTTGACTTATCCAGTATTTGGGCAGATTCCTTTATGGCCCAGCGATCAACCATCCGGGGAGCGTCTGTAAAAACGATTTCGGCAAGATCTTTCTCGAGTGCGACAATTTTTCTGACAGTCTGGGCCTGCTCACCGAAAAACAGGATGAGGAACAGACAGGCTGCCACAGCCGATGGCCAGCCCACTAATCTGAAAACCTTCTGTTGAACGGAACGTTCAGGCATTCTGCCCGATTCGGAAAAATGTCGAGCCAGGACAGTAAAATCATGATAAACCACAGCCGGGGAGTCAGGAACTTCAAGCAGCAGGTTACGGTTCCTCAGAACCTGTGCCCGGATTTCACGGCACCGGCTGCAATTCACGAGATGCTCATGAAGCAGATCCTGCTCCGCCTGGCCAAGTTCATCATCAGTCAGATAGATCAAGGATTCAGTTTTCGCACATTTGTTCATTTTCAATCAATTAATGATATCCGTTCGAGATTAGAAGTTCCCTTAGTTTCTTTCTTGCAAGCCATAGGTTTGTTTTGATGCTTGGCCCCGACAATCCCGTCTCTTGCTCAACCTCCTTAATGCTTAGGCCTTCGAGGTCACGCATAATGAAGATCTTTTGTTGTGTTTTTGGCAACCCGGGCAACCAGCTCCTGATTAAGAGATTAACCTCATCTCTCTCAAGCAGGGTATCGGGTCCTGATCCATCAGACTGCCTGTCAGGTATTTCCGAACTCCGGACCGGTTTGCTGTTTTGGACAGCCTGTTTTCGAAGCCAGTCAATAGACAGGTTTCTCAAAATGCTATGGAACCAATATTTAAAAGAACCTTTCGAATCGAACTTTTCAATGTTTTTCCAAATCCTGATATACGCCTCCTGGACAATATCCCTTGAATCTTCGGGACTCCGGGTGATGCGGTAAGCCGTTTCGTAGGCATACCGCTGAGTCTGATCGATCAGCTTCCTGAAAGCGCCGTCATGATTAAGCCTTATGTCTTCAATCAGCTGATCGGTTATCCTAAGGTCCATCAGGTTGTATTACATGATATAATACGAAAGGTAAGGAGATAGGTCAAATTAAGAGAGTCGTTTGCTTTTAAAATTCCGGGCCGGAATTCTCTACGGTAAGCAAATATCCCTTCCCCTTCAGGGTCTGTATCTGGATGGTCGGATCTTCCTTAAGGTATCCGCGAATCTTGCGGATATAGACATCCAGGTTGCGGGAGTTAAAAAATGAGTCGTCACCCCAAACCGACAGGAGCAGTTCCCTGCGGTCGGTGACACCGTTGGGCGATGAAGCCAGTATAGTGAGGATCTGCATGTCGCGCTGAGATAAACGGATCACTTCTGACGGGGCTTGCAGTTCATACCGGCGGGGAAACAGACGGTACTTTCCCAATGGAATCTCCTCGGGATTGTCCTGATTTATCTTACCGGAGCCGGTCATGATCTGCAGTTGATTGTGGATCCTGACCACAAGTTCCTCAAGGCTGAAGGGTTTCCTCACATAATCGGTTCCCCCGGCCTCAAATCCCTTGACCAGGTCTTTGGTCTCGGTTTTTGCCGTCAGGAACAGGATCGGCACCGAAGGAAAGTCTGACCTTATCTGACGGCACAAAGTGTAACCGTCCACATTGGGAAGCATGATGTCGATCACGCAGATATCCGGACCAAACGCAGTCAACTGGCCCATGACAGCGGCACCGTCTGTTTCCCAACGCACTTCAAATCCTTCAGATTCAAGGGATTCGGAAACTATTTTCCCCAAAAACTGTTCGTCTTCAATATACAGGATCCTGGTTCTCATGCCGGAGCCGGAAAAGTGAGAATAAACCTGCAGCCTCTATCGAGATTTTTTACACTGATGGAACCTCCATGCTGCTTCATAACCTGCCGTGCAAAACTAAGCCCCAATCCGTACCCTTTGACATTGTGCCTGTTGTCACCGGGAATACGGTAGAATTTTTCAAAGATGCGTGTTTGATATTCGTGAGGGATACCCGGACCATTATCGGTGACAGATAAACACACATGTCCTTTCTGCGAATAAGTTCTGACGTTAATCTCAGCGGAAGGTACGGCATACTTCAGGCTATTGTCTATTAGATTCATCAGAACGCTGTCTATATATAAACGGTCGCCGGATACAGCCAATCCTTTTTCGCTGTCATCAAAGATCAGTTGTGCGTTTTCTGATTTAATCCGTAAATCAAGTCCCTTGATGACTTCGGCAACCAAATCATTAAGATCTATCCTTTCCGGATTCGTTAAGCCGGTTTTTTCTTCCAGGAGTGATTGATCGAGTACGCGGTTCACCAGCTTTTCCAGCCTGTTGAGTTCCAACGAAGCCATGGAGACATATTCGTCGCATTTTTCGGGACTTTTTAAATGGTCATGAGTGCGTAAGGCTTCCAATGCTACCTTAACCGTTGATACGGGAGTTTTCAGTTCGTGACTTATGTTTCCTACGAATTCGTTTCGCAGGGCATTCAGGACGAGCTGCCGTTTCAGACTGATAAATGTTATAATAAAGGCTGAGGCAGTGAGTATCAGAAGGATCAGGCAAAAGAATACCTGAGCCGTCATTTTTCTCAGTATTAACGGGTTTAACTTTCCAATTTTGGCTGCAGGAAAAAAATGGCTTAATGAATCTCCTAAAAAAATAACTTTCTCTTTACTTTGATGATCAGCTTTCATGCTGTCGCTGGTCAAGGTAAACGTAACCGAAATTCCTTCCCGGGTAAGCCTCTTAGAAAAAACATCCTTAAACATAGCGGAATCGGGACCGCCTTGAATGTAACCGGAGAATCCCTCAAGCTTGTGCACTGAATCATTGGACTGGCTGATGAACAGCCTGACTGAACGTAACAACATGGCTTCTTTATCCTGGAACTGTATATCAAGTGGTATCCCGGATTCTTTTCCGGCCGCCATAGAATCTGAAACAGTAAAAGCCATCAGGGCTTGGGTCGTTTGTTGAATGGTATCAGTTCCGGATGTATGCCGGAGTCTGATGACGGGATTAACCACATGTTTCAGCAACAGGCTGTCTATCACCTGTTCCCGGGATTCCGCATATTGCCGGCACAACTCCTCGGTGAGCGCTTGCTTCTGCTCATTGTACTGATAGATCAGCCATTGGATCACGAAACCGGTTATTACTAACTGGCTGACTATCAGCAAAATTCGTAATAATCCTATTTTAGTGGGCTGTTTCATCATCATTTGATGAAGCAAATGTACTTTCAGAAAAGTGATCCGCGACAGGCATTAACCTTAATTAACCTTAATTTATAGGAGGTTAACTATCCGGCTTGAATCCCCTCCATACTTTTGAATCGAAAAAAAACTATAACATGAAAACTACGATACTGGTATTGGCGGGTATAGCAATGTTTCAGGTTGCTGCCGCACAGAATGACGGTAAAAAAATCACATCCGGAACCGTTAGGTACGAAGAAAAAGTCAAGCTGGATATTCATCTGGAAGGAGACGGGGCGCAATTCTCCAACATGCTGCCTAAAGAGCGCAAATCGAATAAAATCCTGGTCTTCAACCAGGATGCAGCTTTATATACTAACAATAAAGACGTGGCGGAGGAGGAAGATATAATGTCAGATGTAGAGGGAGGCGGAATGATCCAGGTCCATATGGAGGAGCCTGACAATAGATTGTTTACCGATCTGAAGACCAAGAAGCAGATCGAACAGCGCGAATTCATGACCCGCATGTTCCTGATTGAAGGAGAGATGGAAACATCGCCCTGGAAGCTTACGGGAAATGCCAGGGAAATTCTCGGTTATACCTGTCAGGAGGCTGTATTGGAGAAAGACAGTGTCAAAACGGTTGCCTGGTTCACACCTTCCATCCCGGTTTCAGCCGGTCCCGGTTTATATAATAATTTGCCCGGACTGGTCCTCGAAGTCAATGTTAAGGACGGCGACCGTATCATCACGGCAACCTCGGTTGAAGAGACCACTGGTGACATTGCCAGGCTTGAGAAGCCCAAAGAGGGCAAGAAAGTAACGAAAGAAGAATTTAACAGGATTGTCGAGGAAAAGAGAAAAGAGATGGGCATTGAGGAAGGTGTATCCGGTGACGGCGCCACCTCTCATGTGATTATGAGAATCAGCAGAAATCCTGAATAACATGCGTTGCTATTATTCTTTGTTGCTGATATTCTTCTGCGCCTTATCAGCTTATCCGCAAGGCAACATCATCCAGGGTGATGTGTTCGGTGAAAAAGGGGCTCCGCTGGCTACTGCAACAGTGGTACTCCTGAATCCTGAAGATTCGACGATGGAATATTTCGGGATCACCAATGAAACAGGTCATTTTGAGTTGAAAGACCTGAAAAAGGGCAAGTTCCTGATGCATGTTGCCTACCTGGGATACCAGACACAATACAAGCCTGTGAATATTCCTCTTCCCGGCGGGGACTATTTCGGCGCAATTGTAATGAATCCCAAACCGGTCAACCTTAAGGAGGTCCAGGTCGTCGGTGAATATATTCCCCTTCAAATCAAGAACGATACTATTGAATTCAATGCCAAGGCTTTTAAGATCCGCCCCGATGCAAATGTAGAGGAGTTGCTCAGGAAATTGCCCGGTATTGAGGTCGATCGCGCTGGAAATATCAAAGCTCTTGGCAAAGACGTGAGAAAGGTTTTAGTCGATGGCAAGGAATTTTTCAGTAATGATCCTAAGGTAGCAACGAAAAATATCCCGGCAGATGCAATCAACAAAGTTCAGGTTTACGACAAGCGGTCGGAAGAATCCGATTTTACCGGTATTGATGACGGGACACGCGATAAAACCGTTAACCTGGTGCTGAAGGATGACAAGAAAAAGGGCATTTTCGGTGATGTCACTGCCGGTGCCGGAACCGGGGAACATTATATGGGCAGCGGGAAGGCTTACCGTTTCTCGGATAAAACCCAATATGCTGTTCTGGGTATGATGAACAATATCAATCAGTTCGGATTTTCATTTAACGATTACCTAACCTTTAGCGGAGGGCTCAATGCACTGGCCGGCGGTGGCGGACATATAGTGATCGGAGATGATAATAGCTTCCCGGTCAATTTTGGTACTCCGGTTTCCGGCCTTACCTCATCAGGAGCTGCAGGTGCTAATTTTTCATACTCCTGGAGTAAGGACAGCCGTGTTTTCATGTCCTACATGGCAAATGGCTCAAATAAGCGACTGACCGAAAGCACGAAAACCTGGAATTATACCGAAGGAGGTTCTTTTTATCAACAGGAACAAGCAAACCAGGTCGTGCGCGATACCTCTCACAGGGTTAGTTTTGGATTGAGATATCGCCTCGATTCAACGCAGAACATTATCATCAACGGTTCCTTCAGCCTCTCATCGGGTTTTAGACCGATGAACTCCAATAGTTCCAGTTTCCTTAACAGCATCCTGACCAACACCCTGGCACGCACCAGTACCGGTGAATCGGGAAGCGTTTCAGGAAATGCCGGTGGTTCCTATCTGAAAAAGTTCAACCGGAACCGTTCGGTCCTTAAGATTACCGGTAATTTCTCCCTGGCGGCCAGCGAATCTGCAAGCCGGTACTTGAATTCTACTATTTATTCAACAGGAAATGAGCAGGTTGAAAGTCGTTTTCAAAATATTGCCTCCCGGAATCTGAATTATTCTGCCGGTATTTCCATCAATCAGAAAGTAGCAAAAAGACTGTTTGTCGAACCGGAAATCAAGGCCGGGAACAGTCGGGAAAATTACAGTAAAACAATGGGAATCCCATTGGAAACCGACCTGGTCATTGATTCACTCAGTCCTGATTTTACCAAGAATTACCAATATGTACATCCGGAGATCAGCCTGAAGAGAAACACCGATAAAGTACAGTCTGTGGTTGCTCTCGGCATTGAATTAGGCCGGCTGGCCTCCTCGCTCTGGGACAAAGATCCTGTTCAGGGCGAATTCCTGTACCTGACTCCCAGTCTTTCCTGGGAGAATGAATACAAAACGGGACGACGGTTGTCGGTGATGTACATGTCCAGCGTGAATACACCTACAATCAGCCAGATGATGCCGGTAGTTGATAACACTAATCCACTGTCGCTGATGTACGGTAATCAAAACCTCAGGCCTGAATACAGCCACAACCTCTATCTTCACTGGCTGCTGTTTGACCAGTTCACTTTTACATCCTTGTTTACCAGCGTGAATGCCGGATATACCCATGATAAGATCAATTGGGCCCGCACGGTGGATGAAAACCTCGTTCAGACGATGAGCCTGATAAATGTTGATAACGATTATCAGGTGGGGGGTAATATCGATTTCAACACCGTGATCCGGAAACTGGGTGTTAAAGCCAATACCTCGATCCGTGAAAACCTGAACCGGGGCATCAGCCTGGTCAATGGAATTGAGAATATTAATACAACTCTGAGCCATCGTCTTTCTTTAACCTTTGACAACCGTAAAAAGGTCAAATGGGACATTAATGCAGGAGCGGCCTTTACCCTGACAGATTCCTGGTACTCGATACAGGAATCGCTGAACAACAGGTATGTCGATTTCTCGGTATTCGGTGAAATGCAATTCACTCCGAATGATCATTGGAATTTTAACCTGACGGCTGATGTCACAAATTACACCGCCAGAAGCTTTGATGAATCAATCAGTATTCCGCTGATCGGTGCGGAGGTCAGCTATAGCTTCCTTAAACACAACCGGGGCATTCTCACTCTTCAGGGGGTCGATCTCCTCAATAAAAACACCGGCCTGCAGAGAATTAGCGAAATGAATTACCTGATGGAGCGCCAGTCGAACATTATAGGCCGCTATGTACTCCTTTCTTTTAAATACAGATTGAATAAGTTCGGCGGCAATGATTCCGGTATCGATGTTAAGGTGACCAGATAGCCTTGGTGGTTTATTTTTTCAGGAAAACCGTATTATTACGTAATTTTTCAGCCTTGTGGTTGTAAATTACGTATTAATTGCCAATGTTATGATCAAATTTTCCCTTTCGGTTCTGTTCTGCCTGGCATTTCTGTTCCCGGGCGATGACCCTGTAAGAATTTACCAGTTTCGGGGCGAATCACGCAACGGTATTTATAATGAAACCGGGCTGATGAAAGAATGGCCCGCAGAGGGTCCTAGACTACTCTGGGCTTCAAGCGGCATTGGAATGGGATATGGATCCCCTGCTGTTACTGAAGACCGGATTTTTATTAACGGAGATATCGACAGCATGGCATACCTTTTTTCCTTCGATCTGGAGGGAAATCTTTTATGGAAGAAACAGTTTGGGAAAGACTTTTCTGTCCATCACGGCGGGCCCCGCTCTACACCAACAGTTGTAGGAGACCTGGTTTATGTTACATCGGGAATGGGAGATATGGCCTGCCTCCGGTATGAAAACGGGGAAGAGGTTTGGAATCTGAACATGATCAGTGATCTGCACGGGACCAATACCCTCCATGGATATGCTCAATCACCCCTTGTGGACGAAGATTTCGTCTATTGCCAACCGGGCGGCAAAGATACCAACCTTGTTGCCATGAACCGTTTTACCGGAAAGATCAAATGGATCTCCAAAGGAGCCGGTCAGATTGAAGCATACAGTTCCGCTATCATGATCCCGGTGAAAAACAGCAAGCAGGTGGTTGCCCTGTCTGAACATTCCCTTATCGGAATCGATGCAAAAACAGGGAAAACCATGTGGATACATGATCTCGATACCACCGGTTTTGTCCACGCGAATATGCCCCTCTATGATGATGGTTATCTTTATTACGTTGCCGGTACAACGCAAAGCTGTGCTGCCAGGCTTAAACTTTCCGATGACGGCAAAAGTGTCACCGAAATCTGGCGCAACCGCTCTTTTGATAATTGCATGGGTGGTTTTGTTAAAATTGATAACTACCTCATTTCTACCGGTCAGCGGCAGGTATGGCTGAAATGCCTTGATGCCGATAAAGGAGTTGTCATTGATTCCATCAAGACAGGAAGGGGCGTTACAATCTACGCTGACAGCATGCTCTATTCCTATAACGATAAAGGTTTGGTTTACCTGGTCGACTTTCATAATGGCAAACTTAAACCAGTCAGCAGCTTTACGGTTACTCTGGGTACTAACGAGCATTTTGCTCACCCGGTCATCAAGAACGGCGTCCTGTATATCCGCCGGGGTGATGTACTGATGGCCTACTCACTGCGGGCTAACGTCTGAATTCCGGCAGACATGATTCTGTAAATCCGGAAATAAAATCCAGATAAAATATTACCTTTGCGGCCTGAATAACACAATGGCTTTCAGGTTCTTTGATCTGACGCTGTAACGGAGGAATGAATGAATCACTTTGAAGAATTCGGTTTGCGTCAGGAAATACTGAAAGCGATCACCGACATGGGCTTTGAACAGCCTACCCCGATCCAGGAACAAACAATCCCGTTTTTGATGGCTCAGGGAGGCGACCTCGTTGCATTAGCGCAGACGGGAACCGGAAAAACTGCGGGTTTCGGCTTGCCGATCCTGGAGCAGATCAATCTGAATACCAATACGATCCAGGCACTGGTGCTGTGTCCTACAAGGGAATTATGCATGCAGATAACCGGCGATTTGCAAAAATTTTCGAAATATCTCCCCGGATTTAAAATACTGGCCGTATACGGAGGAGCCAGCATCCAGCCACAGATTCAGGCTCTTAAACACGGAGTTCACATGGTGGTTGCCACCCCAGGCAGGGCGATCGACCTCCTGAACCGGAAAATACTTAAGGTCCAGTCGGTCCGGTGGCTGGTCCTTGATGAAGCCGACGAGATGTTGTCGATGGGTTTCAAAGATGACCTGGATACCATCCTCGCTGAAACACCTAAAATAAAGCGGACTCTTTTGTTTTCCGCTACCATGCCCGGTGAAATCCGAGAAATATCGAGGAAATATATGACCGATCCGGTCGAAATATCGGTGGGTAGAAAAAATGCAGGAGCGGATAATGTTCAGCATGAGTTTTATATGGTTCATGCTCGCGATCGCTACAATGCACTCAAGCGGATTGTCGATGTCTATCCGAAGATATACGGGATCGTTTTTTGCAGAACAAGGGCTGAAACCCAGGAAGTGGCCGATAAACTGATGGGCGAGGGCTATGATGCCGATGTTCTCCATGGGGACCTGTCACAGGCCCAGCGGGATTTCGTGATGAGCAGGT
This sequence comes from Bacteroidota bacterium, assembly GCA_043797975.1. GTDB lineage: Bacteria > Bacteroidota > Bacteroidia > Bacteroidales > UBA12481 > UBA12481. Next base: position 10,047 of record JAZDPC010000040.1, read on the forward strand.
TCAGACAGAAACATGTTCAACTGCTGGTTGCAACTGATGTCGCCGCCCGTGGCCTCGACGTCAATGATCTGACCCATATCATTAACTATAACCTGCCCGATGAGCTCGACTTATATATCCACAGGAGCGGACGGACGGGCAGGGCTGGTAAGACAGGAACTTCGATCGCAATTATTCATACCCGTGAATATTCCAAGATCGAACAACTGGAAAAAATTCTCCGGAAGAAATTCATCAGGAAACCAGTTCCAAATGGTGTTGAAATCTGTGAAAAACAGTTGTTTAACCTGATAGATAAAGTGGAAAAGGTGGAGGTAAACGAATCTATGATCGGGCAGTTCCTCCCTTCCATATATCGAAAGCTAAGCTGGCTCGACCATGATGACCTTATAAAAAGGTTTGTATCAGTAGAGTTCAACCGTTTTCTCTCATTTTATGAAAATGCTCCCGACCTTAATGCCGATGTTCATGATTCGAAGAAAGGCTCTGACGGCGAGAAGAGAGCGGGAGGTAAAAGAACAAGCTATTCTCTTTTTTATATAAATCTGGGTACTAAAAACAACCTTGCCCCGAACAATCTTATCGGGCTGATCAACGACCAGACCGGTACGAAGGAAATACGGATCGGTAAAATTGATCTGCAACGGAATTTTTCCTTCTTTGAAGCAGACAGCCGGTTTGAAAAAGAAATCCTGAATTCGCTCAGCGGGGCAACCTGGGGTGGTGTCCGGATTGTAGTTGAGAAGAAGATTCCGAAGGTTTTAACAAAGCATTAACGAAATACTCGTGTTTCTTAACATTATTTAACCGTGTGAGACGTAACAAAACGGTTATACGTCCGTCTTATGAGTAAAGATACTGCAAGGAGTAAGTGTTTGTTTTCGAAACAGTCCCAAAGATACCCGGCCGGCAACGGTCGGGTTCTTTTTTTTAATTGTTTCCGAACCTTGGATTAACTGCATTATTATATATTGAGCCAAAGGTATAAGACAATCCGAAGGAAGTGTAGTAATAATAGGATGACTTAATCTGCTTGATTCTTAGGAGAATTTCTTCATACGAGGAGCCTCCTTTAACCAGGGACAATTGATCATGGATGATTGAAGCGCCACCTCCCATATGCAAGCTAAGACCTTTAGCAATCCTGAGATCAATATATAATCCTCCGTTCAGATTATTCTTCGACCAGTCGTGAAAATAATTGCTCCATCCCAGTGAGCCCTCAATTGAGCCCCATTTCTGCACCACTTCGTATCCTATATTAATTCTTTGCCCCCAAAGGTTTTCCCTGATCTTGTCATAAATTGTGGTATCTCCATAGTTGTAATGCCAGAATCCAAGCAAATACTGAAAAGTCAGCTGCCTTCTTGTGGATTCTTTATAGGGGTAGACGTTATACTCAATGCCTGGCATTAAGCTGATGCCGAGCCGGGAATTACTATAAGTTGAAGAGGCAACGTTAGAGAAAGCACCTACTGACCAGTGATCGGTCAAGCTCTTGACAGAACTTGCACTTAGGTAATAAGACTGGCTTGTAGCATAGATTGTCGTGTCTTCAATAAGGTATTTGTTTTGTTCAAAACTCGCACTGCCGTATATATTCCATTTCCATGCTTCCGTTATTCTGTTGGCAGACAAGCTGGCACCATAATCATTCGATTTATAGCTGCTTTCACCGTTCAGATAACCGTGGATGCTGCTTCTGAAAACCCAACTATCCCATGGATCTGTCGTCACCTGTTCCTTCAGAGGTTTGTTGAATGTTATATCAAAGTATTCTGATAAAGGTGTTTTCTGGACATATCGCATGAGCCCCATCTTCAAACCTTTCACTCTTTTGGCACGACTGATATCTTCGGTATCATCCGGTGATTCCCGGATCCTGACAGTATCAGCCATCCCTGCGAATTCGTGCTGGCCGACAAGGAAGAAAGTAGTTTCCATTCCTCCGGAACCGGTCGATTGGTAGGTCGTCACAATATAGACCTGTGCTTCTTTGAGATCCCTCACATAATTAATGTACGGGATTTCTCTTTTAATGTAATCTCCGGCACTCATATACACTTTCAGCGCATTATTGCGGAGGGTATCTGAAACCAGATTTGATTCCTGGCCAATAACCGGGCAGACTGATATTAGCAGTACAGTGATACCGAGGCATGTCAACAGATTGTTTTTATTCATCATGATTCAGGATAGAATGTTTCAGGAGATGGTTTTCCCCCTAAAGTTAATCAGGATGAAATTAATCGGAAGACTATTAATTGCAAATGAGCAAATAAAGTTGCTTAGTGTGTAATGCCGGAATTATTTACCGGACAAAATTCAGGTCCATTTGCTCCTCTTCCTGGCGCTGCTTGTAATTATTGATGTTGTAAGTGAACGTCAGCGTTACCATGGGCGATTCTCCCCTGATACTGGTGACAACCGTCAGCCCTTCAGAATAGGTTTCAAGAAGTGTCCGGTTTGTGCGCAGCAGGTCACGGACACCCAGTGTCAGGGAAGCCTTGCGCTTCATCATGGTTTGGGTCAGGCCCAGGTTCATGAGGAACCTTCCTCCCTGGCGTCCCTGCAACATCACAGAAGGGCCGGTATAATTATTCGATATAACAAAGCGTGTATTCGGACCGAAGAGGAATACCGTGTTTAACCGGGCTGTCCAGGAGAAAATGCTGTTCTTTATCTCATCCGACATGCCCGGATCCAACAGGGTATAGTAATATAAATTGGCATTGGCCATCAGCATCAGCCATTTTGCTGCCTGTATATTACCGTTAAGCTCAATACCTGCGGAGTGTGAACGGTTGGCATTCATGGATGTCAGGCTGATCCTGTCGAGCGAATCCTTAAGAAGTGCAATGGATACCACATTTTTTACGTCGCGGTAATAACCCTGGGCACTGACCAGTCCCAGCTTGGTTTGTTTCTGGAATGAAAGCTCATAAGATTGGATATATTCCGGAAGCAGATCCGGATTTCCCAGCTGAATGGTCAGGTTGTCGATGAACTGTGGAAACGGATTCAATTGAATTCCTGCTGGGCGGTTGATCCTGCGGCTAAAGCTGAATTGAACCGATTGGCTTTTTGGCAGCTCGATAGAGGCCGATCCACTGGGGAAGAAATCCAGGTAGGATGTTTTATATTCTTCGTTAATAGTCCTCTGGTCGATGCGCTGGTCGGTAAATTCAGACCTGATTCCGAGAGAATAGCTCAGTTTCTTCACTTTACCCGACCAGATTCCGTAACCGGCAATGATATTCCTGTAGAGTATGAAGTTGTTCGTATATAACGGATTATCCACCCATCCTGAAGTCAGGAGATCATAATCCTGATAATGAAAGTCTGACTGGTCATTGTTCAGGTTGACCTGGGCACCGGCCTCGATTTTATTGCCTGATGCAAAGGGCTTGACATAGTCGATTTTTATCCGGATATCCTTAATGTCAAGATAAGTTAACGACTGGCTTCTGGTATTGAACTGGTTCTCCGGATTATAAAGCGAATCGGATGGATTTTCCTGCAACAACTGGTTGAGCTCGCCTGAAAAAACACCGGCAAAAACATCAAAGTCAAGTGTCTGCCCAAGGGTGTCGAATTTATGCCTGAAGTTGAACTGCGGATTAAAATAGCCCCCGTCAAGGCTCAGACCGTTGGTGTACAGCAACCAGTTTTTTATAGGACTGTCTGAAACCAGCAAACTAATCTGGTTGATAATATTGACATTTTGACTCATCTTGCCAAAACGTCCGCTTAACGAAACGGAATTGTTCTTATTGATGTCATAATCCATTCCTGCATTGAAGTTCAGTGATTTGATATTTACTTCCTGGATCAATATGCTGTTCCGGTTGACAGTCTGCAAGGAATCGAACAGGGTTCGACTGATCGTTCCATCGGCCCGTGTCTGAATGTAATTAGCCGAAACCCCGGCAAACAGGTTGATCTTATTTTTCCGGTAACCCATCTGCCAGTCGCCGATATATTTATTGTTCCACCCTGCGGTCACCGTGGCCTGACCGTTAAAACCTCCGGTTTTCGTTTTTTTCAGGATCAGATTGATGATTCCGGCAGCACCTGCAGCCTCATACTTAGCTGAGGGATTGGTCATGATTTCGATATTCTCAACCATATCTGCCGGGAGCTGCCGCAACAGTGAAGTCCCAGCCACTGGCGACTGCTTGCCGTCGACCAGGACTACGTAATTGGAACTGCCCCTGAGGAGTACATTTCCTTCTGCATCAGTTGTAATGCCCGGTGCGTTTTCCAGGACCTCGATCAGTGTTGTAGCCCCTGTCTGTTTGAGCTGGGCAACGTTCAGGATCTTTTTATCAGACTGAAAAATAATTCCCGGTTTGACGCCGACAACCTCGACTCCCTGCAAATTTTCGGCTGATTCGGATAGTCCAATTGTTCCGGCATCAAACTGGGTTTGTGTGGAACTAAGGGTAAAATCAGTTTCATATGGTTTATAACCAACATACCTGATGCGAACCTGATATTTGCCGAATGGAAGGTCTTTGATTGAAAAAGTGCCGTCGGACTGGGTGACGGACCCGCCGGCTAAAGTGGTATCGGGTAAAGTATAGGCCGCAACATTAACCTGGCTGAATGGGGTGTTGTCGGTAAGATTGAGGACGGTGCCTTTCAGGCTGCCGGTTGGTAAAACCTGGGTGTTAGCGGTGATAACCAGTGCGGAAAGCACAATAAGGAAGGAAATAGCTTTTTTCATTGCTGAGAGATTTAACTAATTAGTCGATCGACCTCCCGAAATGTTACAAAAGCAGCCCTTTTCTACCTGCTGAAGGGTGAATAAGGGCTGCTTTCCATCCCTGGGGATGATTATTGTACCCGGATCATCACCACGCCATGATAGGGTACTTCAGCAGTATAGCTGCCTGAAAATTCACCCAGGTCTTTCTGTCTCCAGATATCGCGGACCTTGAATTTACCCTTGAATCCAAGCTCTTCCGAAGTGACCGTCATCGGTGTGGGTGCCGGCTGATTATCCCAGATGAACAGATCGGCCGGATCTGTGGTACTTTTCATTACACCATCCATCCCAGCGGCTTCCTCGTCGACGAGATCGGGATTGCTGAAATTGGCATTGCCCGTGGAGTGGAACATCGCTACAGCCTTTGAACCGTCTTCAAGCTCTTTGACCATGATGAGCTCGTTTTTAGTTTTTCGGATGATCCGGGCTTGCTTGCCCAAAATATCCTGGTTAATGCCGATGACCTCATGGTTGCAGAGGATATTCAGGGTAAAAGGATCCAGCAGGCTCATTTCCCCGCTGTAAAAGAGAGGGGCTGCCATCATCGACCACATTGACATGTAAGCATATTGCTCATCGGGAGTCAGGCTGGTCTTTTCAAACTCTTCCTCATGGAGGGCATTCCGGAACCAGCCAACCATGATGTAATCCGGATCGTTCCATCCGCCCGGTTTGGCATACTCCCAGTGTTCGGCATTAGCCAGTCCGATATAATAGTAGGGTGGCATGGAGGATCCCTCAAGAATCCCGAGGTCGCCTGTTGTTCGCCAGCTATTGCCAACGGTAGCTCCCCATTTCCAGACATCCGCCATACCGTACTGGCAAAGGTTGAGGACAATATCCCGCTTAATCTTCAATGATTCATCCCACATCAACTGGTAAGGCTTCTTGCAGGCTTCCAGGGTCCGTTCGGGGATCAGCCTGCCATAGGAACACCAGTCATATTTCAGGAAGTCGAAACCCCAGTCGGCCATGGTTCTGAGATCCTGACCTTCATGGTCGAAACTTCCGGTATAACCGGCGCAGCTTTTTTTCCCGGGAGTAGAATAAATACCAGCCTTCAACCCTTTGGCATGGATGTTATCGGTCAGGCTCTTCATGTCGGGGAACCGCTTATTGGTGCGCAGGCTCCCGTCGGGATTCCGGAGTTCGCCGCCGATTACCGGATCGGTCGAGTTTAGTCGGATTGCCCAGCAGTCGTCGATATTAACATAAGAATAGCCGAAATCAGCCATGCCGGATTCGATCATTTTATCGGCTGCCCGGCGCATAATGGAATCGCTTACCCGTGAGTAATAGATATACCAGCTATTCCACCCCATCGGAGGTGTCAGGGCGAGGGTGGGGCCTGCTTCGATGGTAAAATTGAAGCGGCTTTCCCCTTTGGCATTCTTTGCAACCAGTACGGTTTTGTAACTCCTAGGCGATTCAATACTCCCTGTGATAATTCCCGCGGATTGATCAACCGATAAACCTTCTGGCAGGTTTTCCACCTTAAACTGCATAGGCCGGTCACCGGTTGCAGGGATCCGGTAAAGAAATGGTGATCCCGGATGCACGCCATAAATTTTCGGTGCATTTATCCTCGGTTCAGCCGGGGAGGCCGGTGTCAGGATCACTTCAGGTCCTCTTACCACACGGTTATCTGAAGCAAACGGTACATTGCCCCGATAAGTGATCAGGCCATCATTCCAAGCTGGTGCAACATCAATCTCATTTTTCCCTCTGTTCATAATCAGCAACGCCAGTTTCCGGATGCCTTTCAGATCGGTTTTAGCTGCCTTCGGTTGGTTTCCTGCCTTGATGGTGCCGCTGCTCCACAAAATATTATGGTCTCCCAAAATGATAAATTCGGCAGCCGTACTGTCCTTGGCATTTTGGCTCAAGGTAACCGTTGCTGTTAATGTAACCGCATTTCCATCAAGAGTGATCAGCCATTTACTGAGGGCATTTTTTTCGGCACCTATTCCGCGTTCGATCTTGGTGGCATCCATTTCCGTAAGCCGGATGGTCCCAGTTTTGCCGGTATCCTCCGCAACTCTTACGGAAATTCCGTCATTGGCGTATTTGCTCACATATTCGAAAGGCATCTTGCCATAGCCGTTCTCGCCGTATCCAATACCATGGGAATTCTTGAAAATGAAGTATCCGCCTCCGGGGGCTGATTTGTCATCCTTATAACCGACCATGATAACACTATGACCGTCAAATACCCCTTCACGCTGGGGGACTGACATCATTCCATTGACAATCTTCCTGTATTGCTCTTCTTTTTTTGGCCATTGGAACCCGATGGCAACAGGGTGATCGTTCCTTATCTGTGCCTTCACCTGCTGGATCTGGTCCTCGGTCATTCCGCAGTTGGGATCCCATTCCTTGATCCAGACCGTCTCGGCCTTCTTATATTTATCACCGTTTTTAAGGGCAGCCTTCGATGGCTTAACCTTTTTATTGTATTCCTTTGAGGAATAGGGAAGATAGGTTTCCTCACAGATACCGTATTTCTGCAGGCCGGTCAATGCATCGGAAAAATAGGAACCGTCATCCTTATCGCCTGCCACCTGGTTGGATGCCCAGTTGAGGTACTCCACGGAAAAGTTGATTTTTTGTCCGAAACGATGGGCATATTCAAACTCGATCAGGCCGGTAACGGCAAAAACCGAACAGGTATTCCGCCCTCCCTGTTCATGTATGATCAGGCCATATTTCTCAAACAGAGGTTTCAGATTGTATTCCTGCGCCGGAAGAGATGTCGAACTTAAGATTTGACTAAAGACCAGAATTCCTGTTAATAACAGTTTGTAGTGGGAAGTGCTTTTCTTCATAAGGCGGGGTTAGGTTTAAAAGATATTTAGTTTTCTAAAATAGATAAAATCTGATGTCGGAAAGTGAATAATATCTAAATTAAACGGTTCAAAGAATATGTCTTTCGTAAACCTAACCCTTAATCATTATCAAATGAAGCGATTTCATAGGCAGATATGGAATTTATCCTGTTGTCTGATGCTTGTGGTTCTTATTGGCTGCAGCGGACCGGGATCAGAGGATACCAGATCAAACAAGTCCTTTGCGGCCATGCAGACTCCTGATTTTAAAAATATCCTCCTGGAAGGAGAATTGGGTACCCGGTACCAGGCGGTCACCGTTAATTTGTTGACTCATACCGACCGGTACAGCCTCGCGAGTTTTGCTGCCAGCGCCAGCGGAAAACCGGGTGCCTTGTGGTGGGATTGGCCGGGAGACCAAATAGGTCGTTATCTGTCTTGTCTCCATGTCGCTGAAGGATACGGCTGGAGCGAGGCTCATGACATGAGAAAAGCCATTGGCGACATCGTATTGCCGTTGCAGAATCCGGAAGGGAATTTTGGCCCCCCCGGATCACACCTGTCTGACGATGTCCGGCTTATTTCAGGAAACGGTTTCTGTTTAAGGGGATTGATGGATGCGTATGAGGATACCGGCGACCCGCGTTTCCTGAATGCATCTGAACGGATGGCAAGGTATTTTGAAAGTAAGGCTCCCCTATGGATAACCAGAAGTGATGGCATGTTGCATGAGTTTTTTGGCCATTGCATCGACGGTCTGGTTAAATTTTATGAGAATACCAATCAGGAATGGACGATCGAACTGGCCAGAAGTCTGGCCAGCCATGCGGGACGCACTTCTCACACTCACCACTCGCTTTCCCTGTACCGTGGGATTATCGACCTGGTGAGAGTTACCGGGGATCAGCAATACCTGAATCAGGTTAAGGATTATCTGAAATGGTGCAGGGAGAACCTTTCTGCCTCCGGCGGCTTGCCTGAGGCTATGCCTTATTCATATGAAGATGAGGGATGCGGACTGACCGACTGGATCATGGTTAACCTGATGATGTTTGAATTGACGGGTGATACCCGGTATGTCGATGATGCCGAACTTACCCTTGTCAATCATTTCTTTATGAATCAGTTCAATACAGGTGGCTTCGGCCACCTTCTCTTTAATCAGGATATTGTCGGGGGAAAGGGATGGCAGGGATGGGGAGGAAAATTCGGCAGTGAAAATCCCGGTTGCTGTTCCATGTGGGGTCAATGGGGACTGGGCCAGATTGGCCGCTTCCTGGTGACTGAAAAAGAGGATACCGTTTATGTCAATTTATTTGCTTCGGCAGCCGTCAGCTTGCCTGATAAGGGTGTACAAGTGAACATTTCCGGCGATTTCCCGGCAATGAACCAGGCTGAGATCAGTTTAAGGACCGATAGTCCCGTTAAATTTGATCTGGCTCTTCGTAAACCAGTCTGGGCCGGTTCGATGGATGTTTTTCTCAATGACCGACGGATCGAATGCAAGGAACATGGAGGATATTTGCATCTTGATCGTCATTGGAAAAAGAACACCACAGTCAGAATCCAATTTGCGAACAGTTACCGGATCATACCCTGGCCAATAGAAAAACCTTCCGGAGAGGCTGTTTTTAAAGGTCCATTATGCCTGTCCCTCACGAGCGACAAAGCTGATATCAACGGCACGTGGACCCTGGTTCTGGACAACAATGGCAAACTAAAACTCAATGATAACCTGCAACCGATGGTGACGGATTCAACCGGAAATCTGATTATTCCTCTCAAACCGGTGGGCTCATGCTGGCTGTATCCTGACACTCAGGAACCGTTGAAAAGAAGAATACTATTCAAGAGCCCGGGTATTACCCCATAGTACAACCGGGACCTAAAAGAGGCTATAAATGAATTAACAGAACGTTAACCATAAAGTGCCTGTTGTTCACATAGTTTAACAGATTGCGACGTAACAGAATCGCGATTCCTCCGTCTTATAGTTAGAAAATAACCAAAGAAACCGTGGAGGAAAATAAATGAAAGCTAATGGATTGATTAAACTGCTGGTTGTTGCCCTGATTACCCTTGGCATGACTGCTCCGGCAAACGCCGATGACATTAAAAATTCCCGGAAACAAAAGAAATCCGTGACTCTTACAATCGATACCCCTATCATCGATTTTATCTCTAAAATCTATGGCGATCAGTTTAGCTACGATGATGCTTACCGTGTTCAACGATTTCTGGCGGAAGTTGATCACATAACAATCTCTTTCAAAGATGAAGATGATCTTGATTACGTACTTGTTTTCAAGGAACTGGACAACCAGCAGCTCGAACAATGGATGTTCGATGAAGGCTACCTGAGCACTGAACCCCAATCCACCCCGATTGAAGCCTGGATGCAAAATCCACATTATTTACAGTAGCACTCTTATTCAATAATATAACTGCCGGGATTCCTTTCCTGGCAGGCCTCAAGGACCGGACAGAAATGTCCGGTCCTTTTTTTGATATCTTTATCCGGACTATTAACAGAAGGATGAATCGAAGAAGTTTCCTGATGAGCAGCGGGCTGGGCATAGCAGGGATTGCTTTAAGTGGTCATCGGCTATTTCCGGCAGGCGGACCGGCAAGTCCGGATTTCAGGAGATTATTTATCGGAACCTATACAACGGGTCCAGCGGAAGGCATCAACCAGGCCCGGATGGAGATGCTTTCAGGTAATATCAGGTTGGAGAAAGTAAATCCGGGTATTGAAAATCCGTCATTTCTCGCTATCAGTCCCGATGGCAATTTTTTATATGCTGTCAATGAAACGGGTGAATACGAAGGAATGCCGGGTGGCTCAGTATCGGCTTTCCGGATGGGTCAGGACGGGAGCGAGCTGACCTTTTTGAATTCCCGTTCCAGCCTGGGTGCGCACCCCTGTCATCTGACTGTCAGCAGGAATGGAAAATTTGTATTGACTGCTAACTATACCGGCGGAAACGTATCGGTTTTGCCGGTCATGGATGACGGAAGCCTTGGCGAGGCAGTGGAGATGCAACAGCATTCCGGTTCCGGGCCCAACACGCAAAGACAGGGAAAAGCACATGCCCATTCGGTTAACTTATCGCCCGACAACCGTTTTGCTTACGTTTGCGATCTGGGTATTGATAAGGTTATGATTTACCGGTTTAATGATCGGACGGGTAAGTTATCTCCTGCTGAAACTCCGTTTTTCAGGACTGCTGCTGGTGCCGGTCCGCGTCACTTTGTTTTCAGTCCCGATAAAAACCGGGTTTTCCTGATCAACGAGCTGAATTCAACGCTCTCTTCACTGTTCGTTGATACAAAAAACGGAATCTTGACAGAGATCCAGACAGTGTCACTCCTTCCGGCAGAATTCTCCGGTGAGAATACCGGAGCCGATGTTCATGTTCACCCGAACGGACGATTTGTTTACGGGTCTAACCGCGGCCATGACAGCATTACTGTCTATTCTGCCGACAGGAAGACCGGCCGGCTCAAGCTGATGCAACACCAGGCAACCTTAGGTAGAACACCAAGGAACTTTGCGATTGATCCGTCCGGAAGTTACCTGCTTGCGGCGAACCAGAATTCCAATTCGATCAGGGTTTTCACAATCAGCCGTAAAACAGGCATGCTCGCACCGACAAACAACTTTTTAACAGTGCCATGTCCGGTATGCGTCCTAATTCGGTAAGAGTGAAGAATAAAGATTGAAGATTCCGGATTAAGAAAATAAGATCAAAGACTTAAATGCTATTTTGAGGTTGAATAGTTATATGTCCGGATCAGTTTCCGTGATAGAATTCCCCATTCCTTCAGCTCCGATTCAGGCCAGTTGCCGCGTGTGTTTGCGATTGATTGAAGAACGGAACAGGATTCGTCCTTGTCCGATACTGACCAAAAGAGCCAGCTGATCTGATTTTTTTCCATCCAATCGATATACCGTATCAATTCGATTTGATCGATTGGCCCGTCACCTGTAGCCTCCATTCCGGCACACTCCGAAACGAAAATCGGGATACCCTTCTTCATGGCTTTATCGCAACGGTCACGAAGCCATTGTTTATGGGTTCCTGCATAAAAATGCATCGTGTACATCAAATTCGAAAAGCCTTGGAGAGGATCACCGGCAACAATATTCAGATCCTGGTCCCAATGAGTCGATCCCACCAGGATAATATTGTCGGGATCAACTGCACGGATCGCCTTAATCACTTCAGCCGAATACGCTTTCACCTCATCCCAGGTCTCATAATCGGGCTCGTTGAATATCTCGTAGATTACATGTGGATATTTTCCATACCCGGCAGCCATCTGGCTGAAGAAAGCCCTGGCTTCTTCAAGGTTGATGTTGTGACTGTGCCAGTCGATGATTACATAGATATTCTCCTTAATGGCTGCTTCAACCACTGTCTTAATCTTGGATACCGACCAATCAGGCCGGGAATAGAAGCCATCCCAAAGCTCGATACCCATGGCAGCGCGAACCACGGAACAGGCCCAGTCCCGGTGCAGCCAGCTGACTGCATCGGGATTATAGAAACGGGGCCAGAAGTTATGCCAGCCGAAACTCATTCCACGGAGAACGACAGACTGATTATGCTCGTCCAGCAATTTCGTGCCTTCAACGTGCAATTGGCCATGCACCGCAACAGGCTCATATGTCCAGAACGGTTCCGGTACCTGGTCCTGTCCGGATACTTCTATCCGGCAGAATATCAGCAGGATAACAATAATCCGGAATTTCATAACAACTCAGTTTAATTACTCATACAGAACGGGATTCGTCTTCCAGTCGCGATCCTTATCGAATGCAAAGCCGGTTACCCTCGGGCGCCGTTCCCGGAGCCTTACGGACTCGATCCCGAGCGATTCCCCGGTTGATTGCTGATCTTTACCGACCAACCTCAGTTGAAGGGTATAGCTGCCCGGATCGGGCCAGAAATCCAACAGGTGATGTTCCCATTCTTTCACAGTCTTATCATACAGGTTCACCGGTGATCCGATCTTAATTCCGTTCAGATAGGCCTGCCAGATACCGTAATCGGGTCCTTTTGTAACACTGACCAGTAAACGGGTAGGTTTCTTTTCGGCAACAGTGAAAGGAATTTCAATGCTGGCGTTTGCATTCGATGGGCGGAACAGTAATTGTCCGTCCATGTAGAAATCCATGTCATTTTGTACGGTAGCCTGTCCGTTTTTACATAATCCTTTTTCAACGATATCATGGGCCGGGAAAATAACATCCAGGTTCGGGAGCATCCTTTCCTCAGCCGGTGGGGTTGCTACATTGAAAGCAGGCTTGCCTGTCTGGTACCAGTAGGCGACGGATGCAAAGTCATCTTCCCTTTCATTCCAGCTATGGCCCCGCCGTTCCTTGTTTTCATCAGGCGAGATCCAGCCATAGTGCTCGATCGTTACCCGGATGCTCTTCTCAAACACTATCGGATCAGCCAGGTGCCAGCGGTAAGCCGAGGTATGCCCCCCGATGATTCCCCACTGGTCGAAATAAACCGTGCCGAAATAGGGCGTATTCAGACCACTCTTCAGCCCCCATGCGGAAAGAAAATAGTCTTCCGTTCCCGTTCCCCAGATCGATGCATCTTTTTCCCCGTCGATGTAAATTTTTTCATCGCCTTCACCGAACCATGCCGGGCTTCGGGTTCTTACAGATAATACAGTGCCAACATAGTGGCCTTTCCCTTCGGTCTCCAGGATAAGATAATCCCCGCCTGGTTTGGTTGGGTATTCCTGATTATAGCGGGCATAGAAATAGGGGGTTTCTTTTGGGAGATAATTCTTTTTAATCCAGTCGATATTGTAATATAGAAGACTGATATTCTTGTCTTTACTCTGATTAATAATTTCAACGCGGATCGATTTTCTGAACGGCATCGGCCAGAAGCAATTATAGGAATCAGCGTCTTCCACGATGACCGGAAGGCTGATAATCTCGCTCCTTTTGCCGAAACAGTTGGCGAAGAAATCGCCGAACGGAGCTTCAACGCCAGGCTCTGTCTGTCCGTCATAATAAATCCGGATCAGCATTTCCTGATGGGTGGCAGAACCATTGGTTGCCCAGGGATGGCGAGCGGGTCCAAGGAAAGTGAACCACATGTGAGTGATGACTCCCGGGCCGTCAGCCTCGAGTACCACCTTGGTTTCACCGGGTTTAACCCTCGAGTTGTCGGAATTATGGGCAATGTACTTGCCGTTTTCGTCGGTCTTGGTTGATGTTGAACGCATACTGCGCCCGTCAATCGGCCTGATCAGATCGGACAGAATTGCTCCGGCGGGCACCGAAGTGCTCCGGTCATTGCACGACGTGACCAACAGGATCAGGCAGGCCATGGACAGAAGAATGGTAATTCGTTTCATAAATTAAGTCTGGTATTAATAGGATGAACAGTGTTTGTCGATGTATTGTTATTTGTCTTTGATGCACCGGACCGAGCAGCCGAAATAGCGCCGTTCGTCCTGACGGCTGGCACCGTTGTCATCTCCGCAGAATCCCCGCCGCCAACCGTTATCCCCTCCTGAAGGAGAGCTGGTCCAGTAGTAACCGCAAAATGTTTCGCTCTGAAAACCTTCGTAACCCCTGCATCCTCCGGGCACTAGCGCCAGCCCTGATTCATTGGTTGAGGTACCTTCTTTCCAGCCGACGATTAACTTAACCTTGGGGCCTATCTGTCCCGAGCCACGCCAATCGCGGCCGCCTGATTCTTCTTTGGTCATGCCGAGGTATTCTTCCAGAACTCTCCATTCTTCATCAGAAGGCAGATGCCAGCCGGAAGGACAGGCCGAAGCCGCTGCCGTAAAGTTGTACAAGACACCATAACGGCTGTACATGATTGATTCCTTTGCAAGGGATGTGTCACGGCCATTATAGCCGTACACATAATAACACGGGAGGTCGAACTGGCTGTCATACACCGGGAAAACGGAAGGAAGCCAGGCAAGGTTCTGACTCATCCAGGTCTGGGAACCGATTGTTACAGTTGAATAGTTTACACCATCCCGGGCATCGGTTAAGGTGCCCTTTTCCTGGGCGGAAAGACTAACCGCCAAACTGCTGAGAAGAACCAGTAAGAGAGATTTTTGGATTGTCATGTTCAGGTGTTTAAAGGCTGAAAAGATATATAAATAATCGTTTATAACCCTTAACTTTATGTTTTTCTTGACAGTATAATATCAGCATTAAATGGGACTATCATGAGAAAAGCAACCCTAACCCTGTTGTTCTGGCTGACGATGATTGCCGGATCTGCCGGTCAGCAGATCACTCCGCCGGCAGCCACTGGTCTTCATACCTTTAACGGCTATTTTAATATTACTGATATCGGGCTCCTGATCGGTTCCCCGGAGAATTCACATCCGGCCCCGTTTTCATTCCTAACCGTCAACGGGTTCCACCTGACAAAACAAATGTCTGCCGGTTTGGGCCTCGGTGTTGAATTCCTGTCGGGAAGCTATTTGCCCGTTTTCCTGGATGCGCGCTATTATGTCAGGAATTCCAACTTCTCACCCTTCTTCTACTTCCAGGCAGGATATACCATTCCCCTGGATGATGACTACTCCGGTGGTTATGGCTGGATGGTTGAGGCCATCTGGCCGTATAATTATACCGTACCTGATTACAAAGCCCTCGGAGGATGGATGTTTAATCCGGGATTTGGCATCCGGAACATGTTTTCAGATAACTTCGGATTGGTTTTTTCGGTTGGATACCGTAATCAAAGGCTTTTTTACAGGGCTGATGATGATCACCGTCTCCTGGCTGATTATAACCGCCTGGTTTTAAAAATTGGTATACTGTTCAGGTAAAACCTTATCAATCAGATAATCATTATGAAAAGAGCAGCTTTATATATCTTTCTGATAACCTTGCTGGTTTTAACTGCCTGCCGGGATCAGTTTACCGAGATTTTTACAGGGAACAGCCCGGTCTACATGACCTATGAAGATCTCCGCCTCGCTGTAAAGCAGACCGCAGCTTCAGACCTGATAAATCCGGGTAAAATCTATTTCAAGGATGAATATATTTTCATCGTGGAAGAGATGAAAGGTATCCATATCATTAATAATTCTGATCCTTCCAATCCGGTAAATACAACTTTCATTGAAATCCCAGGCAATGTCGATATTGCCATCAAGGGAAATACACTCTATGCCGACAGCTATATTGATGTGGTAGCCCTTGACGTTTCTGACCTGACGAGCATCAACGAGGTTTCCCGTGTAACTGATGTGTTGCCCTATTCCATTCCGGCTTATGACACAAACTACCCTCTGGCTGATATTGACGAGGAAATGGGGGTGGTAACCGGTTGGGAGATTCGGAAAGTAACCCAGAAACTGGCTAATAGGATCTATCCTGTTTATGGTTACGAAGATGCATGGGTTAATGATGCTACACGGGGCGACATATCCGGCGGCATCAGCGGCAACGGGATCGGGATTGGCGGTTCAATGGCCCGCTTTGGTATCACGGGAAACACTTTATATGCGGTCGATAACACCGACATCCATATTTTTTCAATTACAAATCCTGATCAACTTGTCCTAAAGAAGGAATTTAATGTGGGATGGAGTATTGAAACACTGTTTATTCTGGGTGAGACCTTGTTCCTGGGGTCACAAAGCGGAATGAGCATCTACGATATCTCGGTTCCTTCATCCCCGATGTATATCAGCAATTTCTGGCACCTTACCGGCTGCGATCCGGTTGTTGTGCAGGATGAACTGGCTTTCATAACCCTTCGCGGTGGAAATCTTTGCGGAAATAATGTGAATCAGCTGGTGGTGCTATCCGTAGCCAGCCTGCGCGAACCAAGGGAATTAAAAGCATACCCCATGGAAGGCCCGTACGGTTTGGGCATTGATGATAAAACCCTCTTTGTATGTGATGGTGAAGCCGGCCTTAAGGTTTTTGATGTAACGGATCCACTGACGATCAACAAACACCTGCTTGCACAATTTACCGAAATCCTGGCCTATGATGTCATACCGATCGATGGAGTACTGATGCTTATCGGTGATGATGGATTATATCAGTATGATTATCAGGATGTAACAGATATTAGATTATTAAGCAAGATCGAAGTGAAATAGGTCTTTCCGGCTGGCCTGCTTATTTTTCCCGATTAAATCCGGCTCCGGTCAGGGTCTCACTGAAAGCCTCCTCCATTCCGTACCTCTTGAATTGAAGCGGTGAAAAGTCACTATCGACCGGCAGGAATGCTTCCCTCAACAGAATGTCCGGTAAATATCTGAAATCAAGACCGCCCTCTGTCCCTTTGATCTTGTGGACAAACCAGACAACCTTCAGAATAGACTTAAGGATCCAGTCCGGCAGGGGATAGGTAACGGATTGCCGTTTCAATTGAATCTGCAGAGCGGAAAATAAAGTTTTCCAGGTTTGGTTTTCTTCCCCGATTGGATAACAGCTTCCATTCTTGCCATTCAGCAGGGCTTCCACTGCAGCAGCTGCTACTGTTTTCACGGAAACTACGGCGGTTCCGCCACCAGGGTAAAAAACCGGCCAGGGGGAGTGCAACCAGGAAAGGAGAGGTGCCCATAACGGCTTTCTGCCGGGCATTGAACCGAAAATAAATGGCAATTCAAGGAATATAAGTCTGAAACCGTTTCCTGCCGCCGCAAAACCCAACTGTTGTTGATCCAGCCGGCTGCGTATATAGGGATGATGTTCTGCCAACCTCAGATCCG
The DNA here is from genome assembly GCA_043797975.1 of Bacteroidota bacterium. Taxonomy (GTDB): domain Bacteria; phylum Bacteroidota; class Bacteroidia; order Bacteroidales; family UBA12481; genus UBA12481. Next base: position 27,378 of record JAZDPC010000040.1, read on the forward strand.
GCCAGAGTCTGTTAAAATGGGTAAAGTAAGATCCCATAACTAAACCTGAATCCATTCCGGCCGGTTTAGCCAGGTTGATAAGCCGAATCAATGGAGCCACATTGGCTTTCTCGAAAAAGCGGTATGCAGGACTGTCAGGTAAAGACCGGTCATCAGCCCCGGCTGCAAAAACAAAAGATTCATACCCGGCAAGGAGGTCGGATAGCTGACCGTCGTTCATGGCATTGAGGTCAGCCAGAACAATTTCGACAGTTTCAGGTAAACTGATTCTTTCTGACAGGGAGGGCAGAGCCAGTACTCCTGCCTCATGACCTTTATTGATCAACTCATGGACAATATGATATCCGATAAAACCGGTACCCCCGATGACGAGAACCTTCATGGAATAAATGTACAATGAAAAAAGTGGTTAACAATTGTGGCACCCGGGGACTTAACATTTAGTACAGCATTGTATTCAATTGTCTTACCATTTCAAAACAATTCACCACATCATTTTGATATTAAATGCCTTAACTTTAATAGGGAAACGTCAACCTATAAACCTTTAACTATTCATGCTATGACAATATTTGTAAGCCGATTGATTAGGTATGGCCTGACCGGTAAGCAAAAATCTGCATCAGCCTGGAGATTTCTATTACTGGGTTTAATCGTCTGCATGTTAGTGCAGACTCATGTTATGGGCCAGGAAAGAATGATCAGCGGGCAGGTTGTAAACTCATCCGATGGCGCGACACTTCCGGGTGTTTCAATCAGCATTAAGGGTACCCTACTGGGTACCACCACTGATCCGAATGGTTCATTCAGAATCACGGCCAATCCGGATCAGATCCTTGTCTTTTCATATGTCGGCTTTACGGCCCAGGAAATTCTGGTCGGTGACCAGACAGTTATTCAGGTCAGATTAGTTGAATCGGTATCTGATCTGGAAGAAGTAGTGGTGATCGGATATGGCTCACAGTTAAAAAAACTGGTCACAGGGGCTACCTCGCATGTCGGAGGCGATGATCTTGATAACCGTAAAACCACCAATGTGTTACAGGCACTTCAGGGAAAAACGGCAGGTATTAATATTACCTCAACCTCGGGTCAGCCTGGGGAACCGATGAAAGTCCTTATCAGGGGACTGGGTACCACGGGCTCTTCTGAACCCCTTTATATTGTTGACGGGGTTCAGACCGGTGATATTGATTACCTGAACAGTGCGGATATCGAATCCATCGATATACTGAAAGATGCCGCTTCAGCGGCAATTTACGGATCACGTGCAGCCAACGGCGTCGTCTTGATCAGCACCAAGAAGGGACAAAAGGGCGTTGCGCAGGTGAGCTTCGACTCCTATTTCGGTTTTCAGAACGTCCCCCGAAAAATAGACTTGCTGGATGCGAGGGAGTATGCCATCATCATGAACGAGCAGCATTTGAACTCGGGCGGAAGCATTGCGGGTATGCCATTTGATGTCAACAACCTTCCGGCTTACACGGCGAACGGAGCTGCAAATACGGATTGGATCGATGAAATGTTCGTGAGAAACGCGCTGACACAGAATTACAGTATTGGCACTTCGGGTGGCAACGAACAAACGGTTTATTCAATGTCACTCTCCTATACGGGGCAGGAGGGAATCGTCGGCGGGAAAGATGTATCGAATTACGAGCGTTACGGCGGCCGTTTTAATTCCGAAAGCAATTTTTATAACAACAGGGTCAGGATCGGACAGCATATCAACTTCAATTATGTCAACCGGAGAGGCATCACAGTGGGCAACCAGTACTTCAACCAACTCAGGGGCGCTTTCAATACCAGCCCCCTGTTGCCTATGTATGACGATGATGGTGAATTCTTTAATACGGCTTCCGACCGGGTCGATCAAAATGGCGATACCTACTGGAATAATACCGAATCGAATCCGTATGCTGTCATGCTATACTCAAACAACGACAAGACCAATGAACAGAAGATTGTCGGGGATGTTTACGCTGAACTGGAATTGATCAGGAACCTGAAATTCAGATCAACTTTTGGTATTGACTACTTCACTGATGAGACACGGGTTTATACCCCCGTTTATCAGCTATCTATCTATTCTTTTGAAAACTATACCAAGATTTCCCAGCGAATGTCCAAGGGAATGGCCTGGAACTTCGACAACATTCTGAGTTATTCCTTCAAAACCGGACTCCACAATTTCGACGGCATGCTAGGTATGTCGGCACGCAGCTACAGCGGTTCCTGGCTACGTGGCCAGAATGCTGATGCAGTTTTCTATGATCTTGAACATGCCTATCTCGACAACGCAACCAATCAGGAATGGGCCAAGCTGATTCTTGAAGGAGGGCCCAATGAGGAAGACCGGTTGCTTTCCTATTTCGGACGGGTTCAATATGATTATCAGCAGACCTATTTGTTCAATGCAACCCTTAGGGCCGACGGTTCATCGAAATTCGCCAAAGGTAACCGGTGGGGTTACTTCCCTTCTTTTTCAGCAGGCTGGGTAATGACCAATGCGGACTTCATGTCTGCCCTTCCGTGGGTAGATTTCTTTAAACTCCGTGCCAGTTGGGGACAGAACGGGAGCCAGGCCATCAGTGCCTTCCAATATCTTGCCCCGATCCAGTTTACTCAAGCTACTTATGCTTTCGGGGAGGTCGAAGGTGTCAGTACTCCGGGATCTTATCCGAACCGCCTGGCGTATGAAGACCTGAAATGGGAAACCTCCGAACAGCTGGACCTCGGGTTTGATTCCAGAATTCTGGAAAGCAAAATGGGGATCAACTTCGACTATTATTATAAAACCACCAAAGACTGGCTGATTGTTGCTCCTGTTCTCGCAACTGCCGGTGCCGACGCACCATTCATTAACGGCGGTGATGTCCTGAATACCGGCGTTGAGCTCCAGCTTACCTATGACAACCAGGTGGGGGGTTTTCACTATTCAGTCAACCTGAACGGCGCCTACAACCATAATGTGGTTTTAGAGGTGCCTACTGAAGATGGGATCATTCACGGTGCCACCAATACCCTGTATAACAATTCATCGGAGTTTTATCGTGCCGAATCGGGGCACCCGATCGGTTATTTCTGGGGATATGAAACCGACGGACTATTTCAGAATAAAACTGAAGTTACCTCATATGTAAACTCCAAAGGCGTGATCATTCAGCCTAAAGCACTACCGGGTGACGTGAGGTACGTTGATCAGAATGATGACGGAATAATCGACGAAGACGACAAGATAGAGATCGGTGATCCCAATCCGGATTTCATTTACGGTTTGACATTCTCAGGAACCTATAAGGCTTTTGACTTCCTGTTTATGGCCAACGGCGTGGCCGGGAACCAAATTGTACAGTCATATCGAAACCAAACCAATAAATACGCGAACTATACAACGGCATTCCTGGACCGCTGGACCGGCGAAGGAACATCAGACGAGATCCCAAGGGTAACGAACGCAAATGTCAATTACCAGTTCTCCGACCTGTTCATCAAGGACGGAAGCTATTTGAGGATCAGCAATATCACTGTCGGCATGGATATTACCAAGCTGACCCGAAAGATCCCCTTCAACCAACTCCGCGTGTATGCCCAGGTTCAGAATCTGTACACCCTGACCACATATGACGGAATGGATCCGGAAGTAGGTTATGGCCTTGATAATGGAGATACCGATAGGTTCTCCTCAGGAATTGACCTGGGATTCTATCCGAGGCCAAGGATCATTCTATTCGGTGTCACTGTTAAATTTTAAATCGGAATGCTATGAAATCTATCAGAATATTTTCATTGATCCTATTAGCTGCTGCGGCAGTTTCCTGCAGTGAAAGTTTCCTTGACACGGAGCCGTTGACATCGAAGACTGATGGCAACTATTACACAACCCCTGAGGAGATGAGCACGGCTCTGGTGGGATGCTACGATGCATTGCAGCTGATCTGGTCAGGCGACGGATGGGGATTGCCGATAGCTACGACCATCATGTCGGACCAGTGTTTTGGAGGCACAGGCGTTTCTGATGTGGATGATGCCCGGATGATTGATGAATTTGACAAATCGGTCCTGCCCACTGAGCAAAACCTGTATGAGGGCAACTGGGCCAATTACTACCAGGGGATTTTCAGGTGCAATAAGCTGCTGATGAATATGGAAACCCCGGACTGGAAAGGCCAGTTGGATTTGAAAGCTGAAATCGAAGGGGAAGCCCGGTTCCTGCGCGCCTTCTTTTATTTCGATCTGGTGAGGATGTTTGAGCGGGTTCCGCTTTTAACCGTACCCACTATTGAAAGTGTTCCGCAAGCCCACCCTGACTCAACTTACACCCTCATTACCAACGACCTGCTGTTCGCTGCTGAGAATTGTACCGATAAAACCTACGGGCAGATCGGATCAACTGAATACGGGCATGCAACCCAATGGGCCGCTAAATCCTTGCTCGCCAGGGTGTTTTTATTCTACACCGGATATTATGGGAAATCCGACCTGGTGGGGTTGGTAACACAGGCAGAAGCCCTTGCACATCTGGAAGATGTAATCACCAAAAGCGGGCATGGACTAGTCGAGAATTTTGCCGATTTATGGCCTGCTGCAGCCACTTATGAAGCTGCAAAAAAAGGCTTACCTATATCGCAAAACACCTATGCCGGCGAAACGAACAAGGAAGTTGTATTTGCCATAAAATACACTTACACCAGTGATTATAATGGGAATACTGATGGCAATGGCTGGATGGTCATGAATGGACTGCGCAGCCAGGCCTGGGCAGCAAGCGGCTATGGAATGGGCTGGGGCGCCTGTTCGGTAATCCCCGAAGTCTATACAAGCTGGGATAGCAAAGATACCCGCCGCGAGGCCTCGATCATGGCAATAGCCGAAGAAGGCATCAATTTCACAAAAATCAAGGATGCAAAGGAATATTCCGGATATTTTACCAAGAAATACATCCCGACCTGCGATTCCACGGGAACCGACCGGATAGTGGGGCTTGGCGGAGTGGATCTTATGATCGGTCAGTTCCAGGATTATTTTGCCATACGATATGCGGATGTCCTCCTGATGGCAGCAGAACTCGGCAGCCCGAATGCCTTGCAATATGTCAACGAAGTCAGAATCCGTGCCAAAGTAACACCAGTCGCTTCAGTGGATAAAGATGTTATTTATGAAGAAAGAAGGCTGGAGCTGGCATTTGAAGGACACCGCTATTGGGATTTGCTCCGGTATGATAATACCCTGCAATATGCAGCTGATGCAGTTTCTTTTACCGGAACCGTTAAAACCGGAGGGATTGTTAAGGATAAAATTATCAATGGAAGCAATCTGATTGCAACACGGGGTTTATTCCAGATCCCCAATAACCAGATCACCCTATCGAATTATGTGCTGACTCAAAATGCAGGCTGGTAATGATCTGTAATACAATGAACTAAATCATATATTGAAAATCACACTTTAAAATCACATTATGTTTAATCAAAACTTAAGAATTATGAAAAAAATGCGGCTTAGTTTTCTTGTGAGCCTTTTTGCAGCCTTTCTGGTCATTTTTGCCAGTTCCTGTAAGAAGGAAGAGGTTATTGATTACACCCCGGTTCTGGGCACAACGTTCAATTTTACCGTGACAGGTAATACCGTTGTGTTTACTACCACGATCCCCGGGAACGTTTGGTTTACCGACGTTACCGATCAGGTAGATTATCAGACCGTTGATAAAACCGTAACGGTTGCGATTGCAGAAAAAGGAACCTATCCTTTCACCTGCAGCACTCTGGGCAGCGGAACCCAGCTGACTTCCGCAGCGTTTGACGTGGTCATCGCACAGGATGATCCTTCAATGTATGCTGCCGAATACTGGACCTTCCTGACCGGTGGCTATGGCCAATCCAAAGGATGGGTATTGGATGTCGAAGCTAAAATTCATGAAGGACCGCTATCATTCCTTGGCACTTCCTGGGATTTTGTCACCGGTGAGAATGTCGGTACCGATGCATGGATGTGGGATGCCGGCTTAAGCTTTACTTTTGAAGACAATCCCGACAATATCCGCATGGAAAAGCCGGGTGATGAAGGATACGGGGTTATGTACTTCGACCTGATCAACGGGAAGAACTTTATTGCAGACAAAAAGAAAGAACCTGCCGAAACCGGTACCTATTCGCTGAGTTGGGAAACCCGTACCCTGACGATCACGGGAGGTTCCATTTTACGCAGCTACAAGCCTTTTGCCCAGGTTAAAGATGATCCGAACTGCACAGGCGACGCTTGCGCTAAACACATGGTCAACGGTATTACGGGGATATCCGACTGGAACAACTATAAGATCTATGCCTTGAATGATTCAGTCCTGCGACTGGCCGTATCAAGGGATCAGGATGTGCACGGTGAAGGAGTTTGCTGGCTGATCTATAACTTCATTTCAAAAGCCTATGACGATACCCACGAGGCTGATGTGGTTGTGGTGGTATGGCCCGCTAAACCGACACCGGTAGAAACCAACGATGCGGCAGTCTCTGCAACGTTAACAGGGATCTGGAAGCCAATCCCAACCTATCAGTGGGCAGCATGGTTTGCCGGTTTCTGGAATTTTGCCACTATGACCAATGATTTTCCGGCTGAATATGCGAATGAATCTTCGGTGAACTGGGGTTCCTACTACCCTGGCGAGGCCGATACGTGGGCTGCTCCAAGTGACAGTATCAAGGCTTGCAGTATGGAATTCGGCGCAGATCTTTCGTTTGTGGTTAAACATAATGAGGATGTAAAGGGTACCGGTACTTTTAAAGCCGGCAGCTCAAAAGTTACCTGCGAAGGTACCGTACCCATTACAGCTTCAACCACGCTGATCGATCCAACCACCTGCATCCTGGTATCAGTTGACGCAACACAGCTCAAGCTTGCCTTTTACCAGACTAACGGAGGAGCCACCCAGAATGAATGGGTAATGTATACTTATGTGAAACAGTAGATCCTTGTCTTCCAAAACCAATGGTCCTGGCGCGGATACTACCGTGCCAGGACCCTATTATTGGGATCTAAAATGAACGTATTAGCATGAGGAACCGGTTACTTTGGCTGTCAATTATCCTGATTCCAGGCATGCTGGTATGGTTTGGCTCATGCAAAGGCACGCATTCGTCAGTCAGAGAAAACCTTAGTTTCAACAGCGACTGGAGGTTTGAGCTGAATGATGCACCTGAGTTCAAACTATGTGAGTATGTTGATACATTATGGCGTAAACTGGATCTGCCCCACGATTGGAGTATCGAAGGTAAATTTGACAGCAATAATCCGGCCGGAATAAGAGGGGGGGGATTACCGGGAGGAATTGGCTGGTACCGGAAAACATTCACCCTGCCTTCAACTGATTCAACGAAAAGAATTTATATAACATTTGACGGGATTTATCATAACAGTGAAGTCTATATCAATGGCACCCTCCTGGGCAAAAGGCCAAACGGTTATGTCTCTTTCCAATACGATCTTACCCCGTTTCTGCTATTCGGGGATCATTCTGTCAATATTATTGCTGTCAGGGTTGATAACAGCGACCAGCCCAACTCACGCTGGTACAGCGGATCCGGAATATACCGGAATGTATGGCTACTGAAAACACATCCAATCCACATTAATCAGTGGGGAACCCATATACTTACTCCCAACGTCACGGATATGATGGCTGAGATTACAATTTCAATCGCAGTCAATAATACGACCTCCGCGAGTGAATATCTGGAAATAGAAACACAGATCCTCGACCATAAAGACAAAATCATTGTCAGGAAACAAAGCGAAGTTGAGATCGCAAATAACAGCATACAAGAAATCCAGCAAACCCTGACGGTCAACTCTCCGGCTCTTTGGAGCATAGAAAATCCCTATCTCTATAAGGCAATCAGTTATATCAGGCTTAATAAAAAGGTGATCGATATTTCCGAAACCACCTTCGGGATCCGGTATTTCAATTTTGATTCCGACAGTGGATTTACCCTGAACGGGAAACGGACCAAGATACTCGGGGTTTGTAACCATCATGATCTGGGAGCCCTGGGAGCTGCCGTAAATACCCGGGCTATTGAAAGGCAACTGGAGATTCTTAAGGAGATGGGCTGCAACGGGATCCGGACCAGCCATAATCCACCCAGCCCGGAGCTGCTTGATTTGTGTGATAGGATGGGATTTATCGTGATGAACGAAACTTTCGATTGCTGGGCAAAAGAGAAGGTCGAATATGATTATTCAACCTGTTGGAAAGACTGGCATATCCGCGACCTTACAGATCATTTGTTTCGTGACAGGAATCATCCCTCCGTTTTTATATGGAGCATCGGCAACGAAATTCAGGAACAATATGACTCAACGGGCGTTGAAATAGCCCGTGAGCTTGCTGCTGTTGTCAGAGAACTGGCACCAAACATTCCTGTTACTTCGGCCTGCAATTTTCCCGAACCTGGTAACTACATTATTCGGTCGGGAGCGCTGGACCTGATCGGAGTCAATTATCACCATCAGGGTTTTGAGACGTTTCCTCAAACATTCAAGGGAGAGATCTTTATCGGAGCCGAGACTACCTCATCGTTGAGTTCGCGTGGATCCTATGATATGCCCAGCGACAGCATCCGGGTATGGCCTTATCAGTGGGATATTGCCTTCTATGACGGTAATCCTGACCAAACCTGTTCTTCATACGATAATTGCCATGTTCCCTGGGGGTCCACTCATGCCGAAACCTGGAACCTCATAAAAAAGCATGATTACCTGTCCGGATTGTATATCTGGACAGGTTTCGATTATATCGGGGAACCCACACCGTATCAATGGCCATCCCGGAGTTCCTACTTCGGGATTATTGATCTGGCCGGATTTCCAAAAGATGCCTATTACCTGTACCAGAGTGAATGGACCAACCGTCCGGTACTGCATCTGTTTCCCCATTGGAACTGGGAAAGCAATCAGGATATAGATGTTTGGGCTTATACCAATTTCGAGGAGGTTGAACTGTTTGTCAATGGAGTATCACAGGGAAAGAAATCAAAACAGGGAGACGAATTGAACCTGGTTTGGCGGGTAAAATATGAACCCGGGACCTTACAGGCGATCGGAAAAAACGCTAACAGGGAAATTCAAAAGGTTACTATACAAACTGCAGGAGAACCTTGTAAAATCTTGCTTTGTGCTGATAGGGATACCATCAATGCCGATGGGAAGGATCTGTCATTCATATCGGTTTCTGTTTTAGACAAAGATGGAAACCTGGTCCCTTATGCAGATAACCTTATTCAGTTTGAAGTGGACGATCTGGCACTCCTTGCCGGTGTCGATAATGGAAACCAGACCAGTCATGAATCATTTGTTGCCAGCTTCAGGACAGCATACAACGGTAAATGCCTGGCTGTTCTGAAATCAAAGAATCAGAAGGGAATATCAAGAATCAGGGCAACTTCAGCGGGTCTGGAATCCGCTGAACTGAAGGTGACCTTATTGTAATTATTAACCATCAACAATCTGTCAGATATGAGGCGCATTATCATCATTTCAGGCATTTTCCTTTCACTGGTAGCTTGTAAAACGAACATTACTGCTTTCCAGGTCAAATCCCCAGACGGAAACCTGATCGTTCATATCAATATTGAGAATGGGAAACCCTGCTATTCAGTAATGTATAAAGGAGAATCCATAATTCAGTCTTCTGCTTTAGGATTGGTACTGACAAACGGGGATACCCTGTCTAAAGACCTGGTTGTTGCATCAGTGGACACGGCTGGTTTTAATGAAACCTGGGAGCAACCCTGGGGTGAGGAACGCCTCGTTGTAAACAATTACAATGAATGTTCTCTGACACTGTCAGGTAACAAGGGTGATGAAAGAACCCTCCGGATCGAGTTCAGGGTATTCAATGATGGATTGGGATTCCGTTATGTCGTACCTGAGCAGGCTAATTTGAAAGAGTTTACCATTATGGATGAGCTGACTGAATTCGTCATGGCAGATAACTACACTGCCTGGTGGATTCCGGCATACAGGGATAACCGGTACGAGTATCTCTTTACAAAAACCTTTATCAATGAAATGGATACCGTTCATACGCCACTTACCATGGAGGCTCCGAACGGCCTTCATTTAAGCATCCATGAAGCGGGCCTTGAGGATTATGCGGGAATGACGATTGCTGCACTGGGGAACAACAAATTAAAATGTGATCTGGCACCCTGGAGCGATGGTACAAAAGTCAAAACCACCGCACCGATGCACTCTCCATGGCGGACTGTTATCGTTGCAGATAATGCGGGAGAACTGATTACCTCACGGCTGATCCTTAACCTGAACGAGCCCTGCCAGATCAAAGACCTTTCATGGGTAAAACCGACAAAATACATGGGGATCTGGTGGGCTATGCACATCAATAAATATACCTTCTGGGAAAGCCCGAATCATGGGGCAACTACGAAACATGCAAAGGAATACATAGATTATTGCAAGAAACTGGGCATCGACCACCTGTTGATCGAAGGATGGAACACGGGATGGACACCCCAATGGTATGAAAACCTGTTGCATGTGTTCAATTTCACCGAATGTGCAAGTGATTTTGACTTTAAAGTCGTGACGGATTATGCCCGCGAAAACGGTGTGAATATCATCGGATATCATGAAACCGGTTCCAATATCGATAACTATCTGAAACAGATCGATGCTGCCATGCAGATGTATAAGGATGCCGGAATGCATTCGGTGAAAGTCGGCCAGGTAGGATCGAGGATGATGCTAAAAGAGTGGCATTATGGCCAGTATGCGGTGAATTATTATCATACGGTCCTTGACAAGGCCGTACAATACGAGTTATCGGTTAATTTCCATGAACCGCTGAAACCGACCGGGATGCAACGTACTTATCCTCACTGGTTGTCTTCCGAGGGTGCCCGCGGCCAGGAATACAATGCCTGGAGCGAAGGCAACCCGCCCGAACATGAAGAGATTCTTCCGTTTACCCGCCTGCTCGGTGGTCCGATGGACTTTACTCCCGGCATTTTTAAAATCAAGCCAACGCGTGTCCATACTACGCTGGCTAAACAATTGGCTCTTTATCTGACGATCTATTCGCCGATTCAAATGCTCGCCGATCTTCCCGAGAATTATGTCGGACACCCGGCATTTAAATTCCTTCAGGATGTACCGGTCAACTGGGAAACAACCCGGGTGATCAATGCAAAAATCGGAGAATATTTAACGATAGTCAGACAAGACATCAACAGTGACGACTGGTATCTCGGCAGCATTACCAACCATGAAGCGCGTGAATTCGATATTGATTTGAACTTTTTGGATCCCGGAAAGAAATACAGGGCTGAAATCTATGCGGATGCTGAGGATGCTGAATATGATGTCAATCCGGAAGCCTATGAGATATCACAGAAAACCGTGGATTCCAAAAGCCAATTAATCATCAGGCTGGCAAAGGGTGGCGGGCAGGCCATCCGGTTTGCAGTCATTCAGTAAACTCACGCGGGATCATGACCCTTGGTTTTCCCTGAATTTAGAAGGCAGGACCTGAAACTCGGCTTTAAACTGCTTTGAAAAATAGCGCGGATCTCCAAATCCGACTTCATAGGTGATTTCACTGATGGTCTTCTGTGTTTCCAGCAGGAGCGCGGCTGCTTTTTTCAGACGTACAAGACGGATTAATTCGTTGGGTGTTTTCCCTGTCAGAGCCGTTATTTTCTTATATAGATAAACGCGGCTCATCCCCAGTTCATGGCTTAGTTTCTCAACCGAAAACTCGGAATTAGACAAATTATCCTGAATTAGTTTTAGCGTTTTATCGAGCAATTTCGAGTCCAGGGGAGTGATGGATTTCACATGAGCTTCGACTTTAAAGCTCTTCTGATATTGCTTGATGAACTTCTCGCGAAGGTTGAGGAGATACTCAATCCTTGATTCCAGTATTTCAAAGCTGAACGGTTTGATTATATACTCGTCGGCACCTTGCCTGAGTCCCTCGATCTCATCATCCTGTGTGGCTTTAGCAGTGAGCAGGATGATCGGGATATGAGAAAAGGATGAATTGGTTTTAATCTCGTGACAGAACTCCAATCCGTCCATTTCGGGCATCATCACATCACTGACAATCAGGTCGGGCTGTTTGGTGACCAGCAGTTCCAACGCCGCTCTTCCATTTTCAGCTTCCAGTATGGAGTATTTTTCCTGTAAACTATCCTTCAGGTAGATACGGAATTCTTTGTTATCCTCAACCAGAAGAATGGTTTTGGCTGTTTTCCCGGCTTCAAAGCTAACCGCTGTTTCTGGTTCCGGGTGAGGCTTTTCCAATGTCTCCGGTTCTGTGCCAGATTCAGGCTTTCTGACTTGTTTTCTATCCACCGGGATATCAACGATAAACCGGCTGCCCTTTCCGGGCTCGCTGACAACCGAAATGGAGCCGTTGTGCATTTCAACAAATTCCTTGGTCAGGGCAAGGCCTATCCCGCTGCCTTTCTGGATAAACTCATCAGGCAGGTCGGTCTGGTAAAAGCGCTCAAATATCTTTTCCTGCTGGTCCTTTGCGATACCTATGCCGTTGTCTTCAACTGTAATGATCAGATGTTCATTTTCATTTTTCCTGATGAGCTCAGTGAAAACCTTGATATAACCCTTGTCAGGTGTAAACTTGAATGCGTTCGATAACAGGTTAAGCAGAATTTTTTCCATTTTATCCTGGTCGAATTGCATGTAAAGTTCCTTCTCGTCAGGTAAAAACTCAAGCTGAATATTTTTTGATTCCCTCAAATCGGCAAAGGAGTTAATGGTTTGTTCCATAAATCCGATAATATTCCCGAAGATGAAATTTGCCCTAAGTTTATTCGCCTCAGCCTGCCTGAAATCCAGCAGCTGATTGACCAGGTTGAGCAATCGCCTGGCGTTCTGGGATACCAGCTCCAGATGGGTCCGGGTATCCTTATCAAGATTTGTTTTCAGGAGCTTTTCGAGCGGAGTGAGAATCAGTGTCAGCGGGGTTCTGAATTCATGGCTGACGTTTGTAAAGAATCGGGTTTTAAGCATATTGAGTTCGTGCTGTCTCTCTGATTCTTTTATGGCCTGTTCTTTTGCCAGACGGTTATTTGCCGTTGAAATGATCATTCTCCTGCCCAACAGGATAAATGCCAGCGTAATGACCACATAAACCAGGTATGCCGGCCAGGAACGGTACCACGGAGGCTGAATGATAATGTTCAGCAAACATTCCGATTCGGTCCAGTCGGAAATATTTGCAGTAGCCTGGACTTTAAAGACATACCTCCCGGGCTTAAGGTTTGTATAGGTAGCCTTGCGGTCCGCCCCACCGGTGTAGATCCACTTATCGTTAAATCCTTCCAGCTGATAACGGTAGTTTATTTTCTGCGGGCCCAGGTAATTGATGGTCACAAATTTCAGGGAAAAGATATTCTCATTGTAAGCAAGCTTAACGGTGCTTCCATCAAAAATTGCAGTCGACAGGTTCTTTTTTTCGGGTTCCCGGGTCCGGATTTTTATTTCCTCACCAAAGATCTCAAAGCCAATGATATGCGTTAACAATTTTTCATAACCCATATCTTCAGGTTCGGGTTTAAAAAGATTAAAGCCGTTTGAGCCCCCGAAAATAAGCTCACCACGGGATGTTTTAAATGCGGAACCTTCATTGAATTCCCGGTCCTGTAAACCATCTGATTCATTGAAGTTAACTGTATGGTGCCCGATATATTTGCCCTTTTCATCAAAATCGATCACGAGCTTGCATAATCCGTTTGAAGTTGCCAGCCAGAGATCCTGTAAATCTGATTCCAAAACAGACATGATAGCAGGATCGGGCAGTCCGTTATCGGTAGTAAACCTGATGAATGACTGGGTCTCTTTGATAAACAGGTTCAGGCCGTCCCGCGTTCCGGCCCACATGTGACCCCGGGAGTCCTGAAAAACATTGTAAACGAAATCATTACTCAGACTATTCTCATCATCACTCCCGTGCAAATAATGGGTAAACCGGGAGGTGTTGTAATCGTAAACGAACACACCGTTATCCGTACCAAACCAGATTTTCCCTTCTGCATCTTCGATAATATCCATTACAAAATTGGAATTGAGGGAGTTAATACCGGTTCCGCTGTAATGGTGAAAAATCTGGTCGTCCCGGTTAAACAAATCCAGCCCGCCTAACATGCCAATCCACATATTTCCGTGAGAATCCTCGAAAATATCCCACACTTTATTATTTCCGATGGATCTTGGATTATCCGGCTCGTTGATATGGTTGGTGAATTGATTCCCGTCATAAACCGATAGCCCGCCATGGTAGGTTCCTATCCAAAGCCGGTTACCGGCATCAACATACAGGGAAACAATAACATTGCTCAGCAACCTGTTCTGAGAACCGGGATCTTCCGTGACCGTTGAGAAGATATTTTTTTTTCGGTCAAAATAAATTAACCCCTGACCGTTAGTCCCAATCCAGATATTACCATACAGGTCTTCCGCGAAGCAGTTAACATCGTTGTAAGTGAGACTCTTGTCATTACTGGGCTGATGGGTATAGAGGGCAAAACGGAAAAGGTTCTGATGATAGATATTCACACCCTTTTTAAAGGTTCCGATCCAGATGATTCCTTTGCTGTTTTTATATATATCAGTAATAACGTCCTGTGTTAAACTATTCTCATTGGATGGTTCATTTATGATGTATTCAACTGTGCGCATATCCCGGCTCAATATATTCAAACCCCCATGATCTGTACCGATCCAATAACTATTTTCAGGATCCTGAATAATACCGGTAACAATATTTGAGTTCAGGGCGGGAACCGATCCGGTATGGAAATGCTGAATCTCTCCGGAATGGTCAATCCTGTAAATTCCCAAAGCTTCACCGTTGGCATATACCCACAGATTCTGGAGATTATCCGCAAACAATTCAAAATCATATTCATTGCCCAGGATCCTGTTGAGTGCATTGATGTGCCTGATCACATTGCGGCTGCGGATGCTGATAAGATCAATCATGCCGTTCCGGTGGATCACATACAGGTTCTCACCCGAAACGGCTAAATAGGAGACATTTGGTGATGATAACCCTGTTGAGTCGTTGGTATCCGGACGAAACAGCCAGTTCTGATTGGTATAAATGTTGTGTTCTATCAATCCAATACCGGGAATGCGAAAGACAAGAATACTGTCCCCGGCGGGAGTCACCATGTTAATACTGAAAAGGTTAAAATTCCCCTCTTTGAAGCTTAAGCTGAAATCTCTTGTAAATTCTTCAGTATTCGGATTAAAAATGGTCATACCGGCGGAAGTGTTCACCCAAAGCCGGCCTAACTGATCTTTAACCAGGGTCTGGACCATATTGTCAGGGATGGAGTTCTGATCATTCTGGTTATGCTTGAATACTTTAAAACCATAACCATCATAGCGGTTTAATCCGGATCTTGTACCCAGCCACATGAAACCGTTATTATCCTCGGCAAGGCACAGTACATGATTGTGCGACAGGCCGTTGCTGTTGTCAATGTGTCCGAAGTTATTTTGAATGCCGGCTACCGAAGCCCTACCGGGAATGGCAGAAGCGAGCAGCAAGAATATCAGGAACCGGTTCAACATGATAACATACTGTGAGCATTCTCTCAAATATAACTATTTGTTTTTACCGGTTTTGAAACTGAGGTGCCATATCAGCATCAGAATGGCCGACAGAAAGGCGGTTATTGCCCCGAAATAGAAAGGAACGCTCGAATCAACCTTGTCATAGAGAACGCCTGCAATCAGACTGGCCGGCAACAGGGTGATCCCCAGCAGGGCATTGTAGATGCCTAATCCGGTGCCTTTTTTGTTTTTATCGATCATGTCCGACAGGAAGGCCTTTTGTATACCATCAGTAGAGGCGGAATACAGGCCGTACATGGCGAAAAGTAGCACAATGGGTCCGATGCTGCTGGCAAGTCCGAATCCAAAATAGACGACTGTGTAGATCAGAAATCCGGTTATCAGGATTCTCTCTTTTCCGATCCTGTCAGACAATGAACCAACCGGAATGGCAAAAAGCACCGAAACCAGGTTGGTTATCAGGTATACAAGCGGTATGAATGCAACCTTTACGCCTACTTCATTGGCCTTGACCATCAGGAGGGCATCCGTTGAATTACCAAGCGTGAACAGGAAGATGATACCCAGGAACAGATAAAACTTTTTAGGGAAGTCTTTGAAATGAAATTTTGTGAAGAGCTCAAACTTATTCTTTTTAGCTTCCTTGATACCAAATAGGATCACAAAAATGGCAAGGATAGCCGGAATCCCTGCCAACAGGAAGATTAGCCGGTAATTGCCGGGGAATAATGATAAAAGGGCAAAAGCAACCAGGGGACCGACAATTGCACCGCTGTTGTCCATCGCTTTTTGCAAACCGAAACTCCTGCCGGTTTCACCGTTAGTTACTGAGCCGGCAATAAGGCTGTCACGGGGCGCAGTCCGGATACCCTTGCCCAGGCGTTCAATGAAACGCAGGTAAAGAACCTGGATCGGTGATACAACAAAAACATAAAGCGGAATGATCAGAGCTGAAAGTCCGTACCCGATCAGCATGAAGGGCTTGTTCTTTCCGATTTTGTCACTCCAGAAACCCGACAACGATTTTATCAGGGAGGCCGTACTCTCCGCAATTCCTTCAATTAATGAGAGGCTGGTCTTGGATGCACCGATCGACATCAGGAACATCGGCATGACCGAATAAACCATTTTTACGGAAGTGTCGGTCAGAAAACTGGTTATGCCGGTAAACAGGATATTCCTGTTAAATCCAAAGAATTTCTTCTCTACACCAAGTATCATTTTTATACCGTTGATCCTGAACAATTTGAAATATCGGCAGCAACCAGCCGTACAGCGTATTGTGTCTTGTTATAACCTGATGTAAAGAAGGCTGATTTTATTTATATTTGGAACAACTAAACAAAAAACTACCATGAAAAAGATTGTTATTGCAGCTGTTATTATCTGTATGGGCCTTGCTGCTCAGGCTCAGATTGCAACCTTCCTGGCACCCGGCAAGAGCGGATTGGGAATCCAGGTACTGGCCGAACAGGGAAGGTATTTTAAGGGTTTTGGTGCATCCATCGGCGGAACGTACAAAGGCATCATTGATGTAAGCGTGATGGGGACCAATGATATCTATGATAAAAGTTCCAACGAGTTACTGACGGACAAGGCAATCGGAAACTATCTCGAGGGAAAAGTTACCTGCTGGCTGTTCAGGAACCAGATCACCGAGGGGCTCGATGCCCACTTCGGGGTACTGGCAGGTTTCGAGAGTGGTTTTTATAAGGATTATGTCTACTTGAATACAAGTACGGGAAACAACGCTGAATACACCAAGTACCTCGGCGGAATGGCCGGTTTGAAGGCTGCTTTCGGTTTCAACCTTAAAGGGAACTGGTACCTCCATCCCTCCATCGAGGTTTATTATGATTTTGGCAAAGACTATGAAACCGAACTGGGAACCGGGACGGAAACCTGGTATACAGGTGTTATGAGTAATATATGTGTTTCGCTGGTAAGAAGGATGGAAAATGGAAATGCATTCGTTATTTCAGCCAATTATTTTGACCAGACTTACGACTCTTCGGTTTTTTATAATCTGACAGCGGGGTACATTTTCTCGTTCTGAGAGGCTAACAGACTGGCGTTTAGACTTTCAGGATTTACCAAAAAAAAAGCTCCCCGCTGATGATCACGGGGAGCTTGGTGAAAGGAATCAGAACAGGAAGTACTAGTCGGATACTGCTTATCGAGCATACCTAAATGAAGGTTCAGCCTGATCATGGGACGATCCGACTCAAGCGTATGTCTGCTATAAAGCTGACAGATAATCACTTAAATTTACAGGTTGTCTGGATTCTCAAAATGAAAACAAGAATCATGAAAAATCTTATCCTGTTAACTTTGTTGGTCATGAGTTGTTTTTCAGACATGATGGCGCAGGACACGGTAAAATCACCGGAGAGAGTGTTTGTCGATACCAGAGACAGTACGGTTTATCGATTGGTTCAAATCGGCACCCAATTATGGATGGCTGAAAACCTTAAATATTTGCCAGAAATTAGCCCTCCGTCATTCGGATCCAAAACGGATCCATTGTACTATGTCTATGGTTACACAGGTAATAGTGTGATTGATGCCAAGAATAATTGGAACTTACTCTCTGAATGGACTTATCATACCTATGGGGTATTATACAATCTGTCGTCTGCCAAAAGGGCTTGTCCGGAAGGCTCGCATTTGCCTGGTCATCAGGATTGGGAAACGTTGAGGAAGCAGGCTGAAAATTATGTTAACATATTTCTGATAGAATCCCGAAGGCCATCAGATGGTATTGGAGGTGTATTGAAAGAAGACGGTACATCTCATTGGTACAATCCAAATATGGGAGAAGTCCTGGATTTTACCGTTAAAAAAGACGGAAGTTCCACAAAAACATATTACAAAGCTTCGAATTTAACCGGATTTACTGCCTTACCGGGAGGAGTCCTTGAAATGAATACAGGATTTACTAAATTAGGATCACAATCCTGGTTTTGGTCAGATACGGACTCTGGTAATGCACATGTTGATTATCGGTCTCTGGTAAATGAATCCGGAGGGTTTTTTCATAACCAAACCTTAGCTGATAATGCGTTGTCTGTTAGGTGTATAATGGATGAGGTATCTTCTTTCCAGCCGATCGCCAGGTTTGTCATTAATCCTGATCAGGGAACCTGTGAGACCGATTATCAATTTGATGCAACCGGTTGCATGGACCCCAACACGGCGAGATCAGAATTAGAATTTCGCTGGGATTGGAATGGCGATGGGACATGGGATACCCCATTCAGCCAGGAGAAAGTTGTGATAAAGCGATATCTCGCCCCGGGACAATACTCAGTTATCCTTCAAGTGAGAAATCAGGATGGATTTCTCTCCCGGATTTCCAAGATTGTGAGTGTACTGGAGGCTGAGCCGGAAAAAATAATGACCGATCATCGTGATCAGCGAGTGTACAGAGTGGTAAAAATTGGAGACCAAACCTGGATGGCTGAAAACCTGGCTTATCTTCCGGAAGTTAGTCCTTCATCTGAAATCTCTTCGCAGAAGCCCCATTACTATGTTTATAATTACGAAGGTATCTCAACATCTCAAGCAAAATCGGATCCCGTCTACTCCACATTTGGTGCGCTGTATAATTGGGCGGCTGCTAAAATTGCTTGTCCCGGCGGCTGGCATTTACCGTCCGTTTCGGAATGGGAAAAACTCACCCGACTGGATTCAGCAAAAAAGCTAAAAGCCTTGAACAATATATCATATTCCAGATTTTGGGACTATGATTCTAACAATGCAAACGGTTTCAAGGCTCTTCGGGGAGGTGGCGTCGATGGGAAGGATGGATTCAAAGATATCGGCAGGAATATCTATTTCTGGTCCGCATCCGAACAGAATAGTGAAAATGCATGGAATCTTTACTTTGGAACATATGCCGAATCAAGGTCCCACTTTAAATCTCCAAAAAGCATCGGCTTTTCAGTTCGCTGCATCAAAGATTAGATAGGCACTGTTTTCAGAAACCTGAAATATCAACAACAGATAAAAGGCATTTTCTCTCATCATCAGTAACAATGCCTTCCATATAAACAGAGCAGAGATGATTCTTGTCATGACCAAGGATCACTTTGCATGATTCTTTTGCATTACTGGTATATACTTCAGTAAAGAATGTGTCAAAGACAGACCGCGAATCTTCGGAGACGAATAACCTAAAGTTGTTGTCTATCAAACTAATGCGTTTATCTCTCAGCATTTCGGCAGCAGTAAAGTTTAGGTCGCAGATTCTGCCGGTGGAAT
Source organism: Bacteroidota bacterium (assembly GCA_043797975.1). Taxonomy (GTDB): domain Bacteria; phylum Bacteroidota; class Bacteroidia; order Bacteroidales; family UBA12481; genus UBA12481. The sequence continues at coordinate 47,259 of JAZDPC010000040.1, forward strand.
CGAGTGTAAAATAGCCCATTGGGGCAAAATCATACAACATCGTATATTTTTTCAAGGCCGTTTCGGCTGTTACATTTGCCCTAAGCAACTCTTCGTTTTGCATCTCCAGTTCGATCTGGTGCACCTGCAGTTCATGCAGGAGTTTGGTCGCATCAGCTTCGAATATTGGGTTATTCAATTTAATTTGTGCCTTTCTCAATTGCTCTTCAGCTTTTCTGCGCAGCAGCTGATCATCTGTTAAATTCTGATCCTGGTTATGCATTGTTAATGTTATTGTTATTCTTTTTGCGTAATAATCATTCCGACAGGCATTTTCAGGTTGTTAAGCAGTATGTCAACAGACCACTTAACAAGGGTTACTTTTCCGCCTGAAGCCAATACTTTCAAACTGAATTTTCCAACGACAGATGCGTTGAGTATTTTTTTCAGCATGTTTTGAACCTTTTTCTGAGCAGGTTCAGGAATAAACAACCGGATAAAATTTTGATCTAAAACGTCCCCCCGTTTTTTACCGAAAAATAATTCGGCCTGCGGATTAAACATCTGGATATTCCAATCGGCAGATAAATTGAATATTATTTTGGAGGAGCTATTTAGAAGGATATTATTCATCTGGTCTGTTTCGTGCAGCTTTAATTCTATTTTCTTAAGATCCGAGATATTGAAAAAAGTGATAACCACACCGTCAATTTCCTCGTTAAGGGTACGGTAGGGCATAATCCGAATAGAAAACCATCGTCCGTCTTTTGTCGGAATTGGTTTTTGAATAAACAGAGATGTTTTTAATACTTTGAGTACGTCATCAGACAAATAGGGGTAATCCAGGTCGGTAACCAGGTCAGTAAACGGCCGTCCTATATCGCTTTTAATTAATTTAAATATTTTGGTAGTCTGATCCGTAAACCTTCTGATATTCAATTCATTATCAAGAAACAGGGTGGCGATATCAGTGCTGTTAAGCAAATTTTTCATATCACTGTTGATGCGGGTAAAATCATCTACCTTAGACTGCAACTCCGCATTTAACGTCTGAAGCTCTTCATTCAGGCTTTGCATTTCCTCTTTTGAACTGGTAAGCTCTTCATTGGCGGACTGCAGTTCTTCGTTGGTTGACTGTAATTCCTCGTTTGTAGTTTGCAGTTCCTCCTGTGAGGTCTGCATCTCTTCCAGCGTGACGTTCATCTTTTCACGCGTTTTCTTCAGCTCTTCCTCTAATTCTGGTGTCTTTAAATTATCTACCACTTTCTTTTCTTTAATTGCCGGCAACTTTACTTGAGTTGCCGCCGCCACTTCAGTAAATATGATCATCACCATACCGTTTAAAGACAACGGTTTGTCAATGAAGGTAATGTTAATATCTATTGTATGTGAATCCCCATTTGTACCGACTTTGATGTTGTGCAAAAGCACCGTCTCCTTGCCCAGTAATGCCTTACGGAACGCTATAGGAAATTCTTTCTGCAGTCCTTCCCGGAGCATTGCAAAAATATTCATGTTTGCTTTGCCGACAGAAGGCTCAAGGTACTTCCCCGTTCGTCCGCTGATGTAGATAATGTCGCCACTTTCGTTCACTAAAACACCGGCTATGGAAGAGTGCTGCAACAGCAATTGATCAGCCAGGGTTTGTATATTCTGAGTGGGGTCGGGTGGTACTGGTTTTTCAATTCTATTCGCCTGGGTATGTGAAAATGTAACAGGAAAATTGAAGAATTTTGTGGTCGGTGTATTAGCATCACGTTGGAAAATTTTCAATTTTGCGTCCAGGGTAGTAAAAAGATGGCTCTGATTTCCAAGCGTTTCAGAGCTGCCCAGCAGCAAAATTCCACCGGGGTTAATACAATAGGAAAACAGGCCGAGCAATTTTGTTTGCAACTCGGGTTCAAGGTAAATCAGCAGATTACGGCAGGAAAGGAAATCGATCCTGGTAAAAGGCGGATGCATGATAAGATTGTGTTGTGCAAAGACAACCGTTTCCCTTATTTCCGTATTGATGAAGAAGCCATCATCCGTTGGAAGGAAAAAGCGATTAAGGCGTGCCGGAGATATATCGGCGGCAATGCTGGCCGGGAAAATGCCCTTTCTGGCTATTTCTATCGCTTCATTGTCGAGATCGGTAGCAAATATCTGCAAGGAAAAACCTCCGTGCGGATTAGTTTTTTCAATCACTTCCTTAAAGACAATAGCCAATGAGTAGGCTTCTTCTCCGGTTGAACACCCGGGTACCCATGCACGTAATATCGAACCGGGCTGAAGGTTCGTAATAAAATTAGGAGTAATAGTTTCTTTCAACATTTCCCAAACATGAGGATCACGAAAAAAACTAGTTACCCCGATCATCAATTCTTTGAACAGGATTCCCACTTCTTTTGGATTTTCCTGCAAAAAGCTGACGTACGAAGAGATCTTATCAATTTTGTATACGCCCATCCGCCGTTCGATTCGACGATATAAAGTATTTTTTTTATACAATGTGAAGTCGTTGCCGGTATAGGTGCGCAACAGAAGAATTATTTTATCGAGGGCGCTTTTTTCTTTTAAATCCAGGGGCTCGTCTGATTCGCTAATTTTAACATGTTTAAGGAATTCAAAGAGTCTTGAAGGAAGCTCGCTGACCGGGGCCACAATATCGACCTGTACAGCATCGATGGCATTACGCGGCATACTATCATATTTGGCCGTGGCAGGATCCTGTACCATCACAATTCCATTTTGTTCTTTTATTTCACGGACACCGGCACTGCCGTCAGAGCCCATTCCCGAAAGAATGAGACCGATACTCCTTTCTTGTTGGTCTCTGGCCAGGGATTGCAGAAAAAAATCAATCGGAAGGCGCAGACCTCTTATTTCGGTTGGTTCAAAGAGGTGCAGCACTCCTTTTACAATAGACATACTTGTGTTGGGCGGAATTACATATACGCAGTTTGGCTTAACAACCATACCGTCAGTAACCTGAACAACCTTCATTTTGGTAATTCGCTGGAGTAATTCCGGCAACATGTCTTTCTGAGTAGGATCCAAATGCTGGATGACTATATAGGCCATTCCGCTGTTTGAAGGTACATTGCCCAGATATTGCTCCAATGCTTCCAGGCCACCTGCCGATGCCCCTATGCCGACAATTGGAAACTGTCCGGTATTCAATTTTTTGGCTTGCACATCCATAAGAATTTGATCTCAATAAAATTACCGATTACCTTTCACTAATAAAAGTGCATTAATTCCGGCTTATCACTTTTTGTTTCTTGTAGGGAGTCTTTCTTTGCTCGTCCAGCTTCTCTGGCCTTTTTATTAAAGTAGCCTTTTAGAAGAAAATTATCTTTTGCTGCTTCCATGTTCTCATTTAAGCCTTTGGTACTTCGTCTAAGATTTAAAATGGTTTTGCCGAAATCTTCTGCAATGGTCGAATCCTGAATTAATCTGCCAAGAGTTCCCTGTCCGCTGTTTAACTTAATCATGATCTCAGCAAGCTGAAGTGAAATAATTGCAGCATTGCCTGCAGTTATCTGTAAGGTAGCCATTATGGCATCTGTTTCAACTGGTTCGATTGATAAAAGCTCTTGCCCTTCTTTTGCCAAAGGGGCATTGTCGCTTCCCTGAGAAATAATCATAAGCCGGTCCCCGATAAGTCCTTCTGAACCAATTGCCGCTTTGCAGTCGGATTTAATGAACTGCTTAACCTCTTTTCTGATCAACAGATCAACCCTGACAGTAGAATCGTTGATAATGGTAATGTCATCAACAGTGCCGACGTTAATTCCGGCAAATCGGATATTGTTACCAACCTGCAGTCCGCTGACATTGTAGAAAGTTGATGTAAGCTTAAAAACAGGATTAAAAAGATTTTTTTGTTTTCCGATTATAAAGATGGCCAGGATGAAAAGGGCTATTCCTCCTATAACAAACAGTCCTAAACGTACTTTATATTTTTGTGTATGTGTTTCCATTTTATTTATTTTCTATGTTTTCCTTTTTTAAACAAAGAAGGATTTAACCAGGGGGTCAGCTGAGTTCAAAAAATCATCAACTTTTCCTTCCTTGTGAACTTCCCCATCCTTTAACATGATAATACGGTTTGCCGTGTTGAGGGCACATCTGATATCATGCGTGATAATGATTGATGAAGTCCGGTATTTTTTTTGGACATCATTAATAAGTGATATTATTTCATCTGAAGTAACCGGATCAAGTCCTGTCGTAGGCTCGTCGTAGAGCATGATCAATGGGTCCACAATTATAGTACGTGCTAAGCTTATTCTTTTTCTCATGCCCCCGGAAAGTTGTGAGGGCATTTTATGTAACGTATCAGGTAACCCGACATTTTCCAAGGTTTCCTTTACTTTTTCCAAAATCTGATTTTCAGATAAATTCCTTTTAATTCTGCGTAAAGGAAATTCAAGGTTCTGCTTGACCGTCATGGAATCATATAAAGCGCCGCTTTGAAATAGAAAACCGATCTTCTGACGTAGCTTATTCAATCCTTCTCTGTCAAGTGAATCAACGTTCTCCCCGAATACGCGTATGGACCCTTCATCAGCTTTCAATAAACCGATAATGCATTTAATCAATACGGATTTACCATTACCGGATTTTGCCAGCACTACCAGATTTTCGCTGTCAAAGAGATTTAATGACACATTTTTCAGTACCTCTTGATGACCGAATGATTTTTTAAGATTTTGTATTTCAATGACCGGCTTCTTGCCTGACTCTTTCATTGAAACATCCGGTAAAGTATCTGTTTGACTTGTGTTCATATTTAAAGCATATCGGTAATCTGTACAGCAATCATATCAATAATGATCACGAGAAGTGATCCTACCACCACAGCTGAATTTGCGGCGAGTCCTACACTTTCTGTTCCGCGTCCGGCATTATATCCCTTATAGCAACCGACAATTCCTATCGTTGCTCCAAAAAAGAATGATTTTATCACAGCAGGCAGGAAATCAACGAATTCCATATAGTTGAACGCTTGCGCGAGGAACAGGCTAAAAGTTACATCACCCTTGATATTAGCGCCTGCCCAGCTTCCCAGTATACCCAGTGCATCAGCATATAAAACCAGGATAGGTATCATAAGTGTTGCAGCCAATACCCTGGTCACAACCAGAAATTTCATCGGATTGGCGGAGGATACTTCCATGGCATCAATTTGTTCCGATACTCTCATGGATCCTAATTCCGCACCCATGCCCGAACCGATTTTCCCGGCGCAAATAAGAGCCGTAATTACCGGGCCTATTTCCCTGATCAGTGATACTGTCACCATTCCGGGAAGCAGGGATACGGCTCCGAAACCAACTAATGTAGGCCGGGTCTGGATGGTAAAAACAAGCCCCATGATGGCACCGGTGATTGTAATTAGCGGTAAGGATTTATAACCGATAATAAAACACTGATGCAAAAATTCCTTGAATTCAAAATTGCGCGAAAATGTTTCTTTTATGATGCGCAGGATAAACAGCACAACATCTGCTATATCGGTTAAGAAATTACCGGCTTTATCGGTTCCTTCTTTTGCTTTTTCAATAAGCAGTAATGATTGTCCGGTTGCAAAACCTTTTACTACTGTTACAGGTTTAAACTTCTTTACCTCATTCAAGCCTATCCGAATCATATTGAGGTGATTTTATAATATTCTGTTGCGATTACCACGGATAAGCCGTAATAATATAGCAACAACTGCGATTACCAGCAAAATATGGATAACTGCTCCGGCATTCAGGGCAAAAAACCCTAGTGCCCATAAAATGATCAGAACCACTGCGATTATATAAAGTAAATTATTCATAGCAGATAATTATTAATTAAGTGAAAGAGAAATGTATAAACTGATTACACCATTATTGGCATCCGGAAAGGTGTAGGGTATTCCCAGGAATGTTCTTTCCTTTCCAACCTTGGTAAGTCCAAGGTTGTAACGGGTACCTACGCTGAGGGCTCCGATATCTATGCCGGCACCTGCCGCAATTCCAGCGTCCAGCTTGTTATAATCACTGGTAGTAATGTTTTCTTCAAAATCAAACAGGTGAACAGTGGATTCGTTCTGGACTCTACCGCAGATCAAGAAGGATGCATACGGACCGAAATGTACATTTAGATATTTTGTAATGTTTACAACGATGAGCAAGGGTACTTCCAGATAATTAAGGTTGAACCGGGCAATGCCGTCAACTAAAAGGTTGTCATAGGTTATAACAGCACCTTTAGTTGTAAAGTATAGCTCCGGCTGAATGGCAACCGGATTGATAATTGTTATTTTTCCGAATAGTCCGGCATTAAAACCGGTCAGCATTTTAGTGCCGCTAACATCCTGTGCATAAAGATTGGAAAAATTGACACCCCCTTTTATTCCAAAACGTGGTCTGGTAGCCTCCTGGTTTTTTTGTGCCTCGGAGGGAGTGAAAACCATGCTTGCTATCAATAACGATAGGCAAATGAGAACAGTTGATTTTTTCATCGAATTTAAATTTTCAAGTAGCTAATCATATTGCTAGTGTATTGCAAGACCAAGGGTTGAGACTCCGGTTGACAGGTCAAGGAATATTCCAATCCGGTCATTAAGATGGTATTCTGTTCCGATATGTGCATCGAGGAAAAGGGGACTTGCGCTATGGAGGACAACACCACCCTGGTGGCCTTCATCCCAGCCTGATCTTACTATTGCAAATCCGAGTGAGCCGGCTAAGTAAAAATCCCAATTGGAATTAGCCCTTAGCAATCTGTCAAAATAGAATGTGGCTTTAAGACCCACTGGAATAACAGTTTCGCGATAGTAACCATCTTTGTAAGTATAAAAAGTGGCAAAAGGAGCTAAAGTGAAACTTCTTGCCACACCAAGCTCATAATTAATATTAAAGACCGGCAAAGCCCGTCCTATATATCCGTAATATCCGTAGTATCCTCCGACGCCCAAACCTAAGTTCAGGGTCCTTCCGAATCGTTCATATGTATTTGACTCCTGAGCCGTCAAACTTACCCCTGATATCATCAGGAGAAAAAGAGATGCTAAGATTATTTTTTTCATTTTTATTATTTTATTAAGTGATTGTTTATTTTCCTTTACCATGTCCACGACCCTGATCTTTCTTGTTGGAATGATCATTGGAGGACGTATTCCCATACTGTTTTGCTCTGCCGGGCTTCTGGCCAATGCTTTCTTGCGGTTGACCGTGATAGCCTTTGGCATATTTCATTTTGTGATCCCTGAAATGAACGTAAGGGGTATTCCCGTGATAATCCGTCATCACCACTTTGTATCCGTTATATAAATCATAATTTCTGTAACGGATCGGGAGGTATGTCCTGTGAACCCATTCTCCTGCAGTAAGATATATAAACTGTGATGATCGAAGGTCATAATAGGCTTCGACATCCGGCAGGTAGTAATATTGCACATCAGTATATCCGATTGGACCCCATTGGGGAGGTGAACCGATATTTACGCTTATTGAGACCTGGGCTTGCGTTGCTCCCGCCAATAAGAGAACGGTTCCGAGAAGTAATGATTTAATTATTTTCATTGTGATTTTATTTATTTCCGTTAGCCTTTATCTATCAAATTTAGCCCTGTTCACGGAGTCATACGTTACATAACTTTTAGAATGATTTACATTATTCACACATTGTTCTCCAATTAGTACAAAGAGGCTGACCTTTTTCAATTCAGTCAGCCTCTTGGTAATAAGAAGGAAATATAATGGATCGGAAAACTTACCTACCGGGGATTATATCAATAATAACCGTCCGGTTATAGAAGCGTTCCTCAGGAAGTCTGTTTTCAAACGGCGAAAGATATTCATCTTCGCCAAATCCATATACTTCAAATTTCACATCATTTCTGCCTGCCTTCGAAAGGCTTTTTTCCAAAATGTTTTTTACATCGTTAGCCCGGGCTAACGACAATTTCTGGTTGTTGGCCTCGTCTCCGATGATATCGGTATATCCATGTATGTATACCGTTCCTCCAATGGGTATTTGTGGTGCTACGATATCCGTAAGGTACCTGTCATATATGGCGATAGAATTTGCATCATTGAATTCATAGATAACGCTGAATCTCATTCCCTGTTCGTTTTCAGACGGGGTCCAGAGTACCATGTGTGTGAAAGCCTCTTTTTTGACCGTTTTGCCACTCTTAGTCTGGCCTACCATAGTCACTGTAAAGTTACCTTCAGGTTGGGCACCTAAGATGGTCTTTCCCGGAATCACTATATGGTCCTGCGTGTATGGTCCGAATTTTTTAACGGTTCCTTTTGCATCCATGATCTCTAACGACCAGGAAGAGAATGCCACGGTGCCTCCATCAACATGGAAAGACACATAACTGTCTAAAGGTGCTTCCTGAACGGCTCTGAATTCAACCGGCCGCAGTGGTACATCCGTTCCGCTCGTGAATTCCATCAGTAAATCCGGTGAACTGCTTTCGACTGAAACCCTCTGATCGCCTTCCCGAAGGAGTTTAAGCTCCAGGGTACCACCGGGTTGTTCTGATGGGATCTTCGGTTTGTCACGGCCTTCAATGGCAATCCTCGAAGGAGAAATAGCAAATATGTCAACAAGATATTTTTTAACCGATTCGGCCATCATTCGACCATCTTGCGGGCCATTTATTGACGATCCGACTAAAACAATGGTTGATTCTGGATTTTTTCCCATTCGGTCGCCAAGAATGTTGAGTACATTATAATATACAACCATCTCACGTTTTGACCGGCCCGAAAAATCTTTCGGTGTAAACACTTCAAGTTGATCTTCTTTAAAGTCCTTAACCTGATTACTCTTCAGCAGTACATAACGATCAGGTATCTCCGTTGATCCTGCATTGAAGAATATATAGTTTCGAAGAGGGAAAGTTTCCCTTACCCTTCGATCGACCGGAATATTGGTGGGGGAGTTTACAGTAAACTGAACATCGGGTTCAAGGGGAACCAGTTTAATGGGTGCCATAACGGCAACCATTGGCGGTACAATTTTATGTCCTCTTCCGAATTTAATTGCCGCACCTGCCCTTAAAGTGGTTATATTCCAGGTTTCTATAGAGCGTGGCGATTGGCCGAAATAGGGCTGAAAAGAGACAAAAACCGAGAAATAATCTTGTCTCCTGTTACCTTGGGGTGAGAGTGGAAAATCGTATCCGGCCCCGATCTGCATCGAGAGCAGTACTGTTCTCATATCGCTAAAATCCCCAATAACTTCAGGGTCGGCTACCTGTTCCGGATAATCGGGATTGGTCCCAAGCTTGTAGGTAAAAGATTTTTCCAGATTGAAAGCCACCCGAGGGCCGCCAAAGAAATAGAAATTGGTTTTAAACGGGGCGAACCTCAAGCTTGGCTCTACCGTAATATAACTCAGACCGGTTAACAGGTCTGCCGGGCAGTTGCAAGGGGTAATTACCTGTTTGAAAATGCCATTGCGATTATCATATCCGGCTTGCAGCATGAACCCAAATCTGGAATCGGGATGGTGATATTCCACAAGAGGAGCAAAAAAGAGCCCACCTCCAAAACCATTATGAAAAGCGGTCGGAGCCGTTAAATCTGCATTCAATTGCTGGGTTGAGCCACGATAGAAATTGAGATTGACTCCAAGTGCTGCGCCAAAATACCAGGAGGGACTTGTGTACTTAACTTCCTGGGCTTGTAACGGAACTCCAACAGATGATATCATCAAAGCGCATATAACAAGACTTTTCAAGGTCGTGATATAAAGGGACCGCGCTATGCGCGTTCCCTTTTTTGAATTAGTTAGAAACTTCATTTTGTTTATAAATTATTGTGTTTCGTTTCAATTTTTTAAGGTAGAATAACTGTACTGGCAATTAATGTAACAGCTGTTTGTGCCAATAACCTGCCGGTAACTTTTGCGCCGGTATTTAATGAAATCAGTGTTTGACTCAGGATAACTCCGCTGAAATCAACATTCGTTCCAAGGACTGCTTGCCCTGCCACTACCCAGACGATATTACTAACTTGTGCACCACCTGATAATGTGATAATTGCACTATTGCTGACGGTAAGGTCTTGAGCAATCTGGAATACCCATGTATCATTTGGTCCTCCGGCGAGTGTGATACCGGTTGTTATTGAAACTCCGGTACCCCATTTATACAGGCCTGGAGCCAAAGTCTGACCATTCAGATTTCCTGCAGCATACTCGACAATAGGAGCATTCACTAAACCATTTGCCGTGGTATACGCGGTTTCCATGTCGCTTACGGCAGTTGTCATTTTTGCCGGAGTTGGAGCGGCATAATCAGCTGCATACACTTTCCCGACCACATAAAGCGAAGTGGAATATTGGTTGTTGGAAGCCATTATCAGCGCAAATCCAGTTATCGCAGAGGCAGCTGCCGGACTTACTCCGATATCCCCGGTAATTGAAGTAGTACCGGTAGTTGAGATTCCTGATTTTGTCAAAATCACAAAATCACCTGCTGTTCCAAGATTAACTGCCCCGGGACCAACCGGATTCTTAGTAAAGTTCGCGGTGATGTTCTTATTTGAATTCATGACCACGGTCAGCGGATTACCGGAACCTGTTGCGTCTCCGCTCCAGGAGCTAAAGGTGTACCCGTCATCCGCCGTTGCAGTCAGCTGAACCGAAGTTCCGCTTAAGTAAGTGGCCTGATCCGGATCTTTCACTACCGTTCCGTTGACGGCAGTAACCGTTAATGTATAAGTGACAGCAACCGCCGTAAAGTTTGCAGTGATGTTCTTATTTGAATTCATGATTACGGTCAACGGATTGTCAGAACCCGTTGCGTCTCCGCTCCAGCCAGTAAAGGTGTATCCTGAATTTGGCGTTGCAGTCAGCAGGACCGAAGTTCCGCTTAAGTAAGTGGCCTGGTCCGGGTCTTTGAGTACTGATCCGTTGACGGCAGTGACCGTTAATGTATAAGTGACAGCAACCGCCGTAAAGTTCGCGGTGATGTTCTT
>JAZDPC010000047.1:0-18263 GCA_043797975.1 Bacteroidota bacterium
CAGGTTTAACGACTGGTGATTAACTCCGGATACTTCGTTGTTGAAGTACCCACCCCCCAGCCCCCTCCCTTATCCAAGGGAGGGGGTATTTATATAAAATTGCTGAATAATCCTAAGCAGAACAGATTCAATATTGATCAGTTCCTCGTTTTTTATCCTAAGTATTTTTAATCCAAAATTTGATAAAATCCTATCACGTTGCAGATCCTTTTCCTTGCGGTCATCATGAATACCCCCGTCCAACTCGATTACCAAATGTTCACTAACACAGTAAAAATCAGGTATAAAAAAGAAGCATTCCCGTTTATTAACCTGATAGACTATAGGATGTTGACGAAGAAACTTTCTTCCTTTAAGGTGTTTGCCTTTTAGATAAAGCCACAATTTCTGCTCCGCTTTTGTAGGATTCCTTCTGAATCTTGATGCTAATTCTTTTATTTCCAAATAATGCATACTAAAAGTTTATCACCTGTATAGATGCATTCTTACAACGGTAATGGAAAAAAGTAAGAGCCCCCTCCCTGGTCTCAGGGAGGGGGTTGGGGGTGGGTACTCATAACGCCTCACTGTTAACTAAATCCGGATAAACACCTTCCTCTTATACATCCAGTAGCAGATGTACCACAGCAGGAACAGCACGATGAGACCTGTGATGAAATCAGTAGCCCAGGTGCTGGTCCAGGACAGGAGGCCGTTGGTGAAAGGCGAAACACAGGTCCGGAGCAGGTTAGCCCCGCCGACATGGGAAAACAGGTAGATAAACAAAGGATTCATTCCGACGACAGAGAAGATAATCACCCCTTTGCGGAATTTCAATACATCGATCAGCCAGTAACAGAGAGCCAGGGAAAGAAGAGTCCAGCCGCCGCTGGCAAAGACAAAGGTTGAAGTTGAGATCCGTTTGATGATCGGGGTAACCGGACTAAGGCCATAACCTATGACCAATCCGATCAAACCGCAGATAACAAGTATTCTGATCTTTTTCTGCCACGTCTTGTCACTCATGAGCAACAATCCGGCCAGCACGCCCCAGATAGTGTGCGCTGCGGTCGGTATGGCATTGAAGATGGCCCAGTGGCCCTCATCCAGTTCGCCGGAAATCTGCAGGTTCAGCCAGGCACCGAAATTCTGGTCGGCAACAAAAGGATTTGTGAATCCTTCGACCCAGAAAAAGCGGTACATCCCTTCACTGATAGCAAGAAGTACAATGGATGCCACAATTTGCACCCACGGCGCTTTCTTCATCAGCAAAAAAGCGATCAGATAGGTAACCGATAATTGGGCCAGCACATTCTGAAAGCGGAAAGTGATCCTACCGGGCTCGATGCAGTATAACGCCCAGCCGAGGACCAGGAGCAGAAGTGCGCGTTTTACAACGTGCATGGTGATCTGACGCGTGGTATCGCCGTTTGCAGCCCGCCGGGTCAGCGAAAGGGGCATGGAGACTCCCACAATGAACATAAAGAATGGCTGGATCAGGTCCCAGAAATGGAGACCTTCCCATTCGCAATGATGCAACTGAACGCCCAGGAAATGCAATGGAGTCCCTTCCATTTGAGGGGCCAGTAAAAGCGGGAAAAGGCTTGCAAACTCTGCGATCAGGAGAAACATGGTCACACCCCGGAAGAAATCGAGAGAGACCAGTCTTTCTTTCGATTGATTCGGGGCGTTGTTTTTCATTGCTGCTGCACGGTCAGTTTTTTCAACAGATAACGGTTGCTGCCGTTTATCGAAAGTATATAAATTCCGGGAGTTGCCGATTCGGGGGAAGTTAGAAGTATGCGGTTATGCCCCTGAGTTACCTGTAATGAGCGGGTATCCACTACCTGGCCGGTGATTGAGGTTATCGTCATCCGGGCGCTATCATATCGGTCGGAATCAAATTCTGCTACCAAAGTCTGGTTGTAGGAAACAGGGTTGGGATAAATTCTATCATTCCTTTCCAGCGGGATATTTTGCACTACGGTCAACTGATCGAGGTGCGGGACCCGCGGAAATGAGAGAAAGGTCAGATCGCCGGTGCATGTGGATTCGGGAGCTGAAGCGGAGACCACGAGGTCGGTGTTCAGGTCATTGTATCCGGTAGCGGCATCCCAGGTTCCACCATTGGCCAGCCGGATGCTGTACTCCGGGCGGCTGAACAGGTTGACTTCAGGATCCGGAAGGTTCAGGTAGACATGATAGGTGCCTTCGGAAATGGTTGAGGGCAGGCCGATCTGCCGGTCGATCGTGACCGGCTGAAGGTGCATCCAGAACTGTGGATTTTCGGGCAGCCGGATCCAATATTTTTCAGAGCCGTCCTCCTTGACCAGGATCAGTTCCACGTCGCGCATGTTGTACGGAGCCGCCCAACCCTGGTTCGTGAGGCTGATTTTAACGGTAAAACATCCGCCGGGACGGGCTGATCCGGTATATGTGCCGGTTTCCAGCACGAACCGGTACCCCAGTTTTTTCTTTACCACTTCCATGCAACCAATTGCATCCCAGTTATTCAGAACTGTCCTGTGGTAATCCTTGTTCAAGTATGACCAGTGAAAACGTTCCATTTCGACCAGGGCGTTCATGCAGCCCGAATATTCACTTGGATTGCAGGTCTCGCCTCCCATCGGGAGATACTTTGTATCCTGCTCGAGAAAAGCTTTTTCCACTGCCAGGTTGCCATAGGTGCCGTAATCGGACGCGTTGGCAAGGAAACAATCGTTATGGTGACCGATCCGGGCCTTTTTTGATCCGTTATATGCTTCATCTTCAGTGAGAGCATCATCCGATGTAATTCCGCAGATCCCGAATTTAAGTTTGGGTGTCCTGAGCTGGATCATCCTCCGTTCGGGAAGTGCGTTAAGCAGGGCATCAACCACGGTGTTCCGTTTCTCGAAATCAGCAGCCGGGAAACCAAAATTGGTGCTATAGTACCATTCACCCCAGACTCCTACAAATCCAGTCTCCATAACTGCGATAACATCGCTGTTCCGGTATATTATCGGAGCCAGCTGGGTGATATGGGTTTGTGTCATTTCAACAGTCGGGTCCCATGGCCGATCGTTCTCACTCGATTTATACGCATACCGGAGAACACACTTTACGCCGGCTTCCCGCATAATATTGAAATTGGCCTCCACGTTAGCCAGCACTTCATCGCTGAGCGGTGCATCAATGAATTTCTTCAGGTAATTCATCATCAGGATCAGGGTGACCCCGTTCTGCTCCCGTAGGCTGACCAAGTTATTCTTATTCAGCAGGTTGCCTCCGTTAAACGACTCCATGTGGGCATAGAATCCCCTTTCCGGATTAGCGATTATGTCTTCTGTTGGGGTATAGGTGACAACCGCCTGAGGCTGGACCTGCAGGGTTATCAGCAGGCAAAATAAAAGTAATCCGGCTTTTTTCATGGTGTGTTTTTTGAAAACAGGGATCGGTCCCTGAGATAACAAGTACCTCAGGGACCTCACCTGTTTCACATTGTTTAACCTAAACTATGCCTAATCGAAAATGTATTGCAGTAATTTCGAAGTTTCACCTCCGATAACCGGTAAACCACCCTGCATACTCCAGTCTTCGGCAACATCAACGAAGCCGATATTGATGGTCGTACCCAGCTGGGTAGCCATTTCACGCATCAGGCTGAATTCGATGGCTTTTCCACCGGTAACGGTTTTCAGAGCCGAAGCATGAACAAAACCGGAACCTGCGGCAATGGTGGGAATCCAGGACCAGTCGGTGGTTGCCGGATCATCCAGGAACAAATCAGCATCGGCAACGTCAGCAATGAATCCTTCGAGCAGATAGTCGGCGCCGGCTCCCATGGGATAAATCCACGTGGTAGCACCGGTTTCGGTGTTGTTATCGGCATCAATGTAAACATCGAAGAATCCGCGCAAGGCTGCAGTACCCTCAACATAAACGTACAGGTACTTGGAATCGTGGTTCAGTTTTACTTTGGTAATGGTACCGCCGTCACCGGCAACAAAATCCGGGATGGCACTCCATTTGGTAAAATCGCCGTCCATGGTCATGGCAGGCGTAAATACCAGTTCGACATCTTTAGTAACCGTACCTTCACCGCCTTCACCGGTAGCAGTCAGTTCAACACTGTAGAGACCGTAATCAGCGTATGTGTGTACAGGTGAAGCCTCGGTTGAGGTTTGGCCGTCACCGAAATCCCAAACATAGGTGGTTGCATCGGTAGACGCATTCGTAAAGGTTGCGACAAGGCCGTCGACCGTAAAAGTGAAATCTGCTACCGGAACCGGCTTTTTGCAGGAAGTTAACCCGGCCACCATCATAACGGCCAGGAACAGACTCAGGATAATGCTTGTTCTTTTCATAAAATTTGAGTTTTGAAGTAGTTAAATAGTAATTAATTGTTTTGTACCATATCGGAATTTACCAGGATCTCATCCTGTGGAATAAAGTAAATAATTCGTGGATTGGTTGGTTCGATAATCTGGGTTGTCACGCCTTCCGGGAGGTGAACTCCGGGATAACTCCGGTCGAGCGACAGGTTATTCCTGAAGACATCGAATGTCCGTTGTCCTTCGGTAAAGAGTTCAAGTCTTCTCTCATCAAGAACCACATCGAAAACACTGGCATAGCCATGAAGGTCCCCGACAGAATAGAGTGCGTCACCGCTCAGGCCGGCACGTTCGCGGATGATGTTGACATCGGCCAGTGCCTCTTCTTCGCGGCCCAGTTTGGCAAGGGCTTCGGCACGATTCAGGTAGACTTCGGCAAGCCTTAGAACAACCGGTGAACTCAGGGTTACCACTCCATCCTGATAGGAGAATTTAGTCATATAATACTTCGGATATCCGTTCCGTTCCGCGACAATCGGGTTACCCTGTGCATCCGTCGCGATGGTCCCGTCCTCGTTCCTTTTGTATTCAGGCTTGATAAAGGAGAGCCGGGCATCTTCGGGATGTTGGTTCAGAAGGTTCCGGAGAGGCAGTGAGGCATAGATCTCGCCCCACCCCAATCCTTCATCCGACAGGTACATCGATCCGATGGACCCGCCTACCTTATCATCCTGGAGGACATGTTCCACGCAGAAGATCGTTTCATTGGAATTCACGGCATTCTTAAAATAATCAGGATAGGCTGCCGTGCTTTCCAGTTGAAAGTTCCCCGATTCAATCACATCGGTTGCATAATCAACGGCCAGCTGATTCTCGCCCATGTAAAGATAAACCCTTGACAGCAAGGCCAGCGCGGCTTCCTTGGAAGCAAATCCCTTGCCTCTCGGTGAGTTCATCAGGCTTGAAGCTTTGATAAGATCCAGAACGATCTGGTCATACACTTCGCCAACGGTATTTCGTGGGCCGCCCATTCCGGCGGAATTGGTGCGGACGATGACGCCGGGATTGTCCCTGCCCTGGATATAAGGAAGGGCAAAAAACCTGACCAGGTCAAAATGGGCCATGGCCCGCAGGAAATAGTTCTCTCCCACGATCTGGTCGAGTTCAGCGGATTGTGCTTCCGGCACCGATTCGATGATCTGGTTGGCACCGTTAATGATCTTGTAACCGCAATACCAGAAATAGGTGGTATTCATCATGGTTGCAAAATGCTGATACGTGCAGGCATAGAAAAGATGGTCAGTTGTGGATCCGCTCAGGCAGATATTGTCTCCTGGAAATTCCGCAAGCTGAAAAAAGTGACGGACATATGTGTTCCGCGTATCCTGAACCCCTTTGTAATCGAGGATATCCTTCATCATGGAGTAATTGCCGTTTGTAGCATAGGTTGCGCCTTCAGGGTATTTCGACAATTCTTCCTTGGTCATACCGTCGTGCGGAGTCAGATCGAGCTCGCATGCAAACAGGCTGGCAGTCAGCAGGACAACTAATATATGGTTGATTGTTTTCATGTCTGTAAGATATTAGAAGGTTACATCCACTCCAAAAAGAACCTGCCGGCTGATCGGGTATTTGAAATCACCGGTTCCGGGACGGATCCAGGTATCACCCACGATGGAAACCTCAGGATCCATGCCTGAATAGTTGGTCAGGGTGAACAGGTTATCTCCCGAGATGAACACCCGGATCGATTCCAGGTTGAGCTTACGGGAAAAAGCCTGTGGCACATCATAGGCCAGGACAATATTCCTGAGCCTGATATAACTGCCGTCCTCAATGTATCGCGACGAGACGTTGTTCGACAGTTTGTTGCCGTTGGCAACGGCTTTCGGATGGGTAGCAATGTCGCCTTCCTTTTCCCAGCGGGTCCATCCATCCAACAGCTTTATCGAGTTATAGGCGATATAGGCTCCGTCATTATCGAAAAACTGGCGGCTCCGGTTATATATTTCATTGCCATATACATAGTTAAGAGCGAAGTTCAGGGAGAAGCCCTTGTATTTCATGTTACTGATCAGGCCGCCTGTAAATTTCGGCGTAGCCGTTCCAACTTCTTGGAACTGAGCTTCATTGTAGTTATTGGTTGCAACCCGATCAACCTCATTGCCGTCTTCATCATAAATGATCTTTTCCCACAACGGATCACCGTTGGCGGGATCAACCCCCAGCCATTTGGGCATGTACCAGGTGTAGATATCTTCCCCCACATGGATAATCTGTTTGGCTTCAACGCCCGTGATGATCTCGCCAACTCCGTCGGCAAGCCACAGGACCTTGTTGCGGTTCAGGGAGAAGTTAACGGTGGTTTCCCATTCAAAACCTGCTTTCTGGATATTCACCGTTTTGAACAGCAGCTCGATCCCGCGGTTCTGAACGGTACCTGAGTTGCGGGTCTGATATTCAAATCCCGATGAAGGAGATAAAGGAACATTCAGCAGCAGGTCTCGATTCTTGATGTCATACACATCGACCGTAAATGAAACACGCTTGAATAGGCTGACATCGGCCCCCAGGTTGAGAGTATAGGCTTTTTCCCATCCGAGATCGGGATTTGGCAGATTCTGCGGATAACCGGCCGGAAGGGAAGAATACTGAGTGTTAAAGGCATATTTGGCCAGATGCTGGAAATCACCGATGTTGGCATTCCCTGTCACACCGTAACTGGCGCGTAATTTCAACAGATCGATTTGACTGATCTTTTTCATAAAATCTTCTTCGGTCATCAGCCAGGAGGCCGAAGCAGACGGGAAGCTTCCCCAGCGGTTATTAATCCCGAATTTTGAGGAACCGTCGATACGGTAAGAGACCGTTGCGAAATACCGGCCCATGTAATTATAGTTGAACTGCGAGAAACCGCTGGTAAATGCACTTTCGGTTTCCGTACCGTTCACGGTGTAAGGAACGGAAGCAGCATCCAGAACTGTCAACCCAACGGGCAGCCCCTGTCCGGTTGCTGCAATCAGTTTATAATCATTCTTTTCCGTCTCAAACCCGATTAATCCATTGAAACTATGGAGTCCCCATGTTTTCTTCAGTTTGATCATATTGGATGTGATGGCATAAGTCGAAAGATCATTGCTGTTATACAGGCTGCCACCCATTGAAATTCCTTCCCGCACCCGCGGATCAATCAGGCTTTTGTACCAGCCTGTACCGATAGCCAGCCGGTTGCTGGAGGAAAAACTCAGCCAATCGGTCATCTGAACGCTCAGGGCAATATCGCCGTTAACCGCCAGTGAAGAACCGCCGTCGTAATTGTAGCTGTCGGAGTGAACAAAATTCCGTTTATCACGGCTCCACCAGTTGGCGGTAGTGGCATCCACATATCGCGGATCCCCGTTGGCATCATAAGGGGTATCCCAGGGTAAATAGAGGTAAGCGTCGTATAATGAATTATACTGATAGGTAGTATTGTCGGATTTGCTGACATTCAGGTTGGTCGAGAGCTGGATCCGGTCCGTGATATCATATTTCAGATTATTCCGGAAACTCATCCGCCGGTAATCCGTGTCCTCGAAAGTACCATCCTCATCATACACATCCGCGCTGAAATAATAGGATATTTTATTGCTTTTGCCGGAAACCGAGAGATAATAGTCCTGCACCATTCCAGGGTTAAATGCTTCATCGATCCAGTCAAAATCAGTCTCCTTCAGTGACAGCGGGCGGATGAGCGGCAGGGCTGACGGTGAAAAAAGTGTACGCTGGTAAGCATATAGCTCTTCACTGTTCATCAGTTTAAAGTTACCGTTGGTGATTTCCTTGTAACCGGTTGAGGTTTTCAGGTTGACATGCATTTTCTCGGCTGCTCCCTTTTTTGTGGTCACGATAATGACCCCGCCGGCAGCCCGGGAACCGTACAAACCGGTTGCTCCGGCATCTTTCAGGA
Source organism: Bacteroidota bacterium (assembly GCA_043797975.1). GTDB lineage: Bacteria > Bacteroidota > Bacteroidia > Bacteroidales > UBA12481 > UBA12481. The sequence goes on from JAZDPC010000047.1 coordinate 8,242, forward strand.
TAGTAATGCTTTCCACATCATTGGGGCTGAAATCCCCGCCGATGATACCGTCAACCACGTATAGGGGATCAGCGTTTGCAGAAATGGAACCGGTACCCCGGATACGGATCTCCGGAGAAGCACCCGGGCTTCCGCCGCTGTTGACAACCTCCACGCCGCTGACCTTGCCCTGCAGCATATTGCCGATATTAGGAGTGGTTACATCCAGCAGTTCCTCGCTTTTAAGCACCTGGACGGCACTCGAGATCTCGTTGGCCGTTTTTTCAGTATATCCCATTACCACAACCTCGCCCAAAGTTTCAGCCTTCTCTTCCAGCGTCACATTCAAAACCGCATTGCCTGCTACGGGAACATCCCGCATAACATATCCGACATAGGAAAACTGCAGTATGGCATTTGCATCTGTCACCTCAATGGTGTATTTCCCGTCCAAATCAGTGGCCGTACCATTCCGGGTCCCTTTTTCAAGTATGTTGACTGTCGGGATCGGTTCCCGTGTCTTGCTGTCGGTAACTGTACCGGTGACCTTGAATTTGGGCACTGTACCAATCGGGCTGCCGGTTACTGCTGCCTTTTTCGATGGCATGATTACGATCTGCCGGTTAATAATTTCATAGGATAAATTACCCTTGCTAAACAGCGAATCCAGAACGGTACGCACCGGGGCATCAGTCACGGAAAAATCAACCCGGCTTCTTTTATCAATGTCTTTATCATTGTAAAAAAAGATGTAATCGCTTTGCCGTTCGATTTCGTTAAAAACCTGCGGCAGGGTAGCGCGTTTCATATTCAGGTTAAATTTAACCTCCTGGGAGTAAGTGGTTGTTCCGAACACCTGAACCACGCCCAGGAAAATCAGGAAAGCCGTGGTTTTCATGATCATTAGCGTTTTTCTTCGGTTCATCAGTTTTTATTTAGTATTAATATTGTTCCGTTTGATTCCTGATAATCCAGCAAAGCAGCGAGACGGATCACGTTAAGAACCTGATCAACAGTTTCCTGCAGATCCAGTTTGCCGGAAAATTTATACTCTTTCAATTTAGGATCGGTGATCTGCATCGGAATACCATAACTGCGGACTAATTTCTGAATTACCTGTTCGAGTGATTCGCTTTCGAATTTCAGGTATCCCAGGATCCAGGATGTATAGAGTTCCGTATCCGTATCCCCGACTTCGACCGTATTATCTTCGCAATCATAAACTGCCCGCTGATTGGGTTTCAGGAGCCAGGTTCCCTCAGCATCGTTGGTCCGGATCTGAACGGATCCTTCCACCAGCGTTGCCGAAACCTGACCGTCATTGGCATAGGCAGCCACGTCGAAAGTGGTTCCCAGCACTTCGATATTTATTTCGCGCGTGGTCACGATAAATGAGGTGCCCTGTACTTTTGTGACATCAAAGAAGGCTTCTCCTTCCAGGTTGACCTTCCTGACAGGGCCTATAAAAAACTCGGGATAGCGGAGGCGGGATTCTGAATTCAGCCAGACTTTGGTTCCGTCGGCCAGGACCAGCGTTATCCGGCGGCTCCTCGGAACCACGAGTTCGAGCATGGCCGGCTCAGCGTCCCTTTCAATCACTTTGTCCGGAACAGTTTCCGCAATTCCGGTCAGGCTGTCGTAACGGATTTCCGTCTGATCATCCGCCAGGACAATCTTTTCGCCATTCGATGTTATAATATAGGGATTGCCGGTGTCCGTGGGGATTACTGCAATTTGCTGCTTTTCGGTTCCCGGAACCAGCCACCAGATCATTGCGGTCAGACCGGCGATAATGGCAACCGATGCTGCCACTTTCAGGAAGGTCAGGTTTCGCCTTCGAACCGGTTTTGTTATTCCGTTTACAGTATTCAGAAAGCGCTGCCAGGCCTCTTCCACTTCGGAAGGCGGGCCGCCAAGCACCCGGGCCGACCGGTCCCAGATCGCTTTGAATTTTTTGTACTCGGTCTGATTGACCGGATTCTCGGCAAGCCATTCTTCAAGCCGCTGCTGTTCGGAAATAGATACATCAGAATCTAAACTTCTGATAATAAGTTCTGTGTCAACCAAGGGTAGTTTTATTAGGTACTTTCTAATAGAACACCTGATAAAGAGCGTACCCCACGCCGTCCTGAAAAAAACTTCAGATAAGATCCCCCAGAGCTTCCCGAAGGAAGGTCAGGGCACGGGTCATGTTGCGTTCCACCGCTTTGGTGGAGATATTCATTTCATCGGCGATCTGCCGGTTGGATAATCCCGATTGGCGGCTGAGCAGAAAGGTCAGTTTGCTGCGTTCGGGAAGGCAGTCGATGGCATGCTTCAGCCGCTGGTTGATCTCCTGTTCGGTCAGAATGCTCAATTGCTGGCTGAATAATTCCTCAGTATGATTCTCTGCTTCCTGAAGTTTAAGCTGATATTGTTCCCGGAACCGGTCTTCCACCTGCCTGTGTTTCAAATAATTGATGCAACTATTGTGTACAGTCTGATAGAGCCAGGTTTTGACCGACCGGTTGAAATCGAAGGTTTCGCGCTGTTTCCAAAGGTTGACAAATGCTTCCTGTACGATATCTTCCGCAGAAGCCGCATTACTGGTAAAATGGTTGGCATGCACTTTCAGCGGGTGATACCAGGCTTCGAAAAGCCCGTGGAACAGCAGCTCAAATGATCTGAAATCCTCCGGAAGCATGGATCAGCATAGTAAATACCAAGCCGAAGGTAGGAAGAAATTCAGTGATGAGTGATGAGTGATGAGTGACAAATCGAAGGTGTGATTCCAGCCTCCGTGATATAACCAGTTACCAGTCGGGCCGGTGTTACATCGAAAGCTGGATTACGTACCGGAACTCCATATGGAACATCCCCGGACTGAAGTCCGGGGTTAGTCATCTCTCCGTATGCCCGTATGCCCGTATGCCCGTATGCCCGAATCTCCTCTCCGCTGCGCTCCTCAATCGGTATCTCTTCCCCGGTTTCCATATCGGGATCAAAGGTTGAAGCGGGAGCAGCTACATAAAAGGGGATATGGTTATCAAATGCGGCAAGAGCTTTCAGGTAGGTACCTATTTTGTTCGCGAAATCTCCGTTACGGGTAATGCGGTCGGCTCCCACGATACAGAGATCCACTTGGCCTTGCTGCATCAGGTGGCCGCCGGCATTATCGACGATCACGGTGCAGGGCACCCCGTGCTGCGAAAGCTCATACGCCGTTAAACGCGAACCCTGGTTGCGCGGCCGGGTCTCATCCACCCAAACATGAACCTTAATTCCCTGATCATGAGCCAGGTAAATGGGTGCAAGGGCTGTACCATAATCAACGGTCGCCAGCCAGCCCGCGTTGCAATGTGTGAGGATATTGACTGCCTCGCCATTTTTTTGTTCTGATATTTTTTTAATGAGCGGCAAACCGTGCTCACCGATCGTTCTGCAGCGGTCAATCTCAGCTTCGCGAAAAGCAAGAGCTCTTGCCAGCACACACCTCACCCCCTTCCCCTCTCCACGCTCCGCGGGAGAGGGGTGATTACCTTCATCTGACATCCAGCTAATTGCATTTTTCAGATTTGCTGCGGTAGGACGGGTGGCAAGAAGCCGCTGACATAATTGTTCATATTTTTCGGGGTGTTCCTTCATCCCGATATAGAGGGCAAATGCCGCGGCAACACCGATGAGAGGCGCTCCGCGCACTTCCATGTTTCTAATGGCACGGATACTATCCTCGAAGGTTTTCATCTCCCGGATCACCAGCTCCCATGGGAGGCGGGTCTGATCAATGTAGAGGACACGATCCGTTCCGGGGTCGTACCACAGAGATGTGAATGGAGTGCCGTTAATTTTCATTTTACGGGATCGGACCTGCGGGCTTGCGGGCTTAGGGGCTTGCGGAAAACCGTAAGCCCGAATGCCCGTAGGCCCGAATGCCCGTTATAAATCTTTCAGTGCTTCAATGATCGTAAACTCCGGTGTTACCAGGAGGCCTTTCATGCCCATGGATTCGGCGACTTTAACATTGATTTCAGCATCGTCGACATAGAGGGTCTCACCAGGATTTAACCTGCCTGATTCCAATACTTTACGAAATATCTGTTCTCCGGGTTTCCTGAGTCCGAGGTCGTGGGAATACCAGGCTTTGTGGAGCAGATGATCAAGCGATTCAATCCCGAAATGCTTGTTCAATTCGCTATTGAAATATTTGCAATGGATCTCGTTGGTATTGCTCAGGAGATAGGTGTTGTATCGTTTTGCGAGTGCCTGAACACAACGGATCCGGTCGGCCGGAAATTCACCCAGCAGGGCGTTCCACGCATGATCAAACTCAGCATCGCTGCATGTAAAACCGGTGAGCTCCCGGAACCGCGACCGTAATTCCTGCGGACTAAACATACCGGTTTCAAAATCGAGACAAAGCCGGTTCACGTCCGCCCGCTTAAACCACTCCTCAGCCCTTTTAAAACCAATGGCCTCAAAGGCATCGAAGGTTCGTTTAAAGTCGATATCAAGCAGGACGCCACCCAAGTCGAAGATGATATTTTTAATGCCGTTCATAGGCCTACTGCGTCAGTTTCTGGAACACCTTCTCCAGGCTGCTTTCTTTCTTTCGCAGATCGGCAGTGAGTTCGTTCGCCACAATTTTACCCAGGTTGATGATGATCACACGGTCGCAGATGGCTTCCACCTCCTGCATGATGTGTGTTGACAGGAGAATGGTTTTCTTTTTCCCCAGTTTCCCGATGAATTTCCGGATCTCCACGATCTGGTTCGGGTCCAGTCCCGAAGTAGGCTCATCGAGAATCAGGACCGATGGATCATGGATCAGCGCCTGGGCCAGCCCTACCCTCTGCCTGAAACCTTTCGATAAAGCCCCGATCTTTTTATGACACTCCTTCTCCAATCCCACCATCTCAATCATCTTATCCACCCTGTTTTCTTTCCTTATGCCCTTAAGGTAAAGGTTCTCAACCATCTTCAAATATTCCTTCACATACATATCCGTATAAAGCGGATTATTCTCCGGCAGGTACCCGATCATCTGCCTGATCTCGATGGAATGCTCCAGTGTGTTGAGGTCATTCACCAGCACTTCACCTACAGTCTGGGGGATAAATCCCGTGATGATCTTCATCATGGTTGATTTTCCGGCTCCGTTTGGACCGATAAAACCAACGATCTCGCCGGTTTTCACGGAAAACGAGACGTTGTCCAGCGCTTTTTGCTCACCGAATAACTTTGTGATACCTCTTACTTCTATCATAATTATACTCGCTGCGCTCGTGAATAGCTCCCTTTGGTCGCGAATAGTTCGGCTGCGCCTCACAAATAACTCGCTGCGCTCGTGAATAATACGCTTCGCGTGCGAATGATCCTCGCTATGCTCGGATGAATTAATTCAGGCCGAAGGCCTCATTCGCTCCCGAAGGGAGTCTTTCGTGAGGCGCAGCCGAACTATTCATACGTGCAACGGAACTATTTTAGTGCCGATTCATTAATTATTCTGATCAGTTCTATTACTGCGTTTTGTTCGTCAACATTCTTTGCGACGGCGGTCTTCCCGCGGTAGATATGCACTTTACCCGGACCAGCGCCGACGTATCCAAAGTCGGCATCGGCCATTTCACCGGGACCATTCACGATGCAACCCATGACGGCAATCTTGAGTCCGGTAAGATGTGCGGTTGCCTCTTTCACTTTTTTCACTGCTTCCTGCAGCCTGAATGTCGTCCTGCCGCATCCCGGACAGGAGATATACTCGTTATGCATGATGCGTGAACGGGAAGCCTGCAAGATACCGTATGCAACAGGTATTTCATTCTCAGGATCTTCGGTAAGAGATACCCTTATCGTATCACCTATTCCGTCTACTAACAAACTTCCAATGCCAATGGCCGATTTCAGCCTGCCGTCTTCTCCTTCCCCTGCTTCGGTGACTCCCAGATGCAGCGGATAATCCATACCCTCCTCGTCCATCCGTTTAACCAAAAGCCTCGTTGCCTCAACCATTACTTTTACGTTGGATGATTTCACCGACAGGACTATATCATGGAAATTTTCAGCCTGGCAGATCCTGACGGCTTCCAGAGTAGCCTGAACCATCCCCTCGGGTGTATCACCATACCGGGCAAGAATACGTTCCGATAAACTCCCGTGATTCGTACCGATCCTTAAAGCCGTTCCGTTCTCCCTGCAGGTCTCCAACAAAGGCAACATCGTCTCATGCATCAACTCCAAGTACAAACCATCCACTAACCTTTTTCCTTTCTCCTTCCTCCTTGCTCCTTCCGCTATCAGGTTCCCCGGATTAATGCGGACCTTGGCAGCTACTTTTGCTGCTTCGATGGCAATCTTTGGGGAGAAGTGGACGTCGGCGATGAGAGGAGTGATGAGTGATGAGTGATGAGTGATGAGTGATTGGTTTTTCCGTAAGCCCCCCGCTTTCGCGGGGTAAACTTCATGCCCGTATGCCCGCATACCCGTCAGCTTTTTCTTAATCTGATCCAGATGTCCTACATCTTTCAGCGTGGGTACGGTTATGCGGACGTATTCCGCCCCGGCTTCTGCGGCCCGGAGGATCTGTGCTACCTGACCGTCGATATCCGCAGTCGGCAAATTGGTCATGGTCTGCACGCGTACCGGGTAGTGCCCGCCAAGGGGCACTCCGCCGATATTCACGATCCGTGTCTTTCTGCGTTGAAAATCCATCGGGACAAAGATATCACTTTATCACACTTCCGCATTTTCACAGAGATTTGTGGAAAAGTGATAGAGTGAAAAAGTGATAGAGTGATAATATGTAATTTTCATAGCAGGCAACCGTTATCTTTGGAGAACGGGCATGGAGTTTACCCCGCGAAAGCGGGGGGCTTACGAAAGAAATTGTAAATCGTAAATCATCAATATGAAATCCTTCGGTCTCATCGGCGCTGCCGGATATATTGCGCCCCGGCATCTGAGAGCTATCAGCGATACGGGGAATGATCTGCTGTGGGCTGTGGATCCCAGTGACAGCGTGGGAATACTGGATCAGTTTTTCCCCAACGCAGAATATTATTCGGACATACGGGCTTGCGGGCATGGAGTTTACCCCGCGAAAGCGGGGGGCATACGGAAAAACCAATCACTCATCACTCATCACTCATCACTTGACTATGTGTCGGTCTGTTCTCCCAACTACCTTCACGAGGAACATATCCGTTGGGCGCTGGAGCAAGGAGCCGATGTGATCTGCGAGAAACCGCTGGTAACCGATTTGCATCATCTGGAGGAGATTGAGAGGCTCGAAAAAGCATCGGGACGAAAGGTCAATACGATCATGCAACTAAGACTTCATCCTGTGGTGGAAGAGATCAGAAGGATGAAGGAAGAAGGAGAAGGGAGAAAGGTGGTGAAACTTGAGTACATCACTGCACGGGGGAAGTGGTATCACAATTCCTGGAAGGGGATCGAGGAGAAATCAGGCGGGATTACAATGAATATCGGCATCCATTTGTTTGACCTGATGATCCATCAATTCGGCCTGATGAAGAGCTGCAGGGTTATCCTATATCAACCCGATAAAGCTAAAGGTGAACTGGAGCTTGAACATGCAGACGTGGAGTGGTTCCTTTCGATCGATGACAAAGATCTTCCCGGTTCCATCCGGGAAAAAGGCCACCGGGCATTCCGGAATATCACACTGAACGGTCAGTCGGTTGAATTTACCGACGGCTTTACCGAACTCCACACCGAAAGTTACCGGGAAATCCTCGCAGGACGGGGATTTGGTATCAATGATGTAAGAGAGTCGCTAAGGGTCGTTGAGACAATCCGGAGAAAGTGAGGTGTTGTGAGGTGTTGTGAGGGTAGGATTGTGAGGAGTAGTGAGGTGTTGTGAGGAATTGTGAGGGGTTGTTTAACTCACCATACCTTAACCACACCTCACCAAATCTTAACCATTCCTCACTTGGCGTTTTCTTTTGCCAACCTGTTCTATTACAGCAACTCCGGCGATGCAGCCGAGCAGGAGTGTCATTCCGACGAAAATGATCGACTGATTCCGCATGAGGTAAGCCCACAGAATGGCCATAATGTTGAACATCAGGATATAAAAAGTGCTTCGCCGGTGAGAGAATCCTGCATCGATGAACAGGTGATGAATATGATTCCGATCGGCCCTGATCAGGCTTTGACGTTTTACCAGCCTGATGGTAATGACCCTGAGTATATCATAGAGGGGATAAATCAGGAGAGCAATGGCCACTGAAGGAGTAGCACGCATGTACATGAAGTGATCGGAAGGAAGTTCTTTCTCGCACACGGCAATGGTGAATACCGCCATGAGCAGTCCGATCATCAATGATCCCGTGTCACCCATAAAAAGCTTGTTCTTCGTTCCGAAAACGTTGAAAAAGAAGAACGGGACCAGTGCTCCGGTCAAAGTCCATGCTACTATGGCAAGGCCATACCGGTCGATGGCCTGAAGCCAGCATCCGAATATAAAAGATGCCATAATACCAACTGCGCTGGCCAGTCCGTCAATTCCATCTATCAGGTTGAACGCGTTGATTATCAGTATAAATATTAAAAGCGCAAGGATGTCACCCAGCCAGGCAGGAATCTCGTGGATACCCATGAATCCATGTAAAGTGGTGAACCGGAAATCACCGAGACAAACCAGGATGCAGGCTGCAATGATCTGGGCAACCAATTTCTTTTTCCAGGAGATGCCTATGATATCATCTATTTGGCCGATAAAAAACAAAATCACCAGTGCGGCCAGCATATATCTGAATGGCTCCTGATCAGCTACAGGGATAAATAGGGAAGAACCCATAATGATCCCTGCAAAAATGGCAACTCCGCCAAGCAACGGTATTGAAACATCGTGGCTGGTACGATGGTTAGGCTTGTCGACTAATCCCTTTTGTATGGCGATCCTCACGATCACCGGTATTGAGAGGTACGAAACGAAACCTGCAGTTAACATCGCAAGTATACCGGAAACCAGATTCGAATAGGGTATATGATTCCAGAAGTCAAACATAAGTAGGATTTAGTATCCTCAAAAATAGCAAAAGGCTGCTGTGTACAATAAAAAACCCGCTGAAACCAATCAGCGGGCTGCGTAATTCCGGTAGTCAGTATCTTAATGAACAGGTGTGACTATGTGAGATTTTCTCTTCGTGCGAAATGTCTTACTTTCCATATAACAAGGAATCAGGCAGATAGCAAAGGCCGTTCCGAACAGGATCACCAACATCAGGAAAGGATCCAGGTCACGGAGCAGAAAGGTCATGACTGCCAGCCCGATGTTGATCATGATGATTATTCCGGATGTCTGCAAATGATTAAATCCAAGCTTCAGAAATACATGGTGCAGATGGGTCCTGTCTGGGACAAATGGAGACTTTCCTTTTATTATCCGGAGTGTAAAAACCCGGATTGTGTCAAACATCGGAATGATCATAACACTCATAACAACAACCGGCAAAGCATTCATATACAAGCTGTTACCGGGTGCTATTTCGCAACAGAGGATTTTCATGGCGAGAACTGAAAACAGGAATCCCAGCATAAGTGATCCTGAATCGCCCATGAACAGTTTGTTCTTCTTCCCGAAAACATTATAAAAGAAAAACGGGATCAGTCCACCGGTTAAAGCAAAGGCGAGTAATGCAAAGTTTGAGTATCCCAGTTTATAGAGCCAGATGCCGAATATGACGGAGATGAAAATCGCCATCCCGCTTGCCAGTCCGTCGATTCCATCCAGCAGGTTAAAACAGTTGATGAGTGCAACACATACAAAAACCGAAAAGCCTATACTGAACCAACCTGGCAATTCGTTAACCCCGAACAAGCCGTGGAAAGTGTTGATCCGGATACCGGCTACCACAACAACCAGGATGGCTGCGAAAACCTCAGCTACTATCTTCTTAAGCCAACCCAAATCAACCAGGTCATCCTTTAATCCGGTGAAGAAAATGAGGGTCAATCCGGCAAGGACGTAACGGAATTCTGAGAAAGCCGAATCTTTCATGAACAGGAGGCTTCCGAGTATGACGGCTGCAAAAATCGCAATC
>JAZDPC010000067.1:0-28735 GCA_043797975.1 Bacteroidota bacterium
CCGTTTTGCTTAGAAGTCCTGATGAAGCAAATATAAATGAAATTAGTAACGTCATCGGATTACCGTGTTTTGTCAAGCCCAATAATGGTGGGTCCAGTTGCGGGACATCAAGGGTTGACAAACCGGAAGAAATTCAGCCAGCCATTCAAAAGGCATGTAAGGAAGACCGTGAAGTGATCATTGAAAAGCTTCTGGTTGGGACAGAAGTTACCTGTGGTCTTTTCAAAACCCTTACCAGGAAACAGGTCTTTCCGGTTACTGAGATTATCAGTAAAAAAGATTTTTTCGATTACGAAGCCAAGTACACGCCCGGAATGTCTGAAGAAATAACGCCGGCGCGCATTTCGGACGAAATCACGCGGTCCGTACAGGACCTTTCCATGAGGATTTACGAATTATTGGATTGCCGGGGCGTAGTGCGGATGGACTATATCCTGGTCGGGAATGTCCCCTGGTTCCTCGAAGTGAACACTATCCCAGGGATGTCCCAGCACAGTATCGTCCCAAAGCAGGCCGCTATGTCAGGCCTGAGCCTCAACGAGCTTTTCAGCATCCTCCTACAGGATGCTATGACTCAGTAGTGTCATCGTAAAATTTTTAGCCATGGTTAGAAAGTTTTTCTTTCTGGCCCTGTTCCTGATGGCAGGAACAGCATTCTTGTCTTCCTGTAAAAAGGAAGAACTCTCCAGCAAAAAGGAGATCCTCTCCCTCATTTTTGAGGCCAGCAAAAATGCACAGCTGGATCGTAATTACCTGGGTGAGATCGTTGGAACGGAAATTTCAGCTGAATTACCGTTCGGAACCGATCTTGCCATACTGATCCCGACGATGGAACTATCGCCCCGGGCTACGCTAAGCCCTGTCTGCGGAGTGCCTACCGATTTCACCAATCCGGTCCCCTATACCGTTACCGCTGAGGACGGCACAACCAAAGCTTTTTCAGTATTGATATCCACGTCTCCGGCTCCCTATTTAGGAAACTGGATCGGCGGTCCTATCGATTTCGGCGAGGGCTTGATGCGCGTGAAGATTCACACTGATGCTGATGGTGCCATTAGCATGGAACTGGTGGAACTGTTGACCAGCGAGACCAACACCAATTCCATGAAAGGTTACTTTGAGCCGATCAGCAGGCAGGATACGGACATCAAAGTCAATCAAACCCACCGATGGATTACAGGTGCATGGAGCTCTGAGCTTACCGATCATACTATGATGTACCATGTGAACGGTACTCAGAGCATCAGGTTTTACTATAGCTTGAGCTACCCCCGCGATGGCTGGTGGTTTGAGCTCAACCTGACCCGGGAATAAAAAAGAAACGCCGCTGATCAGCGGCGTTTCTTTTTCCTATTCATCAAGGCCTTTACTGGAACAGATCAGGTTCCTGTCGCCATAGGCATTATCAATCTTACCCACATAGGGCCAGAACTTATTCTCTGCAACCCATGGAAGCGGAAATGCAGCCTTTTGCCTTCCGTACGGATGGCTCCAGGTGTCGTCACCAATATGCTGGGCCGTATGGGGAGCATTTTTCAGCACGTTATTCTCAGGATCGGTAATTCCCATTTCAACATCCGAGATCTCAAACAGTATGGAAATCAGGGATTCTGCAAAGCGGTCAAGCTCCTGCTTTGATTCGCTTTCAGTGGGTTCAATCATCAGGGTTTCATGAACCGGGAATGAAAGGGTCGGTGCGTGAAATCCGTAATCCATCAGCCGCCGTGCAATATCGCCGGTTTCAATGCCCGTTCTTGTTTTAAAATCCCTGCAGTCGAGGATGCACTCGTGAGCCACCCGGCCATTAGCGCCTGTATACAGCACATTATAGTGACCTTTTAGCTGGGCTACCAGATAGTTTGCATTCAGGATCGCCATTTTAGTTGCCATGGTCAATCCTTCCGATCCGAGCATTTGGATATAGGCATGGGATATGGTCAGTACCAGTGCGCTTCCATAGGGTGCGGCTGAAACCGTGGTTCCTTTGCTCCCCCCAACCGGTACAACCGGATGGGACGGCAGATAATCGACCAGATGGGCAGCAACACCGATAGGACCTACGCCCGGACCACCGCCACCATGGGGAATCCCGAATGTTTTATGGAGGTTCAGATGGCACACATCCGCCCCGATCAGGGCGGGTTTAGTTAATCCTACCTGTGCGTTCATATTGGCCCCATCCATGTAAACCAGTCCACCGTTGGCATGAATGATTTCAGCCATCTTTTTGATTTCCGATTCAAAAACGCCATGGGTGGAAGGATAAGTGATCATGAAGGCTGCCAGGTTTGCGGCATGCTCAGCAGCTTTTGCCCTGAGATCTTCAAGGTCAACATTTCCGTTATCATCGCACCTGACCACAATAACCTGTTCCCCGGCCATAACTGCACTGGCAGGATTCGTACCATGAGCCGATGCCGGTATCAGAACGACATTTCTGTGTCCATTGCCATGGTCTTCATGATAATGCCTGATCACCATCAATCCGGCATATTCGCCGGCTGCCCCGGAGTTGGGCTGAAAGGAGATGGCTGCAAAACCGGTCACTTCACGTAATGCTTCATCCAGTTCACCGATCAGCTGGGTATATCCTTCAGCCTGATCTGCAGGAACAAACGGATGGATTCCGCCAAATTCCTCCCACGACAGCGCAAACATTGAGTTAGCCGGATTGAGCTTCATAGTGCACGAGCCCAGCGGAATCATAGAATGAGTAAGGGAAATATCCCTCCGCTCCAGTTTCTTGATATACCGCATCATCTCTGTTTCGGACTGATACCGGTTGAAACAGGATGCGCTGAGAAAATCAGTGGTGCGGGCAAATTCAGGATCAAAACCTGCCGAATCAACAATTTCCGTTACAGGCATCATTTTCTTGTCTGCCGCTTCGGCAAAAACAACCAGGATCCTGTTGACTTCTGACAGGTCTGTTAGTTCATCAGTGGATAAACCGATCGTCTCATCATCAAAATAACGGAAGTTAAACTTATGCTTCAGGGCAACATCCCTGAAACGATCAATTGACATCTTCTCAGGAAGCACAATGCGGAGCGTATCGAAATAATCCTTGTTCTCCTGAATATATCCGTAACGGCCCAGCTCCAACTCTATAGTATGCGCCGAACGATGAATCCTGCCGGCGATCTCAAGGAGACCGTCCGGACCGTGATATACGGCATACATGCCGGCCATGGTTGCCAACAGTGCCTGTGAGGTGCAAATATTGGAGGTTGCCTTTTCACGTTTGATGTGTTGTTCACGGGTTTGTAAAGCCATACGCAAAGCCTTGTTCCCGTTCATGTCAACCGAAATGCCGATGATCCTTCCCGGAACCGATCTTTTCAGCTCATCACGGGTAGCAAAAAAAGCTGCATGCGGTCCGCCGTAGCCTATCGGGACACCAAACCGCTGAGTGCTGCCAACCACAATGTCAGCTCCCCATTCACCGGGAGGAGTAAGCAGAACCAGCGAATAGAGATCACTGACCGAGGTCAACAGTCCGCCCAGTTCGTGGATCCGTTTAGCAGTCTTCCTGTATATCAAAGCCTTGCCATCACCTCCCGGATACTGAACAATCACCCCGAAAACTTTATCATGAAGGCTTGTATAATTTACTTTAGTAACCTCGACCTTAATCCCGAGCGGTACTGCACGGGTTCTGATCACAGCCAGGGTTTGAGGGAAGATATTCTCATCAACCCAGAGTATATTGGCTTCTCTCTTAACCAACTCGCGAGACCGGATATTGAACATCATGATCATCGCTTCAGCAGCAGCCGTGGCTTCGTCAAGCAGAGAAGCATTTGCCAGAGGCATGGCTGTCAGGTCCTCCACCATCGTTTGAAAATTCAGCAAAGCTTCCAGCCTGCCCTGTGAAATCTCTGCCTGGTAGGGCGTATAAGAGGTGTACCAGGAAGGATTTTCCAGGATGTTCCGTTTAATAACCGCAGGCACTACGGTACCGTAATACCCCATCCCGATCAGGCTTCTGAACTGCTTATTCTTTATGCCGATCTTTTTAAGCCGGGACGTATATTCCTGCTCGGTCAACGCCGGAGGCAGGTTCAGGGGTTCTTTGAGCCGGATGGATTCCGGAACTACTGAAGAGATGAAATCATCCATCGTACGGGATCCCACCTTCTCAAGCATCTCCTCAATCTCATGAGGTCTTGGTCCGATATGCCTGTAAATAAACTGATCAGTCATCATATAATATGGATTGTTTGAGTACAAATTAAAGTGCTAAAAGTAATAAGAAGAATGATATTATGCAGGGAAAAAGGGCATGAGGGTATACGGGCATACGGGCATACGGGCATACGGGCTTACGGATCAGATTATGCTCCGACATAAGGATTACTCTGCTTTTCCTTACCGATGGTGGTGGAGGGTCCGTGGCCGGGGAAAACCCTGGTTTCATCCGGCAAGGTAAAGAGTTGTTCCTTAATGCTCCGGATGATTTGTTCATAATTCCCTTCAGGAAGGTCGGTGCGTCCGATGGAGCCGGCAAACAGTGTATCACCGGAAAAAAGCCAGGCCTGGCTCCGACAATAAAAAGCCACACAACCCTGGGAGTGGCCGGGTACATGAATCACCTCAAGTTCAATGGTACCTGCTTTAATTTTCTGCCCGTGCGTGAGAAAATCATCCGGCTTTGGAACTGTCCCGACAAAATCAAATCCGAAAGATGCTGCTATTTTTGGTGCGAAGTACATCAGCTGAAGATCATTCTGATGGATGAAGAAAGGGGCATTGGAAAAATTCCCTACCATCCCCGAACCGAATACATGATCAAAATGGCCATGGGTGTTGACAAAATATTCAATGGTAATGCCGGTTTGATTAATGTAATTGGAAATTACGGAACATTCGGCCAGGTCCATGAACGACGGATCAATCAGTATAGCTGATAACCGTTCTTCGTAAACCAGCCATGCGTTGACCTGTAACGGATTAAAAACAAACTGTTTAAGCTTGATCATTGAGAAATCTTTATAAATCGCCGGATTCCAAGGTTCCTTTTCGAGCCAAATATCCGCAGAAAATAGACTCCATCGGTCAGGTGGCCGGTTGAAATTCTCAACTCCTGCCATCCCCGTATCCTATCGCCGGCAATCTTCTTCCCATCAGAAGAAAAAAGTTCATAGCGCCAGGTTCCATTGGGAACATATCCCGATAGCGGCACAACATACACAAAATCACCGGCAGGATTCGGGCGAAGTTCAAATCCCGGAAGAGGCTGATTACTATCGGCAGGAGGGAAGAAACGGAAAAATGATAAATCAGGATAACCAGGCAAATCAATGGCTGCATGCTGCCCCGTTCCGGTTATAGTATGGTGAGATGTGTCCGACATCATGGCCAGCATAGTACCCAGGGCAGTCAGGCTTGAATCGGCCGGCGTAAACCGGCCGGCTATTTCAGCCAGCGAATTCCGCAGCCATGCCCGTTCTTCGGCTGAATACCTTTCCAATAAGGGGGCTACACGTCCCGACCGCGCCAGCGCAGGGAATTGTTCCAGAAAATTCAGCGCTGAATAAACATCATCAGTAAAAAATGATCCCGGATCGGTTGCAGCGGTGATCAATGGCGATAAAGTGTTCCTGATTTCATATAGGTCGTGGGCATTGACCGGATGGATCATTTCGCTGTTCATAAACAGGTAAAACCCATGGTCTCTTTCGGAGAGAGGGGCTGAATCCGGTTCTCCCGTTGCTGCAAGTTCCATCCGGTCCCTGTACCAGTAATATCCCCCGTGAGGCCAATCAGCAACACTTATGCCTGACCTTGAACAGAGCCCTTCGGGATGGCCAAAACCTGTGCCGAGCGATATATCCGGCATAATCAACAAACTGATCCCGGTTGAATCGTAAAGGTTATCCCGGAACTGAGGCCCCAGCTCCAATCCCTCTGTACCGTTTTTTCCTGATGCTACCCAGTCGAACAGATTCTGCTCAACAGCCGGTGGATGTAAAACCAGATTGGCCAGGGGCAAATTCGACCACACGTTTCCGGCGATATAACTGTTTGCAGCAGTCGGACCTATGCAAAACACACCCGTGATCTGTCCTCCGCCATATACCGACTCAAAACGATTGTTCAGAATCCTGAAAAGATCAGGTTCCTCAAGGACCAGTCCATAAGTCGGTACATCATTGAAACGCTGGAGACGGAATGTATTTCTTTCGAACACCTGATATCCTGATGATCTGCTCCTGACAGCACATCGATTGTTGGTAAAACGGTTTCCGGTTATGGCAAGATACCTGTCGGAGCCTGATAAAATGCCGGTATACAGGTTCTCGAAATCATTATCCCGCACTTCCAGGGAATTCCCGGTGAAGACAATACCCGTGCCAGACGAATCGGGATGAAAGAGAAAGGAACCCGGTTCATTCAGGAAAATACAACCGGTAACCTCCAGGTGTGATATGCCATCGGAATTAATCCCGGCTATGGGACGGTATCCCTCTTCATAGTGATTTAAGGATCTGGTCGTCTCAAATTTACAATCTGAAATAGTCTGATGACCGGTGTCGCTGTAATTAAGAATCAGGCTCCGGATATTATTCCGGAAAACCACTCCCGCAAGAGAAAATTCGGTGGCTGCCGACAGGCTTAAGGCATTTCTGGTATTTTCGATGGAGCCATTATTGATGATGGCAACCGATGGCTTACCGGACTCAACGGCATCATCCAACCGGATACCCTCCCACAGATCGCCGCAGAGATTTCCTATGGTACCCCCGTCGACTTCCAGGACAGCTCCCGCATTGAGTATGATGGACCTTTCGGCCTGGACTGACAGGTAGCCCGTGACTCTTAACTTCCCTCCGTTTTCAATAACCAGGTCCCCGTGCAGATATACCGTATCCTGAATATCCAGGGTCGTTCCCGGTTTTACCTGGCAGATTAATCCTTCAACATTATAACAGCTGTCATTGATCAGTACCTCCGAGATATTCCCCCTTTCACCATTTAAAAATGAATTGATAATTCCGACCTGGCATTCCGATAAAGCATGACCATAATTCGGCCAATAATCCATCAGGTTATTTGAAGTTCCTTCAATGGGGCAGCCATTATCCTCACACAGATCACATTGGTCACCTCCGGTTCCGCCATGAAAGTTGTGAGAAAGACCGAGACAGTGTCCGGTTTCATGCAGGAGGTTTCTCGCACATTCTTCAATGGCCTCATTATGTGGAAGTTGGAGATACTGGGTATAGAGGCCCCTCATCCCGATATACCCCTTGTCTCCGATATTTCTTGAATGACCTCCTACCACCGCATGATTGCCGCCGATAAAAACAGGGAGAGTCTGATGTTTCTCGCGATAGGTCATTTCTGTATCCTGATCCACATATCGCTGCCGCATATACGGGGCGTCTATTTCCCCTGAGCAGTCCCAGGCCCGTTTATCCCTGTGATAATATACAGTATCCACCCGGATCCGGATCCCGGCATCCCTTACGTAGGGTGAAGGAACAGGCGGATAAAGGGTGTCAAGATTGCCGAGCTTGCTGTTTATCCAATCGCTGAGACCAGTTAAAAAGGCAGTTTCGGAGACAGAATCCCGGTGAAAATTACCCTCTCCTGAATCATCCTGAAATATATGGAAAGCCATGCGAAGTGTCCTGACCTGACTGTCCGCCGGATTATTGCATACTATCAGGAGACAAATCAAAATCAGGAAATATCCTGTAAAACCGGGTTTCATTCCGTGATGCTTTATCTTTCTTCCAATCCGGGTTTCATCGGTACAAACACGAAACTACCATGGGCAGTAGTCTGCCATTCATTCTCGCCGGTCCTGATACACCGGGTCATGGCCTGCACATCGTGTTGTCCGATAGGCACTACCAGGATGCCGCCAACAGCAAGCTGCAATTTCAGGGTTTCAGGGATAGCCGGAGCGGCGGCGGTTATGAGAATACGGTCAAACGGTGCATAGGCAGGCAGGCCGGCATATCCGTCACCATAAAAAAGCTTAATTGTATAGCCCATCTCTTTCAGAATATGCTTGGCCTGGCGGTGAAGTTTCAGTATTCTTTCAATCGTGAAAACCCGGGCTCCCATCTCAGCCAGGACTGCAGCCTGGTACCCCGAGCCGGTTCCGACTTCGAGGACTTTTTGATAAGGCTTGATATCCAGCAGTTCCGTCTGGAAAGCTACCGTATAAGGCTGTGAAATAGTCTGACCAGAGGCAATTGGGAACGCCTGATCCTGATAAGCAAATCGAAGAAATGTGGAATCCATGAACGCATGTCTGGGTATTTTCATCAGCGCATCAAGCACTCTTTGATCGGCAATTCCCTTCCGCTTCACCTGTTCAACCAGTTTTCGCCGTAATCCCTGATGCTGAAAGCTGTCTTCAATCATCACAATTCTATTAACTTTGTGACCTGAAATATCAGAATAATTTAGTTATGCATAAAATCAGGATGAGTCTGACGGTGATTACCCTTGCCGCACTTCTTCTTTCCTGCAATCTGATCAATCCCGCCGAGGAGATTCCCGCCCTCATCAAGATCGATACGGTATTGGTCACGGTCAATGAGTTCGATAAAGGCTCTGACAGCCACCAGATGACGGATATCTGGATCAGTGTTGGGGGCAAAACTCTGGGAGTATTCGAAATGCCCGCTTTAATTCCGTGCCTTGTTGATACTGTTTCCCAGTGGATTTACATCCGTGCCGGGGTCAAAATGAATGGCATGGCGAGTACCCGAGTCGCTTACCCGTTTTTCGTTCCTTATCAGCTGAATCTGACCGGAAAGCCGGTTGATATTGAGCTCGAAGCGGGCAAAACTGTAACGATAACACCCACATTTACTTATAAGGACGAATGCGTTTTTGCATGGATTGAGGAATTTGAGGACGCAGGAGTTACCTTTAATTATGCCTCCTATTCCGATACAGTCTTTAAAAACCAGAACGAGATCGTAAAAGACGGACGTTTCTCGGGTGTTATCTATCTCGATTCAACCAACTGCTACTTCGAAGCAACAAGTTCCGAGGATTTTTCACTACCAAGGGATGGAACATCAATCTTACTTGAGTTTGACTACCGGAATAACGTCGAATTTGAGATCGGAACTTATGTCATCGAGGATGAGGTCGCAACCTGGAGCAGCCTGATAATGGTCAGAAATTCTGACACATGGCAGAGAGTTTATATCGATATACACAGTACGGTTGCCTATGAAACCGAGGCTGATCTGTTCAGGATGGGTTTCAGGGCTGCATGGGACTCGACAGGTATCGAAACTCAGTCAATCCTGCTTGATAACATCAAGCTAATTCATTTCTGATGAACCGGAAGGCACAGCTACTCAAATACCTGATATCCGATCTTCTGGCAGCAGGAGGCAGCTGGACCCTGTTCTATATATTCCGGAAAGTTTATATCGAGTCAAAAAAATTCGGATACCCGGTCCCGATCGAACTGGAGACCTCTTTTTTTATTGGATTGCTTACCCTGCCCTTCCTGTGGGTTTTTTTCTACTATATCACAGGTTATTACAAGGAATTATATCGCAAGTCGAGGCTGACTGAACTGGGACAGACCCTGGCTGCTACTTTTATTGGTGTACTGGTTATTTTCTTTACTCTGATCCTGAATGACACCATCAAGAATTATACAAATTACTACCTCTCCTTTTTCGTACTATTTCTGCTGCATTTCCTGCTAACCTACATTCCAAGGCTAATATTTACAACCAGTTCCGCGCACCGGATCCATCACAGGATCATCGGTTTTCCGACTCTTCTGATAGGTTCCGGCAAGACGGCCATTGAGTTATATAAGGAGATGGAGAGCCAGCCCCGGTCGACAGGCAATAAATTCATCGGCTTTGTGAGCGTCAGTCATCACGAGAATTGCCCGATGGACAACCATCTGACCTTACTGGGGGGATTAAAGGATCTTCCAAGGATTCTCGCAGAGAATCATGTTGATGAGGTGATTATTGCCATTGAAAGTTCCGAGCATGAATTATTGAAAAAGATTATCAATAAGCTGGAATACAGAAAGTTAACCGTTAAGGTTATTCCTGACATGTACGATATACTTACCGGGATGGTTAAAATGTCGTCTATTATTGGGACTCCATTGATCCAGATCAGTCATGATCTGATGCCACCCTGGGAAGAAAATCTGAAACGATTGATCGATGTGATCGTGGCCTTTCTGGCCCTGGCTTTGCTGTCACCGCTTTTTATAGTCCTGGCTGTCAGCGTTAAGCTCTCATCCCCGGGACCTATGTTTTACAGTCATGAAAGGATCGGCCGGTATGGCAAGCCATTCATGATTTACAAATTCCGATCGATGTTCAGGGATGCGGAAAAAGACGGGCCTGCCCTGTCCTCGACGAACGACAGGCGGATTACTCCGCTAGGCACGTTTCTGAGGAAGACACGGTTGGATGAATTGCCTCAGTTTTACAACGTCCTCAAAGGCGACATGTCGCTGGTCGGACCCAGGCCTGAAAGGCAGTATTTTATTGATCAGATCGTGAAGAAAGCCCCTCATTTCAATCACCTGCAAAAAGTGAAACCCGGCATTACCTCCTGGGGACAGGTCAAATTCGGTTATGCCTCGAATGTCGACGAGATGATTGAGCGGCTTAAATATGATATCCTGTACATTGAGAACATGTCACTACTGGTGGATCTGAAAATCTTGATCTATACAATTAAAACCATACTAACCGCAAGCGGAAAATAGCATGAAAACAGCACGCAAATTTGCCGTTGTACTCGCAGGATGCGGTGTTTATGACGGCGCCGAGATCCATGAGGCCGTAATGACCTTGTATGCTATCGACAGGAGTGGATCTTCTTACCAGGTATTTGCTCCGGATGTTCCTCAGCACCATGTGGTTAATCATCTTACCGGAAAACCCACCGGTGAAGTCCGCCAGGTTCTGGTTGAAGCCGCGCGTATTGCTCGCGGTAACATCAAGCCGCTCAAGGATTTTAAAGCCGATGATTTTGATATCCTGATGTTCCCCGGTGGTTTCGGGGTAGCAAAAAACCTCTGTTCCTATGCGTTCGATGGCGCTTCCTGTAAGGTTAATCCCGATGTGGAACGTGCGATCCGGACAATGCATTCATCCGGAAAGCCGATCGGTGCCCTTTGCATAACACCCACGGTTCTCGCAAGGGTACTGGGTAATATTACAGTAACTATCGGCCAGGATCAGCAGACAGCCAGGGATATAGTTGCCATGGGCGCCACCCATCAGCCGACCAACCATCGTGAAATCGTCATTGACAAGAAAAATAAGATTGTTACCAGCCCGTGCTACATGCTCACTGCCAGCGTTACTGACATTGCCGAGGAGGCGATGAAAACGGTAGAAGCACTATTGAAATTCTAAAGCTCAATAAAAAATACTTCTGACTTTCTTTTGCCTTGTGCCTTGTGCTTTATATGTACCCTTTCTCGATACAGGTCACAATCTCCTCAATCAGTTTATCATCCCCCTCCGGATTATATTCCGATTTGAGATTGGAACCAAACAACCGGGCCATGCCCTGCCAGAAAAAGGCGCTTACCGAGCCCCGATAGGAATCGATCCAGTAGTATGGGGTATTGCGGGTTTCCCGGTCTACCAGTTTGAACAGTAGCTTTCCCTGAGTAACGGTCATCTCGCGCATATCCTTTTCATAACGGTTCCAGAGAGAGTCTTCGAGGTTTTTAATGAACTTCCTTCTCTCCTTGTCCGTCTTAAAGCTTTCCAGTTTCGATTCGACCTGATTGACCGTTGAAGCCACGATCTTTGAGTAGGGCAATACTCTCTTCAGGTTATAAACCAGACGCCAGTACTGGCGTTCTTCGAAACGGTTCTTGAACTTGTGCCTTGGAATAATGGGTATTTCCTTCAGATTAATGAGCGGCATGGTATCACCGTTGATCACCACGGTTTGAAAGACGGTATCTTTCCTGGTCTTGACCGGAACCTGCCCGAAAGCCGAAGAGACTACGATAAAAATCAGTATAGAAGATAAAAGGAAACGCATACGATAGTTTTGGCAATTATCATGCCAGTTAAGATGTCAGTCCTCCTTATGACACAGCCTGTTTAACCAGTGCTGCAGCTTCCCCGAGGGTTGTGGCGGATGATACGCGCAAACCCGATTGATCAATGATCTTTTTCCCTTCGGCTGCGTTGGTCCCCTGCAGCCTCACAATAACAGGTACCGGAATGGTTCCTATTGTCTTATAAGCATCCACCACTCCCTGGGCTACCCGGTCACACCGAACGATCCCTCCGAAAATATTGATCAGGATTGCCTTTACGGCTTTATCTTTCAGAATGATCCTGAAGCCCGCTTCCACGGACTGTGCACTGGCTGCTCCCCCCACATCAAGAAAATTGGCAGGCTGTCCGCCCGACATCTTGATCATGTCCATGGTTGCCATCGCCAGTCCTGCACCATTAACCATACAGCCAACATTTCCATCGAGCTTGATGAAGTTCAGGTTGTAACCCGAGGCCTCCACCTCAGTGGGATCTTCTTCAAAAAGATCGCGCATGGCTGCAAAATCCGGATGCCTGAACAACGCATTATCATCCAGGTTAACCTTGGCATCAGCGGCAAAGATCAGGTCGTCAGATGTCTTGACCAGCGGATTGATCTCCACCAGTGATGCATCGGCAACAACATACGCATTGTAAAGAGCCTTGACGAACTTAACCATATTCTGGTAGGCTATGCCCTCAAGCTTCAGGTTTGATGCGATTTTCCTGGCCTGGAATGATTGAATGCCAACGGCGGGATCAATCTCTTCCGTATAAATCAGCTCAGGGTTTTCTTTAGCCACTCCTTCAATATCAACCCCGCCTTCGGTTGAATACATTACGATATTCCGGCCGGTTCTGCGGTTCAGCAGAACACTCATGTAAAACTCCTTGACCGAAGCCTGTCCGTCTGGTCCCGGATAGTACATATCTCTCTGTATCAGAAGCTTTCGAACCAGTTTTCCTTCCGGCCCGGTTTGAGGAGTTACCAGGTTCATCCCCAGAATGTGCGTAGCATGTTCCCTGACCTGATCCAGTGATGAAGCTATCTTGACTCCTCCGCCTTTCCCTCGTCCACCGGCATGGATCTGGGCCTTGATCACCCAGAATCTGGTTCCTGTCTGTTCCTGAATAACCCTGGCAGCATGTACAGCACCTTCAACTGTCTCAGCCATTATTCCCTCAGCTACGGGAACTCCAAATGAGCTCAGCAGAAGCTTTGCCTGGTATTCATGAAGATTCATACGATCAGGTTCTATTGGTTAGTTGTCATTGACGATGATAAAATTGCAACTTTTTTGGTTCAAACGCATAATCCGGCACAAGGTTAATGCCACAGAAGCTATTTTTGTACAAAGATCCGACCATGAGAAAACTGACCAATGATGAATTGGGCCGCCTGGATGTGAACGGCTACAAACAGTCTGAAAAGAATCCTGTGGTTGTTATCCTCGATAATGTAAGGTCACTGAACAATATAGGCTCGATATTCAGGACCTGCGATGCATTCCGTGTCACCAGGCTGATCCTTTGCGGGATCAGCACACCTCCTCCCCACCGTGATATCCATAAAACCGCCCTTGGGGCTGAACTCTCAGTTGATTGGGAATATTTCGAAAATACCCTCGATGCAGCCCATACCTTTAAAGAACAGGGATACACCCTGGTTGCCCTTGAACAAACCGAATCCAGCACCCCACTCCAACAATATCAACCCTCTCAACCTCATCAACCTTCTAAACCTTTTCAACCTCTCGCCCTCATATTCGGCCACGAGATTCACGGTGTCTCCCAGGAAGTAATCAACCTCTGCGATGCAGCTGTCGAGATACCCCAGTTCGGCACCAAGCACTCGCTCAATGTGGCGGTAAGCGTGGGGATTGTGCTATGGGATGTACTTCGTGACGCGTGATGCATGACCACCTCACCCCCCCAGCCCCCCTCTCCCATGGATTCATTTGAGCCTGCCGCTTTTTACGTCTATACCTGTAATGACGTCCTTGTGGACAACCATGCCTGTCGATAATGCAGTTACCGTTCCCGCAACCAATGTGTCAGCAGAATCTTCAGGCAATCTTCCAAGCCTCAAAATGATTCTTTGGTCAGTTTATTTTCTGGTTGTTACCCTGATGCTGTCAAGTATACTCTTTCAACTGGCGAGACAGGTGATCCGCTTTCGGATGAGGAAGTTGTTAAAGCGGTTAAAAGTGCACCCAAATGGAAACCGGGACTGCAGCGCGGAAAACCGGTGAACGTTGCCTTCAACATTCCTGATAAATTCGTAATGAATTGACTGGTCACTAGTTACTGGTCACTAAAAAAAAAGAGCTGCCCCTTCCGGAGCAGCTCTTTTTTAATCAAGTACGGTAACTATTTAACGAGAGCCTGAAATTTTGCGTCTTCGAAGAATTTACCGAATTCCAGGTCGGTTTTGGCATACTGTTTCAGATCAGCCTTGGCTGCGATGGCAGCCTCGAGTGATTTGAACATGTTTGCATTCTGGCCCTGGCGTGCATACACGATAGCCCTCAGGTAGTTGGTCATCGGGCAGGGATCGGTTATGCAATCAAGGGTTTTCAGTGCTTTTGCGTAGTCTTTGTTCAGCGTCTGAGCCAAAGCAGCGTTGTACAGGCAGGATGAACCGAAGTTGGTAACAGCCTGGCTGTAATTACCTTTTTTGACATTAACGATGCCCATGTTGTGGTCGACCTCATTGCCGGCACCGGCAGCGCTGCGGAACAGACCTTCTGCTTTATCGAATTCGCCATTGGCCAGTGCAACAACGCCGAGGTTGTTCAGAACAATCGGGTCATTGGCTTTAAGGGTATTGGCTTTTTCGATAGCGGTCTGGGCAGTTTTTAGATCACCCATCTGGGCGGCGGTTATGCCGAGATCATTCCATGCACGGTAGCAGTTCGGGAATTTTTCGGTAGCGGCTTTATAGATGCCATTCTGGGTTTTAACGTCTTTGGTGAGTGTTGCGGCGTACAGAACTTCTTCAATTCCGAGATCAGCTGGGTTGTTGGTAGCCAGTTTCAGCAGTTCTTCATCAGATTTCCCGATTACATCAACGCTGACGGTCAGTTTTGAACGACGGAGCTGCGGCAGGATCTGATCGGCCAGTTCCGTAAATGCAGCTGAAATGTTTTTGATTTCCTTTTCACGGACTTCCGGATCGTTGTACATCGAAAGTACACGCAGGATCAGGTCTTTATCCTGGATTTTTGATTTACTGACCAGATCTTTAAAACCGTCCCAGTCTTCAGCGGTTGACATCAGTTTAAAGAATTCAGCCTGACCGGCTTCTGAAACTTTCAGCGTTTCCAGTTCTTTTTTGAAGAATTTGGTAGCAGTCTGTGAACGTTCTTTAGCGAGTTTATCGTTCAGGCTCAGTTCACCGTCGGGAGAAGCAAAAGCCGACACGTCAACTCCTTTGATATCATAATTTGATTTTTCGTTGGCAGCTTTGACTTTATCTTTCAGGGCGGCAACATCTTCCGATTTCATCTCGGATTTCTTAACCTCGGCTTTGTTGATATCATAATTTATATCAGCCTGATAGGTCTCAGGAATGACCCTCTGGAATTTATCCCGGGCTACCACAACCTCACCTGCCTGATAGGCCAGAAGGGTTGGAGTGGAGATTACGCCATCGGCAATTTTAACTGCATCAAAGTTTACCTTTTTGCTTTTTATGGAAGCTTCAGCTTTAACAACGAGTTCCGATTGGCGCATTTCGGGAGTATACGGGATGGTTCCCTCATACTTAACCGTTGTTTCGGTTTTGTAGTTGACGACCTTGTTGTTTGCCGTAACTTTTTCACCTTGAAGGGTAAGTGGTTTGTACTCAACCTCACCATTAGAGGTTTTAATTACCGGTGTGGCTATGACAACAGCCTTTTTGTTAAAGTACTTTGCCGGATATTTGGCTTCAATAGCCAGGTTGACGTTTCCACCATGCATTTCAAGTACCTCGGGATTAACCTTATAGGTGATTCCCGATGCATTTTTTTTCATTTTGTTCAAGCCACTGCAACCTGAGAGCAGGAAGGCGGCAGTAACGACCATTAGAATTGAGTAAGAGAGTTTCTTCATAACCACCGGATTTATTTATGTTAACGTTTGTCTTTCAGAGCAGCACAAAAATAAAAATGTTTTAAAAGAATTTCTATAAATATAACCTGAAACCCCGAAAATGTTACAGCAATATCATTTTATTCGTTCTCAGGGAATACCCTGGTGATTCCAGGGGGATATTCCTTGCTGAACAGAGTCTGCAAAACGGTTCGGTAATCCTCGTCCCTATTGACAAAATCGAGCTTCCTTGAATCAATGACGACAATTCGTATGCCTGTTTCCTGTCTGAAAAAATCGAAGTATCCTGCCTGAATTTTTTTCAGATATTCCTCGGTGATAGCCGATTCATAATCCCTTCCGCGGTTCCAGATGTTAATCAGAAGGTTCTCCGGATCCTGATGCAGGTAAACATACAGGTCGGGTTTAGGCAATGAAGAGTAAATAATATGGAACAACTGCGAATAGAGGCTGTACTCATCTCCCGATAGTGTATTCGCAGCAAAAATCAGTGATTTCATGAAATAGTAGTCTGAAACCACAAACCCTGAAAATATGTCGGGCCCTCCGACAAGCTCCTTTTTAAGCTGATTGTACCGGTCGGCCATGAACGACATTTCCACCGGGAAGGCATATCGTTCAGGATCCTTGTAAAATTTTGGCAGGAAAGGATTATCGGCAAATCTTTCGAGTATCAGGCTGCTGTGATAATCCTGGCTGATGCGGGTAGCCAGGGAGGTTTTACCGGCGCCAATATTGCCTTCAATTACCACAAAGCGGTAGGGGCATGGATACAGGTCTTTCATTTCCATCGCCTAAAAATAAGAAATCCCCGCAATTGCAGGGATTTCTAGAGCCTTATTATTATGAACTAACTGCTAGCGTCTGTCGTAACCTCCCCTGGGTCCCCGGTTCGAATGATCGCCCCGGTCTCCGCGGTCGCGGCGGTCACGATTATCGCGACCGTCCCGGTTTTCCCTTGGTCCTCTCGGACCGCGGTTTTCCGGAGTCTCAACATAGCCTTCCGGCTTATCCAGCAGCACTTTCCTGGAAAGTCTGTATTTACCGGTCTTCTCATCAATGTCGATGAGTTTAACGTCAATTTTCTGGCCTACCTGAAGCTCTTCCTCAACGGTAGCCAGGCGTTTCCATGAAATCTCAGAAATATGTAAAAGACCTTCCTTTCCCGGAAGGATCTCAACGAAAGCACCGAAAGCTACAATGGAAACAATTTTTCCGTTATAAACCGTTCCGACTTCAGGAACGGCAATAATGCCGTGGATCATATCCATGGCTGCCTCGATGGCATTTTTATCGGGAGCGGCCACTTCAACGAAACCAACGCCGTCTTTCTCCTCAATGGTGATAATGGTATTCGTGAGAGCCTGGATCTCCTGGATCACTTTACCGCCGGTTCCGATCACGGCACCGATCTGATCCTTTGGAATGGTCATCGTCTGGATTCTCGGGACGTGAGGTTTATAATCGGCACGGGGCTCGGAAATGGTTTCCAAAACTTTGTCCATAATATGCATCCTCCCCCGGTTAGCCTGATCAAGGGCTTCGGCGAGAATTTCATAGGAAAGGCCGTCGCATTTGATGTCCATCTGGCAGGCCGTGATCCCGTCGCGGGTTCCGGTAACCTTAAAGTCCATATCGCCCAGGTGGTCCTCATCGCCAAGAATATCTGACAGTACACGGTACTTTCCGTTTTCTCCCATAACGAGCCCCATCGCGATACCTGTAACCGGTTTCTTGATCTTAACACCGGTGTCCATCAGTGCAAGCGTAGCTGCGCAGACGGTAGCCATTGACGAGGAACCGTTGGATTCGAGGATATCGGAGACAATCCTGATCACATAAGGATTATCTTCAAGTTCCGGCATAACAGGTTTCAGGGCGCGGTGTGCCAGGTTGCCATGGCCGATTTCGCGCCGGCTGGTTCCCCTGGCCGGGCGAGCCTCACCGGTTGAGAATGGCGGAAAATTATAATGGAGCATGAAACGGTCCTTACCCTGCGTCAGTACCTCATCAACAATTTTCTCATCGAGCTTGGTACCCAAGGTTATGGTCGTCAGCGACTGGGTTTCACCCCGGGTAAAAATGGCTGATCCATGGGCCATGGGAAGATAGTCAACTTCGCACCAGATGGGGCGGATCTCATCGGTCTTGCGGCCGTCGAGCCTGATGCCTTCATCCAGGAGCAGGTTTCGGGTAGCTTCCTTCATCACATCATGGAAATATCTCTTTACCATGGAAACAACCGGAGCTTCAACCTCTTCGCCCAGTGTGGCGACGAATTCTTCCACCAGCTTGTCAAAGGCTTCAGTCCGTTCCTGTTTTGGCATCTGTGCTTTGGCAATGTTATAGGCTTTCTGATAAGTGGCTTCCGTCACTTTTTGTTTCAGTTCAGCATCGTTGGTTTCATGGCAATACTCACGGGGACCATTAACACCCAATTCCTTGCGAAGTTCAAGCTGAATTTCGCAATGTTTCTTGATCTCCGTATGACCCAGGCGGATTGCTTCCAGCATGTCAGTTTCTGACACTTCCTTCATCTCGCCTTCAACCATCATAATATTGTCGATGGTACCGGCAATGATGATATCGATATCGGCATTTTCAAGGGCTGACATGGAAGGATTGATCACCAGTTCCCCGTCGATCCGGGCAATCCTGACTTCGCTGATGGGACCCCCGAAGGGTATGGTGGTAAGCATCATAGCTGCCGAAGCTGCCAGACCGGCCAAAGCATCCGGAGGACACTCCGGATCAGCCGAGATCAGGTTTAACGTAACAAAAACCTCGGCATGATAATCCGACGGGAAGAGCGGGCGCAGGGCGCGGTCAACCAAACGGGATATCAGTATCTCATTGTCGTTCGGGCGTGCTTCCCGCTTCATGAAACCACCGGGGAAACGGCCTGCAGCGGCAAATTTTTCTTTGTATTCAACACTCAGAGGCATAAAATCGACCTCTTCCTTTGCCTCCTTGGCAGCACAAACAGCTGCCAGGATCATGGTCTTACCCATGGTCACAACCACCGAACCGTCGGCCTGTTTGGCCAGTTTACCGGTTTCAACAGTGATCGTACGGCCATCATTCAATGTGATGGTCTTTTGATATAGTTTGTACATCTTATAAAATCAGATTTGATGAGAAGAAAAAAGGCAATTTATCATTGCCTTTTTTCAGTGAATTATTTACGTAGATTCAATTGTTTGACAATTGCGCGATATCTCTCGATATCCCTATCTTTCAGATAGTTGAGAATGCGTCTGCGTTTTCCGACCAGGCTGATCAACGCACGTTGGGTACTGAAGTCTTTGCGGTTCTTTTTAAGATGTTCCGTCAAATGGGAAATACGGTAAGAGAATAAGGCAACCTGCCCCTCAGGGGAACCGGTGTCTTTATTGGACTGCCCGTACTTCTGAAAAAAATCCTGTTTCTTTTCTGCCGTTAAATACATGTTTAATAAAATTTTACTAGTGTCGATAAATGAAAGGGCAAAAATATCTAAATGTTTGGAATATTCCAAATGAAGGCGAAAGGCGAAAGAAGAAAGATGAATCTCAATACTTGTAGGTGAATTCCCCAAAGTAGGCTGACATCTCCGGTGATCCCCTGAGAAGGAAGGTGATCTCCCGCTTGCCCCGTTCGCGGATGGGCTTCAGGGAGAATACGAGCCATCTCGTGAGCCAGGCTTCGCACATGTCATCATTGTCCTCGTGAGACAGCATCAGCTCAACCGGCGGTGGATCCAGGACGATACCGGGCGGAAGTTTCCAGAGATTGAATTCATGCTGGCTGCAGCCTCCGCTGTAACTGACCTGCAGGTATAGGTTATCACCGCTGACATAAGCGGAATCCATTACGAAACGATCCATCGGCACCGTATCCCAGTCTTCCTCATCAAGAATTCCAACGGATGGAGTTATGGTTTTAGATGCTGTAATCCGGATCGAAGGGTAGCGCGTTCCGCCCCTTCCGCAGCGATATTCAATCGGATCGTAGTAATACTTGATCTGTATCGCCAGGCTGTCAATCCTGTATTCATCATCCAGATTGACGGGATAATAATACTCCTCGTCAATCAGTATCAGCCATCCACAGCCATCTACCTCCGGCGCACCCATAAAAACTACCGTTGCATCTGTCCATTGGTTCCGTCCCTCGATGTCATTATAATCGCCATACCGGCAACAACCCGTTCCCAGAATTACGATCACCGCCAATAATATACTTTTAACTTTCATCTTTTAAACTTCTTACTTTCCTTTTGCCTTCTGCCCTCTGCCTTCTGCCTTATTAAAGTCCCCAAGGATATGCAGAACGTGTGACACACGCATTGCCCCCGGGAGTATTTTTCAGGTTGATGTCAAAAACAAGCCGGGAACTATCGGGCACAAAGAGGTCCTCCTCAAACCTGACGTGGTAGGTTCTGGGTTTGAGATTATAAACCTTCAGCTCGACATGAAACAGGCAATTGCACTTGCAACCAACCTCCTTGCCTTTTTCGGTGATGATCAGGCTGTCACCTTCAACCCTGACATCAGTCAGTATCTTCTCCGGACAACAGTTGAAACCGGCATTGTAATGCATCATGGTCAGTGTACTGTCATCATCAAAACTATACACCACACAGGTTTGATCGGGTGCCGGATCAGAGCCCTTCAACGGATCGCCCCCTCCTTTTTTGCAAACCAGATCACAGGAGGAAGAAATTGTTACCGGCCTGTCCCCGAATATCTCGCAGGCAGCAAGTAACGATGCCGATACTAACAGGATAATTAGTTTTTTCATGGTTGAGGTATTTGATCCCCAGACTGAAGTCCGGGATTAGTCATTCGGATTCATGAGTCTGCCCAGGAACAGGATTGTTCCAGATGATTTCTCGGCAATTGCGAACAGGAACGGTTTGTTACAATAAAGAAATTCACCGATGCTGGTCAGTACAATTTCCACGGATGTTACCGCGGCTGCCTCGGTGCCCTCTTCATTGACCTCCACAAAGGTTTTATGTTTCACGTCACTGATCATCAGTCCTCCCCCCTGCAGGATGCCACTGAAATCGGCCAGATCGCTAAAGGCAACATCCATGCCCATGGCAGCCAGGGAGTTTTTCAGGCTCTCTTCATAAGCAAACTTGAACCGGGGCATGTATAGTTCCAGCTCTTTCACCTCGCTGTATTGGGTCATCCAAAGATTCCAGTTTTCCGACGTGAGCTGGTCTTCCACCTCTTTCAGGGTTTTCCCTGATTCCGGAAGGAACAGGAACATCCTCCAGTTACCCTCACCATAGGGAAGCTCAACGGATGTAAACAGGTCGTTGGACAGGCGGTTGACATCTATCTTCCGGTGCATCATATCCACATCAACCGATGTCCCGTCCTCCT
This sequence comes from Bacteroidota bacterium, assembly GCA_043797975.1. Taxonomy (GTDB): domain Bacteria; phylum Bacteroidota; class Bacteroidia; order Bacteroidales; family UBA12481; genus UBA12481. Next base: position 21,500 of record JAZDPC010000067.1, read on the forward strand.
TGGTAAAGGACATGGTTTTTGTATCTTTTTTAGCGAACTCGTATTTCCAGACACCCTTGAAATAGATGGCATTGATCAGGAACATAAACGATTCGGGCTTGATCTCCTTTACGATCTCATCGATCTTCCCGTGTGTTTTCTCGTCCACCCAGTTGTTGATGACATCTTTGCATCCGGGATCGGTGAAATCCATCGCATTGACGACAGCATCATAATAATCTTCATTCCGTTGTACAAAATCTTCAAGAATGGTATATTCATTCCTGTACCAGATTGAGTTTGCGATCTCGAGGGTGACCTTGGGATCGTGTGCAAGCAGAGCCGTAACCAGGGTTTTGTTCAGTTCATTGAGTTCATCGCGGTCAATTCCTGCCGTTCTCATGGCTTCTTCCATGGCGGTTTTGGTGTCCCCTGCAGCGCCGTTATAAGTCATGGCCAGGGCCTGGGAAACGCTCAGGGGTGAAATCATCAGGTTGGTTCCCGATGCGGCATCAGCGGATAATTTCTGATACAGTTCAAAACCGAATGAATTATCAGCCGTGATCACCTCCGCTGTCTTCAACGGCAGGTTCAGAGGAGTAATGACATCATCCCCTTTCTTCTCGCACGAAACCGTACCGGTGAGAAAGAGGAGTGCACCTATCAGAATTTTACTGGTTTTCATATTTCGATCATTTTATTGAAAAGATAAAGTTACGTCTTTTTTGAAGGATCAGTGACCTGACCGATGAACAGGATGGTACCGGTCAATTTTTCGGCGATGACAAAAATAAACGGCCTGTTAAAATACAGCTCATATAATGATGAACCCACCAATGAAATGATGGTTGCCGCCGCCGCTTCGGTACCGTCCTCATTGACCTTGATCAGGGTTTTTTGAGTCACGTTGCCCACTTTCAAAAATGTATCAGTCATGGCTGAGAAATCAGCCTGATTGGTAAACATTTCTTGAATTCCGGCCAGTTTGAGCAATTCGATCAAGTTGATTTCTGACTCGATCTGGAATTGCGGGAACCAGACGTTGAAGTATTTTTTGGGCTCAAACTGGGCTATGGGCTCAGGCCAGGTCTCTACCAGGAAGTCTGTAATTTCCCCGAGATGCATGCTTGAGCGCGGCATGAAAGCATACATCGCCCAGGTCATATTTCCATAAGGAAGCTCAATCCCGTCGCATAGGTCTGAGGAATATATGCCGCAATCCTTGTAGCCGTGCATCAATGCGCAGTCAACCTCCGTTTTGTCGATTTTGGTGAAGGTTCTGAGAAATGTAAATCTCCGGTCGAAAACATCCGTCCACCTTCCGTTGAAATAGGTAGTGTTGGCAAGGCCCGCAAGCATCCCGGGCGGGATGACGCTCAGAATCGTGGGAATAAGACCATGGGTTTTTTCATTAACCCAGCCGTTAATAATATCAAGGGCGGTCGGAGACAAAAAATCAACCGGCACTGCCTCGGCACCATAATAATAGTTGATCCGGTCGGTAAACTCGGGCTTAATAGTCATTCCATCCTGGTACCAGGCCACATTGGCCGTCTCGACCGTTGTCGCAGGATCAGCAACCAAAACCTCCCTGGTGTATTTTTCGTACTCCTGATTGAGGATATCAAGATCAACCCCGGTGAGGCCAAGCGCCGACAATATCTGTTCCTGGGTGTTACCATCGGCCGCGTTGGCAGCCAGCCCCAGTGCCGAATAAAGGCTGAACGGAGAAAAGCAGAGGTTGGATTCCGGTTTCAGGCGATACAGATCCCGGTAGATTTGCAATCCGAGATCGGGTGACAGCCAATTTGTCGTTATGGGAGGCGGAGGAGCAGGGACTAATCCGGTTGGCAATTCATTCTGTTGGCACGAAACCAGCAACCCGGAAAGCATCAAGGGTAATGCCAGTTTTCGCAATTCCATGGTTATTACTATTAAGTTAATTCCAGGGATAACCGCTTCTCTCAAAGCATTTTTCCCCGGAAGGATTCAGCTTCAGGTTAACTTGAAAGAGTATCTTTTCCTCATCGGGTCCCTGAACATAGGGTTCGTTTACCCGTATCCACCAGGTGCGATTGCCAATATCAGTAAGAGTATAATCCAGATCAAACAGGCAGCAGCAATCACACATGCTTGAATTTTCGGTCTCTGAAATGATCAGAGTATCGCCGCTGACTGCCAGGTTCACATTGAATCCTTGGGGACAACAATTAAAACCGGCATTCACATGCTTGATTGTCAAGATATTATCCTGATATTCATATTGAATGCAATCCTGGGTGGTTGTGATGCCCTGGATTGATTTCAATTCCGGACCTTTGCAATCGGTGGCATTATCAAGCTGGATGGCGGGCTGGAGTGTTTCCCGGTCACAACCCCACAGGAGCAAGATCATCACAATTACTGCCAGGTTTAAGGTTTTCATAGTTTGTAATCATTAAGCGAAACACGGGGGAATGTCTCGGTGAAATCGGAAAGACGCAATCAAATTTTGAACCAAAGTAAAGTTCGGGAAGAAACAGAAATAATCAGCATTAAATATCAGAAAAAAGGGCCCGGATATCAAATTAGTCTCATCCGTCCGGATTTCGGATCAGGTACTGGCCGATTCTGCAGCTCAGGCATTTTCTGGGATGGCAATAGACGGAATAGAGGTGGAGGAACGCCTGTGAGTAAAACGCGTTGGGCACGCGGTAGCCGTAACCTGTCCAGACACGCGTTACGCGGTTGCTCTCGGGAGGAAGCCGCTCAAGCATTTCCATCCACTTTACCCGTGCATCCGGATCTCCATGACGGCCGGCATAGCAGGCGGCAAAAGGGATCGCGGCATTGATCCTGAACAGGTTAATGGTTTCCTGGCCGATATCAGGGTATTTCCCCGACCATTTCTTCGCAAAATCATAATGGATCTTCCAATAGGATGAGACAGGATAGCTAAAAACACCGGGTGCGATCAAACCAGCGGAGCGGGTGACCAGACCCAACCGGTCGGGATTGCCTGCCAGAAAAGCCGCAAGCTGGGCAATCCGGACGGTTGGAAAATTGGAAGGCCGCATCCGGAGGAATTTCCACCCGGGATTGCCAACCGGCATCAGGTTATATTTTCTTCGGAGAAAGATATATTCCGCTGCCAGCGCTTTGGTATATACATCGGGCTTGCGATCGGGGATCATTCCCGATTGCCCGAACAACAGAGCTTCCATGCGCAGCAGGTTGGATCCCGTAAACCTGAGGGACTGCAGGGGAATAGATCTTCCCAGCCGATCAAAGGCTTCCTGGTTGATCCCGAAGCCGAACGAGCGGAACAGGAGCTGGAGCAAGGTTTCTTCCCAGCCTCCGTGGTTATCGGAGAGACGTCCTGAGATTTCTGCCGTTTTCACTTCCATCCTTTCAATCCCCATGGCAATCAGCCAGTCTTCAACCTCCAGCGGTTCGAGTTTTCTCCAGCCGGTTTCACAAGGCACCGGAGAGATCGTTGACAGGATCCTGTGGTAGTTATCAAGATAGGAGGATTTTACAGGCAGACGGACCACAGGGACAATCCCTCCGTCAGACCGTACAACCTCACAGTCGGCTTCGTACACCACATGCAGGATGACCGGATCGTACGCCGGATCCTTGTCATGCCCGTGCCTGAACCAATCTGAAGCTTTGACATGGATCTCCACATGCCCCACCCAAACGGTGGACCCGATACGGATCCGGGCAAAAAGAAAGTCGGGACCCGCATTGCTGTTGAACTCTCCGGAAGCCAGTATTTCCAGCCGGTCCCGGGTGGAAGTGAACAGCTGATCTGCCGGAAATAATCCGTACTTCCAGAGATACTGAAGAAAATCCTCCTGCATGGCATATCTTTTTCAGATATAGACGCTGGAAGAAAGGCAGATTGGAGAAAAAGACTTATTTATTCGGGCTTGCGGGCATACGGGCTGGAGTTTACCCCGCGAAAGCGGGGGGCTTACGGAAAACCTTAAGGCCTAACTTATTACTTGAATCTTAATTCCTTGTGACTAATTTTTGCCTTATGCCTTCTGCCTTTACAGGCCCATATTCGCTACCATATCCTGGGCGGCAGCGCGGGCTTTATCGGCAAAATCCTCGCCTTTTCCGGCATAGATGATACCGCGGGAGTTATTGATCAGCAATCCGCCATGGGTGCTGCGGCCATTTTCCAGGACCATCTCCAGTGAACCGCCCTGGGCTCCTATACCGGGTATCAGAAGAAAATGATCCGGAACGATCCTGCGGATGCGCCGGAGAAATTCAGGACGTGTTGCCCCAACCACATACATAATGTTGTCGGTAGTCCCCCAGGAGGAGCTCTCCTGCATGATCTTCTCATACAACGGCTCTCCGGAAGTCAGTCTTTGCATTTGGAAATCATTGGCTCCCGGATTGGAAGTCAGTGCCAGCAGAATAGCCCATTTACCCGGAAACTGGAGGAAGGGCCCTATCGAATCCTGTCCCATGTAAGGCGAGAGGGTGATCGCATCAAAATCATAATGCAGAAAAAAAGCACGTGCATAGTGTTCTGCCGTATTCCCGATATCGCCCCTTTTTGCATCGGCAATAATAAACAGGTTCGGATCGACCGAACGGATATAATCAACAGTCATCTCGAGCTGCTCCATCCCGGATGTGCCCATGGCTTCATAAAAGGCAAGATTGGGTTTATAGGCAATGGCAAGGTCCTGGGTGGCATCAATGATCGCCTTATTGAAAGCGAAAACAGGATGAACCTGCCGGTTTAACTGGATCGGGACCTTAACCGGATCAGTATCCAGCCCTACACACAGATAAGATTTTTTTCTGCGTATCTCCCGGTTCAGTTCAGCTGCGGTCATTGTTTGGTACCATCAGAAGCTTTAAGACGCTCGGCATTTTCTGCTATCTGCAATTTATCAATAATTTCCTGGATATCACCATTAAGTATGGCAGGAAGATTATACATCGTCAGGCCGATCCGATGATCGGTCATCCTTCCCTGCGGATAATTATAGGTCCGGATCTTAGCGGAACGGTCACCCGTGCTTACCATCGTTTTTCTCCTGGAAGAGATTTCATCCAGGTATTTCTGATACTCCAGGTTGTACAATCTCGTCCTCAGTTCAATCATGGCCTTCTCCTTGTTCTTGATCTGCGATTTCTGATCCTGGCAGGTGACCACCACTCCGGTAGGAACATGGGTTAGCCTGACAGCCGAATAGGTAGTATTGACCGACTGGCCGCCCGGTCCGGAGGAGCAATAGGTATCGACCCTGATATCGGAAGGAAGAAGTTCGATGTCGAACTCTTCGGCTTCCGGCAGAACGGCAACCGTTGCTGCCGAAGTATGGATCCGGCCCTGGGTTTCGGTCTGGGGTACGCGCTGAACACGGTGAACGCCCGACTCATATTTCATGATGCCGTAAACACCCTCACCGGTGACGTCAAAGATGACCTCCTTATATCCGCCGTTTGTACCGTCGGTACAACTGTTGATACTGTATTTCCAGCCCTTGATATCAAAATACTTGACATACATCCTGAACAGGTCGCCTGCAAAAATACTGGCCTCATCCCCACCGGTACCCGCCCGTATCTCTACTATTGCATTCTTGACATCCTGGGGATCAGCCGGAAGCAACAGAACCTTGATCTCCTCCTCCATCTCCTCCCGTCGGGTTATCAGGATATCCATTTCTTCCTTGGCCATCTCCCTCATCTCTTCATCCTTTTCGATTTCCAGGATTTTCCGCGTGGAGTCCATATTATCGAGGACATTCTTGTATTCGCGGTAAAACTCAACCACCTTGTTGAGTTCCTTATATTCTTTGTTAAGCTGCACATACCGCTTCATGTCGTTGATCACATCCGGCTCTGTGATGAGCCGTCCAACCTCTTCAAACCGGTCTGCTATTCCTTTTAATTTTTCAAGCAACATTTTATACTTATTACGATTGACGATTTACTATGATAAATAAGATTTGCAGAAATTCATAAGCGAAGCGAATCATTCGCCCGCGAAGCGGGCTATTCGTTCGCGAAGCGAATCATTTAATAAAAAAAGTCCCCGTACGTACTACGGATAGTCAGCTTTCTGCTGTCGGAAGGTTCACAGTGTCCCACGATTTTCGCCTCAATTCCGAAACTTTCCGAGATTTGAACAATCTGGTGGGCAAAAGGTTCCGGCAGATAGATTTCAAACCGGTGGCCCATATTGAAGACCTTGTACATTTCCTGCCAGGGGGTTTGGGATTGTTCCTGGATGAGATGGAACAATGGAGGAACCGGGAAAAGGTTATCCTTAACAACGTGAAGGTTATCAATGAAATGCAGAATTTTCGTCTGTGCGCCACCGGAACAATGCACCATACCGTGAATCTCTTTCCGTAATTCTTTCAGGACAGCTTTAATTACCGGTGCATAGGTCCGGGTTGGCGAAAGGACCAGTTTTCCTGCATCCAGCCCGGTTTCAGCGATCCGGTCGGTGAGCCTGATTTTGCCTGAATAGACCAGATCGGCGGGCACCATAGGATCAAAGGATTCCGGGTATTTCATAGCCAGGTAATTGGCAAAAACATCATGGCGGGCTGAGGTCAATCCATTGCTGCCCATTCCGCCGTTATATTCCTTCTCATAGGAAGCCCTTCCGGATGAAGAGAGTCCAACAATCACGTCCCCGGATTGTATCCTGTCATTTGAGATCACATCAGTCCTTTTCATCCTTGTGGCCACTGTGCTGTCGACAATGATGGTCCTCACCAGGTCGCCGACATCGGCTGTTTCACCGCCGCATACAATGGTCTCCATTCCAAAGGAGGTAAGCAGGCCCGCAGTTTCTTCAGTCCCTTCAATAATGGCAGCAATTACTGCTCCGGGAATGAGGTTTTTATTTCTCCCGATGGTTGAACTTAGCAGAACCGGCCCGGCTGCACCGACGCACAGAAGATCGTCGGTATTCATAATGACAGCATCCTGGGCAATTCCTTTCCATACATTCAGGTCGCCGGTCTCTCTCCAGTATAGGTAAGCCAGTGATGATTTGGTTCCTGCACCATCTGCATGCATAATGGAACACCAGTCGGGATCGCCGGCAAGGATATCCGGAATAATTTTGCAGAAAGCCTTGGGATAAAGCCCTTTATCGAGGTTTTTTATGGCTGCATGAACCTCTTCTTTTCCGGAAGAAACCCCACGCTGTGAATATCGGTCTGCACGTTCCATTTTGACGCGCAAAGGTAAGAAAATTAAGGCAGTTTACCGATTCCTCCCCCT
>JAZDPC010000074.1:0-33369 GCA_043797975.1 Bacteroidota bacterium
ACAGGGTGAGCTCAACGACTTTTGTTGTATTCTTGTCGGCTCCGTTCATTAAGCCTGCATACTTCCACTTGTCATCCTTTTTTTCTGAGATCAGGTCCGCATGCTTATCCGGAAGTTCCATACCAGCATAGTGCAGGTCGGCCACAACTTTAAATTCCGCGCCTTTTTCGACCGGAGCTATCAGGCTGGTATATTTCCCGTTCAGACCGATACGGCTGAAGCCCATGTCGACCAAACCAATAACGATCTGATCGTTATACGATTTGTTGAAGACGAGACTTTCGTCCAGCCGTTTAATGTCGAACCGGCTATATTCCGATTCTGCCGTCACCGATCCGGCAATACCGGCCGTTAGCGTGCATTCATACAGGTTTACGGAAGCTTTACTAAAATCAGACAAGGAGATATCGGAATACTTTCCGGCGACATTGACGTCACCTTGCTTGTGGATCGTGATGTGGTCTTCATATGAGTCGATCTGAAGTGCTCCTGCTTCCTGAACTTCCAGTGTGGAATATTTGGAATTGATATTCATCTTGCCGGCATGCCCGATATTCAGCTTGGCTTCATACAGCGAAAGTTCAATATCATTGACAGACTGAATGGTACCACCACCGTATTTGATATCCACCTTAGCCTCATTTGTGATCAGACCGGCAGTCAAGTGAGCCTCGTAGAGGTTCAGGGTCAATTTTCCGCTGAGGTCGGGAAGGGTGACGTCTTCATATTTATTTGTCAGGTCGAGGGATTGGTTTTCGGGTACGGTGAGCCGGTAGGAAATGGACAACTTGGATAATTTCACGGTACTTTGATCGGGTAATTTCAAGGTGATTTTGCCGGGTCGTTCACTTCGCATCTCATCATAGAATTTTGTTTCAAAGGTGACGGTTATTCCGGATACGATGAAATCAATGTTTTCGATAGCAGCCAGGGTTTTATTTACATCATCCTGCTCACCATCGATTGACACCACTGTTTCAATTTTCACATTGAGCTGCTTATTCCAGGTGGCAACGGTCAGCGGACCGATACTGTTTTCGAATTTAATGATTGCGGCAGGTACTATTGCCTTTTCACGGACAATGGTTTTTTCTATGCCGCTTCCGGTTTTTCCCTGTGCCGGTATACCCTGAAATGCAGTCAGGACCATTATGAGGATCGCAAAGGTTTTAATAGGGGTTTTCATTGTTTTTGGTTTTATTGATTTCATATAAGGTTTTATCAATGATTCTGAGTTTTTTTTCATAACAGCGGATGATGCCATTGACAATCTTTGGCTGATCGCCCAATACCTGCATATCTGCAAGGTAGGTGGAGTATTGGTCATCAAGCTGCTCCAGGTCCAATCTCAGGTTTTTCCATTCTTTCCGGTTGATTCCTGCCGCTTCCACCGTTTCCAGCTGCTGATTGACGGCTATCCGGTAAGAACTGTCCTGCCGGGCCAGTTCCGGAGAAATATTGGCGAGCAGATGCTGACCGGCCAGAGGGTCACGATGCGACCACTGAAGAAGGATAATGCCTGTTCCCATAGCAATAAACAGCAAGACAGAGGCTGCCACACGTATCCAAATCCGGAGGATCCTTTTACGCTGATCCATCCTTCCGGTGATCCCTTTCCAGATCCGTTCGTCATCCGGCTGGTCGATATCCAGCCGGTCCCGGTTTTTATCGATAAATGAGTCCAGGTTCGTTTTCATGGCATTTTTTCTTCAGGTCTGTCTGCAATAATCGCCTCGCGTGCTGAAACTGCGATTTGGATGTTGATTCCGATATGCCCAGCATGCCTGCGATTTCCCGGTGCTTGTATTTCTCCATCTGATGCATTACGAAGATGATCCGGCAGCTGTCAGGAAGGCTTTTAACGGATTCGTGAACCATCTCCGGGGTGATTGTTTCCTCTTCTACCGATTCCTCAGGATAGTTTTCCTCCCGGATCTGCCCGAGATCGTCAAACACCAGTTTCTTTTTCCGGATATAGCTCAGGCAGTGGTTAATTGTGATCCGTTTCACCCATACCCCGAAGGTGCAACTACCCCGGAATTTTCCTATATCGCGGAACACCTTGAGGAATATTTCCTGCAGAAGGTCTTCCGCTTCCGGTTTATCGTTTACCATCCGTATGCAGATATTGAACATGGCCGATGAATAGAGTTTATACAGCCGGTACTGGGCTGAGCGATTGCCGGCGATACTATCCTTTATCAGGCTGTCCAAATCATCGTTCTGCGCACCCACCGGTAATCCCTTTTTAATTAAAAGACTCAATAAAGTTAAAAAGGTTAGATGAGGGATTTTTTCCGCAAAGCGGGAAAGGCAGTTGTATGACCCTGTAAAGTTTTTTAACTTTCTTCCTTTAATTATTTACACAGTTTTAACCTGACCGTAACTGAAAATACCTATGAAATACTTTTATCTGCTGACAATCAGTCTGTTGGTTTTGTTTTCCGGGTGCAAAAACAAAGGACACAAGCCTGAAGAAATCGTGTTGGGCGAGTTTGAATTTCTGGATTCCCGCGACTCGCAGATCTATTCCTGGGTACAGATCGGGGGTCAGATCTGGATGGATCAGAACCTGAATTTTGCCACGGAGAGCGGTTCCTGGTGTTATAACAACCAGGAGGCCAACTGTGTGAAATATGGAAGGCTGTATTCGTGGAATGCAGCCAGAACGGCTTGTCCCGAAGGGTGGCATCTCTCCACGGATGGTGAATGGGAGGCACTGGATGCTGCCTTGGGCAGGTATGCGGGCAAGAAGATAAAATCAGGCTCCGGCTGGCAGGATAATGGCGGCGGGAGCGGATCCGGGGGATTCAATGCGTTGCCGGGCGGGGACATGAACCAGTTTGGCACCTTCGGCAATATCGGCAGCGAAGCCTATTTCTGGACAGCATCACAACCAGATGCCACGGGAGCGTACGGGCGTTTTGTCACATACAATAGCTCTGATATCAGCAGGGGTATATGGAACAAGCAAGGTGGCAACGCGGTCCGCTGCATTAAAAACAAGTGAGCCGCCCAGTAAAACCAATAATACTGCGTCAGCGACCGGTAACCTTGGTCACAATTCCTGAAACAGTGAAGTTGACGGTTTTTGTTCCGGCTGTATATGTACCGTCCATATAAAGCCCGTCGTTTGACGTACCGGTTACGGTGCCACCGGAATAGATTTCATAGGTGGTGCCTTTAACCAGGGAGGATGATGAAAAGGCTACCGACTGGTATTTTTTTACAGGTGCATAGGTGAAGAGGCTGGTTCCATCGCTGCTCTGGAGATGGATCAGGGTTTTGGCAGCCTGTATCGACTGGAAGCTCATCAGGATTGAATACTGGCTGGAAGATGTGCCCGGAGCCTGTGCCATGCCGGCACTGCCTGTAGCGAGCAGAAATCCGCCGGATATCGTAAAGGTTCCGTCGTAGTCAACGGCTCCGTTGTCATTGACCGTCGGGCCGTCTACGATGAGAGTGCCTCCGGTCATTACGACCGATCCGTTAATGTCCATACCATCGCCGACGGAATGGACAGTTATATAGCCGCCATTCATCGTAAATGTACAAGTACCGGCAGTCATGCCAACCCCCATGCCACCTCCAAAACCACCTCCCATGCCTCCGCCCATTCCGTCTGTGGCGGTACCGTCGGCAGCATTGATGGCGTCATCGCTCGCATTAATATATATATCGCACAGATTGATGGTGATAGCCTGGCTTTCAAGCCCTTCATAGCACTTGTTGATTTTAAAGCTTCCTCCGTTGATGACCAGGGTAGTATCGGCATGTACTCCGTCATCCGCAGTGGAAATGATAAAGGTACCTCCGTTGATTTCCATAGCTCCGTTGGTATGAAGGGCATCATCCGCGGAATTGATATTGAAGGTTCCGGCATCGAGAACAACAGCTGAGATAGCCTTGATCGCTTTGGCGGAAAGAGTTGAAGCAATAGTTTTACCGCTGCCGCCACCGGAAATCAGGTTGATTTCCCCGCCTGTGACGATGGCATTGGTTTGTGCGGTTATGGCATCCCCGCCCGAAGTGATATTGACGGAGCCGGCTTCAATGGAAATATATCCCCTGAGGGGATCTTCGTCATTATCGGATTTAAATCCGTCCCCTCCGGATTTGACCGTTATGTTACCGCCCCTGACCACCAGGTAATCTTTTCCACGGATCCCGTCATCCCTGGAGGTTACCGTAACAGAGCCGCTTTTAATGATGAGCCCGTCCTTACTGGTGATCCCGTCAGCATAGCTGCCGGTAACCGTCAGGGAACCGTTTCCGTAAATGGTTAAATCGGATTTGGAATAAATAGCGGCATTGGGCTCTTCCTCACCGGCTGTTTCAAAGACGTACGCTGTTCCGTCTGTCACGGTATTCTCGCTACCGTCTGCCAGTATCAGGATGGTTTTGTCTGAACTCTGAATATATACCGGCGCAGTGGTGGAATTGTGAATGGTTACCCCGGCCAGGATCAGCCTTACGGTTCCCTCATCTTCCGTATTTACCACGATTTGTCCTTCGTCCAGCGAGCCGCTGAAGCTGTAGGTTCCTGCAGATACGATCGTTACAACGGATCCGTCAATAGTGGCGCCAGTTGAATCAATTGAAATAGAATTACCATCGAACGCTATGTGGATGACTTTGTTAGTGTCCCAGACATAATCGTCTGCTTCTTCGTGATTTATGGTGGTTATTGTAATGTCTTCCCCGTCATCAATGATGATCCAGTCGTCTGTTTTTTCACATGCGGCAAAAAGGCACAGCACTGCAACGCTGGCAACCGATACAAAGAATCCCTTGTTACTCATTTGTCATCAAGCTAAATGATCCATTAAGAAAAGATTATGCAGGTTCTTAGACCGGGGGAAAGTCTGACCGTTTAATCAGGACCTTGGTAATAGTGTCTCCGGTTTTCAGGAAATAGACTCCTGACGGGAAGCCCTCCAGCGAAAACTCAACATGATCCCGGTAGTTATAGACCAGGTTTTGATTCATTAAAATGCCCTGTGAATTGTACAGTTCGATCCGGGTGCCGGGTTCAAATGATCCTTTGATATTCAGGACTTTATCGGCAGGATTGGGATAAACAATAATAGATGAGCGGTTTTCCGCCAGCCCGACAGAGGTCTTATCCACGTCACTCCATGTATCGGTGCCATCGGAGAGCCAATCCAGAGAAAAGCGAACGAAGTACATCTGGTATATTTCATATTCACCCACCTCATAATACATTCCGATGGTTCCGTCATTGAGGACCGCGAGGGAAGAATAGGCCGAGGCGCCGGAACAAACGGTTTTCCTGATAGGCCAGGTTTCCCCTTCGGAATAACTCAGCAAGACAGTGACATTCTCACGGCAGTCGGAGTAAGGGATCGAGTGAAGAAGACGGTTTCTGTTATAGCCGTCGGAAAGTGCCGTGTAGCGGATCAGATCCCCGTTGCAGAAAGGATCAAGGATCTCATGCTGAGCGAAGGGGGTACTCCAGGTCATGCCGTGATCCTTGGAAATGCTGAATTTTCGGGTTCCGTAATTCCGGATGCTCATCAGCACATATCCGTTATCCAGTTCCACCAGTTTGGCTTCGTTGCCGTCAACGGCGGCGCAATAGGTTGAGACCTGCCATGTTTGGGCATCATCATCGGAATAGATCACAAAATTCGATATGTCTCTTGACGAGGATTCCCTGACAGGTATTGAGGCCATCAGGCGGCCACTGCTCAGCTGGGTTGCAGATCCCGAGGACACAAACGCAGCCTGCCAGTTTTTAGTGACAGGATCGGAGGATTCGCTGCCATATATCTGGGTCGTTATATCCTGAGGGACACTCCAGGTAATCCCGTTGTCGGTGCTTTTCACCTGGTATATCCGGATTGGGAAATATGCGGTAGAATGAAAGTAGCCCTTATCAGAAGCACAAAGGCAGATGACCTCTCCATTTTTCCGGTTTAACACCAGGGCAGGATCCCCGAATCCAACTTCCGTCCCTTCGCCGGCGATGGTAACCGGATCACTCCATGTTTGACCGTCATCGGTACTGCGACGGATCACCACATCGATGTGGCAGGGCAGGTCGTAGGGATAATCCCAGCGTTTATCCGTAGCAGTGATCAGCGATCCGTCCCTGGCCTTCACGATGGCAGGTATGCGATAGTACTTCGAACCGCCATCGCCACCTGAAAACAGCAGCTTGCTGGCCAGCAGTATCGTGCGCTTTCCAACGACTGCAGGTACGGCCACCCGGTTGCCTGTTTCCGTTATATAGCCGGAAACCGATGCACCAATCCTGTTACCCTCCCGGGCACGCGGGTTTATATCGGCAGTGATCCAGAAATAGTTATCGCCGGGTATCAGCCCGACAGAGCCGGTAATGGTCCTCTTCCTTACCGGAGAAGATGAAGAACCGAAAAGAATTGCCGTTTTCAGGTCTAGCCGTTCGGATGGGCCGTTATAGTATACTTTCAGGTCAGAAATATCTGATAATACTTCGGTTTCCGAAAGGTCGATGCTAATACTGCTTACCTTCCGGGAAGCGGAATCGGGCATAATCCGGAATCCTACCAGACGTTCATTTTTCTCGCCGATGCCAACCGGGAGACTGGTTTTTACCACCCGGATGCCAAAATTGAAAATCTGCCCATTGTGGCCTTTCCCCGATATATCGGGTATGGAGGTTCCTGCGATCCTCTCAAAATTATAAGCGGCAACCAGGCTTGTGGTGTCGGGCGTTGCAGCGCTGCAGTCGGCCAACACCTGGCCGGAGGTTAAAGCCCTCTTCCAGATACGCAATTCATCGAACTGACCGGGCCAGTAATCATATTTAACAGGATACATAGCATCGGTCCAGCCGCATCCCACCATCAGATCATACAAGTTAGCCACCGTTTGGGTACCGATCTCATAATGGTAAACGGATGAAAGCAATTGTCCATCGATGAACACCTTGGAACTCTTATCCGAAGTATTGTAAACCCATGCCACATGCGCCCATTTGCCGGCTTCAAGTTTCTTTATGCAGGTTGCCCCAAGATTCGTATTGTGGAAGTTCCTGAGGTCAAAGTTAAAATTGGGAGTGACGGATGAGCTGTAGGTGTTAAACTCGAACCTGCCACCGGAAATGTAGGCATTTCCCTTTGATACAATCCGGTATTGATCGCTGAGATTATCGGGATTCAATCGGAAACAGATAGTAAAGCTTTCCCCGATCGCGATATTGAGATCGGAATGATTCCGGATGGACATGTACTGGTCAATCCCATTGAACCGGATAAATTTCCCTTGGGGCGCAACCTGGGCCCGGGCATCAGTATCCGTCAATAAAAAAGTGGTTGCCAGGAAAGACAGGAGCAATAACTTTTTCATCGGCTTAGGTACAGAGCACCTGCCACAAATATATGTTATAAAACAGTTTTTCCCTGATCCCGCCTGCTCAGGTATCTAAATAAACTTTCCCCCGTTCGTCCGCCATCTTGATGCATTCAACAATCCTTGCGGGGCTGATTCGGGAGGGCTCGTGCCAGATGGATTCTTCGGGCGCGCAGGCAGCGGTGGCCACTTTTTGAAGATCTTCGGAGGAAGGGTTGATCACCCCGATTTGTGCCAGGGTTACCGGCAACCCGACCGATGCGCAGAAGGCATAAACCTCTTCTACCAGGGAAGCCGGCCGGTTTGCCAGGAAGAGACCCGCCAGCACTCCGAAAGCCACTTTTTCGCCGTGATAATAGGAATGGGTTCCGGTGAGCTGGGTCAGGCCGTTGTGAATGGAGTGGGCACTGGCCAGTCCTGCACTTTCAAAACCCAATCCGCTCATCAGCGTATTGGCTTCGATGACTTTCTCCAGTGCCGGCGTTACCTTGTTTGCCCGGCAGCTTTCACTGGCCTCCAATCCGTATTTCAGGATGGTGTCGTAACACAATTTAGCCAGGTTGAGGGCCGACAGGGTACAGTGGCCCCCGGCCTCATTCGGGGAGGAGGAAGTATAACAGGCGTCGGCTTCAAACCACGTCGACAGCGCATCACCCATACCGGCTATCAGCAGGCGTACCGGGGCTTTCGCAATGATCTCGGAATCCAGGAGAACGAGGTTGGGATTTTGCTGCAGGTGAAGAACATGATCAAACGAGCCTTCTTCCGTGTAAATCACGCTGATGGCACTGCACGGTGCATCGTTCGATGCAATGGTGGGCACGATGATCGTTTTTGCCTTCAATTCGTTGGCCACTGCCTTAACCGTATCGATTGCCTTGCCACCGCCGATCGCGACAATGACATCACATCCGCCGGCTTTTGCAATCGCTGAGATCCGGTTGATTTCCCGCATGGTGCACTCTCCCCCGAAAGATTCAACCATGAAGCCGGCACCGCCCTGGCTTCTTAATCCCGGGATGATCTCCCTGATCGAGGTATGGCCGCCCACGATCATGGCTTTTGTACCCAGTTTGCCGATCCATTCCGGCAAGACACTGATCGCACCCGGGCCCTGAAGATAGCGGCCGGGGAAGATGGCAGACTGATAGATTTCCGAATTCATGGTTAGGAAGTCAGGTGTGGTTATTATTCCGGTTTTACCCAGACGATTTTCCATTCGGAACCATACAGGTAAAAGGTGATCCAGTATGTTTTCTTGACTACCTTTTTATGGGTTCCGGTCTGATAAAATGAATAGTACGTCTCTCCGGATTCATTGCCGGCTATCAGCCGCGCAGCTTCGATCAGTTCCGTGAAAGACTGGTAAAGAGTATCCGTAAAAAGGTTAAGCCCGATCTCCTCAGCGTCCTGGTCATAGATCACGGTCCCGCCCTTTTCCATAACCCACATTTCAAATTCCTGATTTTTAACCAGGGGGGCAATGATTCTGCCCAGAATTGTTTCCGGGAGAAAGAGGGGGGTAATTCCGCCAATGACCTGACCGTTGCTCAAAACAGGATGCGCCACCACGGCGGCATAATAGCCTTCCGCTGCAAAAAACACATCGCTCAATGCGGGCTGTTTGGTCTGAAAAATCTGTTTAATATGGTTTTGCTCACTGATGTCGGCTCCCTGAACTGAATAATGGGACGCCGGTTCTATGATCAGGAGAATTCCCTGGGAATTCACAAAAGCGGAGGACAGAATGAATGAAGAATGATTGAACAGACGAAGCATTTGGGCACGGATTTCCACTGTATCACTGCTGTTCAGCGCGATTATTTCTGATGAAACCGCAACATCAAAATTAAGGGAATCGAACGACGATGTCAGGTTTACACTTACCGTGGCCAGTTCAGTTGGAATTAGGGCAATAGGTTCTTTGTTGCAGGCAGTGAAACATACCACGGCCAACAACAGCAGTAGCATTGTTTTGTCTTTATTAATTGGCATATTGTCAAACATGAATATGATTTTGCTAAATTTATTAAATCCATTTAGATAGAACTCTTAAAACCTGAACTTATGAAACAGAAGTGGGCTGTAATAGTACTGGCATTCGCCATTTTCGGACTGGGATCCTGCAAGAAAGAGAATCCATATGAACAGTATGAGGATCAAATCAATGTGTGTATTAACGATGTGCCCTATAAGACGGAAGCATTCCTGAGGATTCCCTATACACTTGAGTTTTGGGAATATAAAAACAGCGGAATGCTACTGCAGAAAATTTATGCTTATGACAAGGAGTCCATGACTCAGCTAATGGAAATTGATACATCAGGTTTCCCCAGGATGTATTATCATCCGCTGGAAAGCAATCACATTTTTACATTTGACTCTATTTCCCATTACTATATGTCACTGCAACTTCCAATCCTGTTAGCACAGACACCTCCCGGGACAGTGATTCACCGGTTTGAGTTTAAGGATACGGTAAATAATGAGACCGTGATGCTTGAAGGGGCTGAGTTTGAGCCGCGCCTCACGGAACCCCCCCTGGTCATAGCTTCTCCCGTTAAAGGGACAAACCATGCCTTTATAAACCAATCGACCAACGGCTACCATTTCAATGCGATGTTCTTCATGGATGGCGGGATCTATACCTCTGAACGGTTTGCCTTTGATGAGCTGCAGGTGAATGATGAATTGACCACTTATTTCGATGGGGATCCTAAAAAGAATGAGTCCTATTTTAATTACCGGGATACATTATTTGCAGTAGCTGATGGTACGGTAGTTCAAATTGAGGACGGATTGCCGGAAAATAACGGGGATGCCCAGAATATTACTTTTACTACTTCACTGGAGTATGCAGGAAACCTGCTTGTTCTTGATATCGGTAGCGGACATTACGCGTTCTATGGTCATTGTGTGCCCAATTCATTTTTAGTCAACGTTAACGATGTAGTGCAGGAGGGCGATCCGATCGCCTTGATTGGAAATTCGGGGAACTCAACCGCACCGCATCTGCATTTTCAAATCACTGACGGTCCAGGGCTTTTCAAATCGACAGGATTGCCTTTCGTTCTGGAAAAGTATACAAAAATTGGCGACATCACCGGCTTTCCGGTCTTCATCACGCCGCAAAAGGTCACGAATTCCATGATGGAACAGTTTTCCGTCATCAGTTTTGATTAATGTATTCCCGGATGCCTCGCCGGCTGAACAAAATCAGCCCTGATCTGTTATAAAGCATACAATAACTATCAAAAAGAATCAAGCATGGCAACCATCTCCCTGAAAGGAAACACGATCCATACGGTTGGCGAACTGCCAAAAAAAGGTGAAAAGCTTCCGGATTTTGACCTGGTCAAAAACGATTTATCACACGTTTCATTGAAGGACTTCGCAGGCTACAGGCTGGTACTGAATATTTTTCCAAGCCTGGATACCGGCACCTGCGCTGCTTCTGTTCGTGCATTCAATAAAGCGGCAGCCGGACTGGCCAATACCAAGGTTTTGTGCATATCCCGCGATCTGCCGTTCGCCCAGGCACGCTTTTGCGGAACCGAAGGCATCAATAATGCCATTACCCTGTCGGATTTCGGTTCAAGAACCTTCGGAAAGGCGTATAACCTCACCATGAACGATGGACCGCTGGCGCACTTGCTTTCGCGGGTGGTGATCGTGGCCGATGAAAAGGGAACGATCCTCTACACGCAGCAGGTTCCCGAGATAGTTGATGAGCCGGACTACAACGCTGCCTTAGCTGTACTGTAAGGCGCCTTTCGTCTTTCGCCTTTCGCCTTGGCGGGGAGGTGTTAATTAGCGCGATCTTATGTATTTTTCCGAATCCAAAATAGTTGAGGATGAGAAATACATATTCAGAAAGGATTAAGGTATTTGGCGTGGAAGCTGACCGGTTCCGGAAACAATCGGACCGGGTGGCGATTGCACGGATGATCCTGTTTCTGGCGATGGTTGTCTCTGCCTGGTATTTCATCCGCGAGCGGCAACCTGCAGGGTTGCTGATTCCGCTTGCCTTGCTGGCAGGATTTCTATGGCTGGTCAGGTATGCAGTCGCCATTCGCCGGAAAATCAGGTTCCTCGAGCTCCTGAAAGAGATCAATGAGCAGGAGATCAGCACTTTGGAAGGCGATTATACTCCCTTTAACACCGGCGAAGAGTACATCGATTATCATCATCCCTATACTTACGACCTGGATATTTTCGGCATCCACAGTATTTACCGGATGGTTATACGCGCCGCTACTCCTCTTGGCAGGGAGCGCCTGGCCGCCACGCTTTCCGCGCCGGGAACCGGTCCGGATCTCATCAGGAAGCGCCAGGATGCCATTAAAGAGCTTTCAGGAAAGCTCGACTGGCGCCAGGATTTCCTTGCTACAGCGAAAGAATCCGACTGGGAGAAAGACAAATCCCGCAACGTTCAATCATGGCTCGCCGGCACCGACCGTTTCACCGGCAACCCCTTTTATGCCGCAATGCTCCGTCTTAATCCTCTTATTTCTTTATTTCTTCCACCCTTAATAATCTTTGGTCTTTCGCCTTTATTCTTTCTTCTTTACTATCTCCTACCGACGGCAATAATCCTATCGCGCACTCGTGCCATCAACCGGGAGCAACAAAAGGTCGAGCGCCTTCTCGATCTTTTCCGGAAATATCAGGGATTATTGGAGCTGATAGAAAAGGAGGATTTCAAGTCCGATTTAACGCGTAGCCTTCAACAGACGCTTCGTCACGACGGTGTCCCGGCCAGCGAAGCAATGAAGAAACTCACCGGCCTCCTGTGGGGACTGGAATTGCGCGGAAATATGATCATGGCTTTTATCCTCAATGTCACTTTTCTCTGGGATATCCTTCTGATGATACGGCTTGAACGCTGGAGAAGGACATACAGGGATGATTTCAGCCGCTGGATAGATACTATCGCTGAATTTGAAACGCTCAACTCCTTTGCGACTTTCGCTGTGAACCGGACCGATTGCGTGTATCCGGAGATACAGGAAGGACCATTCAGGATGGAGATTAACGAAGGAGGCCATCCGCTGATACCTCAGACAAAAAGAGTTGATAACACATTGCCGTTCAATCAGACCGGACAAATATACCTGGTCACCGGAGCCAATATGTCCGGCAAATCAACACTGTTGCGGATGGTGGGAGTCAATATGGTTCTGGCAATGGCTGGCGGTCCGGTATGCGCGAAATCCATGTCGCTGGTACCGGTCAGTATCTCAAGCAGCGTCAGGACCAACGATTCGCTCGGGGATGATGAGTCCTATTTCTATGCCGAGCTGAAAAAATTGAACCGGATCATATCCGGTCTCGAAACAAATCCGCCTTTGTTTGTCATTATTGATGAGATGCTGAAAGGAACAAATTCGCACGACAAGCATGAGGGATCGGCTGCCCTGATCCGGCGGCTTACAAAACTTGGCGCATCCGGGCTGGTGGCGACCCATGATGTGGAGCTTGGCGTGCTTGAGCGGGAATATCCCGGAAGGATTATAACCCGATGTTTTGAGGTGTCAACAGAGGGCAGCCAGCTGAAATTTGATTATATTTTGCGCCCCGGAATCAGCAAAAGCCTGAACGCGACTTTTCTGATGAAACAGATGGGAATAATAGAGGGATAAAGGAACAAGGAAAAAGGATAAAGGAAAAACAGTAACCTCCGGCGGCAGCCGGAGGAAGAAGGTAAGATCAACGAACATCGAGTATATGAATAAGAGAATCTTAATCAGCGCATCCTTACTGATGGTATGTGCCGGAGTTTTCGGACAGCAGGCAGAAGTATCTGTATTGACTCCTGATGATGCGTATCTGGCCGGATTGCCGAGGCTGACCATGCCCCCCGGATATGCTACGAGACCTTTGCCGACGAAAAAGGACAACACCAGGCTGATCTATTGTCCGGGGATCTACTCCCAGGAAGTGTGGAACTGCAACCAGGCAGCATCGGTGTGGACCATGTTTACCTATGAAATCAACTATCTCAGGAATCTCAATTCCTCTGAGGCTGACAATCAGTATTCGCCGATGGCCGTTTACAACCTCCTCAACCACGGCAATCAAAACGACGGTGTATCTTATTTCGACAGCTGGGACCTGATCAGGGCCAACGGAATTCCGGGAAATCCTGATTTTAATGCAGCGAGCCGGAACTGGCTGGTCTGGATGACCGGCTATGACAAATACTACCGGGGCATGAATAACCGCATCGACCAGCTGTATGCCATTGAGGTGGGGACTCCGGAAGGATTATTGACCCTGAAGCACTGGATCAACGATCATCTGAATGGTGAGGAGGTTGGCGGAGTGGCCAATTACCAAATCGGATCGGGTGATATGGTTGTTGACACTATTAGGCATGGATTGGAAGCCGAAGGTGAATATATCGTGGTTAAATATGGGCCTATTGTAGGTCACGCAATGACGTTCGCCGGCTGGAACGATGAGGTTAAATATGATGTGAACGGAGACGGAAGGTACACCAACAATGTGGATATTAATGGCGACGGTGTGGTTAACATGAAAGACTGGGAGATCGGCGCCATGCTGGTGGTAAACTCCTGGGGAAACTATTGGAATGAAGGTAAAGTGTGGGTAATGTACAGGTTGCTTGCTGAGGACACTAACCATGGCGGGATCTGGAACAATGCGGCGATGGTGGTCAAGCCTAAAAAGACTTTTCAGCCCCAGCTGACGATAAAAACATCCATCCGGTATAATCACAGAAGCCGGCTTCGGATTATAGCAGGAATGGCCTCTTCACCGGATGCCGTGGAACCGGAACACACCCTGGATTTTCCCTGCTTCAGTTTCCAGGGCGATACCCTTCCAATGCAGGGATTTTACGGCCCAAATGCTGACCTGATCGAGATCGGGCTGGACATTACGCCGCTCTTGCAGTATTTTCCCGAAAACAACCAGGCAAAGATTTTCCTTGACCTGATCCAGAAGGCGCCCAATACACGTGGAGCAGGAAGGGTCGAGAGCTTCTCGGTGATGGATTATACCAATGGTACTCATGAATATACCTGTACATCCGGCATGACCGATATCGTCGATAATGCCACTACCCGGCTATCGGTGATTGCTTCTGCCAGGGTCAACCGGCCTGTCATTTATACCGAATCGCTTGCGGATGCCCAGGTTGGGATTGAATACCGCACCCAGATCGAGATGGATGTACAGGCAACTCCCCTGCGCTTTGCCAACCCGGCCACCATGCATACGGTATCCCGGATCGATGAGTCCGTTTCCATGAACGGCGGAACCGCTATCATCCGGGTACCCCAGGAGACCAGCAAAATTATTGACCTGCCTTTTGCTATGACGTTGTACGGTCAGACCTATGATAATGTGACCGTCCTGAGCAACGGTGCCGTCATCATGGGGGACGAGGAGGTGATCTATCCCTACAGGATCGATAACCGGCTTCCTTTCTATCACAATTGCGGGATCTACCCGTTTTTCGGGACACTCTATTATCCAACCACCGGCATGCAGGTTACTGTTGAACTGAACCCGTCAGTGGCCATTTTCAGGTGGCACGCATCGGTGGACGCTGCGGGAAATAATCCGGTCAATTTCGCGGCA
Source organism: Bacteroidota bacterium (assembly GCA_043797975.1). Lineage (GTDB taxonomy): Bacteria > Bacteroidota > Bacteroidia > Bacteroidales > UBA12481 > UBA12481. Next base: position 14,965 of record JAZDPC010000074.1, read on the forward strand.
GCCTTATACCCGGATGGACGGATCCGTTATTATTACGGGGAGATGAATCACAATATGATTTATACCTGGATAGCAGGATTATCCATGGGCAATCAAACCGATTTTACCCTGATGGACTATAACCATGCAGCATTGTCTTCGAACAGTGCTTACGAGCTTGAGCAATACAACTGGCCATCCTGGTTGTCGCTGAGTTCAACCGGAGACCTGAAAGGAACACCGCCAATTGAAGGACAATGGCAGGTTCCGTTGGTTTTGACGGATGGTTATGGACTCACAACTTCGAAAACCCTCGTGCTGAAAACGTCGGGCTTCTCAGGGACCGGTAGTCCTCAGGATATCTCCACCGTCCGGATTTTCCCGAACCCCGTATCCGATGAGATCAGAATTCAGATTCAAAATGCCCGCCCTGGAACCCTGTTGCTCGAAATCAGGGACCTAACAGGCCGTGAGCTGATCCGCAGGGAATATAAAGTGAGGGGTGGTGAGGAATTGTTGAGGTGTGGTGAGGTAGCGAACCTGTCCCGGGGGATATACGTGTATAGGGTAACTGGTGTCGTTGAGGGCAGGGGGAAGATAGCTCGCTGACGCTCGCGAGGCCTACTCGATCGGCTGCCCCAGATTGAACAGCACCTGGATCATGTGGGTGGTAAACCGGCTGGGAACTTTCGATGTTACAGGGATCTCAAAGAGGTAATGTACGGAAAGGTTATCGAGCCTGACTCCGGTTGATGCGGTGAAACCCTCTTTCCAGCGGTATCCTGCACCGGCATCAAAGATACCTTTCAGGTGCAACGTTGCATTGATATCGAACCGGAAACCGTTGCGTGTATTATATTTGGCCAACAGCATCGGTTCAATCTTTACATCCCGATTAATCTGGAAATAATAACCGCCATAGGCATAGACGGTTTGTGCCAGGTCGGAATTCAGGGAGGGGTCCTCCTCCTCCGGAAAGCCGAAATCACCGAATTTAACCGATGAGCCCAACAGCTGGACAACCGACAGCCCGGCATATCCCTTCTCCGAGTAATAGTGCATGCCAGCGTTGAAATCGAGGAACAGGATAGACTCGGTGGAATCGTTCATTACCGGGTCAATGGTGTTCGGATCCGGGAAAACCAGTCCCCGGAACTTGTTCATCCGGTACTGGAAAAAGGAAGGAGCCAGTCCGAAAGCCAGCCGGCCCCGGTCTAACGACAGGTGATAGGCATAATCCAGGTGGATGCCTGTCTGACTGACGGAACCGTAGGAATAATTAAAAAAGCCACCTCCCAGCCCGACCTTGCCGAATGAGTTTTTCCCCTTGTTCCGGAATCCCCGGTTGGTGTAAAACATCCCCTTGGCCCTGAGGCGGGTATGAAACGTGACCGACTGTGTAGTCGGAGCGTCATTCCAGCCAACCCACTGCTGTCGCGTGTTGAAAGTCAGCGGTGCATACCGCTCCGTTCCCGCAACCGCGGGGTTCAGCTGGTACAGATTAAGAAGGTATTGATCAGAGAGCGGGTGGATCTGGGCAAGGGCAGGAGTGGCCAGAAGCCAGACCAGCAGGAGAATGACGGGCATACGGGCATATGGGCATACGGGCCTGCGGGCTTGCGGGCCTGTGGGCTTACGGTTTAGTATGTAATAATGTATTATCACTATTCTCAAATTAAACTTCCTCCTTCCTCCTTTTTCCTTCCTCCTTTACTTACGTCTTTTGTCTCAGACCTACCTAAGTATGGTAACCGTCCCCGTCAGCGGTTTGGCTTTGGTCGTTTTATCGACATAAATCAGGTAAAAATAACTGCCTACCGGCACCGGCAGACCGGTAGTATCATCCTTACCGTCCCAATAATCCGATTCGGGATAACCCGCTTCCGATTCGAAGATTTTCCGGCCGCTGCGGTCGAAGACCTGTACCACGCAGTTGGGCTTATCCTTAAGGGCGGCAATCTCCCACAGTTCATTCACATGATCACCGTTGGGAGTAAAAGCATTCGGGATGGAGTAAGTGACAAATCCCATCTCCATCTGGATATTCTCGTACGCGCTGCACTTCAGTGAATCTTTTACCCAAACGGGATACGTTCCCAGCCCGATATTCCGCAGACGCAGGGTGCTGTCCATGGTTGACCACAGAACTGAATAGGGCGGCGTTCCCCCGGTCAGGGTCAGGGTGATTTCGCCGTCATCACACTGTTCGCAGCTTGGTGATACCAGCCGGTAATCAATTTCCACCGGATCCGGCTCATGGATTTCAATAGCGCTGTCGGATTTCACCTCACACACCCCATCTTCCCTGACATGGATATAATAGGGAGTACTACCGTCAAGGTTTTCAAAAAGGCCCTGGTTGTTGTAGTATGTGTCACCATCATCGATGGAATATTCATAAAAAGAGCCTTCGCCCCGGACCTTGATAATAATGGATCCGTCGGCAGCCCCAAAACAGGTAACATCTGCCGGCATCACCGATTCGATTCTCAGGGAATCGGGACTGTTGACGCGGATACGCACAAAATCTGTATTCTCACATTGATCCTTGCTAATTGTAGCGACATAGATACCCGTAGAATCAATATCTAAGTATCTGGTAGTATCACCGGTGTTCCACGTATATGTGTCAGCCAGACCAGCATCAAGAGTTAAGGGGGTACCTTTACATATCACCCGATCTTCCCCAAGATCAATTGCTGGTATTTTTTTAATTAAAACACTTGTCGTATCTGCAAAATGGCAGCCATTTCTGTCGGTGACCCATAAATACAGGCTGTCAATTGTTTTTGTTACATTAATAAACCTTGAAATTTCATTAGTACTCCACAACCATTCACGGAAGTTACCTCCCCCGTCCAACTTAATTGTATCACCTTCACAAGTACTTTTAGGTTCTCCCAGATCAGGTTCTTCATACGGAAACACCTCAATTGTACATTCTGCAAATGCCGAGCATTCAAGGCCTTCAGAATCTATTGAAAAACCTTTAACAATATAGGTTGTTGTCTTGAGTGGAATAACAGTGATTATTGAATCACTAACATTTAATATAGTTTGAGGAGACTGCCAAAGCACCTGGCCCGTGACACTTGCAATAAGTGTTACGGCCGTCCCCGGACAAATAGTGTCTGTCTCGGATGGTAGAATGCTCACAATAGGTGATCCTGTCTCTGATACTGTTATTTTTTTCAATAGCTGGCATCCAGTGGTTTTTGATATGATTTCCACTTCAAAGATGTCCCCTTTAAGATTTTTAGCAGTATTAGTGTGATTATCAGGAATTGCTGGCCAGGAAAAATAGTAATCAGAGGTGTCGGATTCCATTGTAATTGTGATGCTTCCGTTATTAAAACCACAGGCAGCTGCATTCACATCGATTTTTTTAATAACCGGAATTGGTACTTCAACAACTAAAGTTGAATCAGTAGCCGAGCAACCATTATAGTGAGTGACTGTTACTTTATAGGGTCCAGGTGTCGTAATGGTCCTATATCTTTCAACGTTAAGGCTTTGGTTATCATACCAGAAATAGAATGCTCCGACTTTCGCATCAAGAATTGCAGGACTTCCTTTGCACATGTTTGTGGTATCATCAAAATTGAGTTCGGGTAAAGGTTGAATGGTAACCTCTCTTTTGGGTTGAATAATGGAACCAAATTGAGTTGCCCGCATTTGTACCACATATTTACCGGGTGATGGGAAAGTAAATGCTCCTTCCCAAGTCTCTTGATCTACAGTTGCAGAACCCAAGTAATTATTTAAAGAATCAAAAACATTCCAGATAGGTGCATCAGGGACGGAAATCCTAGTGGATATGTAAAAGATCGTCTTGTCCTTAAAACACGTGTTTTCATAATAAAACTCAGCAGCTTTAAAAAAATCTGGCAGAAAAGTTGGAAGGCCAAACATTGCCATACCTCCTTTAACTTTTTCATTGTCAATTAAACTAGCACCAAATTCAACGTAGTTACAGTTTTCCTGAATAGGTGAATTAATCACCCCGAGGTACGGTTTTCCACTTAATGATGCATAGATTTTACCATTAAAAGCCAATTGAAGTGCCCCACATAAAACATTGTTATCTTCCCGTATAAAAGAGACACTATTTTTGATCTTGTCAAGGTTTAATTCAGAAATATCCCATTGATAAATTACTCCTCCTTTTCTCGCAGATCCATAAAGAAAATTTCCAGTGGGAGAAAACTCAACACCATAAGCATTCCATATTGGAGTCGTAGAATTCTCGGAGCTGCCAGCGGGGAGATTGCCAATAAAGCTAATGTTACCATTTTCATTATTAAATTGGAACAGTTCAAAAGACTTTAGGCTTTCAACTGCAACAGCCAGAAAATCGCCCTTCGGAGAGGATTTTAAATAGCCTGTTGCTCCACGATTAACAGCATCATCTGGTTCAGTGTTTCTATGAGCCGAACCGGCACCAATTGAGCGAAAGGGGCCATTCCCGGCTATACCTGATGAGGTTAGTTTGAATTCAATAAATTCCCAAGTTGTATATTGATGAGCGATAATCCAATAAAACGTTCCGTCTTTACTCTTGACAGCAGTGATTTTTTCCGTAAATCGCGTGGTATCATTAAGGGGCATCATCGAAATATTCCTTTGTACCACACTTCCCATTGAATTATTCCCCATCATATCAACAACACTATACTTCAAGCCGTGTCCAGGATTTCCGGATTCACCAACATTATCAACAGTAAATATGTAGTATTGCGTAGGATCTCCACTACCGGGCTTTGGAACAATGATGGACGATTGGGTAGAACTTGCGTCGCCAAAAAGACCCTCTTCCATTATTTGGTGCAATCGGTTGTAAACTGTCTGGCCATCGGTATAAAACAAAAGATTTCCATTTTTATCGCAGATTGAGGCAACTCCTTCCCTTGTTTTGATTTGCCCATCAGTCCGGGGTTTTGGATAAAACTGGTTGAAATCCAGCCCCGCATTCTGGCCGAAATACCATATTGCACCTTCTTTCTGGGCCGGCAGCCGGGAACCGGTGAAGATGAGTATCAGGATAAAGAGAAATGAAACCTTGCGCACTGCCCGAAAAAATTTTATCAAAGATGATAATTTTTTTTGCATGCAACACGCCTCACCTCCCAATCCCCTCTCCACGCTTACGCGGGAGAGGGGGCGAAAAAACTCTTTTCTCCAATAGATCACGAAAAAAGCATCTATATCAATATGAATCTTAAAGTTATTGGCCCGCGACGGACCGGAATCGCACGTGGATTGAGGGAGTTGTCTACTCCAGCGGAAAAGATTCTTTGGGAAGAACTAAGGAACCGACGGCTGGGAGGCTTCAAGTTCCGCAGACAACATCCGCTCCTCGATTACATTCTTGATTTTTATTGCAAGGAGAAACAATTAGCAATAGAAATTGATGGTTCAATCCATCGCATTGATGAAATCCATGAAAGGGATGTCCGAAGAGCATCGAGATTGATAAAACATGGCATTCATATCCTGAGATTCAGTAACTATCAAGTAATAAATAACAAGGAAATCGTTTTAAATGAAATACTTAGAGTACTTAATGATATTAAAAGCTCCCCCTCTCCCGAGTAAGCGTGGAGAGGGGGTTGGGGGGTGAGGCGAGTCATAGTCCCGGGGAATGAGGTGTGTACGGGCTAATTGGTAGAGCACTTATTAAGAAAACCTTCTTATTTTTACCCCCAATATTTTCCAGATGAAAAACCGGATACTGATCCTGTTACTTGCTTTGGCCGGAATAACAGCTTTCCCGCAGGAGATCCCGGAATACCCGGTTTATCCCGTTCCGGCGAAATACCGGTTGAAATCCGCGCCGGCACTGCCATACGCTGTCAATAATACGGAGAAGAAATATTTTCCTGAAGTCTTCGGTCAGTATGGCATGAGCTGCAATCAGGCCAGCAGCATCGGGTATGTATTGAATTATGAGCTGAACCGCCTGCGCAACCTTTCCTCACTCGAGCAGGAAAACCTTTGCTCCCCGGGATTCGTCTATAATTTTCTCAACAACTGTTCTTATGGCATCGGAGTCAGCTATTTCGATAGCTGGGAAGTCGTCAAGACGGCAGGATGCGCAAGTTTTATGGACTATCCATACTATTTCGAGGGAAAGTCAACCTGGATGTCAGGCTATGACAAATATTACCGGGCCATGCAGAACCGGATCACCATGAACTATTCACTGCCCGTGGGTACTCCGGAAGGTTTGCAGATCCTGAAATACTATCTGTATGATCATTTTGAGGATTCTCCCGACGGAGGAGTCGGAAGTATCCAGATAGCCTCAGGCGGATGGGCATACGAGGATTGGACCGACCCTGAGAGCGGTGAGAGATGGCCCGTGATCTATACATTCGGAAACGAGGTGGGACACGCATTGACCATTGCCGGATATAACGACTCGGTACGCCTCGACATTAACGGCGACGGATGGTGTACCAACGATATCGACATTAATGATGATGGGGTGGTTGATATGTGTGACTGGGAAATTGGCGCCCTGCTGATAGTAAATTCCTGGGGCCAGGGATCCTTCAATGGGGGGAAAGCCTATATCCTCTACAGCGTACTCACCCGTCACGGCAATAACGGCGGCATCTGGGGACGATCGGTACATATAGTAAAAGCCGTTGAAAGATATACACCCCAGCTGACCATGCGGGTAGTCATGCGACATGAACAGCGTAATAAAATCAGGATACTAGCTGGAATAGCCAATGATACTTCGGCACAGAAACCACAACAAGTGATTGGCTATCCGATGTTTAACTTTATGGGCGATGACAGCCCCCTTGGGGATCCGGACAACGCCGAAGACAGCCTCAGGTTTGAATTCGGTCTGGATATCACCCCGCTCTTAACCGGTCTCGAATCCGGTCAGCCGGTCAAGTTTTTCCTGGTCGTGGAAGAGGATGATCCGCTGGATAAGGTGTCCGGACGGGTGGATGAGATCTCGGTGGTCCATTACAATGGAGAGCCGGAGGAATACCTGTCGGTTGAGAAAAACACCCCATTGGTTGACAACGGATTCACCTACATCCCCGTTACCTGCGCCATTAATTATAACAGGATCACTGTTGATCAGCCGGCACAGACTTCGTGTGAGTACGGCGAAAGCTTCTCCATCGGACTGCAGGCCAGCGGGGGGACAGCCCCTTACCGCTGGGAGCTGGTAAAGGACTACAAGGAGAAGACCTTTATCAACACTTTTGAAGAGCTATCGGGAGATACCCTTGCTGATATACGGGACGATTATCAGTTTGACCAGATCGAACTTCCTTTTGATTTTCCTTTTTATGGCCAGACCTACCAATCGGTGATCACTGACCTGAAAGGAGCTATCCATTTCGACAATGCCTATTTCCAGTATCCTTACATGGTGTTTGAAGACCTGGTATTCAAGATCAGGAAAAGCATCGTTCCGTTTAATGCCGAAATCGGGATAAACACCGTGGAAGACCGGCTGATCTGCCGGAAAACCGACTCGGTAGTAACGATTCAGTGGCAGGTTTCGTACGATTCCGGAACAAAAACGTATCCGGTATCCTTTTCGGTCAGTCTTTATCCTGATGGCACCATTGAATACCTCTATGGAAGCAGGAGCATTCCGGCCAAAGGAGATTATGACTGGGTTGCGGGGATATCAAACGGCGACGGACGGTTCTTTAAGTTCGCATCAGTCAACCAGACCCGGATGATCTTTGAGAATTTCGGTATCCGTTTTACTCCCGATGATTATCCCGATGATCTCAGTCTCACTGATGAAGGCCTGCTGAGCGGTGTTGCCCGTGATACGAACCATATCTGGAACATCCGGGTGAAAGTGACCGACAGCTACAACCAGGCACAATATGCCGCAATCCCCGTCAGCACGGTGAACTGGGAAGAAACCGGCATGCTGGACCAGAATTATCCCAATCCTTTCAACCGCTCTACGGCCATCACTTTCAGGATTCCGGAAGAATCGGATGTGACGCTTGAAATCCGGGATTTCGAGGGCCGCAAGGTGAAACAGATACTCAACACCACACTGCTTGCCGGTGAGCATACTGTCTATTGGAACGCCAAAGACGTAAACAACCGGAACGTAAATCCGGGAATCTACTTCTACCGGCTGCGGGCCGGGGAACGGAGTGAAACCAAGAGGATGGTGATAGTCCGGTAATAGCCTCCCTTTGGTCGGCGAAGCCGAGTTATTCGTGAGGCCGAACTACCTGACCCTGAATAAATCTTTCTGCGGCTTCCGCTGGACGTTGAGTTTCCAGATCAGGTCGGCCACGGGGACTATAAAGAAACGGGTTTTCCGAGGGAGGGTAAGGGTTGGATCGGGGTAAGAACCGACGCCCATCTTATAACCGATAAGGGCGGCGAACTTGTTGCTTTTATTCCAGATGAAATAGCCCTTGTGTTCGATACCCCAATCCTTGAAGAAGCCGGAGGAAAAGACAGTCACTTCGGCCATTGCATTGTAATCCCTGTAAATATTCACGTCATACTGTGCGCCGGCATACATAAGGACCTTTTTATTCAGGGTAGTGGAACGGAGGTAGAGGAACTTGTTTGTGATGGCCGGCAGGGTAGTATCCCCCCAGGCTTTCAGGCTGAATTCGAATCCGGCGCGGGCGGTGATGAGCATTTCCTTGCCGATCTGTTTGGTGGCCAGTGCTTCGTTCCGGAAATTGAAGATGAAAGGGATTTCGTGTTCATTTCGTAACAGATCATCCCAGGGTGGGTACAGGATGGATTTCACCAGAAGGGTTGGCAGGGTGAAAGCATGACGGCTGGAGATGGTCCAACCCTCATCATACCATCGGTATTTAAAGGAAACGTTGGGTGCCAGGGTCAGTCCGATCAGCGGCTGGGCCGACACTTCCAGCTTATCCGTCGCTCCGATCTGGAACGGGTGCATGATTCCGAATTCCTGCTGCCCCATTGGCAGTGTCCGTGCCGTCCCGAAGCTCCACAGGGTTTTCTGGGCAGGGCAAAGCACTGCACTTAGCAAAAGGAACAGTAATATGGTAATTGGTTTCTTCATACAAAAAAATAAATAGCTCCCTTTGGTCGCGAATAACTCGGCTTCGCCTCGTGAATAGTTCCGTTGCACGGAACGAATGAACGCTTCGCGTTGAATGAAATTAATTCAGGCCGTAGGCCTCATTCGCGAGCGTATGCGAGCTATTCATACGCAAAGCGTATTATTTGTGAGCATCAGCGAACAGTTCTGCGTACGCCAGATCTTCGGGGGTAGTTATCTTGATATTGTTCGTTTGCCCCTCGGCGAGGTACACAGGATAGCCGGCCTTCTCCCAAACGGTAGCATCATCAGTGAAAGAACGATCATATGATTGAACGTATGCCTGCCTGAGTTTATTGAGTTGAAAGACCTGCGGAGTCTGAATTATTTTGATGAAGGTGCGGTCGACCACGTGGTTGCCCCGATCGTCCTGCCAGCGGAGTGAATCTTTGGGTGAGATCACGGGTATTGCGTTCGAATGGATGGCAGCTTCGCTAAAGAGCCGTGCAATGGTATCGGGTAGGATAAGCGGCCGAACCCCATCGTGAATGGCAACCAGGCCGTCGCCTTCCAGTCCCCGAAGGCCATTCTGCACCGAGTGAAATCTCGTCACGCCGCCGGCCGCCAGCTCATGAGCCTCCGTAAAATGATGCTCAATACACAGCTTATGCCAGTTATCATATTGATCCTCAGGCAAAACCACAATGACGGCTATCCCCGGATCAAACTTACTGAATGCCAGTATCGAATGCATCAGCACCGGCTTTCCCGCCAGCAGCAAAAACTGCTTCGGTACCTCCGATCTCATCCGCACACCGGCACCGCCCGCAACAATGATGGCAAACAAATTCGCTTTGCTCATAAATGATTCGCTTCGCTCATGAATAACTCGGCTTCGCCTCATGAATAGCTCGCATACGCTCGCGAAAAGTCTCACTTCGTTCGACGAAAAATCGCTTCGCGATGAATATTATAATTCAGGCCGAAGGCCTCATTCGCGAGCGTATGCGAGCTATTCGTGAGGCGTAGCCGAACTATTTGTAAAGGTATCTTTTAATACTTTGCTTCGGTGTCTTCTCAAATGCTTCAGTTACCAGCTCAATGGAGGTTACCTGCATGTATTTCGGAAGCCTGTTGTTCAGCGCGATACGGTTCTTCTCCATCGCTTCCTCCATGTCTTCCATCGACATCTGTCCCGATTGCAGGATCTCCTGATTCGGGAACACCAGCGCTACGATCTTGCCGTTTCGTTCAGCAACAACCGATTCGGTCACATAAAGCATGTTGTTGAGCTTCGACTCGATCTCCTCCGGATAGATATTCTGGCCCGAAGGACCCAGTATCATGTTCTTGCTCCGGCCTTTGATGTAAATGAAATGATCTTTGTCGAAAATCCCCAGGTCACCCGTTCTCAGCCAGCCATCCGGCGTCAGGCAGGCATTGGTGGCTTCCGGGTTCTTGTAATATCCAAGCATCACATTATCACCCTTAACCATGATCTCACCCACTTCATTATAAGGATCAAACGAATCGATCTTCATTTCGAGCTGGTCTACCGGCCGCCCCGAAGCTCCGTTCCTGTGGTCGCGCCAGCTTGCGTAGCTGACGAGCGGACCGCATTCGGTCATTCCATAACCGATGGCAAACCTGAATTTGGTTTTCTTCAGGAAAGCTTCCACTTCAGCATTCAGGGCTGCTCCTCCGGCCACAACCTCACGGAAGCGGTTACCGAACGAATCAGCAAGAGTGGCACCTATCTTCTTATAAATTAAAGAACTGATACCGGGAATCGCCAACATGATTTTCATGATTGGCTTCCTGAGTTTCGGTGCGATCTTGCTTGAATAAATTTTCTCCAGAACAAGCGGGACGAACATCACCAGGTGAGGTTTGATTTCATTGAATGCCTTCAGGATAACCTGCGGCGATGGGATCTTGCTCAGGAAGGTGATATGACAACCCAGCGTGGTCGGGAAAATGAAATCGAAAGCACAGCCAAAAGTGTGAGCCAGCGGAAGGAATCCGACAATACAGTTGCCTGGCTCCAGCGGCATGTTGTCCTGTGCATATTGCAGGTTGGCCATGAACGAATTGTAGTCCAGCATCACACCCTTCGAAAAGCCGGATGTTCCTGAAGTATAATTGATTGTAACCAGCTCGGAATTCGAAACTTTTGGAACCCGGAATCCTTCAGGATTCAATCCGTTGGGGAACTTCTCATCAAAAAGAGCCTGAATATTCGCCACATCAGCTTCCAGACCTTCCTCTTTCGAGAAGTACAGGCTGAAATCTTTTAACGAGAAAATCGCTTTGATCTTCGGTAATTTTTCAACCTCGATTCCCGGGTAATACTCTTCCGAAACAAATAATACATCCGTTTCCGAATGATTGAGGATATTCATCACATCCTCACGGTGAAAATCGGGCAGAATGGGAACCACTACCGTTCCGTTCAGAATGGTAGCCATATAGGTCACGGCCCAGTTCCGGGAATTCTTACCCAGAATGGCGATCTTGTTACCTATCCCGATGTGGTGCCGGGCGAACAGGATGTGGAACTTCATGATCTTTTCGGCCACATCCTTATACTTGTAAGTTTCACCCTGATAATCGGAATATGCATTCTCGATCCAGTTATCCCGGATCCCGGATGCTACGGTCTCAACGAAATTTCTTTCCATCATATAGACAAGGTATTAGTAGGCAGCAATATAAGGAAAAATTAATGATTCGCTGTCGCTCATGAAAAGCCTCGCTATTGCTCGGCGAATAAGGCCTTCGGCCTGAATTAATTTCATTCAACGTGAAGCGTTCATTCGTATGCGTAACGTATTATTCGCGACCGGAGGGAGCTATTCGTGAGCGAAGCGAACTATTCACGAGGCGAAGCCGAGTTATTCGCGAGCATTCGCGAGCTATCCGCAACCAAAGGGAGCTATTCGCCGACCGGAGGGAGGCTATTTGCGAGCGTCAGCGAGCTATTCGTGAGGCGCAACCGAACTATTTTAGCGCCTTTGCCAGCGCTGCTTCGAGGTCATCCCCCCTCAGGTTTTTTCCGATGATCTTACCTGTTTTATCGAGCAGGATATTGGCCGGAATAGACTTAATTCCATACATAACGGCAACCTCATTATCCCAGAATTTAAGATCCGAAACATGCGTCCAGGTCAGGTTGTCTTTCTGGATAGCTTCCAGCCATTTATCTTTATCGCGGTCGAGGGATACTCCGAGAATGGTGAAATTCTTGTTGTTATATTTCTGAAACACTTTTACCACATTCGGATTTTCTGCCCGGCAGGGACTGCACCAGCTGGCCCAGAAATCAACGAGAACGTATTTCCCTTTGAAATCCGACAGCCTGACCGGTTTGCCATCCGGATCATTCTGGGTAAAATCCATCGACATCTTTCCTACCGTAGTCAGTTTCATCAGGCCGATTTTTTCGACCAGCATTTTTGTGTATTTATTATCGGCCAGGGTGGGTCCCAGGTCTTGAACCAGGGTTTCCAGTTTTTCAGTATCATCAATGCCAAGGGCAATGTTATATGCTATATAAGCGGCAACAGGAGAATCGCCCAGGGTTTTTATGAAGTCAATCTTTTCCTTAATCTGACTGGCTTCCAGGTCATCCATCTGTGCTTCGATTTTTTTCACTTCAACTGTCTTATTGGCTTTCTCGGCTTCATTAAGAGAAGCGTATAGCGGACGCTTGAGTTCATTTTGTGATTTGGCCAGCTGGCTGAATTTGGCATAATCATTATGGGTTATGGACCCGGTGATCGTGCTGGCCATCAGGTTCTCTGACTTGCCGGTGATTGTGACTATGGAATTATCCAGGAACAGGGCAATTCTGCCCTTCAGATCGTTGATTTTCACCACGTATATATCGGGTACTGCCAATTTCCCTTTGATGGTAAAGGAACCGTCTTCGGCGATTCCGGTAGAATACTTGGTTACCATTTTATTGTTTTCCACAGTCTGGAGCTCGGCCTTTCCGGCTTTCACCCCGTCGATCTTCGCATTAATGGTAAAGGTCTGAGCTATCGTCCAGCCGGACATCAGGGACAGTCCAAGGATCATAGTAAAAAATCTCTTTTTCATAACAATGGATTTGTGTTAAGGCGATAAAGGTAAATTATTTTTCCGGACCTTTCCGCTCCCAGGTTTCACTGACTTCCCAATTAGCCTTGACATTCAGCTCTTTGGAGAATACGAGAACCTGTTCGGGCTGAATATGCTTCAGGTAGCGGCCCGAATCCCATTTCCCGTTCGAATTGGTATCGAGAATGAGCCTGGCGCTATATTTCCCGGGCGCCAGCATTGGGAAAACAACCGTTCCGGGACCGGACAGCAACTGGGTCCGGACTACCTTCGTGCCCATCAGCAATTCGAGGATTGCGGAACCCTCCAGTCCGGGTATATCGATCTTCACCGATCCGAATTCATCCGGTTTTTTGATCTTAAACCGGATATCGAGCGAATCGGTTTTTTGTCCCGATAGCCCCGTAAAGGCTCCTGCCTGCATTTTCAGCCGGTAAGAGGAGTCGGCCAGCAAAGGTGCTTCGATCGTGAGTATCCGGGGATGATTCTGGACAATGGCAGCCCCGTTCAGCATTAAACCTTTCAGTGTATCAGTCACCAGGCGGTATTCGATTCTTTGGGCAGTCGAATCCTTCCCGGTCGTCAGGAATATTTTGGAAGTATCCGCAACAGAATAAGGGAGCGACAAGGTCAGTGTCAGTTTCTGGCCCGGATCAAGCGATTTGTTTCGCTCGGGGGAAGCTGACACGGCAAACTCGTTTTTCTTGCCGGTGTCGGTTTTTACGGCAGGACGGTACCGATACTTGACGGTATCAGTTTTTAAATAAGGCCGTTCGAGAGAATCATAAGCTGTAAAAGTGATAAACCCGACCAGGGAATCACGGGCAGCAACCTGTTGATCGGTTATCCAGATATCGAGCGTATCCGGTTCCCCGTACCAATCCAGTTTTACCGGCATGCTATCGCCAGGAAGATCCATAAATTCCAGCCGGATGGAATCAACCTTTTCATTCATCCTGATCCGGACCTGCTCTTTGCGCGGCCTTTCGGTGCCGCTCAGGTACTGGTTCGGACGGGCTTCGGTGAACATCCTGAGCTGCAGGCTGTCGGGCGTAAACCTGAACGTCGGCCTGGCTGCAGCGGCTGTCTTCGACCTGCCACCGGCCAATTTGGTTGAGTCCGAAGCTTTTACCGCTACGGAGTCTTTAGGGATCACTTTAACAGAATCTGCCGGCGCCAACCTGGTCGAATCAACTGGACCCAATCCGGCTGAATCCTTGAGCGCAGGTGGAACTGAATCAGCGACTTTCAGGTCAATAATCCCCGGACTGATGAGCGAATCCATATAGGCTACAGGTTCCGTCGGCTGATCGAACAGCATGTTGTTGTTGGCATCCTTCAGGGCAAAGATCCGGTATCCTCCGGCCGCAATGTTTTTCAGGGTAAACCGGCCCTCTTTATCGGTCCTGGATATGTAGAGCGGGATCTCTTTCAGCGGCAGTGAATCAACGGCACCGGCAGAGCCATCGGAACCGTTATAGAGCATCACCAGGACATCATCCGCCAGCTTGCCGTCGGGGACCAGTGTCACCTTTCCTGAGATCTGTAAAGAATCAATCTCATCACCGGTCGAAAAAACATACTGGAAGTTCTTGATCGGATTGTTTTCGTTGAGGTCAACCAGCGCATCACCCATGTTAAGGGCATAGGTGCGGTTGGGCTGAAGGGAATCTTTCAGGGTAATTTCCAAATTCTTGCCCTTAACCTTGAACTCCGGTTTTTTATCCATCGGAGGCGACACCACCAGTTTCTGATTGATATTCTTCAGATCGAAATATTCATCAAAAGTCATGGTGATCTTGTTCGCAGCAAAATGGGTCGAGAAATTCGGCGGAACACTTTTCAGGACTTCCGGAGGCTTCGTATCTTTCTCGCCTCCCGATAACACTCCACTCTGCTGGGCACAACCAACAATAAGGCACAACGAAAGGAGAAAGGAGAAAGGAGAAAGGAGGAAGGAGAAAAAATCCTTGTGCCCTCGTGCCCTTGTGCCCTTGTGCCCTCGTGCCCTTGTGCCCTTGTGCCCTATATGTAATATCCGTGTTTTCATTTACCTTTGCAAGGTAATCAACCCTTGGAAAATATGAATCGTAAAGGACTGAATATTGCATTCGGAGCAGCTTTTGTGATCCTCACAGGGGCAATCATTTATCTGCTGGTTCTCCTGTCTGGCGAAAAGAAGGATGCCGAGGAGATGCGGGTAACCCTTGAATTGCAGAAGGAAAACCTGACCCGGGAACTGAATGTGATCTATGAAGATTACAACAAGCTGAAGACCGATAACGACAGCATGAACGGTCTGCTGAACCGCGAAAAGCAAAAGATCCAGGACCTGCTGGCCATTAAGGCATCGAATGCAAAAAAGATCCAGATTTATGAAAAAGAGGTAACCAGTCTTCGCTCCGTCCTCAAATCCTATATTATCCAGGTCGACTCGTTGAATCAGGCTAATTTAAAGTTGCGCGCCGAAAACCAGGAGGTTAAGGATCGCTTCAGCGAGGCGCAGAACATAAATGCACAGTTAGAAAATCAGAATAAGGATCTCCAGGGGAAAGTCGAAAAAGCAGCCGTGCTTAAAGCCATCAATATAGTTGCCGAGCCGATCAATGAAGCCGGGGTAGTCCAGAAGAGAAACAAGAAGATCGACAAGATCCGCGTTTGCTTTACCCTGGCCGATAATTCGGTAGCCAAGCCAGGACCAAGGAAGATATACCTCCGCATCGCCAATCCCAACCAACGCGTGATGGTCAAATCGGGGACCGATACATTCGATCTCGATGGCACGCTCGTTCCCTATTCAGCCATGCGCGAAGTGGAATATGAGGGCGCCGCCCTTGATGTCTGCATATTCTATGAACTGGTCGGCGAAGAACTTCAGACCGGAACATACTATATCGATCTGTACATGGAGGGGGGGCAGGTAGGCACGACGAGCTTTTCGCTGAAATAGGCTTCGCTAAAGCTCGGCGAATGAACGCTTCGCGTTGAATAGCTCCCTTTGGTCGCGAACAACTCGGCTTCGCCTCGTGAATGATTCTTGTCTAGGATCGGCTCAGTGTATCCTTAATGATCCGATTTATATTAAACAAAAGTTTATTCTGCTGATCATAGAGTCGATCATACTCTTCTTTACTTATCAGATTCCTCCTCTGCGATTTCTCCAGCCAACAGGAGGTTTCTGCTAATGATCCTCGTGAATAATAGTAGAACTGCTTCCTGTCTTTATAAAAGAACCTTCCCAATCCTTCCTTTAAATTTGCTGACACTGAATCCGATGATCTGACAACTTGCTTCCCGATAGTATCCTGTGCAAACCGTGGCCATTTCTGAACCAAATCCCAGATAGTCTGACTGAACTCCATCGACAATCGATAGACATCATTATAATCCATACAAAACTCGATTTGTAGATTATAGATGCAGTTCCTGGTTTAAAATGGAGAATTTTTTGTGCGCGTAGCGCATTATTCGTCGACCGCAGGGAGACTATTCATCCGAGCAAAGCGAGGATTATTTACGAGGCGAAGCCGAGTTGTTCGCCGAACGGAGTGAGGCTATTCGCGAGGCGAAGCCGAGTCATTTACAGCGTCTTGAGTGTTTTTCTCTGGAACAGTATGATCCACGCCACCCCGCAGGTGATCGCGGTATCGGCGAGGTTGAACACAGGCCGGAAGAACAGGAAGTTATGGCCGCCCCAGAAGGGGAACCATTCGGGCCAGGTGCCCTTGATAATGGGGAAATAAAGCATGTCAACCACGCGTCCCTGGAGGAAAGGCGCATAGCCGCCATCTTTCGGAAACAATTCCGCGACGCCGCTGCCGGGTATCATTACATTGGCATAGCCCGATTCGTTGAATATCAATCCATAAAAGGCGCTGTCGATAATGTTGCCTGCCGCACCGGCGGTGATCAGCCCGAGTGCCAGGATGAATCCCAGCGGAGCCCCCCGCTTGATCATCAGATGAATGAAATAGCTCAGCACGCCAACAGCGATCAGGCGAAACAGGGTCAGGGCGATTTTCCCCCATACTCCGCCGAAACTGACTCCGAAAGCCATCCCGTTGTTTTCAACGAAATGCAGGATGAACCAGTTGCCTAATACGTGAATGCTTTCGCCCATCGACATGTTGGTCTTGACCAGGATCTTCAGCACCTGGTCCAATATCAGCCAACCAATTATCAGGGATATAACTTTAATGCGGGTAGACATAAGATCAATTATTCAATGTGCTAATATGCCAATGTGCTAATTAATAAATCATTGGCAAATTGGCACATTGGCAAATTGGCAAATTGTTTAGCGTTGCATGTTCTTGGCCTCAATGCTCAATGTGGCGTGCGGCACGGCGCGGAGGCGGTCTTTTGATATCAGCTTGCCGGTCTGGCGGCAGATTCCGTAGGTTTTATTCTCGATACGAACCAGTGCGGCCTGTAAATGTTGAATGAACTGAGCCTGACGCTGTGCCAGCTTCCCGACTTCCTCACGTGACAGCACGGTGGCTCCTTCTTCCAGTACCTTGAAGGTAGGCGAAGTATCCTGCGTGTCGTTGCCATCCTGGTTCGCCAGGGTTTTTTTCAGGAGATCCAGGTCCTTGCGCGCCTTATCTAATTTTGCCAGAATTAATTCCTTGAATTCCGCCAATTCTTCATCCGAGTATCTGGTTTTTTCAGCCATGTTGATCAGTTTTTCGAAATATACAAATTATAATACTATTCCAAACAATTCCTCACTATACCTCACTATACCTCACTATACCTCACTATCCTTCACCATCCCTCACTATCTCAATTCCAACGGTCAGTTCCTCATCCAGCTCCACCTCGCGCGGTAGAGCGTCGTCGGTCAGTTCAACGGAAACAGCCAGCGTTTGGTTACCGATATGCTCGCTGAAATGTTCAACCGCAACATTGATCTCGGGATGACGATGGATTTTTATCCTGATCTTATCCGTCACTTCAAATCCGCTCTCTTTCCTGATATTCTGGATCCGGTTGATCAGCTCGCGGGCAATGCCCTCTTCCTTAAGCTCTTCCGTGATAGTGATATCAAGAGCAACGGTCAGGACCCCATCATTGGCCACCAGCCAGCCGGGAATATCTTCTGACATGATCTCAACCTCTTCGAGCAGCAGTTCCACCGGACCTACTGTCAATATCAGGGTAAATTTTCCTTCTTTTTCGATGGTAGAAATATCAGCCTGGCTAAACTTCCCGACAGCTTCACTGACCTCTTTCATGAGCTTGCCGTATTTCTTTCCGAGGAGTTTGAAATTAGGCTTGATCTTTTTCAC
>JAZDPC010000020.1:0-13099 GCA_043797975.1 Bacteroidota bacterium
CTTACAGCGACTTTACCCGGAATGACGAAACCGATTTCCTGTATACCTATCCGATTGAGCGGTTACTGATCACCTATCAGTTTAACAAATACCTGTTTATCAGGGGAATACTCGAATATAACGGATACCGTAAAACCCTCCTGACTGATTTTCTCCTGTCCTTTACTTACATACCGGGAACGGTCGTGTACCTGGGTTATGGCTCAATCTACGACCAGGTCCTGGAAGACCAGCCTTTTATAGGAGGTGATGAGAAACCCCTGGAACTCCAGCGGGGATTCTTTTTGAAATTATCTTACCTGTTCAGAAAATGAAGAATAAGATCGTTTTGATCACCGGCTCCAATTCAGGGATCGGCAAGGCCACATCCATTGCCTTGGCGCGGTTGGGAGCTCATGTTGTGATGATGGCAAGAAATCCGGAAAGGGGTGAAGCTGCCCGGCAGGAGGTTATTTCAACCAGCGGGAACGATCAGGTTGACCTGATGTTGTGCGACCTGGCAGACCTGGAAAGTATCAGGAGATTTGCATCAGAATTTAAAGAAAAATATGACCGGCTGGATGTTCTGATAAACAATGCCGGGATATTAACCGGACACCGCCAGATGACGGCAGACGGCTTTGAGTACCAGATCGGAGTGAATCATCTGGGGCATTTCCTGCTGACGAACCTGTTGATTGACCTGCTCAAAACAAGTGCGCCTTCAAGGATTGTCATAGTCAGTTCTCTCGGTCATTTTGCCGGCAAAATCCATTTCAAGGATCTGTTTCTTGAAAAAAATTACAATCCCTGGAAATCATACTTCCAATCGAAACTGGCCACTATACTGTTTGGGTATGAACTATCGAGAAGGCTTAACGGTACGGGTGTAACAGTCAACTGCCTCCACCCGGGTGTTGTGAGGACCCGGTTTGCCGTAAACCGGATAAACGACAGGCAGAATTTTATCATGAGACTGTCAAATCTGATCAACATACCCCCGTCCGCAGGCGCGGAAACATCTGTTTATCTGGCCAGCTCACCTGAAGTTGAAGGAGTTACCGGAAAGTACTTCGTTAAGAAAAAAGCCAGAGCCTCCTCAAAGCGAAGCTATGACCTGACGGTCGCCGAAAAGCTTTGGAAACTTAGCGAAGAGCTGACAGGAGCTTAAGGGCATACGGGCTTGCGGGCGATCGGGTGTGGGTGTCTGTGTGAGTGTGCGTGTGAAAGGAAAGCCCTCGTCACTCGTCACTCATCACTCATCACTCTTCACTCTTCACTCTTCACTCTTCCCCCAAAAAACAGTATATTCAAGTGATTAAAACCAAGACAGATTATGAAATTCAAATTACTGATTATCAGCTTCTTGTTTCTTGGACTATTGTTTCAAAACGTATCAGCCCAGGAAAATTCAGTCTCGTTTTCCGGCCCGATGGGACAGGTGATTGAAGGGATCAGCATGAACAGCCAGATAATGGGCAAGCCTGTCAGTTATGCCATTTATCTACCCCCTGATTATGCAGCCAGCACCCGCCGGTATCCGGTGGTATATCTTCTCCATGGTTTATCGGATAATGAATCAGGATGGGTCCAGTTCGGAGAGGTTCATCTGGCTGCCGACCGGGCCATTAATGCACGCGAGATCCCCCCGATGATCATTGTGATGCCTGATGGCGGTGTTACGTGGTACATTAACGATGCTGCCGGCACTGAGCGGTGGGAGGATATGTTCATCCAGGAATTCATTCCATTTATAGACAAAAACTACCGGACCCGTCCTTTAAAAGAATTTCGGGGAATTTCAGGATTATCTATGGGAGGCTATGGCTCCCTGATCCATTCTCTTAAACATCCCGACCTGTTTGCTGCCTGTGCAGCATTCAGCGCGGCCGTCAGAACTGATGAAGAAATCTCCTCAATGATTTCCCCTAGGAGCGACATGTTTGCCAAATTGTTCGGGCAAACCAAAGATAAAACCAACCTGACAGAGCATTACCGGAAGAATTCGGTACTCGACCTGGTTAAAAACCTGCCGAAGGAACAGATTGAAAAAGTTCGTTTTTATATCGACTGCGGGGATGACGATTTCCTGTACAAGGGGAATGCCGCCCTGCACGTTTTGTTGCGCGACCGTCAGATCAAGCATGAATTCAGGGTCCGTGACGGGGCACACAACTGGACCTACTGGAGAACGGGAATCACCGACGGGCTGAAGTTTATCGGGGAGAGCTTTCATCGGTGACACGTGAAGAGTGATGAGTGATGAGTGATGAGTGATGAGTGATGAGTGATGAGTGACGAGTGACGAGTGATTGAACAATAAAATTGACATGAAGAGAATCATTTTTATTGCAACTATCTGGCTTATTTCTACTTACGTCTATTCACAGGATGGAAAAATCAGTTTTTCCAGTGATGATCCGGTTCTTGTGCAGGGATTTGAATGGGCCAAAAAACAGGCTTTAGCCTATGTTAACCGGGGCACTGATCCTGTCGGGCATTGGTATGAAGCGGCCCTGCCCAACCGCTATGCTTTCTGCATGCGAGATGTTTCGCATCAATTGATCGGTGCCCACTTGCTGGGTTTGGATGATATCAATAAAAACCTGCTGACCAAATTTGTCACAGCGATTGCTGAGAGCCGCGACTGGTGCGGCTACTGGGAAATCGACAAGTGGAACCGGCCGGCCCCCGTCGATTATAAGAACGATCAGGATTTCTGGTACAACCTCCCTGCCAATTTTGACATTATCGATGCCTGTTACCGGGCATACCTCTGGACCGGCGATTCTTCCTACCTGTATGATCCGGCTTTTATCAGTTATTATGAAAAATCGCTGAACGAATATGTGAACCGATGGGACCCCGACAATGACGGGTTGATGGAGGGTGCCAGTGACAGTACTACCAGTCGTGGCCTCAGCTCCTATAATGAAGAGAAATTCGGCAAGGTCGGAGCCGATCTTTTGGCCGGGCAGTTTATCGGAAATTATGATTATGGTAATATGCTCAAAATCAAAAAATTACCAAAATCAGCAACTAACTACACCGAAAAAGCGGATAAGATCAGGAACCATCTTAACACGGTTTGGTGGAATCCGGTCCAGGAGCTGTATCATCATTATATAAGATATGATGGCACCTGGCTCGACGACAAGCAAATGATGTCGTTTTTGCTCCGGTGGGATGTGGTCCCGGACGAGCGAAAGCTACCTGTCCTGAATCACATTCTGATGGGTTATGAGCAAACCGGCGTGGAAATGAATACTTACTATCCGCTTGAATTCTACCGGGCCGGCCGGAATGACACAGCTTATTCTCTGCTGACCCGTCTGATGTCACCTGACTTAAAGCGACGGGAGTATCCGGAGGTATCCTTTGCCGTTCTGGAAACCATTGCCATGGGAGTCATGGGGATTGTTCCTGATGCAACAAACCGGTCGGTTACAACCACTCCGAGGCTGACTGCCCCCACCCACTGGGCTGAACTGAAGGATATGCCACTTTTTGACGGGACTGTTAATTTACGGCACGATGGCTTCTCCTCAACTCTCACCAATAACACTAAACGCAACATCACCTGGATTGCACGGCCGGTCAACGGAAAAACGAAAACCCAGATTATTAAACCCGGACATGCCGGATCGGTGCTGTTCGCAAGATAGTTTCGATTATCATGGGCCCGTTTTGAGAACAAGGGCGACTCAGGAAGAACCTTTACCACGCGATAGGGAAGCCCATATTCCCAGCAGGCTTAAGGGGATGAAGATCCCAAAAGTTACGGGTATTGTATGCAGGAATTGTTCATGGTTAGCTTCTGAAATAGCGGCATTACCGACAAAAATATTAATGACCAGTGTGGCAACGGCCATGCTCACCATCTGTCCCGTCAGCCGCATGGTTGCTACTGTTGCAGAGGCGATTCCCAGGTCCTTTTTCTCAACCGAACTCATGATGGCATTGGTGTTTGGCGAAGAAAACAATCCGAATCCGGTTCCCAGGATCACCAGGCAGACTACCAGGTAAAATGTGCTTGTTTCCCACCCGATAAAAGTCATTAAAAGAAGGCCGGCACAAATAACCGCCAAACCTGCTGATGAAATGTAAGCTGGTCTGATCCTGTCAGACCAACGGCCCGAGAACGATGCGACCAGGGCCATCAGGGCGGGTTGAACCACGAGCAGTAGTCCTGCCTCCCTCGGAGATAATCCCTTGATATACTGCAAATAAAGACTTAGCATAAAGGTAACTGCGAAAGTGGTGGCATAGTTGATCAATGCAGCTATATTGGACATTGCAAATAACCGATTACCCAAAAACAGCTGCATATTGAATACGGGAAATACTGTTTTCAGTTCCACCCTGCCGAATAGCACAAGCCCCCCCGCTCCGGCCAAAGCCAGCGCTATCGCGTATCCATCCGGCAATTTCGATAGTCCGTACATCAATGCCGTCATGGAAAAAGTGTAAATAATTGAGCCGCGGTAATCAAACCGTTCCTTAACGGCTTCGGAGCTCTTCATTCTTAATAGGACCAGTCCTGTCAGAGCTACCAGAAATCCCAACGGCCCGATGAAGAGAAAAATACTCTGCCAGCCCAGGTGCTGAGTCAACAGTCCACCCAGAACGGGGGCTAAGGATAAGCCCAGGTATACTGCAGTAACATTGATACCGATGGCTTTCCCGCGTTGTTCCGGGGGGAATGCAGAGGTGACAATCGCCATGTTGGTTCCGAACATCATGGCACTGCCAATCCCCTGGATTACCCGGAAGGCCAGCAGCATTTCGGTGGATACGGCCCAGGCGCATAAAAAAGATGAAACGGAGACAATGATCGTCCCATAAATGAATACCCGGACCCGGCCAAAAATGTCAGCTGCTTTGCCGATCGGAACCAGAAAAACAGCTGATGAGAGAAGATAGGACATGGACACCCAGCTCAGAGAAACCGCATTCATTCCGAAATGTGTTCCCATGGTTGGAAGGGCAATATTAACCGACGCTCCAAGGAATGGCGTGATAAACGAGGTTATCACCACCAGTCCCAGCACCAGGTTTTTATTCGCTTTCCCCAATTCCTTTCTCCTTCCTCCTTTTTCCTTCCTCCTTAAAGTGGGTATTTCCCCAGTTCCCTTACAAGCCTCACAACATAGTCATAGCTCCATCCGGACACATTTGAAGGAACCGAATGGTCAGACTGGAAAATGAGTCCTCCTCCCACCGCGGCTTTCAGGTTGTGAATGACCAGCGCCTTAAGTTCTTCTTCAGATCCGTTGGCCCAGGTGAGGACATCATATCCGCCGCAAAAGGCAATCTGATGACCGAACTCCTTTCGGAACTCAACAAGGCTCATCCCTGCTTTTTGTTCCATGGGATTGTAACACTCAATACCCATCCCGATCAGATCGGGGAAAATCTGATGTGAATTTCCGCACCCGTGATAGATGACCGGAATATTATGATCGTGGCAGATTTCAGTCAATGATCTGACTGTCGGTTTAAAGAATTCCCGCCAGCATTCAGGTGAGAAGAGCATCCCTCTTCCATAAGCAACATCGCCCCAGATCACCATGCCATCCAGCATTCCGCCAGCAGCCTCGATCTGTCCGAGGGTGATGCCCTCGAGGAATGTTTTCTGCCGGTTCATAAAAGCACCGAACTCATCAGGATAGGCCAACATCCAAAACATGGCATTCTCAGGGCCGATAATCCTCCAGAGCATTTCGTAGCCCTCGCAAACGCTGCCGTAAACCGGAAAATCAGGATAAATTGATTTCACCGTATCAACCCAGGCAGGTGTATTCCGGTAATAACCGTCACCCATGCCCGAAAGTTGATTATCACCGGAATGGAAATAACGACGGGTATCCAAAGGATCATCGAATTGAAATTCAGTAAGTTTCTCAATTGTATCCGTCTCAAACTTGAGATAAGCCGGCATCGGATCAGCAAATTTTTTCTGCAGCACTGCATCAAAACCCGTCCGGATGGTTACCCGCTCATCTGTTTGCTCCAATATCTCAAAAGGCCGGATATGTGGATCCATATTGGGATTCGTGACCTGCCAGTCGAGATCGTAATAACGGTAAATATCGGTATCAGGTGGCAAGCTGAGGTCTTTCCTCCACCTTTCAATAAAACTACCCCAGAAAATGTCACTAATGGGAACCCGGTCGGGTTCCTCATGCCGGAGTGCTTTGTTCATGCGCTCCAGCTTGGCCAGGCAATTGGGTGTACGGGTTTGCATGGTGAAAAATAATAAAAAAGAAGGTTGGTATAACTAATTAAAATCATTTTTTAGTGATCGTATTCACCAATTATATGTATATTTGGTGAAATTAATCACCAAATATGATTAAAAGAGTTCTTGAAACAGTCATCCGGGGAAAAATTAATGACGGAAGAGCCATCGTGATCCTGGGTCCAAGACGAACCGGTAAAACGACACTGGTCGAATCCATAGTTAAGAATTTCAATTCCTTTTTACTTCTGGACTGCGATGATCCGCTGGTCAGGAGTAGATTGGAAAATGCCAATACGGAGCAGATCCGGCAGCTTTTCGGGGATTACAAGCTGGTTTTCATTGATGAGGCGCAAAGGGTCCGTAATATTGGAGTAACCGTGAAGATCATGGTAGATCGCTTCAAAAAGGTTCAGGTTATCGTCAGCGGGTCTTCAAGCCTCGAACTGGCTAATGAAATATCCGAACCGTTAACAGGGCGCAAATGGCCATTCATGCTCTATCCGGTCAGTTGGCAGGAATTGAGGGATCATGCAGGAGTTATATCAAGCCAGCAACAGCTTAATAGCCGGCTGGTGTACGGTATGTACCCGGAAGTGATCATGAGGCCGGGGTTGGAAAACCAGATACTTGCTGAACTTACTGACAGCTGTTTGTTCAAGGACATTCTGTCGTTCGGGGGCATACGCAAGCCCGATACCCTGGAAAAACTGCTGAGGGCCCTGGCCTTTCAGGTAGGCAATGAAGTATCGTTTAATGAATTGGCTACGCAGGTGCAAGTGGATAAAAACACAATCATGAATTACATCAACCTGCTGGAAAAGAACTTTATTATCTTCAGGCTGAATCCGTTTAAACGTAATCTCCGAAATGAGATTTCCACTTCGCGCAAGATCTATTTCTTTGACAACGGGATTCGCAATGCCCTGATATCCAATTTTCTTCCTGTCGAAAGAAGGCAAGACACCGGGGCATTGTGGGAGAATTTTATTATTGCCGAGAGAATGAAATTCCTTCAATATCAGGGTATCAGAGCCAATTGCTATTTTTGGCGCACCGTCAGTCAGCAGGAGATAGATTTCATTGAGGAACGGAACGGAAAGATCACTGCTTACGAAATGAAATGGAACCCAAAAGTAAGATTGAAAGAACCGAAATGCTTCCTTGAGGCCTATCAATCTGAGATCAGGTTAGTGACTCCGTCTAATTTCGAGGATTTCCTTACTGAATGAGTTAACCGGTTAAGACAGAAAGGACGCTGCCTGGTTAAAAACCTGCCCGAAAGCACGGTTCACCTCTTGCCGGATGTCCTGTTGGTTAATCGGGAAGGGATTTTCGTGAGTATAGGGGTATGGAAAATCCAGGATGGCAACGGGAATCCGGTTTCGGTTGCCGGCTCCCATAAGGGTCCGGAAGATGGAAGAACCGGGAATGACCTGATCCCTGGCCAGCCCGACTGCCGATATCTGATTACAAAGCCTTTTGAATGACCGGTCGCGGACCGTTTGCAGCCGGTCCATCCGGAGCATGGACATAAACGAGTTCCACAGGGAATTAAAACTGTTGAGCCGGGGAATATGGATCTTTTGCCTGACGGCCTTAGGATCTTCCATGAGGAAGACTTTTTCGAGCTTATCAAACGCTTTGCTGTCCATGATATATTTCGATATGCCCTTCATCTGTTCAAATGAGCTTCCACCCAGGAACAGAAAGCTTTTCGACCATCCGAAAAGATTATCAGGATTGGCTATCAGCATCACTTCGAGAAGAAAGGCCCCGACCGAATAGGCAAAAAAATCTACCGAAGCATTGGTTTTGAATAACCGGTGCTTACCTGAACGGATCATTTCAGTGAGTGAAATAATATCATAACAGCTCTGCAATCCCGATGTGCAAAACCATTCCGGGTGCATATCCAGCCTTGAACTCAAGGCCGCGTTAAAGGGGGTCACAGATGAATTTTCACTGTCGGAATTCGCCCTCTCAGTAGCTACATCAACCATGGATCGCGGATCAGCCCAAAAACCGGGTGACCTGTTAATATGGTAGGCAATCGGGAACAGGATCACTGCCTTCCCGGTGTTTTCACTCAGATATTGAGCCCAGTACAGGTATTTCGACCAGCTTCTCTCGTTTAATCCGTGCAGAAGGATTATGGCACCATCGGATTGGTCCTTGTTCCCAGGCATGAAGACCGGGTAGGTGAAATCGGAGTTGCCTTCAAAATACTGAAGCATGAGTCCGGATAGCGGTCCGTCCTGAACGGCAATATGGCTGGTCTCTCCTGCTTCAGGCTGAACAACCGACCGGAACCGGCAGTTGATGATCCGGGTATCGGATTCAGGAATCCTGATCTGTTCGTCGGACAGGTTAAAGGTCTTTTTGAGCAACAGTTGATTATCAGAATAGTCCATAGTGAATCCAGATGTTCACCACAAAACTATACCTCCGGGGAAAGCTGGTCAAGCGGCCGGTGATCACATCAGGATTTGCGTGATAAGCCGGGTGGTTTTGGGACGAAAACAGCTATTCAGGGATGAATTTCAGAGGCCGAGAAACCTGACTGACAGGCCGCAGAGCAGGATAACCCCGCCCGAGATGGCATGCGTGAACCGTTCCAGCCCGGATAGCGGGAGTAGCCTGACGCCTGACAGGGTGATCATTACGATGGTAGTCATCGTAACGATGGTTACCAATCCGAATATGGCGGTTACCAGGATAACCCCACCGGCATTATGATGCGCAGCCGGGTACATGACAAGGGGTATCAGTGGCTCGCAGGGACCGAGGATGAAAATCGTGAAAAGCACCCATGGTGTCATTTTATTCCGGGATACGGCAGTATGGGTATGAACATGCAGTCCCCAATGCCTGTGCGTATGCTCATGAACCTGACCGTCAGTGTGGGCATGAACATGTCCGTGCTGCCGGTCACGGAAAGCTTTGCGCAAACCCCAGACCATATAAACTAATCCGAAAGCTATGAGCGCCCATGCAGCAAGATCTCCTCTCGTTGATTCAATATCCTCAAGCCTGGAAACTCCAATTCCCAGTACAATACCCAATAATCCGAGCAGGACCGAACTCAGTACATGGCCAAGACCACATAAAACGGTAATCCATAACGTCTTTCTCGAATTCCATCCACCCGAGCGTGACATGGCAATAAACGGAAGGTAGTGGTCCGGTCCCAATAGAGTATGAACAAAGCCCAATCCCGCCGCGGCATAAACAAGAGCGGATAATTCAGGGTTTATCATTTGTTAACTACTGGCTGGTTTAACTTTCAGTGGCATAAGATAGTAATAATTAGATACATCCACTTCTGATCGATCAA
Organism: Bacteroidota bacterium; assembly: GCA_043797975.1. Taxonomy (GTDB): domain Bacteria; phylum Bacteroidota; class Bacteroidia; order Bacteroidales; family UBA12481; genus UBA12481. The sequence continues at coordinate 9,558 of JAZDPC010000020.1, forward strand.
TTATATTTATCGGTGAATGATCAGAGTGATCGGCAGGTATTGCTAAATTTGCCGCATGAATTTACGGCAAACCATACCCGACTATTTTGTAAGGCCAAGGAGCACAGTTATTCAGATCATTTTTACCTCACTGTTTGCTTATGCCTTTATCCTGATGTACCACCCGTTCGGGTCGCAGAACTGGTATGATGTGAATCAGGGTCAATTTGCCTTCTATGCGGGTTTTCTGGTTGTATTGGGAATGGTTGTCGTAATCGGAAGCCGGATTATTATGACCCGGATCCGCAAACGCTGGAGAATTACTATTGCCGGTTATGCCCTGATGATTGCCCTTGAGGTCATCGCCATGGCAGGTTTTTACATGATGATCGAGAAGGTCTTTCTGAAGGATTCCCGATATTGGTTTGAAGTTTATTACACCGCAATCCAGAAAACCAGTCTCATTCTTTTAATCCCCTACCTGATCAGCCTGCTGTATTTTGCCTGGGAGGACAAGAAGCAGAAACTCGAAAGGCTGTTGGTTCAGCGAAAACAGGAGGAGGGTCCCCGGTTTGTCATTTTCCACGATGAGAACGGTGAGATACGGCTGACCATAAAACTGGATGACCTCATCTATATAGAAGCCAACGAAAATTATGTTTTCATCCACTACCTGGAAGATAATAAGCCCGGTCGCTTCCTCCTCCGGAACAGTATGAAAAAGATCGAGGAGCAGTTGTCAGATTACCCGGTTGTGAGGTGTCATCGATCCTATATAATCAATCTGATAAGAGTCCGTCTGGTTAAAAAGAATAGAACCGGATTTACAGCCAGGATGATCTCTCCTGAAGAGCTGAACATTCCGGTTTCTGATAGATACTGGCATGAAGTACAGAGCAGGTTTCTACAGATGACGGATGACGGATAACGGTTGTCGGTTGTTGGTTGTCGGTGGAATTTTTCATCTATCTTTAATTTATGGATTGGAAGACCGAACAGGAGTGGATCATCATCCGGTATTTCAGGGAATATTTTCCTGATTTTCCAAAAGGCCGGCTCAGGAAGAGTGAATCTCCCGATTTCAAGCTTTGGACATCACCCCGGAGATTTATCGGGATTGAACTGACCCAGATCCGTCCCGTATCGAATCCGGATCCGGTACCCGGTTTTCTCGATTTCCGGTTTGCTATCGACCAGTTAAGGTCAACGATCCAGGCCAAAGAGGAGAAAATCGGCATATACCTGAAACAAAAACCGGATTTCCTGTGGCTTATTATCTTTGCCGACTATTCCGAGGCCAATGCGATCGACAGGATATTGTCGCTGATCGGGCGGGAAAGCTTATCTTCCGGATTTGACCGGATTTTTCTTTTTGATGTGGATCAACATAAGACATTCTTACTTAAATAAATGGACTTCCTGACTTTAATAGGCATTGCCGTCGGACTTTCGATGGATGCATTGGCAGTATCTGTGGCTAATGGATTTATGATCAAACAATTGCGTGTCAGGCACGCTTTTAGGATTGCTTTTTTCTTCGGATTTTTCCAGGCCCTGATGCCCCTGATAGGCTGGGCTGCAGGTATCACATTCAGCCAGTATATCAAGACATTTGATCACTGGATTGCTTTCGGATTACTGGTTCTGGTCGGCGGCAGAATGATCTGGGAAAGCGTTTCCACCGGTAAAAAGGACGAAGCTGTAAAGAACTGCACCCATTTTCCTACCCTGCTAATGCTCTCCATTGCTACCAGTATTGATGCGCTGGCTGTCGGGGTGAGCTTTGCCTTTCTCGATATAACCATCTGGCTTCCCATCCTGGTCATAGGGCTGATCACCTTTGTGATTTGTTTTATCGGGGTTAATATCGGAAGCCGGCTCGGAACGGTCTTCGGCAATAAACTGGGTATAATTGGTGGTATTGTTCTGATCGGAATAGGAATGAAGATACTGATAGAGCATCTGGGGAATAATTTGTGATAAAGACTAAAGACTCAAGACCAAAGAATAAAGAATAAAGAAATATGAACCCACTACTTACACCACCCAGAGAGCAGATCACGGAGATCATCGGAAGGATTTACCGTCGCGGTTTGACGACGACCACCGGCGGGAACATCTCCATCCGTGACGACAATGGAAATGTATGGGTTACCCCGGCAGGCATCGACAAAGGATCGCTTCGTCCGGCTGACATTGTTTGTGTCCATCCCGACGGATCTGTTTCAGGGCCTCACGCACCATCATCGGAAATACCTTTTCACCTGGCAATCTATAAAGCCCGTCCTGATCTGAAAGCCATTGTCCACGCTCACCCTCCCGCACTGGTTTCCTTCAGCATTGTCGGGGCTTTCCCTGACACCAATGTCATTCCCCAGGCACGGCAGGTCTGCGGACCGATCGGATACGCGCATTATGAGCTGCCGGGCAGCCAGATCCTGGGTACCGTTATCGCGGGCGAGTTTGCCAAGGGTTTTAATGCTTTGATTCTCGAGAATCACGGAACCGTTGTCGGAGGAACCGATCTGAATAAAGCTTTTGAGCGATTCGAGACTTTTGAATTTGTTGCCAGAATTCTGATTAACGCGAACAGGCTTGGAAAGCCCAATTATCTGGATGAAAGTCAAATACAGGCATTTGAAGCCCAATATAATGATCCTCTTCCTGAAATGGAATCCGTTGAATATCCCTCGGATGAAAGGGAGTTGAGATCGGAAATCTGCAGAATTGTCCGGAGAGCCTGCGACCAGGGACTGATGATCAGCACTTACGGAACGGTATCCACGCGCTGGCGCGGGGAAGACTTCCTGATCACTCCCAGCAATTTTTCCCGCTGGGATATTGAGCCTTCAGATGTGGTGCAGATAAAAGGTGAAATGAGGGAAACCGGTAAGTCACCCAGTCGGTCAGTCCATATCCACCAAGACATTTATCGAAGAAATCCCGACGTTAAAGCCATTATTTTCACGCAGGCACCCTACTCCATGGCTTTCGGGGTTGCCGGTAAAAATTTTGACAACCGTACGATTCCGGAAAGCTGGATTCTGCTCCAGGAAGTTCTTTTACTACCCTTTGGTGCACATTTTGCCGGACAGCAGTACATTAGCCAGTCGCTTCATGCCGAGCATCCCGTGTTGATCATTCAAAACGACAGCATTCTCGTAACCGGCAGAAATCTGTTAAATGCATTTGACCGGCTTGAGGTTGCAGAATTCAGTGCACGGTCACTCATCAACAGCCTATCACTCGGTAAAATGAAACCAATCAACGAAATCCAGATTGAAGAATTGCGTAAAAAGTTCCTCCCGGATGAATAATTTACCGAAAACCGCTGAATGTTATTAAAATATCGATACCTTTGCGCGGATTTTAATTTAAATGTTTTTATGAAAATTTATGTAGGTAGTCTTCCATACCGTGTAAACGGTGATGATTTGAAGCAAATCTTTGAAGAGTATGGCGAAGTGAGCTCAGCCACGGTTATTTCTGACAAATACACCGGAAGGAGCAAAGGTTTTGGTTTTGTTGAAATGAACAATGAAACTGAAGCAAAAGCTGCTATC
>JAZDPC010000022.1:0-17590 GCA_043797975.1 Bacteroidota bacterium
CAGGAATAACGACCTGTTTGTTAATCAACAATTCGCACAGATTTCGGACATAAAGGATAAGCTGAAGGAGTTCATGCTGAATCCGAATAACGATCCTACTCTTTCTGAACAGGAAGATGTAGAGATCGAAGGCCTGGGTAAAATAACACGGTCAAAAGGAGTTGTCTCTTTGCAGAATGACCGTGGAACCGATTATGGTGCCTATATCAGCGTCCAGAATGAACTGGTGAGAGGATTAAATGAACTCCGCGAAGAATTTTCAATGAATCATTTTGGAAAGAAATTCGATAAGCTGACAGAGGTGGAGCAGGATCTGGTTAAAAAAGCGATTCCAACTGCGATCTCGGAAGCTGAACCATTGGAAATAAAACAATAGGAGAAATAACTATGTCAAAATTTAATCCAGGAGGGGCAAAAAAAGAAGTTCCTCAAGTAACAACGGCTTCTTTGCCCGACATCATGTTCATGCTCCTGTTCTTCTTCATGGTTTCGACCCAGCTGAGGGAAAATACGATCAACGTATCGCAGACCTTACCTTCAGCAACCGAAATTACCAAGCTGGAAAAGAAATCACTCGTCAGCAATATCTATGTGGGATCACCTACAGGGTCTTACAAGATTTCAATGGGTAGCGAAACCCGTATTCAGCTTGATGATAAATTTTCCACTGTCAATGATATCCGACCATACATTGTGGGTGAGTGGGAAAAAAGAGCCGAAGAAGACCGGCCGAAAATGACCGTTTCCCTCAAAGCCGATACGAAAACCAGGATGGGGATCATTAACGAGATAAAGACCGAGCTTAGAAAAGCAGAAGCATTGAAAATCAACTATACTGCCAAGAAAAAGGTAGTTGATCAAAAATAGTGATTCAAAGCAAGTTGAAAATAAAAAGGCTGCCGGTAGGCGGCCTTTTTTATTATGCAGAGCTTTCTGCCGCTTCGCGGGCATTCCGCTCATGCTCTATCCTGGCGGAAACAAATATTGAACCTTCAAACAGAAGGTACATAGGGATGGTGACCATTATCTGGCTGAAAACATCCGGAGGGGTGATAATACCCGCAACCACCAGGATAATAACGATGGCATGCTTGCGGTAACGCCGCATGAATTTGGGCGTTACCAATCCAACCTTGCTCAGGAAATAGACCAGTATGGGCAGTTCAAATATCAGACCCGTGGCAAAGATCAACGAGGTCACTGTTCCGATATAGGAACGCAGATTGATCTGGTTGGTAACCTGTTCGCTCACATTATACCCGCCCAGGAAATTAATGGTGAGCGGCACGATCATGAAATAGCCGAACAGAACGCCGATCAGGAAAAGTGCGGAGGTATAGAATACCATGCCACTGGAATACTTCCGTTCCTTCTCCTTGAGCGCCGGCATGATGAACCGGTATAATTCCCAGAAAATATATGGAGCCGCCAGAATCAATCCTCCATAGAAAGCAATGGTCATGTGGATCTTGAACTGACCCGACAGGTCGATATTGATCAAATTGATCGGAACATCGTTGATGCAGAGCTTGTCGGTATGTACCAGCGTACCCAGCTTGCATAGCATCCGGTTGGTAAAGAAGTCAATGGATTTCGGCGCCAGAAGGATGTGGTCGAAAATGATGTCCTTCAATAAAAAAGCAACGACTGCGAATACACCAATGGACAGTAACGAACGCAGCAAATGACCTCTCAGCACTTCGAGGTGCTCCAGAAAGGTCATGTCGTTCGCATCCTTGGTCTTAAGTTTTTTCTTGTCCACAATGGTGCGGTCAGGAGATCAGAAAAAAGAAGGAAGTATCAGACTTAGCCTTGCTTTTTATCATCTTCCGCTGTCTTCGTATTCTCATCGGCCTGCCCCTTTGAGGCATCCTTGAATTCTTTGATGCCTTTACCCAGGCCGCGCATGAGTTCAGGTATCTTTCTGCCGCCAAACAATAAAACAACTATTAAAGCTATCAGTATCCATTCGGTCGGGCCGATCACGCCTGCCAATACAAAAGCTAAATCCATGGTATTCTCCTTTTATTTAAGCAGAGCAAAGGTATAACATTTTCATAAAAAGCAGGGTTTTTATACTTTCGCCCAATATTTTCCCGTAAATCAGATAGTCAGAGAGATCAAATCAATGGAATATACATTCAGAGAAATAGAATCCCGGTGGCAGGCGTACTGGAAGGAAAACCGGACATTTGAAGTACAGGTTGACCCTGCAAAACCCAAGTATTACGTCCTCGACATGTTTCCTTACCCCTCGGGCGCAGGATTGCATGTCGGTCACCCGCTCGGGTATATCGCCTCTGATATCTATTCCTGGTACAAACGGCTCAACGGGTTCAATGTGCTTCACCCGATGGGTTATGATTCTTTCGGCCTCCCGGCTGAACAGTATGCCATCCAGACCGGCCAGCATCCGGCAATCACCACGGAGAACAACATTAAAAGATACCGGGAACAGCTCGACAAGATCGGCTTTTCCTATGATTGGTCGCGTGAAGTAAGAACCTGTGATCCGGATTATTATCACTGGACACAATGGGTGTTCATGCAGCTTTATAAACATTGGTACAACAAAGAAACCGATAAAGCCGAACCCATCGAGAAGCTGATCAGGCATCTGGAGGAAAATGGAACTGCAGATCTTCACGCTGCCTGTTCGGATCCTGAAGACCTGACAGCCGATGGCTGGAAGCGGATGACCGGTGAGGAGCAACAGCTTTACTTACTGAACTACCGGCTGGCCTATCTGGCCGAAACGCTGGTTAACTGGTGTCCGGCTCTGGGGACGGTGCTGGCCAACGATGAAGTGAAGGAAGGTTTCTCGGTCCGCGGTGGCCATCCCGTTGAGCAGCGGAAGATGAAACAGTGGCTGCTGAGGGTTTCCGCCTATGCGGAACGTCTGCTGTCGGGACTGGACACCATTGAATGGACCGATTCGCTGAAAGAGATGCAGAAGAACTGGATCGGCCGTTCGGAAGGTGCCAATATGTTTTTCACCGTTCCGGACAAAGATCTCACCATTGAAATATTCACCACCCGTGCAGATACCATTTTCGGGGCTACCTTCATGGTGCTTGCCCCTGAATCGGATCTGGTTCGCCTGCTGACCCATCCGAACCAAAAACCGGCCGTAGAGAAGTATATTGAAGATACACGGAAACGGACAGAACGTGAGCGGCTGGCCGATGTGAAAAAAATAACCGGGGTTTTCAGCGGAACCTTCGCGATCAATCCATTCACAAAGAAAGAGATACCGATCTGGATCGCAGATTATGTTCTGTCAGGATACGGAACAGGGGCCATTATGGCCGTACCTGCCCATGACAGCCGTGACTTTAACTTCGCACGCTATTTTAACCTGCCTATCATCCAGGTGGTTCTCCAGCCCGGCCAGGAACCGACCGATCCGTATACCTGGGAGGACTCCTTCGATGCCAAGGAAGGAACCATGATTAATTCGGGCTTCCTTAACGGTCTCTCAGTTCCGCAGGCAATTGCCCAAACCAAAATCGAAATAGAAAAAATTGGAATTGGAAAGGTCCAGGTGAACTACCGCCTTCGGGATGCGATCTTCAGCCGCCAGCGGTACTGGGGAGAACCTTTCCCGGTATATTATATTAATGGCATACCTTATCTCATGGATGAGAAGGTGTTGCCGCTCCGCCTTCCGGAGGTTGATGCTTACAAACCCACTGAAAAGGGGGAGCCGCCATTGGCCAGGGCTTCCGGGTGGACCACCGCTGAAGGGTATCCGATTGAGCTGAGCACCATGCCCGGATTCGCCGGATCATGCGCCTATTACCTGAGATACATGGATCCGAAGAATGGTAAGGCGCTCGTATCCCATGAAGCCAACGAATACTGGCAGGATGTGGATCTGTACATCGGAGGAACCGAACATGCAGTGGGCCACCTCATTTACTCGAGGTTCTGGAACAAATTCCTGTACGATACCGGTTATGTATGCAAGGATGAGCCATTTAAAAAGCTCATCAACCAGGGAATGATCCAGGGACGGTCCAACCTCGTGTACCGGGTAAAAGGGGAAAATACCTTTGTCTCATGGGGACAGAAAGATAAGTATGATACTATACCTATTCACGTAGATGTCAATATCGTATCTTACGATATCCTCGACCTCGAAGCTTTCCGCAACTGGAATCCTGAGTACCGGGATGCCGAGTTCATTCTCGACGGTGAAGTGTACATCTGTGGATTTGCTATCGAGAAAATGTCGAAATCCATGTTCAACGTCGTTAATCCCGATGTGATCATTGAAAAGTACGGTGCCGATACCCTCCGGCTGTATGAGATGTTCCTGGGCCCGATCGACCAGTCGAAACCCTGGGATACCAACGGCATCGATGGCGTTTATAAATTCCTCAGGAAATTCTGGCGCCTGTTCTTCAAGGATGGAGACAAGCTGACAGTAGTCGACGATACTCCTGATAATCAGGAATTAAAGATACTTAACCGGACCATCAAAAAGATACAGGACGATATTGAACGGTTCTCCTTCAATACCGCAGTGAGTGCTTTCATGATCTGCGTGAATGAACTGGCCGACATCAAATGCAATAAAAGGAGTGTACTGGAGCCTATATTGATACTGATTGCGCCTTTTGCCCCCCATTTTGCCGAAGAACTGTGGCACCTGCTTGGCCATCCTGATAGTATTTCAACAGCCGGCTGGCCAGAACTGGATAGTAATTATCTTGCGGATGACCTGTTCGAGTATCCGGTTTCCTTCAACGGCAAGATGCGGTTCAAGATCAGCCTGCCCGCCGACCTTTCGGTTCCTGATATCGAAAAGGCAGTTCTTGATCATGAGCTCACTGGGAAATACCTGCAGGGCACTAAACCAGGGAAAATCATCGTTGTACAAAAACGAATCATTAATATAGTCCATTAAAACCCCCAAAACGGATGGCAGTAAAAGAGCAACTCCTTACCCTTTTAAAAAAGATCTTTCCTACCACCAAAAAGCTGATCGTCAGACTATTATTAATCATCATTCTATGCATTGCGATCTGGATCGCGGCGCATATTAACTGGGTATTGATATTCAATGGGTACCCGGAACCCGTAATTGTTGAAACTCCGGTCCAGCAGTTTGACGAGTTCGAGTTTCCGGTCGATTCATTCAGCAAGGAGATACTGATCATCCATGCTGATGAGTATTTATCGGAGATATTACAACCGCGTGGCGTTTCTCTCCAGATCATCGATAAGATAGCCAGGGAGTTCAAGTACGTTTTCGATGTCAAGGATATCCGCCAGGGAAACGAGTTGCATTTTTACTACACTCCGGATGCCCAGCGTCGTTTGCTGTATATGGTATATAAAAAGAACGATATCGATTATGTGATTTATGACTTTCGGGATTCGGTTTCCGTTTCCTTAAAACAGAAGGAGGTAATAAAGGAGGTCCGGTTTCTTGAAGGGGAAATAAAATCAACCCTTTGGGAAGCAGTTGCCGAAAAGGGAGTCGATGACGGCATGGTTTTTTCGATTATTGAAGTGTTCCAATGGATGATCGACCAGTACTCCTTACAGCGCGGTGACAAATTTGAGGTTATTTACGAAGATAAGTTGGTTGACGGTAAATCGATAGGATCGGGTAAAGTATTTGCAGCCCGGTTTCAATATTCAAAAAAGTGGTTTGAGGCGTATGAATTTATCCAAAATGGTAAACTTGGCTATTTCAATGAAAAAGGAGAAAGTCTTAAGCGGGAATTCCTGAAGGCACCTTTGAAAGAGGATTACCGGATCAGCTCCCGGTATTCAAATAGCCGGATGCACCCTATCCTCCGGTACCGTCGGCCGCATCACGGAGTTGATTACGCAGCACCCACCGGAACGCAGGTTATTTCGATCGGGGATGGCAAGGTTATTCAGCGCAGTTATGATAAAGGATCAGGGAACATGGTCAAGATCAAGCACAAAGGGAACTTTGTCTCCGGTTATATGCATCTGTCTAAATTCGCCACAGGACTTTCCGTGGGAGATCCTGTCAGTCAAGGACAGGTCATCGGTTATGTTGGCTCAACAGGACTTTCCACCGGAGCTCATTTGGATTTCCGGATTTGGAAAGGAAGCCAGCCGGTGGATCCGCTTAAAATTGAAGCTCCGCCGGTGGAGCCTTTGGAGTCCAGGAACAAGCCTGCGTTTGATTCGATCGTTAAGAATTACCGGGCGGAATTTGAGAAGTACCGGCTGGAAGTAAAGAGCCTTTCAGATAATCCCTGATCACCTGCGGGTAATAGCGGTGTTCCAGGGCATGAATCCTCGTCGCAAGGGAATCCGGCGTATCATCCGGTAAAACCTCACATTCGGCCTGAAAAATGGTCCTACCGTGGTCATAGTGCTCATCGACCAGGTGGATGGTAATTCCTGATTTCTTCTGCCCCCTCCGGATCACTTCTTCATGTACACGCATTCCATACATTCCCTTCCCTCCGAAATCCGGAAGCAGGGCAGGATGAATATTCAGTATCCTGCCGGAAAAAGATTTCAACAGGTAATCGGGTATCATCCAAAGAAAACCGGCCAGAACGATCAGATCGACTGAAGCCTTTCTGAGCTCATCAAGCACCGATTGCGACTGATAAAAGGCTTTCCTGTCGAATACGATTGACCGTATATTCAGGTTACGGGCCCTTCCCAGGACGAAAGCATCAGGTTTGTTGCAAAGCACCAGAAGGACATGAATATCCGGATCCTGATCAAAATACCGGATTATTTGCTCCGCATTGGATCCGGAACCGGATGCGAAAATTGCTATATTACTCATTTTCTTTATCTTGCGTCGTTCCCAAAAAAGGACGGGGAATATAACCTAAACGATAACTAAATTCAAAAAATAACCCTATAATTTTACTTTGGGGATAAAAAAAGTCGGTTTTTTTTGACAATCAGGTGCAGATATGCTTTATTTGCATGGCAAAATTTGCCGGGTTGAAGGCATAATTAATTATTAATTAAATCTTTAAAGCTATGTCAGACATTGAATCCAGAGTTAAAGCGATTATCGTGGATAAGCTGGGCGTCGACGAATCAGAAGTAACCCGTGAATCAAGTTTCACCAATGACCTGGGAGCTGATTCCCTGGACACCGTTGAACTGATCATGGAATTTGAAAAGGAATTCAATCTCGCCATTCCGGATGATCAGGCCGAAACGATCGTTACAGTTGGCGATGCGATCAAGTATGTAGAAGACAACATCAAAGGGTAACTTAACCATATTTGGGTAAGGATTATGGCATTAAAACGGGTAGTTGTAACAGGTCTCGGTGCGCTGACGCCGATAGGCAATACGGTTCAGGAATTTCATGAATCCTTGTTCCAGGGAGTCAGCGGAGCTGATATGATTACCCGTTTTGATACTGCCCTGCACAAGACAAAATTTGCCTGCGAGGTTAAAAATTATGATGCAGGCAACTATTTCGACCGGAAAGAGGCAAGAAAAATGGATCCCTACTGCCAGTATGCCATGATTACGGCAGACGAAGCAGTTAAGGATGCCGGCTTTAACCTTGAGAAGATTGATCAGGACCGGGTTGGTGTGATCATGGCCTCGGGAATCGGCGGTATTTTCACCCTGGAAGAGGAGCTTGTCAGCTTTGTCAAGGGTGATGGTACTCCCAGGTTCAATCCATTCTTCGTTCCCAAAATGATTTCGGATATCGCTTCGGGCCAGATTTCCATCAAGTATGGTTTTCGCGGGCCGAATTACGGTGTTGTTGCTGCCTGTGCCACGGCTACCATCGCATTGATTAACGCCTTTGACCATATCCGTCTTGGGCGTGCCGATGTAATGATTGCAGGTGGTTCCGAAGCCTCAATAACACCCGCTTCGGTTGGAGGGTTCAATGCCCTTCATGCCCTGTCGACCCGGAATGATGATCCCAAAACCGCATCCCGCCCATTTGATCTGGACCGGGACGGATTTGTAATGGGAGACGGATCAGGATGCCTGATTCTCGAAGAGTATGAGCATGCCATGAAAAGAGGGGCAAGGATCTATTGTGAACTGGTTGGCGGAGGCCTGACTGCCGACGCATACCACCTCACGGCTCCCCATCCTGAAGGCCTCGGTGCCGCCTTGGTCATGAAATACGCCCTTGCTGATGCTGGATTGCAACCGGAAGATATTGACTACATCAATGTCCATGGCACTTCCACTCCGCTCGGCGACATTTCTGAACCGCTGGCTATCCAGTCGGTCTTCGGGGAACATGCCTACAAACTGAGCATCAGCGCCACTAAATCAATGCACGGCCACCTGCTTGGTGCTGCCGGTGCGGTGGAGGCCATTGCGTCAATTCTGGCACTACTCGATAACAGGATCCCTGCGACAATCAATCATTTCACCGATGATCCCCAGCTCGACAGCAGGCTGGATTTCACCTTTAACAAGGCTAAGGATCGTGAAGTTCGGTGTGCGTTAAGCAATACTTTCGGTTTTGGCGGTCATAACGCCACCGTAATTTTTAAAAAACTGGATGCCTGACGTGTGAAGGGCTCTTCCAAAAAGACTTTTTATTTGGGACTTATACGGGTTCTCGGATTTATCCCCGGGAATGTCCGGCTGTACGAACTCGCCTTCATACACAAATCAGCATCCCTCTCCGACGATAAAGGGAATCCTGTTAATTATGAGCGTCTCGAATACCTGGGCGATGCCGTCCTGGGAGCCATAACGGCTGAATTCCTATATAAAAGGTACCCTGACCAAAATGAGGGATTTCTCACCAAAATGCGGTCAAAAATTGTCAATGGCGATCACCTTTCGGTTCTGGCCCAGGAGATGGGGCTCGACCTGCTGATGGAAAACAGGTTGCAAAACGAACAGGCGAACCGGCACATCCTCGGAGATGCATTTGAGGCTTTCACCGGGGCTATATATCTGGATAAAGGATACAGACGGACCAAAAAGTTCATACTGAAAAGGGTGATTGACAAGCACGTTGATCTGGTTGATCTGGAAAGAATTGAAACCAATTTTAAAAGCCAGCTGATCGAATGGGCTCAGAAAAATAGAAAGGAAGTCACTTTTTATACCGACATGGAGCCTTATGATCCCACCCACTTTATCTCTTTCGTGAGTATCGGCGATACCCTGTTCGGCAGCGGTACAGGCATCTCGAAGAAAGAGGCTGAGCAGAGTGCTGCTTATGAAACCCTCCAGGAAATCCAAGGCTGACATGGCTCCAAAAGGAAAATTCGCCCTCGACGAAACAGGCTCCCCGGACATCAATTGTATCGGGTTGTTGACGGATGAACCGGACTATCGCGTGTGCTGGCTCCTGAACCACAGATACAACCTGGGTCTCCAGCGCTGTGAAGACCTGATCCTGACTATCTCAAAAGCCCCTATACCACAATCGTTTACCTGTTTCATGGCAAGCGATAATAACGATAATACACTCTTTAAACTGATATCAAACCGTTCAAACGAGGGAATATGGCTGACCAGTTTCCCCCAGATCAATTTTCTGCTCCTGTCATTGGTACCCGGCGATAAAAACGGTATCGTGGCCGACCTCCGTCAACAGGGCACGGGCCATATCCCGGAAATTCGCGGGATCTTTGAATTACCGGCCGGTGAGATCTCTTCCATGCTTTGAAAAGTGATGGCCGGTTCCAGAATATCCTTATATTATGTAAGTTTGAATGATGAGGAAAATATTCATCCGCATATTATCTTTTGTGACCATAGGAGCCGTTACAGCCCTGATCCTCATCCAGCTCATCTGGATACAGGATGCCCTTGAGGTCCAGGAAGAGCAATTTAATCTTGTTATCAACAAAAATCTTAATCAGGTAGTTTCCAGACTTGAAAGCAGAGAGTCGTTCAGCCAGATCCAGCAGGAAATGATACGGTCAGGGGATTCAATCGGCCTGCAGCTCTTGACCAAGCCCCAAAATATATCCTCAAGGATCCGGAATGAGGCCTTCGATTCTCCGGAAGCCAACCAGAATTCCTACTATTTCGATGATCAGAACCCCATGAACACCGGTAACGGGATCGATCTGACTTCAGGAGACACTGCCGTCATTGTTGAGGATAATTCATTGTACCGGAGTAATCCGGGAGGATCGTCAACTGTTAGCGTATCTCCCCTGAACGAAGCTGAGATCATATATAACTACCGGATTACCACCAAAAAAGTGTATCTCGACAATTTAATCGACCAGGTGATCCTGAGCGAGGGGAGGATCGAGGACAGGATCGATTATTTCGGTCTTGACAGCCTCATCCGTGAAGAGTTCTTCACCAGCAATATCGAAATACCGTATGAATTTGCCGTCAGGAGCGGAACATCAAGGTATACCTTGCGCAGCCCGGGATTCAATCCGATGGTTTCCTATCCCAAATATCGTTCGATTCTTTTCCCGCATGATGTGAGGATTACCCCCAATTGGCTGGTTGTCTATTTCCCGACACGTGACAATTACTTCCGCAACTCCATCGGAGTGATGGCCGGCTCATCCCTTCTGCTTGCCCTGATCATTCTTGTAGTCTCATTCATAACTATTTATGTGATTTACCGGCAGAAAAAGCTCTCGGAGATCAAGAATGATTTCATCAACAACATGACGCATGAATTAAAAACCCCTATTTCCACTATTTCATTGGCCTCACAGATGCTTACCGATAAAGGGCTGGGACAGGACAGCAAAAACCTTGATCATATATCATCGGTGATCCTCGAGGAAAGTAAGAGACTGGGAAACCAAGTGGAGAGGGTTCTTCAGATGTCGATATTTGAGGACAATAAGGTCAGCCTGAAAATACAGCCGATCTATTTTGACCGGATGGTGCGTCAGGCAACGGATAAGATTATTCTCCTGATCGAAAAACGGAAGGGCAGCCTGACACTCGATCTGCAAAGCGGTGAGGAACCGATACCCGGGGATGAGACTCACCTGCAGAATGTGGTGTTTAACCTGATCGACAACGCAATGAAATACTGCATTACTGAGCCGGAGATCCATATTGTGACACGTTCTTCCGATCGAAATATCCGCTTCGAGATCAGCGATAACGGTATCGGCATCAGCAAAGAACATCAGAAAAGAATTTTTGACAAGTTCTATCGCGTACCTACGGGTAACGTTCACGATGTTAAGGGTTTCGGCATCGGACTGAGTTATGTTAAAAAAGTCCTTGACCAGCACCATGGTTCGATTGAAATACAGAGTGAACCCGGAAAAGGAACTATTTTCATCCTGTCAATTCCAAAAAGCTAAAGGGAAAGATCATGAGCACCGAGCGAATTCTTCTGGTTGAAGACGATGTGAACCTTGGAAGTCTCCTTAAGGAATACCTCATCGCCAAAGGTTATGAATGTGTTCTTGAAGCAGACGGTGAAAAAGGTTTCCGTGCCTTTAAAAAGGATCATTACGATCTTTGTCTCCTGGATATCATGCTTCCCGTAAAGGATGGCTACACCCTTGCCCGGGATATCAGGGTACAAAATCCGGAGATACCCATTATCTTTCTGACTACCAAATCGATGAAAAAGGATATCCTGGAAGGCTTTCATGCCGGTGCGGATGATTATCTCACCAAACCGTTCAGCATGGAAGAATTGCTTCTCCGGATCGAGGCTGTTTTGCGCAGGAGTACACGTTCGAATCAACAGGAAGTATTTGTGCTTGGCAAGTATTCATTTGACTCCAACAAACAGATCTTATCGAGCCCGGATCATACAGTCAATCTGACTACCAAAGAATCGGAGTTGCTCAAGTTGCTATGTCAGCATCCCAATCAGATCCTTGAAAGGAATTTTGCATTGAAATCGATCTGGAAAGACGACAACTATTTCAATGCCAGGAGCATGGATGTGTACATCACCAAGATAAGAAAGCACCTGGCCGATGAGCCGGCTATCCAGATCATCAATGTCCACGGGAAGGGATATAAGCTGATCAGGGAGGATCTTTAATCCAGTTTCAGTACTGCGAGGAATGCCGATTGGGGAACTTCAACGTTGCCAATCTGTTTCATTCTTTTTTTCCCTTTTTTCTGTTTTTCCAGCAATTTCCTTTTCCGTGTGATATCACCGCCATAACATTTAGCCGTAACATCTTTGCGGTAAGCCTTGATGGTTTCGCGAGCTATTATTTTTGCACCGATAGCTGCCTGAATAGCGATATCAAATTGCTGGCGTGGAATCAGTTCCCTTAGCTTTTCGCACATCCTGCGGCCGAACCGGTAAGCGTTCTCGTGATGGATCAGGGTTGAAAGAGCATCCACCACTTCGCCGTTCAGCAGGATATCGAGCCTGACCAGTTTTGCCGGTTTAAATCCTGTCTGGAAATAGTCGAATGAGGCGTATCCGCGGGATATGGATTTCAGCTTATCATAAAAGTCAAATACTATCTCAGCCAGTGGAAGTTCGAAAGAGAGCTCAACCCGGTCGGTTGTGAGATAAACCTGTGATCTCAGTTCACCACGTTTTTCCAGGCAGAGTTTCATGATTGAACCGATATATTCCGGCATCGATATGATCTGAGCGTGGATATAGGGCTCTTCGATCCTTTCGATCTCGGTGGGATCGGGTAATCCTGAAGGATTGTACACATCGGTCTTTTCACCGCGCTGGTTGTAAACATGGTAAAACACGTTCGGGACCGTTGAGATCACGTTCATGTCGAATTCCCGGTCAAGCCTTTCCTGAACGATTTCCATATGCAGGAGCCCGAGGAATCCGCACCGGAAACCAAAGCCCAGAGCAGCTGATGATTCCGGTTCATAAGTCAGTGAGGCATCGTTAAGTACCAGTTTCTCAAGTGCATCCCTAAGGTCCTCATAATCGTCGGTGTCGATGGGGTACAGGCCGGCGTAGACCATCGGCTTAACATTTTCGAAACCGGCAATAGCCTTGGAGCATGGCTTGTCAACATGGGTTATCGTATCCCCCACTTTTACCTCGGTCGAGGCTTTAATCCCGGAAATGATGTATCCCACATCACCGGTTTTCAAAACATCACGCGGAACAAGCCTGAGACCGAGAATTCCCACCTCATCGGCTTCATATTCCCTGCCTGTGTTAAAGAATTTAACATGGTCGCCGGTCCGGATCTCACCGTTGACAATTTTAAAATAGGCAAGAACACCGCGGTAGCTGTTGTAAAGGGAATCAAAAATCAGAGCCTGAAGGGGTGCTGAAGAGTCTCCTTTTGGAGGGGGTATTTTTTCAACGATCCTTTTCAATATCTGTTCAATACCCAAACCGGTTTTACCACTGGCTTCAATGATGTCCTCATGTGAACAGCCGACCAGATCGGTAATCTGTTCTGCCACCTCTTCAGGCATTGCAGCCGGAAGATCCATTTTGTTCATGACCGGAATGATAACAAGGTCATGATCCATCGCCTGGTACAGGTTTGAAATCGTCTGGGCCTGGATTCCCTGAGTAGCATCCACTACCAGCAGGGCGCCTTCGCAGGCAGCAATAGCGCGTGACACCTCGTATGAAAAATCGACATGCCCGGGGGTATCGATCAGATTCAGGATATAATCCTTTCCATCCTCGCGATACTTCATTTGAATAGCATGACTTTTAATAGTAATGCCACGCTCCCTTTCAAGATCCATATTATCCAGCACCTGTTCCTGCATATCTTTCCCCGTAACTGTCTGGGTCACCTCAAGCAGCCTGTCGGCCAGGGTGCTTTTACCGTGATCGATATGGGCGATGATGCAAAAATTGCGGATATGATTCATGGAAGTTCGCCTATTTTCAGATTGGCGCAAAGATATAAAATAGCTCGCATAGCTCGCAAATAGTTCGCTTCGCGAACGAAAAACTCGGCTGCGCCTCATGAATGAGGCCTTCGGCCTGAATAAATCTGTGCCAGCATTATTCGTTTGACGAAGCCTAACCATTCAACGCGAAGCGTTCATTCGTCGAACGAAGTGAGACTATTCGCGAGCAGAGCGAGCTATTTGCGAGGCGCAGCCGAGCCTTTTACCGCTATCCCTGATATCTCTACCGGAACATCGAATGGCAGCCTGGCTACCTGAACGGCAACACGGGCGGGGAATTTTTTCTTTTTGAAGAACGATGCATAGGTTTCATTGATTACCTTATAGTCATCCATGTTGGCCATATAGATATTTACCATCACAAGATCCTCGTAATCAAGGTTATTCTGTTTTAAAAGGCTTCCCATATTCTTCATGGATTGTTCGGTAGCCTTTTTCACATCGTCCTTGATCATGACGCCCGTTTCCGGGATCTGGGGTAACTGACCCGATAAATAGAGGATTCCGTTAATCATCACTGCAGGTGAAAAAGGCGCCACGGGTTTCGGGACAACCGGTTCCTGGCTCCATGACAGGCTGAAGGAGAGCACAATTAAACCAACGAACAGCAAAGATCTCTTCATGGCAAATGTCTTATTATCACGTTAATCTTTAATAATTTTCTGAGTAATCGCTTTGCCGGACTGATCCGAGAGCCGGATAACGTAGATACCCGCAGGCAATTTATTCAAATCCCATGAAACCTTGCCATGCAGACCCGGTTCTTGTGAATAACGGGTAACCTTACCTTCGAGCGTCATCAGGGTTAGTTTAACATTTCCTGCCCGGGGAGTGGTATAGGTGATTTCAACACTGCCTGTTGCCGGGTTTGGAAAGCAAGCGAGCATGAGTCCGGGAACCGGTGACAAATCAACGCCCACATTCAGAAAATCGCTGTATTCCCATTTTTCATAATTGACCCATCCGGGAGTGCCCGTTTTTAGCTCACTTCCGGTAGAATATTTCTGGTGGATCCTTTCAACCGCATGATTATTAACATATGTGATGAGGTACTGATCACCCGATATCAGGTTCCAGACATCATTCAGAAACAATTCAAAGGTGTTGAGAATTCCGTTGCCCCGGAAATCATACCTCCAGATCATCCGGTACTGCAACAGGTAATCGGCCAGATAGCTCATCCACACATAAGTAAGCATATCCAGATTGTTATTTTCGGAGTAGGTCAGGATATACTTCATATACTTCTCCCAGGCGCTATTTTGCCATTTATCGATCAGCATCTCGGAAGTAGCCAGGCTGTTATCCTGATAGTGGCATTCCGTCCGGGTGGAATTGGTCCAGGATTCGTTGGAATATAGCTCCACGATTTCGGTGAACACCAGATTCCGGTCATTATAAGTGTAAGTGAACCTGCTTTCGGGTACCATGGAGGCAGTTGACGTATCGTAACGGCTGACCGTCCTGCGCTTCAATAAGGCGTTCTCATAATCATTTTGGTAGTCATACCGATCCGCCAGAACCCACTGGCCGGTCTCTGTGTTATAGGTTTCATTGGTGACCCGTGTTGGATTTTGCTCGCTGTCATACGTGAGGATGGAGCGATTAAACATCTGCCAGCTGTCATCGGTAAGTTTTTCCTCGGTTTTCCTGATTAACAGGCCCTGATCATTGTATTCATTCGTATACCGGAACGAACTCCGGTCTTCGTAAAGCCTGGTTTCGGTCAGGACCTGCCCGGCCTGATTGTAGACAAATTGGCTCTCGTATTCCTTATCATATGTAAAATCCATTCCCACAACATAGTAGGTGGAAAATTGGGGATAATCGTCGACCAGGCCCGATTTAAGGTTCTGTTCAGAACGGAAATTATGCAAATCCGGAAGGTTCAACTCCTGCGTCCATGCCTGAGTTCCGATGAGCATAGATCCAAAGATGACCATCAAGGGTATTGCTTTCACTTCTTTATTGCTTTAGGATTTTCCGCAGAATATTCCGGCCTGATGCATCGGTCAGCCTGATAAGGTATTGTCCCTGGGGCAGGCTGCTGATATCCCAGTTTACGACTCCCTCACTGCCAGCGATGGTTTCACGGCGGACCAGGCGGCCGGTAGTGCTGAGCAGGTCGATGGTTTTTATCCCTGGATTCTGTGAGTTAAATCCGATCGTGAGCCGGCCGGACGCCGGTACGGGATAACAGGTGAGTTCAAGTCCCGGAAGTCCGGTTGTTTCGATACCAAGGTTGTAGAAATCACTATAAACATCCTTGTATGAATTTACCCACTCGCCTGATCCGGATTTCAGAAAGCCCGGGGTCCAGACCTGTGTAATCCTTTCAGTCAGATTATTCCCCGAATAGGTCAGGTTAAACAAGCTCCCACTGCTCGTTACCCAGGCTCCGTTCTGCCAGGTATCAACGAAAAGAGATGTTTCATTTCCCCTGGAATCAAAGCCGTTCGTACACCTGATCACAGGAAACCATGATAAACCGGCATCTATCGTGAAAGAATAGGTCCACTGATTACTGCGCAGGTCTTTCCATGTGTAGTCGGTTTTTCCGGTCAGGCTCCAGTTGTTGTTTGACCAGAAAGAAGACAGGATATAGTTCAGCTGAGTCTGATTGAGCCAGGAAAAATCATCCTTATATTGGTTAGTAAAGACACCGTTGAGATACTGTTCAAAAATGCAGGAAGACATAAGGCCCGAACCAAAATAGGTATAGGTACTCCGGTTGACAGGCTTCATTTGGCCGGTTACAGGATCATATTGCGAAAGCGTGCTCCTGATGAGCTGGCTTGCAATAATCTCAATCTCATAAGTTTCTTCTTCCGCTTTTACCCAGGCATCGTTAATATACTCCTCACGTCTGTAATATTCCAGGATTTCCTCTTCGTTTGAATAATCCCAAAGTTCCCTGGTGAATGGAACCCATGCTCCGTCAATCCATTTGTCACAGTACTCGTAATCCGATGTCTCGTCCGATTCATAGGTATACCGGTATTTCTCTCCTGTTGCGTAGGTAATTACCTCCGAGGTAATGCAACCATCCCAGTCATAGGTAATGTCTGTATGTTTATGCAGATTCCACAGGTTGTTCAGCCAGTTATATCCATCCGTTGCCCTTGGCAAGCCGTTACCCATGTTCAATGGCTTCCTGACCTGGACCGGATCAAACCGGTCTATATCCGCCAGGGTCAATTGTTGAGAATAAACAGATGATCCCAGTACCAGTGACCCGATCATCCAAAATGTTGGCAAGGTTTTCATAGGTTTATTGTTTGATGATTTTGCGTACAATGACTGCAGCCGATTGATCGTACAGCCTGACGATGTAAATACCGGCAGGAATGCCGCTGATATCCCAGGTAAGCGAAGACGACAGGGTATTGATATTCTCCGTACGGATAGTCTGACCAGTTAAGTTGGTCAGCATAAGTGTTTTGGATCCGGGATTGATTGAAGTAATCTCAACACGGAGCTGGTCGCCGGCCGGAACCGGGTAACAGTTCATCCTGAGGGATGCCTGTGGCTGGTTTTCTATTCCGAGGTTATAGAAATTGCTATATACCTCCCGCTCTGTGTTGACCCATTCACCTTCCCCTGATTTCAGTCCACCTCCCAACCACTCCTGAATTATCTTTTCCACCAGATGGAGCCCTTCATAAAACAGATTATACAGGGTTCCGAACATGATTTTCCAGTTATAGTTTTCATAATTTTCATAAATATACCGTCTCTCGTTCAAGTACTCATCGAACTCATGGGTGCACTTCAGAGAGGGAGTCCATTCAGCGGTTGGTGAAGTCCT
>JAZDPC010000052.1:0-46075 GCA_043797975.1 Bacteroidota bacterium
TCCGAACGGGTCTCTGCGAAAGGTTCAACCAGTTGTGGCATCAGGATAACTTCTTCTCCATATTTCCATCCGTCTTCCAAACCCCAGGTTTCAAAATGGGTACAGGCCGGCAGGATGAGATCGGCATACCGGGCCGATGAGGTCATGAACTGATCCTGAACCACAATGAACTCGGCCAGGTTTTTATTTTCAAGTATCCTTTCAGCCCTTCGGCTGTTACCATGCTGATTGACAAGAATATTCGAGGCTACTGCCCAGATCATTTTAATATTTGATCCCAGTTTGTCGGTTCCGGTAAGGCCCTCCTTTCCAGTAAGAGTGGTGCCTCGCACAACAGCCTCAGACCATAGAAACGAAGGTATCTTTGCCTGTACCGGGTTGTTTCCGGTAGGGAAGATGCTCCAGAAGGGCCCGCCTCCCGGCTGCAGGGCAATTCCGGAAGCCCAGCCGCCATGATTTCCGACATTCCCCGTTATTGCTGCAAGCACACAGCCGCCTCGCACAGGTTGCTCTCCGTAAGCCCTGCGCTGCATCCCGTATCCCTGATACAACATGGCAGGTTTTGTGGTGGCAAATTCCCTTGCTATACGTGCGATTGTGGCTGACGGAACTCCGGTGATCCTGGCTGCCCATGCGGGTGTTTTCGGCTGACCATCAAATGTCCCCGTCAGGTAATCAACGTATGATTCCTCATTTTCCAAACCGGCCGGCATTTGCGAACGGTCAAATCCTGTGCAGTGTGTACTGATAAACTCTTTATCATAGATCCCTTCGGAAACCATTACATAGGCCATGGCACTCATCATCGCTACATCGGTCCCGGGCCTGATCGGGATCCATTCATCGGCAATAGCCACTGCCGACATGGTCATCCTGGGATCGATGCAGACTATCCGGGCGCCATTCTCACGGACCAGTTTCAGGAAATATTCAGAGTTGGTGCCATCCCGCATCTCTGCAGGATTCCAGCCCCACATAATGATATACTTTGAGCTGAGCCAGTCTTGGCGCTGATTGCCGCAAACGGCTGTTCCGTAAACGGTTGGGGTGGCTTTGCTGATACAGGCCCAGGAATAGGAATTATAATAATCAAGCGAGCCGCCAAACAGGTTCATGAGCCTGACGGCAGGCCAACGGCCGTTTATTTGGCTGTAACTGCCTGTTCCATAAGGAACAAACATCGACTCGTTACCATATTGATTTCTAATCCTGATGAATTCCTCGGCCATCTTCCCGAGAGCTTCATCCCAGGAGATCCGCGTGAATTTCCCTTCCCCCCGTTTGCCTGTACGGATCATCGGGTAGCGCAGACGATCCGGATGATATTGCCTTCTCCGGTAGCTGCGTCCGCGAATGCATGCACGTAATTGGGGATCGGCAGGGGTGTCACCGGATCGGTCATCCGTTTCAATCCGCCGTATTACGCCATCTTCAATCAATACTTTAAGCAGGCACCGGCCACCGCAGTTATGGGCAGGACATCCGACACGCACCCAGCCGTTATGGGGTATGCCTGCCGCTAACACCTGACCGGTCTCAAAACCAAAGGTTTCATGCAGCAGGGCAGTAGACGATAAGGCCATGCCCCCAACCACCGCAGTATTCCTGATAAATTCCCTCCGGTTGTGTTTCGGCATCCTCTGTATGATTCAATTTACTATAAATATACAAAGCATATCTAAGTGAACAACCGTATCAGATTGTCTCTCAGTATCAGTTTAACCTGATCTATATCCTGCTTGCTTCCCAGCTCATTTTGCAGGGAGGTTACTCCTTTGTCATGGAATCCACAGGGATTGATATAGCTGAAATAGTTAAGATCGGTATTGACATTGAAAGCAAAGCCATGCATGGTAATGAACCTGCTGGCTTTAACACCGATAGCACAGATCGTGCGCGCACGGGGCGTTCCGGCATCGAGCCATACACCGGTCGCACCATTCAGGCGCCCGGCGCTGATCCCGAAATGCTTCAACGTTTGAATAATGCTCTCTTCTAAAGTGTTTACATATTGCTTGATATGCATTCCCATCTGCTCCAGGTCAAAGATCGGATAACCCACGATCTGGCCGGGACCGTGATAGGTTATGTCGCCACCCCGGTCGATATGATAATAGGTGGCCCCGATCTTCTTCAGGAATTCATCGTTGATCAGTAGATTATTTTGATTTCCTGATTTGCCAAGCGTATAAACATGGGGATGCTCAACGAAGAGAAGATAATTATCGGGATAAATCCGCTGATCCTCCGGCAACGTCCGGTTCAACAGTTTCCGGTTAACCCTTTCATCGAAAAGTGAGACCTGATAATCCCATGCAAACTGGTAATCCATCAATCCAAGATCCTGATATTGAATTTTCACTGGCATGATTCTTAACGGATGTGTTTCTCTGCATGATAGGATGAACGTACGAGCGGATGGCTTTCGACATGCGCGAATCCTTTGCGGATTCCCGTTACTTCATATTCATGAAACTTCTCCGGAGTGATCCATTCATGCACTTCAAGGTGATTACGGGTGGGCTGAAGATACTGGCCGATGGTCATAACTGAACATCCTGCCTGCAGCAGATCATCCATCGTTTGGAGAATTTCTTCTTCAATTTCTCCTAATCCAAGCATGATGCCCGATTTGGCTACAATACCGGAGGCTGCAACCTGCCGGATAACCGATAGGCTTGTGTCGTATTTGGCTTTTGTCCGGATCACAGGAGTCAATCTCCTGACTGTTTCGAGGTTATGGGAGATAACATCGGGTCTGCTGTCAATTACCAGTTGAATAGGTTGAGTCTTCCCGTCAAAATCAGGAATCAGGGTTTCCATGGTCACATCCGGATTGGTTTTCCGTATCGCCTGGATTGTCGAGGCCCAAAAGATGGCGCCGCCATCCGGAAGGTCATCACGGTCGACCGAGGTGATAACGGCATGTTTCAGCCCCATCATGCGGATCGAGTCGGCAACCCGTTGCGGTTCATCCTGGTCGGGTGGGAGTGGTTTACCCGTTGTTACTCCGCAAAATTTGCAGCCCCGCGTGCAGATATCACCCAGGATCATGAAGGTAGCCGTGCCTGCACGCCAGCATTCACCGATATTCGGACAATTACCGGATGTACAGATGGTATGAAGCTTGTGTTCATCAACCAGTTGCCGAACTTTTTTGTAACTTTCACTATGGTCGAGCCGGGATGACATTCTCATCCATTCCGGAAGCCGCTTTCGCTTGTTGTCGTTCATTGAAGTAAATGGCGTTCAAAAATAGTTAATAATGGGGCTATTTTTTTCTGTTATCCGATTAACAAATTTCTTTTATAGTTGTTATATTTATCAATTGAAACTATGTAACTATTAAAATGTGTCGATATGTTTAAGATTCATAGCATAACAAGAAGTAAATGAAAAAGTTGCTGATTTTAGGTGCGGGTACAGGTGGGACCATCATGGCCAACCGCCTCCACAAGGAACTCCCTTCCAACGATTGGTCTATAACGATAATCGATGAGGATAAAACTCATTATTATCAGCCCGGATTTCTTTTTATCCCGTTTGGTTCTTACAAGGAGACCGACGTTGTGAAACCCAAGGTGAGTTTTATACCACCAGGTGTGGAGTTTAAGATTGCTAAAATTGACCGGGTTGATGGAAGTTCGTCCCGGGTTTTTCTGGAAACCGGTGAGATGATGGCGTATGATATTCTGATTATCGCCACGGGAACCAGGATCCTTCCGGATGACACACCGGGAATGAAAGGTGATTTATGGTATAAAAAGGTGTTTGATTTTTATACCCTTGAAGGGGCCAATGCATTGGCGCGATTTCTTGATACATGGGAAGGTGGACACATGGTTGTCAATATTGCTGAAATGCCGATCAAGTGTCCGGTAGCACCTCTTGAGTTTGCTTTTTCTGCGGATTCCTACTTTGAAAAGAGAGGAATTCGTAACAAAGTGCAAATCACTTATTCAACTCCCTTGTCCGGAGCCTTTACCAAGCCGAAGGCTTCCAGGATGCTGGGAAACATGCTGATAAAAAAGAATATCAATATAGTGCCCGATTTTTCCTTGATGGAAGTGGATAATGATAAACAGCTGATCCGGGATTATAACGGGAAAGAGATTCCGTTTGATGTTCTGATTACCATTCCTCTTCACGGAGGTGATCCAATGATCGGCCGGAGTGGGTTGGGGGATGATTTGAATTTTGTCCCGGTTAACAAGAACACCCTTCAAAGCAACCAGTTTCAAAACATCTTCGTGATTGGTGATGCCGGCAATTTCCCGGCCTCTAAAGCCGGATCTGTTGCTCATTTCCAGAGTGACGTTCTTATTGAGAACTTGTTGTGCTACATTACGGGAAAGCCCTTTACTGCCAGTTTTGACGGTCACTCAAACTGCTTCATCGAGTCCGGACACGGCAAGGGAATCCTGATCGACTTCAACTACGATACAGAGCCACTTCCCGGACTTTTTCCTTACGCCGGTATTGGTCCACTGAAACTGTTGAAAGAATCGCGCCTGAATCATCTCGGCAAGCTTGCCTTCCGTTGGATCTATTGGAGCATTTTGCTGAGAGGTAGGAAAATGCCAATTAGTTCCAAAATGACCATGGCAGGAAAGAAAACTGATAAAAATATCTGAGAATACTAACTTATAGAATTTGAATCTTATGTCACAAAAAACGTATGCTGGAGTTGTCGTTGATCTCAACGAAGAGGGTTACTTCACGAACCCGGCCCAATGGAACCGTGAGATTGCCATTGAGATCGCACGTGAAGAAGGATTAGTGCTTACAGAAAAACACTTTGCTATGATTGACTATCTGCGTGACCGTTACCTCAAAGGAGAGGCTTTGACCATTCGCGGCGTTGGGAAATCCGGTATCGTTGATATCAAGGGTTTTTATGAGTTGTTTCCCGGAGCACCCATGAAAAAAGCTACTAAGATTGGCGGGATACCTAAACCGGTAAGTTGTATCTGATTGAATTACATCTCTTAATTTAGAAGCTATGAGCGAAGAAAAATTTCCATTGAAAAAGGTTTGTATTATTTGTTCCAAAGGTACGATTGAAGATGTATACGCTACCCTGGTCATGAGTAACGGGGCCGTGATGGAAGGAATTGAAACCAAGGTGTTTTTTACTTTTTTCGGACTGGATGCAATCACCAAAAAGCAAATGAAGCATCTTCATACAGCCACCGTCGGAAATCCCGCCATGAGAATGCCGGGTGGATTACCGTTTCCAACCCTGCTGGGAATTCTTCCTGGAGTGGAAGCAGGTGTGTCCGCTATGATGAAAAGCCAGATGGAAGCCCTGGATATACCCAAAGTGGAAGAATTTCTTGAAATGATCTCGGCTGGCGGTGGAGAGATTTACGGCTGCAAGCTGGCCATGGACATGTTCAAACTGACCAAGGAAGATCTCTGGGACGGTGTAAAGGATGTGCTGACTATTGGCCAGTTTTATGAGAAATGTGACGGCTTGCAAACGCAGATCATTTTCACCTAGGAATACTCCAGTGCCTGCTTGAGGTCATTAATGATGTCCTCGACATCTTCTATTCCGATAGAGAAGCGTACCAGATCATCGGTGATACCGGCTGCCAGCTTGTTTTCCTTGCTGACAGAAGCATGAGTCATTGATGCAGGATGCTGGATCAGGGTTTCAACTCCTCCCAGGGATACGGCCAGGGTTGCAAGATGAACATTATCCATCAGCCTCTTCCCTGATTCAAATCCTCCGGTAAGGCCGAAACTCATCATTGAACCTGGTCCTTTCATCTGAATCTTGGCAAGTTCAGCATGGGGATGAGATTCCAATCCGGGATATTTGATCCAGGCAACTTTTGGATGAGACTGTAAGAATTGAGCTACTTTAACAGCGTTCTCCTGAGCTCGCTCGATTCTGATAGCCAATGTTTTGGCTCCTCTTATTACCATATAGGCCTGGGTTGGATCCATGTTGCATCCCATATATACCATGGAATGGCGGATCTTTTTGTACAACCCGGATTCCTTGGTTACGATTATGCCTCCGACAATATCTGCGTGTCCATTGATGAATTTAGTAACGGAATGAAGAACCACGTCGGCACCTAAATCAAGTGGTTTCTGTAAGTAGGGTGAAGAAAATGTGTTGTCAACCACCAGGATGAGATTGTGCTCTTTGGCAATCGAAGCGCAAGACCTGATATCCGTAATATCCATGGTAGGATTGGCCGGAGTTTCAATATACAGAACTTTAGTGTTGGGCTTGATTGCGGCACGGATGTTTTCCAGATTGGAGGTATCCACGAAAGTTGATTCGACATTGAACCTTGAAAAATCCTGCTCCAGTATCCCTCTGGCCGGGCCATAGACTGCATCTGAACTCACAATATGGCTTCCGGCGCCCAATAATGCCATATAAACACTCGTAATAGCGCCCATTCCTGAACTGGTGGCAATCCCATCGTATCCTTCCTCCAGCTCAGCAATGTTCCTTTCTAACGCGCGGATCGTCGGATTTCCAATCCGGGTATAAATGAAACCGTCGCTCTTACCTGAAAAACAGTCTGCACCTTCCTGGGCATTTTTAAATTTAAAAGTGGAGGTTTGATATATGGGAACTGTCGCGCTGCCCAAAGCATCTTCATGTTCTCCTGCATGAATCAGCTTGGTGTTGAATCCTTTGTCGGTGGTTTTCATTTTATCTTCTTAGGTGCCTAAAAATAGACAAATCTTACCATCTGCCCGGTATGGTTGTCTGGCATTTCGGGCACCTGCCATTAACGATCAGGTTTTGCTCAATGTCGAATCCATTTCGTTTGACCAGCAATACTTTACAGGAATGGCAATAGGTGTCTTCCCCACCAACACCGGGTACGTTACCGATATAGACGTAACGAAGTCCTGCTTTCAGTGCTATCTCTTTGGCTCTGGTGAGCGATTGCAACGGAGTAACCGGAAGGCGGGTGAGCTTGTGCTGGGGATGAAAACGGCTGAAGTGCAAAGGGTAGTCAGTAAAACCTTCTTTTGCCAGCCAATCACACATTTTGCTAATATGATCGAAATTGTCGGTCCAGTTCGGGATGATCAGATTGGTGATTTCCAGCCAAACCCCGTGGTCTTTGAAAGTTTTTAATGTCTCCAGAACCGGATTCAGGTTTCCGGCCGTGAGCTTAAGGTACATGTCCTGGTCAAAAACCTTTAGATCGATATTGGCTGCATCAATCACCTTGCATAGGTCCAGAAGGGGATCCTTGTTGATATAACCGTTGGACACCATGACGTTTTTTACGCCTTTGTTTTTAGCCAGGGCGGCAGTGTCATACATGTATTCAAAAAACGTGATGGGCTCCGAATAGGTGTAGGAGATTGACCTGCAATTTTCGCGGATTGCCTGCGTCACCAACTGTTCAGGACTGGCCTGGAAGTTCCTTGTTTTGGTAGGGCTTGTCTGACTGATTTCCCAATTCTGACAATTAAGGCAGGCGAAATTACAACCGGCGGTTGCCAGGCTGAAAGAGAGACTCGATGGATAAAAATGAAGCAGTGGTTTTTTCTCGACAGGATCAATGTGCACCGCACAGGGATTGCCATACGCCATGGTATACAGCTTGCCGTTACGGGCGATCCTGTTATGGCAGACGCTTAATTCTCCTTCTTTCAGGGTGCATTCATTGGGGCAAATCAGACACTTAATCCCACGAGGTGTAACCATATAATGACTTGCTTCCCTCTCGGCACTTTGTATATTATCCTGATCATTCATATCTGTAAATATTACATTTCCAAATCCTTCCGGTCGATACAAACAGGCAGACACTCCTGCTATCGCAGCACTTTTCAAAAAATCTCTCTTGTTCATGAACCGTATCTGGTTATCCTTTACCGTCTGAATCTAATCAAACCTAAAGATACGATTCCTGTCAGGGAAATAATCCCCAGGGCAGGTACTATTCCTAACAATGGAACGATAGCCAGCGGATATATCAGGGCTCCTGATGCGGCTCCCAGCAAATCATAGGCATACAGCTTACCTGATGATGCCGGTTCGTTGAATTGTAGGGCAAATTTTGCATAGGCAGAACCAACGGAAAATGCCGAAAGAAAAGAGATCAGAAAGATGAGCAGGGTTTTAATCCCGTTATAACCGGTCGGCTGCACCAGCCAGTTGGAAAGCAGTATCAGAAGTGCTGCCGACACTGAAAAGGTGAGCATGATAAATGTACCTGATTTAGCGAACCTGATGGTACGGCTGCTTCCCATGTGCCAGTTCCCTGTTGCCAGCCCGGCCATAAACACGGCAAGAAGCAAACCGGTTAACAGATACAGGGATCCTGCAGAAATCTGCAGAAGGAACAATTGTATGATCTCAAGGCCTGATACACCGGCTCCAAGAATGAACATCACATTATATTCCATTTTACCCCTGATAAGAGTACCGGCAAGCATAAGTAGTGCTATCAATCCAAAAACAATGAGTATTCGTAACGGAAATTGTCCGATCCACCAACTCATCTGACCGAAAAAAGCCCGCGGTTTAAGTTCATCATTTGGCGAATATCCGGTTTGAAGCAAACAGTTGATCTCAGCCTGACGGGTATGGAACAGGTTCTCATCAAAATATCCGATTCTGATGTATGTTGTAGATATAGAACGTTTTGTGATATTCTCAAGAATATTGCTTTTGATCTCCTTACCTGAGGCTATCAGATAATTATTCTCCCCCGGAAAGAGACTGACACAGGAAAAAGATTCCCCGGCCGCAGAATAAATAGGTCCGATAGTGCTCATCGCGTTGTCGGATACATAGTTGGCCGTGCCAGGAAGCATTACGGATAAAATGCCTGAATCGTTCAGCCTTTCCCTGAGCCGGGCAAAGAATCCGGATGAATAGAACCGGTTGAGATTCAGGTTTTGAGGTCCCGGTAACATGACAAGAATAACATCATAATGATTATCCGTTTTAAGGAGCCAATTTCCGGGACTCATCCTGATATAGTGAACCGGAGGCGCTTCCAGTGGCAAGATTTTCAACCTGCCAGCAAGCCGGATGACCTGCGGATCGGGTTCAACAATATCAATTCGATTGCATCCGTATTTTATCAGTTCATCTTGAATGCCTGTCATCGCTCCACCGATTACAAGGACGTTTTCAGGATTGGAGTGGCAACTCATTGCAAAATGGGCCATTTCTTCATTAACCAGGGTGTTTCCCGAGGAGTGGGTGAGGACACCGTTTGCATATATGTTGATTTGTTCTCCGGCCTGGGTGATGGTCACGTGACCTGCAGAGCCGGCATATGACTTAATTATATCTTCATTGGGATGCAAGAGTTTGTCAACCCACCTGCCAGGCTGAAAAGACAGTATGCCCGAGAAGATCGCAAGGGTAACCAGGAGACCGGATATTGCGGCGCCAACACTCTCCCAGGCATAAGCTTTTAAGCCTGTAAGACCTTCCGGTTCTAACAGCTTGACGGAATACGTGAAAGCGAATCCGTTCAGCATGCAGAACGGTGTCAGGATCAGGAGGAGAAATCCGGTGAAACTGGCTGGTCCTGCTTCGATACCCGGTGCAAACAGCAGACTTTTCAGGTAATACAGCAATGGAAACAATACCAGGGGCAACAGAATGAGTGTAATGACCAACATGCGCGATTTCCTCCGTATGGCATGGATATCCGATCCCGGCATCCTGGCCCTTGTACCCGATAATGCTCCGATCCCTGTCAGTATCAGCCAAAGAAACAGGATCAGCGAAACCATAAATTCGTTGCCATTGAACAATCCCAGCAACTCCCTTATCAGAAGTGTTTGAAATGCCACACTGGTAAATCCTATGGCAAAAGGGACGCCATGCGAGTAGTAAGGTGAGGTGGCGTTAGGGGTGGTGAGAGGTGGTGAGGGATGGTGAGGTGCGGTGAGAGGTGGTGCGGGGTGGAGAGGGGTCAGATAATATCGCCAGTGCCATATGAGATGGAAAACGCTGATTGCCGACATGGCTATTCCGAAGTTGACATGCCATTTCAGCACTATCTCAGTCCAGGGAACTTCTATCTTAAAATTGATCTGGAATACCATCAGGACTCCCAGGATGGCTGTTGTCAGGAATGTAGCCAGCAGTAAGTAATTCCAGATTTTCCGGTGAATGGTCCGGCTATAGATTTCCAATCGGCTGAATAAAAGACTGATTCCGTAAAGGATGAGAAGAATGATTAAAATCGGGATCAGGAGATACGGGGCAGTCATGGTTACTTCGGGATGTGCTCCTCAAAGATAATGGCTTCGTAAACGTAAATATCCGCATCTTTCCAACCGTTCCATCCGAGCCCGGCCTTATCCTCAGCACAATGGCCCAAGAACTCTTCCAAAGTCCATCCGGTTTCGGTAGCAACCTGAGGAAGAAAAGTGCCTCCCCTATATCCTTTTTTAATGTAGATACCGTGTTTCCCCAACTGAATCTCACTGATGGAAGTGATCTTTCGAAGAGGAGTCAGTACGGATATTTCAATCTTGATTTCTTTAAGCTCGCGGGCCTGGACAGGCAAAAAGCGGCTATCCTGTGTAGAAGATGCGATTGCCATCTCCTGAACCACCTTGAACAGCGGTTCCGAGGGTTCGAAGGAACCGATACAGCCACGAAGCTTTCCATCGGCCTTGAGTGTGACAAATGCTCCGGCTTTTGTCTTCAGGCTTTCACTGTACGCCGATGGTTCAAGCGGAGGAACTAACCGGTTACGGACGTAGGAATCCACGGTCTTCCTGGCAATTGATATCAAGTCATCTTTATCTTTCTGGCTAAGCACAAACTGTCCTGCTGTTTTTTCTGATATTGAGATGGCATTATATCCGACAACCGATGTCTTGTCTCCGAACGGTTGAATATCCCCTGAGTTCTTGTAATCGATCTGAATAAATGCCAGATCATTGCGATTTTTCGTCAGGTACAGGAGAATCAGTCCTGATGGCCAGGCACACATACTGGTTGCCAGATCTGGTATTCTCAGCTTCTCATTGGCTTGAAGGGTGTTGAGAAACTGTTCGACAGAATTTGAGCAAAAAGCTTTGGCCGTTGCTGCGTCTACTGTCTGAGCATCGGCATATTTTGGATAATGAGAAAAATCAGAGCTGATAATAAAAAGATTGTCAGGCGTGAACCAGGGTTTCAGCGCTTCAGCGATTCCTTCGCAAACTGCAGGAACCTGTGTGCCAACCACGATGGGGACTATGGTAAAGGGTTTCTTCAGCCTGACCTGGAGAAAAGGAAGCTGCACCTCGATACTATGTTCCTGTATATGAGCAGATGGATCATCGGTAAAAAATTCACGTTTCTTCGCTAATTGTTCCGATACGGTGCGATCCACTTCCAGTTTACCAAGTGGGGTTACATAGTCGCCTACCGTATAAACAGATGCTTTACCCAGGCTCATCCTGTGGGATGAGGCAATAATAAAAACCCTTTTGTATTGTGCGTCAGGATTGATCTGATTATATCCCGATGCGGCAACACCACCGGAAAAAACATATCCTGCGTGGGGCACGACCAAGGCCCTTATGGTGCCTTCGGTCCGGTCCGACTTACCCGATTTAAGGTAACCGGTCACTGCCTGCCGGAGCTGATCCGCATTTGCCGGGTAAAACGATCCTGCAACAGCCGGCTTCCGGTCTTGTTGATTGTTCTGCATAGCCGTTTGGGTTTTTGTAATCTGTGGAAACAAAAACAGGATAACTGTAATCGATATAATCCTGATCCTCATAACAATCCCTCACAATTCCTCACCATACCTCACTATTCCTCACCCGATTATCTTCTTCCAGAAGTTTCTCTTTCTTCTGTCTGAATAGGATTCATAGGTTTTCCCATCCGGAATCCCGAACTGTTTAAGGCTTACATTCCGCATAATCTCATGGCCTGGTTCACCGATCCTGTGCCGGAACCGTGTGAGCTCACTCAGGGAAAAGGGTTTTTCTGTCTGGAAATGGAGTTCCCCGCAGAAATACTGCCAGTAAGGATTCTCTGGCCAGATCTTAAGGACTTTCTCATCACTGAGACTGAACCGTTCCTTCAGGAGCATCATGCCGATGATTTTGCGCGGTGGTACGGATCGGCGACCTTTGGTAGAGTAGAATGGCTTGAATGACTCTTCAAGGGATTCCCAATCAATATGATCGGCTCCAATAACGAGTTCATGTTTAGGACTGATGAACCGTTCAATGGGAACCTCGAAAATCTCAAGTTGCCGCTTGTTTCTTGTTCGACCCAACATAGGTTTGACAGGTTAATGAATAAGATTCCAACCTGTTACAAGATAGTGAATTTTGCGGAACGAAAAAAGTTGTTTTTACCGGAAAAGCCATGAAACAGTTTGGACCGCAACCAGTCCTGCAGTCTCCGTTCTAAGCCGGCTTTCACCAAGCGTAACAGGCTGATAATTATTTCGTAAAGCGAGCTGAATTTCATCCGGGCTGAAATCTCCTTCAGGACCAATCAGGATGGTTATGGATTCAGGATTAAAAATGCTTTCGTCCAGCCACAGTTTTTCTCCTTCCTGGCAATGGGCAATAAGAAGTGCACCAGCCCTGGTTTGGGTTAAAAAAACCTTGAAGCTTGTCTGAGTGTGAATAACCGGATGAAAGGCTTTCAAGGATTGTTTCATGGCGGCAATAACAATCCTCATCAGCCTGTCGGTTTTGACATCTTTTCGTTCCGACCTGTCGCAGATAAGTGGAGTGATCTCTGAAATTCCAATTTCAGTAGCTTTTTCTAAAAACCATTCAAACCGGTCGATCTGCTTGGTGGGAGCCATGGCAATATGCAGGTTGTATTTGGGCTTGCCGAGTCCCTGTTGCTGATCGATTATTTCAACCCCGCAAGCCTTCGGATCCGGGGAAATGATTTTCGATGTATACCATCCACCCCGTCCGTTAACCAACACAATCTCATCACCCAGGCCCATCCTTAACACCCTCACGGCATGGTGAGACTCCTCGGATGACAAAGTAAACTCAGGCTGATCGGTTAATCCGGGTGAATAAAACAGGTTCATTTCTATTTGATGTTCTTCGGATCCAGAGCCTCGAAGGTCCATTTTTTCAGGAAAGTCATGACTTTTACCTTGTTGTACCCTTTCCCTTCTTCAAGAAGTCCTGAATCCTGGGTATGAATCAACGTTCCATTCCCATCAAGGATCAGGAAAACCGGGAAACCCAAACGAGCGGGATTCCGGTATTCTTTCATGAGTTCCGTGTTGTAATTTTCAGGACTCCAGTTGAGTAATGTGAACACATATTTTTCTTCCAGCAGCTTTTTAATTTCAGGATCTTCATCGATATAAGCATGGAACAGCTTGCACCAGCCGCACCAGTTACCGCCAACCTGAATAAACACATGTTTGTTCTCAGCTTTTGCCTGGGCAATCGCCATATTAATATCCTCTCTGGCATTCGCCTCAGGATTGTAGATTTTAACCGGTTCCTTTATTTCCTGACCATTAATGGTCTGAATTCCGGATGCCAGGCATACTGCTATTATCAGGGCTACAAGCTTTTTCATAAGAATTCAATATTTTTTGTGCCGTAAATGTAAAAATTCCCCGACTGTTTATCTTTGCCCAATGACCAAAATAGGAGTTTTATCCGATACGCACGGGTATATTGACGAACCTCTGCTGAATTTTTTTAAGGATTGTGATGAAATCTGGCATGCCGGAGATCTTGGCGATATTTCCATTATGGATATGCTCGCTGAAAACCGTGTATACCGAGGTGTGTCCGGAAATATCGACAGTTGGGATGTGCGCCGGGAACTGCCCGAATTTCAGGAATTTACAGTCGATAAAGTGTCAGTTCTGATGACGCATATCGGGCTCTCTTCAGGTCATTATCTGGGTGAAGTGGTAGCCCGCTTAAATACTCTCAAACCCAAAGTATTTGTTTGCGGTCATTCCCATATTCTGAAAATCAAGTTTGATAAGGATCGCCGGATGCTTCACATTAATCCTGGTTCTGCCGGAATTCAGGGCATCCATAAGGTGCGCACTGCAGTCCGTTTCGAAATAAGCGGTGACAAGATTGAAAACCTGGATGTTTTGGAATTGCCCAAATCTCCCAATCACAAATCATAAATCGTCGATCGCTTTTATCGTTCCACCCCAAACCTTTGCAGAAACTCCTGCACCTGCCTGTACTGCCCTGGATAATACTGATATCCGGCTACTCCGGGTTGAACCTGCTGAATCCGCTTCGCTTCTTTTACCGAACGGACCATATTATTGAACTTCTCATATTTGGGCCCTGAAATACATTGCATGACACCCCGCGAATAGGTAAAGAAGAAATACCCCTGGCGTTCCAGCTCTAGATACAAAGTGAAGGAATCACCACTTCTGCGATGGATAATTTCCATGTACCCATCGACTTTTTTATTGACGGGTTCATTAAGGATATTGCCGATTCCCAGTTTACCCACTGACTGATAAGAGCCGGTTTCAGGATTCCATTTCAGATTGACATCCGTAAAAACAATGGTGTGCAGCAACTCCTCGGGTATGCGTCTCCATCGCCCCAGCATGCCCAATTGTCCGAGCAGTTCGTCTCCTCTGGCTTTCCCCAGCAGACTTCTGAAAGATTCACGGAAGGCCGGATCACTGTAATTGACGGGTGTAGTCCCGGAAGCATTATTGATGGAACGGGCCATGTAATCAAGTATTTTCTCCTCGAAGAAGAAGTCGGTTGTCAGTATTACAAATCCCCTGACACTATCCTGCTTGAGATCATGTGTCAGTTTACCGGCGCTGCTGAGTTTTACCTGACCAAGATCAATTCCGAGGTCGATTCTTCCCTCTGCTTCCGATAGACACCTGTTTGCATCCAGAGATAACAGGGGACTGTCAACTGAACGATCACGCCTTTTTTCATCTGAAGCCAGCGTGTATTTACCCTTGGATTCATCATACCAGAGTTTGCCCCATGCAGTGACAAGTGACTGATCACTATATCTCAGGTGTGGACCTATAAAGGTTGAATAGAGCTCGACCGGCTGGTTGGACAGGAAGAATCCCTTAAAAAGCCTCTCATTCTGATCGTTAACAGTTACTGAATCAATTGGAATGAGTACTGAATCGGGATTGATTCTGTCGGTGAAACGAATCCATTGGCGTGTGTTTTCATTGCAGTAATGAGAGATCTGCACTTGCCCGTTAAACAACAATAGAGGCTGCTTGTTGTTCCATTCGACGTTTCCGTAATACTTGAAGGCAGGGCTAAGGTCAAAGCCGGAATTCTGGGCAATTGTTCCTTTACCTTCCGAGATTCCGTTTTCATCTGGTCGGATATCAGAAAACAAAACAGGAAACTCCCGGCCGGCAAGATCTTTATATTGATAATAGCCACTGGCCCTGTAATCCGAATGGTCGATGATCTTAATAGTAGCTCCGGTAATCCGGTGGATCAGGGAAGTATCGCGGCTAACCATAACTGCCTGGTGAAGCGAGTCAATATTTGCCGATTCGTCGATCCGGACATTCCGGTCTGCGGGAAAAATTCGGACATCTGCAATGTCAAGATATTCAACCTGCTGTGCTTTAATCCTATTGTTTTTAATTTCATAAAAAGATTGTCCCGATTTAATTTCCAGCCTGTCTGTCGCTTTTTTAGCCATCTTGAGAGTAATGTCGTCGAAAACGATCTGGTTCAGTTTCATATCCCACAAAAATTCGGTAGGCTTGCCGGTAAAATTGTTTCTTGGAAACTCAACAGAAGCTGAACCGGAGATAGGTTTGAAACCCGCTCTCGAATCCTTTACACCAACCAGGACATCAACTCCTTTTGCGACAAAATCGACTTTGTCAGGGCTTCCATTGATGTCTGATCGCAACGAATCATCAAAGATGTGGAATTCAGCATCCCCGGCCTCGTATGAATTCTGATAAAAACGAAACTGATCCGATTTAACGGAATATTTGTCGAACCGAAGAGTTCCCTTCCCGGTCATAGAGCCGGGCTCGAGAAAGAGATCTCCGTCGAAATCAACCTGCCCATACATGCTTAACGGATTATCCTTGCCGGATGCAACCAGACGGTCCTTTTCAGGTACCCAGCTGACCGCCATTTCCTGTCCGACAGTTTCAGGGTTCCCTTCAGTTGTTGCAGTATCCTGGTTCACGGCAAAGGTGTTGGCCAGTGTCGTAACCTGGTCAGGCAGAAAAAGAAAATCATCCGATTCCAGTGTGGAATTCAGATACTCCAACCTTCCGGAACCACGCAGCCCTGCCTTACTCATCGCCATGGTATTGAAAAACCGTCCTTTCCCCTTATAAACCGGATATCCTTCTTCTGGGGTTCTGAGGGTCTGAAATCCTAAAGAGTGGTCTTGCTGATGTCTCAGAGTGAGTTCAATGGGTGGGAAAATATCAGCAGTGACAAAACGGCCGGGGAGATTCAGCGAATCGGCGAAACTGGTCAGGTTGAGGCCTCGCAGAATAAAGGGATAAATGTTGAAATTGAAAGTTTTTCGTGGATAAATGCTGTTAAGGATCTCTTTCTGATCATAATAGACATAAGCGCTGCTATCAGTTGTAATCATAGGATAATCAGGAAGATCGACAGCGTAAAATCCTGATTTATTATCGGACCTGTCAATGATAAGAGAACCGGATGTGTTTTCGATGACCGATGTTACATCAACGAGTTTTGGAAGGTCTGTTTTCTTTTTTGGTTTTTCATAAACCTGGAACCGAATATAACTGATGGAATCCAGGCGGATGGAAAAATCGTCATAAATGAAACGAAAATTATATCCCGATATGTGGGCAAGACCTCCCTGGATTTCACCATTGAACAGGATATTCCTGCTCTTCAAGAGGTCGACGGTCTGTCCGGTCGGGTAAATAGTGACACTCCTTGCTTTGCTCAGGATAATGGACTGGACTGAAAAAACCCGGAGAGTATAATTGTTGAGGTTCAGGATCGCATTCGACTCCGGTGGTTTCCGGATAGATTCGAATTGTATGATATCATAATCCTGTAAACCTGCTTTCTTTTTCAGGAAATCATACGAACGCTCTAGAACCTCAACCTGTTTGCTGCCGGAGTTATATCTGACCATTCCCAGAAATGACAGGCGCAACAGCATCTCTTCAACGAGTGGTTCTGACCGGCCCATGAAATGAGCCAGATCGGCCAGGGAATAAAAACGTGAGTAGAAATAATCGGCGCACTGTCTGACAGCCGCAACCGGATGCTTAACATCTTCGATCAGGATCTCATTATACCTGCCGGTGCTGAAAAAATCCGAAGATTCAAAAGAAGCACGGTTCTCCTGAGATCCAACCATACTGCTCATGGAAAGAAGTGTATCACCCGGATTCCAACGGATCATTTCGACATCCAGATCAAAATCGTGATAGGAATCAAAAAACCGTGAGGGTGACAGACCTTCACCATCCCTGATGAGAGCAAGCTCATTTCTTTTCCTGTTGTACTGAAACAGGAGTCCCGGATGGTAAATGGAATCGGTCTCAAGATAAATAGTGGATTCAGTATTAATCCCCCTTGCCTGATCAGGCTGAAATACAAAATAGGTAGATGCAAAGCGGAATAAAGGCCGGTCTTTAAAGAAAACGATCAGGACGCTTTTCTGCGAAGGTTGCCCTATTCCCAGAACTTTCTTCCCCTGTAGAGAAAAACCACCTTCATAATCCATTCCCGGGTACAGGTTTTTGATGCGGTTCTTTAATTCATACGAAGTAAACCTGGGATACCCGGCCTGATCGGGGGATATGCCGGGTTGGACCTTGTTCTCCACAATTCCGATCAATGGCTCGGAAAAGTATCGTTTTTCGATAAGATTAACCGAATCGATCTCATAAACCGACCGGTTGAGGTCAATCCGGTATTTTCCGAGATTCACATGAACCTGATCATCAGGAATTCCCAGTTGTTCCCAGGTGATTTTTCCTGTTTCTCCGCACCAGTAACCGGATTCAGGATAGTATTTACCGTTTGTTGAAAAAATCACAGTACTGTCGGTACCCAACTTACCGATCAGGCTGACATTATTCATGCCGACGGCAAAACTCGTATCCATTTGAAAGGAACCGCCAATGGGATAAATACGCCATGAGAAGGATGTTGATTCTACCAGCAGGCCCCTTTGAATAAAATTGATCGTGAAAAGGAGAAAGCTGTTAACCTTTTCCAGGTTTTTTATTTCTTGTTGCAGCATCCCATCAACTGCGGACGACCAATTCAGATAATCGGATATTGTTCCTGGTTTCCAGATGACAGCCATGTAAGCCTGGAGAAATAGCGAGAAATCGGGGAATGGCCTTGCATGCAGGTCATCCAGACGGTTTGCCTTTCGCGCAAGATCGATCCACTGGTTTTCCTCCAGCTTTCCTTTCTCGATTGCATTTTCCAGTTCCCGCGTGATCCGTAGCGTTTCTTCCGGTCGGCGGCCGCCAAAATATTCCTTTACTTCAGATACGAATAGCTTTGGATCGGCATGAAAGCGAATGGATTCCTGCCCGCTGGCCCCAAGGCTCGCCAGGGTCAGAGTTGCAAGTATAACCATCAAACCGGTCAGTTTTTTCTTCATGCTTGGTGCTAACAATAAAGGCAATCCAAATTATAACGGATTGCCTTTACAAAATTGTTTATCAGTGTGTTTTTTTAGAAAGAGTGAATTATTTTGTGAAATTCTGCTGCATCAAGAGAAGCTCCTCCAATCAGGCCGCCGTCTACATCAGGTTTGGCAAATAATTCGGCTGCATTCGAGTACTTGCAGCTCCCCCCGTATAAAATGGTAGTGTTATCTGCAATTTCCTTTCCGTATTTTGCAGCCAGCAGGCCACGGACAAAATTGTGCATTGTCTGGGCCTGTTCAGGAGTTGCTACCACACCGGTGCCGATAGCCCAAACCGGTTCGTATGCCAGGATCAAACGGCAGAAATCTTCGCCGGAAAGGTGGAAGACGCTCTCTTTCAACTGAGCTTCCACAATGTTATTCTGATTGCCGGCATTTCTATCAGCAAGGATCTCTCCGAAACAAAAAACCGGACGCATTCCGTTTTTCAGAACCTGATCCACCTTCTTCGCAAGGGTGGGGTGGTCTTCATGATAAAATGCCCTTCTTTCAGAATGTCCTATTAAAACTGCCATCACCCCGGCTGATTTCAGCATACCGGCTGAAACTTCCCCTGTGTAGGCTCCGCCTGCTTCCGATGCACAATTTTGCGCGACAAGGCAGATACGGTTCAGATCGATTTGTTTTCTTACTTCAGTCAGGTGGGTGAACGGAGGAGCAATAGCAATGCCAACGTTTTCAGGAGCAGGTTTCTCAATCAAAAGTTTCATCAGGTCTGCGGCCAACTTAGTACCCGATTCGACATCGGTGTTCATTTTCCAGTTGCCTGCAACAATGCGTTTTCTCATATCAGAATAAATTGTTAATGAATAAATTCAGATCTACTTTTCAGGAACATCCGGGACCCTGCCGAGCTGACGGAAATGCCATTTTCCTACAACAGTTCCTTTTTTTATCAGGATCAGTCCGGGATTCGACCTGATCATGGTTTTCAGTGTGGTTTCATCCATCATATAGATCGGATAGGAAGCTTTGACCTGCTCCTTAAACAGTTCGTACTCTTCAGGCAAGGAGGATGTCAGGGCATAAAAGCCATAACCCTGTGAAATTGCTGATTCAGCAATTCTATTGACTTTCTCAAAGCTCTTCTTGTTGGTGTTCTTAAAACTGGAAATAACCAGCAGATAAGTGTATCCCGGATCTTCCAGGATAGAGTTGGTAAAATCTACATTATCAGTGTTTGTAATAACAAAATCATGAATTGGGGGCTCGAATCCTTTCCGGATGGTGAGATCTTTCCGGTCCACAAATGTCCAGGTGGAATCCGGCAGGTTATCGGCAGTAAATTTTCTGGTCCGACCGTCTTTTTCGTAATAAAAGATATTCCTGAATTTCGGCCTGGGTGCATTATCGGGTATGATCATACCTGCAGGAATATTATTGCCGACTTTATAAGGCATGAAGTCAATCATGGGCAGAAAGGCAAGATTGTAAAACTCGAAAGCGAACACAAACACGGCGAAAGTTAAAACTCCGGCAGTCTGGACCTTTGGCTTGTAAGCCTTCTTGAATTTTTTCTTGACGATAAACAGATAAACCACAAAAACATCAAGAAGGATGTTCTTGATGAATGTTTGCCAGTTTGAAAGGGTGATAGCGTCTCCAAAGCAACCGCAATCGGTGACCTTGTCGGTAATGGCCAGCCAGAGGGTCAGGGGGGTGTAAAAAGCCATCAGGGCAAGGGCTCCCCAGGCTCCCCAGGTGATTCTGAGGTTACACAGGATCATTAATCCGACAAGCAGTTCGATCCCGCACATGCAGATGGAGAGAAACATGGAGAAGGGGATCATGAAATCCGTCCCGAACGCCGTAAAATAATCTTCCATTTTGTATGCGGTACCGGTCGGATCTACGCACTTGACGAATCCCGAAAAAATAAAAACAGCAGCTACCAGGTACCTGCAAAAAGGGGCATAGAATTTTTTCATCAGGATTATTCCTTAAAATCAATCTTAATCATGGCAAAAATGGCATAATTGATCATATCCATGTAATTGGCCTCAATTCCTTCCGAAACCATTGTTAAGCCTTTATTGTCCTCGATCTGCTTGGTCCGGTATATCTTCATGAGGATCAGATCGGTATAGGATGACAGCCGCATGGAGCGCCAGGCTTCCCCGTAATCATGGTTCTTTGCCATCATCAGTTCCCGGGCCCGGCTGATCTGCTGGTCGTAAAAGGATAAAGCAAGGGACTGTTCCAGTTCCACCGGATCGCCATCTGTCAGTTCCAGCTGGATCAATCCAATAAGACTGTAATTAATGATCCCGATAAACTCCGAACGGATATCATCACTGATTTTTTGAGCCTTCTTTTGCTCAATGCTCTGAATCCGCTGTGCTTTAATATAGATCTGATCCGTCACTGATTCAGGGCGAAGGATCCTCCAGGAGGTCCCATAATCCTTCATTTTCTTTTCAAACAGCTCCCGGCAATGTGTAACTATCTGATTATATTGTACAAGCGTTTTTTCCATCCGGTTCGAATTATGATCCTAAAATACAAATTGCTGCTGAAAAGCGCCGACAAAGTTTTACATTTATGACTTGATTTATTCCTTCATGCTTGGAACCGCTAAAATATTTCAATATCCACATTTGATTCGGGCCGGTGAACGTCTGATTCCGATAGACCGGAATCTGGTGATGGGAATCATCAATGTTACCCCTGATTCCTTTTATGGAGGAAGCCGGTACAGTACGCAGGATATGGTTCGTTTGCAGGCACAGCGCATGATCGAAGACGGGTCTGATATCCTTGACATCGGAGCCTGTTCTACCCGGCCGGGATCCGGTGAAACCAATGCGAAAACGGAGAAAAACAGGTTAGACTCAGCCTTGTCAGTCATCAGGACGGATTTTCCTGATATACTCCTGTCGGTTGACACCTATCGTTCCGGGATCGCCGACTGGGCAAT
This sequence comes from Bacteroidota bacterium, assembly GCA_043797975.1. Classification (GTDB taxonomy): domain Bacteria; phylum Bacteroidota; class Bacteroidia; order Bacteroidales; family UBA12481; genus UBA12481. The sequence goes on from JAZDPC010000052.1 coordinate 21,543, forward strand.
TACCGAGTACAATGTCCAGATTATTAATGATATTTCAGGAGGTAACCTCGATCCGGATATCTACCGGGTTGTCGGCAAGCATCAGGTTGTTTATATCCTGATGCACATGCTTGGAACCCCGCGAATTATGCAGGATAATCCTGTTTATAAGGAAGTTGTAGGGGATATCAGCCTGTATTTCTCAGAAAAGATCAATCTTCTGAGGGATGCCGGAGTTACTGATATCTGGCTGGATCCGGGGTTCGGTTTTGGAAAAACAATTAAACACAATTATACGCTTCTCAATCATTTACCTGATTTTCTGTTGTTTGAACGGCCGATCGTGGTTGGGATTTCGAGAAAATCGATGATTTATAAAGTTCTGAAAGGCGCTCCTGAATCTGCCCTTAACGGTACATCCATACTTCACACCATAGCATTGTTGAAGGGAGCCGGAATTCTGAGGGCGCATGATGTCAGGCAGGCCAGGGAATGCATTCAATTAGTAAACCTTCTTACAGCCTGATCCAATGGGATTTATTATTGATACGTTAGGATTTGTTGATATTCTGGACATTCTACTGGTGGCCATCCTGATTTACCAGGTCTACAAACTGGTAAGGGGAACCGTTGCGGTCAATATTTTTTATGGTGTTTTTCTGATTTACACTCTCTGGCTAATTGTCAGGGCATTCAATATGCAACTCCTCGGTTCTATCCTGGGACAAGCCGTCGGACTGGGATTACTCGCATTGCTGATTGTCTTCCAGCAGGAAGTCAGGCGGTTTTTGCTGGTTCTGGGCACCCGATATTTCAGGAAAGGGAAAATGAGTTTCGGCAATATTTTTTCATTCCATGCTCCCCGTGAATCTGAATGGAATTTTGAGTCAATAATCAAAGCCAGTGAGCAGCTGTCGAAAACCAGAACCGGTGCATTGTTGGTACTGGCCAAAAAATCACAGCTCAGGGCATTTGCTGAAACCGGTTGCCCGGTAGATGCGACCATCACAAGTGAGCTGATAGAAGCCATTTTCAGGAAAGACGGACCCCTGCATGATGGCGGAATGATCCTGGCCCGTAACAGGATCTCTGCAGCCCGGTGTGTTCTTCCGGTGACGGAAAATCCGAATATTCCGACAGATCTTGGTTTTCGCCACAGGGCCGGAGTGGGGATGTCGGAAAGCTCTGACTCATTTGTTATAATTGTCTCAGAAGAAACGGGTGATATATCCTATGCGAATCAGGGTAAACTGGTTAGAAATGTTAAAAGCAAGGAATTAAGGAGAGTTCTGAACCTGGTCTTTACGTCTTCTTCTTCTTAAAAAAACAGGCTCTTCGTTCATTGCCGCTGATAATCCTCTCAATATTCTTTTGATGAGTCAGCAGGAGAACGCCCGCAACAATCCATGAAAAAGCTGAAAGAGGCACGTTTGTTCCCGGGAAGAGAAAAAGCACGAACAGGGGAAACGAAATACCGGCCATCATTGAGCCCAGACTGACATATCGGCTGGCCAGAAATCCAATAAGGAAAACAACGAAAGAGAGAAGGGCACCCAATGGATAAAGGGCAAGGACAATACCCAAACCGGTTGCTACACCTTTCCCACCACGAAAACCTGTATAAATCGGGAACAAATGTCCCAGTAAGGCTGCAATACCATATAGAATCTGCCAAAAATGCTGGAGTTCTGAGCCGTTTTCGATTCCCGGGATCAGCAAGGCAAGCTGAACCGCAAGGTATCCTTTTAAAGTATCGATAATCAAAACCGGAATACCCACCCAGGGACCCAGATTCCGGAAAGCATTGGCAAATCCTGCATTTCCGCTGCCCAGCTCCCGGACATCAATCCCTTTCATCAGCTTACCGAGCCAGACTGCTGAGGAAACAGATCCCATCAGGTAAGCAAGGACAAGGAATCCGATTGATATCCAAAGGTTCATATGCAAGTAAATTCTTACAAATTTATAAAACCTTATTAAAAAGAAAACCTGTCAGCTCCCGAAAGAGCTGACAGGTTAATAAATCTATGACTATAAAGCTGCCTGTGCTGCAGCGAGTCTTGCAATAGGTACGCGGAATGGGGAACAACTTACGTAATCCATTCCCACTTTATGGCAGAAGCCTACTGATGAGGGTTCTCCACCATGTTCGCCACAAATACCGACTTTAAGTTTAGGTCTTGTACTGCGTCCTTTTTCAACGGCCATCTGAATAAGTTGACCGACACCTACCTGATCAAGAACCTGGAACGGATCTTCCTTGAGGATGCCTTTCTGCAGGTAAACCGGCAGGAATTTTCCGGCATCATCGCGGGAATAACCGAAAGTCATCTGAGTAAGGTCGTTGGTCCCGAAGGAGAAAAATTCTGCCGAGGTTGCGATCTGATCAGCTACCAATGCAGCACGAGGAACCTCAATCATTGTTCCAACGAGGTAGTCCATTTTGTCTTTTCTTTCAGCAAAGACTGTTGCAATAGTTTCCCGGGTCACTTGCTCCTGGTTTTTCATTTCTTCCAGCGTTCCTGTCAGCGGGATCATGATTTCCGGTCTGGCATCAATACCCCGTTTTTTCAGGTTCAGGGCAGCTTCGATAATAGCACGAACCTGCATTTCGGTGATTTCGGGATAAGTGCAACCCAGGCGGCAGCCGCGGTGGCCGAGCATCGGGTTAAACTCATGAAGAGCTTCAACCTTTGCTTTAACTGCTTCAACTGAAATACCCATCTCATCAGCCATTTCTTTCTGGTTGGCTTCTTCGTGAGGAACGAATTCATGAAGCGGCGGATCAAGCAACCTTACGGTTACCGGTAATCCTTGCATAGCTTCGAAAATTCCTTCGAAATCGCCACGTTGCATCGGAAGGAGTTTGGCAAGAGCTTTGCGGCGCCCGGTTTCATCATCGGCGAGAATCATTTCGCGAACGGCTTTGATCCTGTCACCTTCGAAGAACATGTGCTCGGTACGGCAAAGCCCGATTCCGACAGCACCAAAAGCCCTTGCAGCCTGAGCGTCACGGGGAGTATCGGCATTGGTTCTTACTTTCAGCCTTGAGTATTTGTCAGCCAGTTTCATCAGGTCAGCAAAATCTCCGCTGAGCTCAGCGTTCATGGTTTGAATTTTACCGTCATACACCTCACCGGTTGAACCGTTCAACGAGATCCAGTCTCCTTCTTTCAGTTCTTTGCCGTTGGTTTTCAGTGTGCGGGTTTTGTAGTTGATCTGCAGGCTGCCTGCGCCCGAAACACAGCATTTGCCCATACCGCGAGCAACAACAGCTGCGTGGGAAGTCATGCCTCCGCGTGCGGTGAGAATACCCTGTGCCACGTTCATCCCTTTAAGGTCTTCGGGAGAGGTTTCAATCCTTACCAGAACAACCTTTTTCCCTTCAGAGGCCCACTTGTCAGCGTCATCAGCATGGAAAACAATCTGGCCGGTTGCAGCTCCTGGTGAAGCCGGCAGGCCTTTTGCAATTACCATAGCTTTTTTAATGGCATTCTTATCAAATACCGGGTGAAGCAATTCATCCAGTTTATTGGGTTCAACCCGTTTTAAAGCGGTTTTTTCATCAATAATACCGGTACGCAGCATATCCATGGCAATCTTAACCATGGCAGCACCGGTCCGTTTTCCGTTACGGGTCTGGAGCAGCCACAGTTTGCCGTCCTGAATGGTGAATTCAAGATCCTGCATGTCTTTGTAATGATCTTCAAGTTTCTGCTGGGTTGCATTCAGCTCAGCATACACTGACGGCATTGCTTCTTCCAGGGAAGGATATTTTGAAGCCCGTTCGGCTTCTGATACATTGGCAAGAACTGCCCACCGTTTTGAACCTTCTTTGGTGATCTGTTGCGGAGTGCGGATCCCGGCAACAACATCTTCCCCTTGTGCATTGATGAGGTATTCACCGTTAAAAATGTCTTCACCCGTACCTGCATCGCGGGTGAAAGCAACACCCGTACCTGAGTTTTCTCCCATGTTACCGAAAACCATGGCCTGAACGTTGACTGCCGTACCCCATTCATCCGGGATCCGGTTGAGCTTGCGGTAATAAATGGCCCTGTCATTGTTCCAGCTGTCAAATACAGCCATAATAGCACCCCAAAGCTGTTCCCAGGGATCAACCGGAAAATCTTTTCCGGTGGTTTTCTTAACGGCAGCCTTGAACTTAATAACTAATTCCTTCAGATCTTCTACACCGAGGTCGGTATCGAGCTCAACACCTTTATGTTCTTTTACCTGATCAATGATTACTTCGAATGGATCCATATCCTCTTTGGAGGCAGGTTTCAACCCTAATACGACATCACCGTACATCTGAACGAAACGGCGATAGGAATCCCATGCAAAGCGAGGATTACCCGTACGTTTGATCAAACCGGCAACAGCATCATCGTTCAACCCAAGATTAAGAATGGTGTCCATCATGCCCGGCATGGAGGCACGGGCACCTGAACGTACAGATACCAGACAGGGATTCTCATTGCTGCCGAATTTGGTTCCCATGATGGTCTCCACCTGCCTGACAGCAGCTTCAACGTCACTGCGAAGATATTCTACAACTTTATTGCGGCCAAGCTGATTGTATTCTATGCATACTTCAGTGGTAATCGTAAAACCGGGAGGTACCGGAACACCGATAAGATTCATTTCGGCCAGGTTGGCTCCCTTGCCACCCAACAGGTTTTTCATGTCAGCACGACCTTCGGCTTTTTTATTTCCAAAGGTGTAAACTCTTTTAACAGACATAGTTATAAATTTTAATTAGTAACCCTAAAAGCTTTTTTTGAATGGGCACAAATGTAGTAAAAAAGACAATATTATCCTACGCTCTCGGGTGAAAACGATTAACCGTATCAGTAAGAAAATCGCGGTTCAGATGGGTATAGATTTCCGTGGTAAGGATGGATTCATGCCCGAGCATCTCCTGAACGGCCCTCAGGTCGGCCCCGTTCTCAATCATATGAGTGGCAAAGGAATGGCGAAAAGTATGGGGGCTGATGTCTTTCCTGATTCCTGATCGTTCAGCATATTCCCTGACCAGGTGAAAGATCATGACTCTCGTCAGGCTTGTTCCCCTGTTGTTGATAAAAACATAATCCTGATATTTGGATTGGATCAGTAAGTGCACACGGCAACCCGACAGATAAAGCTGAACGGCTTTTCTCGCCGCACTCCCGAGTGGAACGAGCCGCTCCTTGCTTCCTTTGCCGGTGACCCGGACATATCCCTCCTCAAAGGAGAATTGGGATAATTTCAGGTTGATCAGTTCCGATACCCTCAATCCGCAGCCATATAGAACTTCGATGATCGCCAGGTTGCGGTGACCCCACTTATTGCTCAAATCTATACAGGATAGTATTTTTTCAATCTCTTCCAGACTTAGAATATCAGGCAAATAGCGGGCAAGTCTCGGTGTCTCCAGTAATGAAGCGGGATTTTCCGTGATCAGGTTTTCAATGGACAGGAAACGAAAATAGTTTTTAATCCCGCTTATGATCCGGGCCTGTGAACGGGCACTTATTCCAACCCCGTTCAGCCATTCAAGAAATTCCCGCTGATGATCAAGGGTGATGGATTGCACCTTCAGATCAGGATGTGCCACAGTCAAGAACTGGAACATCTTGGTGACGTCAGCCAGATAACCTTCGATCGTGTTTTCAGCTAACGACTTCTCCAGTCTAAGATGTGTCCGGAATGCTTCCCGATATGGAAATCCATCTTTCATTCGTGTCTCCCCGAGCCGAAATTACAGCGATTCTGAATGGATTTAGTATTTTTGCAAAAATTAAAATGATGAAAATCCTTATCATCAACGGTCCCAATTTGAATTTATTAGGCAAACGCGAAAAGGGGATATACGGCTCCCAGTCATTCGAGAGCTATCTGGTTCCGCTCCGGGAACTGTTTGCGGATTTTACAATTGATTATTATCAGAGTAACGTCGAGGGAGAACTGATCAATACGATTCATCAGGCAGAATCCGTTTACGAAGGTATTGTCCTGAATGCCGGCGGTTATACCCATACTTCCGTTGCCATTGCTGATGCTATTGCCGCCATCTCAATACCTGTTGTCGAAATACATATTTCGAATCTGTTGAAAAGAGAAACATTCAGGCATGTTTCGATGATCGGGCCCAATTGCATCGGCACTGTTATGGGTTTTGGACTGGATTCCTACAGGCTGGGGATCGAAAGTCTGAGAATGTATCTTAAAAACACTAAATAATCTGGATCTTTCTATGATCAGGAAACACACTAAAATAGTGGCAACTATTTCAGACGTTCGTTGTTCTGAAGATCATTTACGGGAACTGCATGAAGCCGGGATGAACGTAGTGAGGATTAACACGGCCCATCAGGATCCGGAAGGTTCTTCCAAAATTATTGAGAATGTCCGCAAAGTATCGGACAGGATTGCAATCCTTATTGATACCAAAGGACCGGAGATACGTACCACCGTTTCAAGAGATCCTATTGAGGTTGTTGCAGGGGAGACCATTGAGATAACCGGTAATCCCGATCTGCCTTCCGTCCCCGGAAGGATAAGTGTCAGTTATCCTGGTTTTGTAAAGGACCTGTCTGTCGGTAATCGCATACTCATCGATGACGGGGATATTGAATTAGTGGTCGCGTCAAAGACCAGGGAAGCCCTTCAGTGCATTGCCTCGAACAGCGGTTTCATCAAATCCCGGAAAAGTGTTAACGTGCCGGGGGTTTCAATTGATTTGCCTTCATTGAGTGAAAAGGATAAGAAGTATATACAGTTCGCCATCGACAACGATGTCGATTTTATTGCCCATTCATTTGTAAGAAGAAAAGAGGATGTCCTTGCTATCCAGCATATTCTGTTTGACGGTCATTCAAAGATCAAGATTATTGCCAAAATTGAGAATCAGGAAGGCGTAGACAACATAAAAGAGATACTGGATGTGGTTTATGGAATCATGGTTGCCCGGGGTGATCTGGGCATTGAGATACCGGCTGAAAAAATTCCCGGGATCCAGAGGCATTTGATAAGGGCTTGCGTGCAAAGGAAAAAGCCTGTAATCATTGCGACACAGATGCTCCATACCATGATTGAGCATCCCAGGCCGACCCGAGCGGAGATATCCGATGTTGCCAATGCAATTTATAGCGGAACCGATGCTTTAATGCTGAGCGGAGAAACCGCATACGGAGCCTATCCGGTAGAAGCCGTAAGTACCATGGCCCGTGTTGCCGTCGAGATTGAAAATTCCCGCGAAGCTACCGGAACAACTATCTCATCCATCGATAACGAAATCGCTGCTTTCCTGGCCAATGCTGCATACCATGCCTCGCGGGATTTGCAAACCGGAGCAGTCATCATTGATACACTGACAGGAAGGACCGGAAGGTACATGGCGGCGTTCCGTAACCGTAATCCTGTTTTTGCTGCCTGTTATTCAAGGCGAGTCATGAGGGAATTGGCCCTGTCATACGGAATTTGTCCGTTTTATCTGGATCGGAATGAGAATACAGATTCCTTCAAGAGAGCGGTGACGTCCTATCTTCTTGAAAAAGAAGAGATTGCAATGGGGGATCGGGTGATTATCGTCGGCGGAAGTTTCGGTCCCAGAAAAGGGGCATCATTTATCGAAATCAGCAAAGTGTCTGACCTTCAGAATAATCTGTTGTAACAAGCGGTTTGGGTTCAGCGAAGTTGCAGCCTCTTCATCCGGAACAGAAGTTTCTCTTCATCAACATTCATCAGTTCGCGGTCCTGCATGATTATTTTCCCATTGATAACAACGCTCTCAACATCTTCCGACTGCATGGCATAAGCAATGCTGTTAACAGGATCATATCGGGGATACCAGTGAGGCTGGTCAGGATTAATAATCATGATATCAGCTTTTTTGCCTGCCTCAAGAGATCCCAGCTCTTTATCCATCCTGTATGCTTTTGCTCCGTTGAGGGTAGCCATGGATAGCAACTGATCCGCAGACATGATGGTCGGGTCCTGGTTGTATGCTTTTTGAATACGCCCGAGTTGCTGAAGCTCCCGCAACATGCTCTGATTATTGTTGCTGGCCGCTCCATCCGTTCCGATGGCAACGTTGATGCCCCGGCGGATCAGCTCCGGAACCTTGCACAGGCCAGAACCCAGTTTCATATTGCTGTCCGGGATGGTGCTGATGCTTGTCCCGGATTGAAGGATTAAACTGATATCCTTATCATCCAGGTAAATACCATGATGAGCAACTGTGCGTTCCGATAAAAAGCCAAGATCAAATAAGTACTGAACCGGGCTTTTTGAATAACGTTCCCTGATGGTTGTTATCTCATCATATGTTTCAGCAAGATGTATGTTTGCTGAAATATCAAGTTCCTTTGACAGTTCAGCAGACTTTTTAATCGATTCAGGTGAACAGATGTATGGTGAATGGGCAGCGACCGATACGGTAATCAAAGGATGATTTTTAAACTGATCATATAGAATACGCGTGTGGCCAATGACTTTATCCGGAGTATCCTTATTAGGAGTGGGGAAGTCAAGAATTCCTTCGCCCAGGATCACTCTCATGCCGATCTCTTCACAGGCCCTGGCTACCTCCTCTTCAAAGAAATACATATCGGCAAAAATGGAAGTTCCTGATTTAATCATCTCCATGGCTGATATCATGGTGCCCAGGTAAACGGTTTCGGGATTGACATTCTTTTTTTCCGCAGGCCAGATAAAATGATTCAGCCAGTCGTCCAGGCTCAGGTCATTTGCAAGTCCCCTGAAAATAGACATGGTTGCATGACTGTGGCAATTGAAAAAGGTTGGCATGACGATTTTGCCCGATGCTTTTATCGTCTCACGGGCTACCATTTCAGCCGGCTTGTTTTCTGGTTTCCCGACGTATACGATCCGGTTTCCGGAAATACAGATGGAACCCGGATTTATTTCGGTCATATCTTTATCAAGAGTCAGAATATGCCCGCCTGATACTTCAAGGTCAATTCCGGTCGCAGTCCTGTTCATTTCAGAGATTGATAAAATCAAATACGGATGATCTTTCCATCCATTTGTCGACTTCCTTCAGTATGAGTTCTTCGTCAAGTGTAAGTATCTTCCTGTTCTCCATGATGACTTGACCGTGAACCACCAGGGTATCAATGTTCCTGTTTTCCATGCTATACACGATCTGTGAGTAGTGATCATGCATGGGAACCATGTTGGGCGTATCAGGATCAATCAGGATGAGATCTGCGGAATAGTCTTTTTGAAGTGTACCGGTAACGCCGGATAGCCCAAGAATATCAGCATTGACTGAAGTGGCCATATGTAAAGCCTGACGGGCTGGCAACGATTTGGGATCAAGCCTGTCGAGCTTGTGCAGTTTGGCGGCAGTCTGTAATTCCGATAGGATGCTCAGGCTGTTATTGGAGGAAGAGCTGTCTGTTCCGATGCCAACACGTATCCCATGATCGAGTAAGTCGGGAACAGGGCTGACTCCGCTCCCCAGCATCATATTGCTATGGGGACAGTGAATGATTCCCGCTCCTCTTTCAGACAGCAGGTCAATATCCCCGGGAGTGAGGTGTACCGCATGAATGGCAATGAAATCCTTGTCGATGACACCGGTGCTGTCAACCCATTGAACCGGGGTCAAACCGTATTGTGTTCCGATTTGCTGAACCTCCTTCTGAGTCTCTGCCAAATGACTGCATACTTTTATCCCCCATTCCTTGCCCTTTAGCGCTGCCTGTGCATAGAGTTCAGCTGAGCAGGAAAATGGGGCATGAACCACCAGGTAAGTTCCGATCAAGGGATGATCCTTATACCGCTCTGCCAAAGACTGGAGTACGTTAAAACCATCATTGGGGTCAGCAATACTGGGGGTTGGGGTACTGAATAGCGCTTCGCCTAGAAAACCCCTCAGACCGCTTTCATCTATGGCTTTTCCTGCATAACCCGAAAAGAAATTCATATCAGCAAGTGTTCCTGTCCCGGACTTGATCATTTCCAGCAATGACAGGCAAGATCCCAGATAGACATTATCCGGTGTGCAGAATTGCCGTTCAAGAGGCCAGATTACTTTCCTCAACCAGTCATGGAGTTCTAAATCGCTGCCTATCCCACGGTATAATGAAAGACTAAGATGAGTATGGGCATTGATGAAGGCTGGCATAATGAACTTGCCCGAAGCCTGCAGTGTTTTATCAGCCCTATAGGTACCCGGGTAATCAGCTGAACCTCCAAGATAACAGATATTGCCATCTTTAATCAGTAACAGGCTGTCCGGGATCTCCGTGAATCCTGAATCCAGGGTCAGACAATGTCCGCCGGTGATTGCAAGGTCGTAAGGGAAAGGCTCTTGAGTACCCATCTGATTATCCGATTCGCTGACGGTAAAAGTATTAATTTTACAATGTTTTCAAGATATGCATGAAAGTAAAATGTATGCTCCTGGTAGGTTTGCTGGGAATCGGTCTTACCGGTTGGTCTCATCCGTTGCACTTGTCTTTTACTAACCTGGAATATAAAAGAGCATTGTCCCGATGGGAGCTGACGGTAAAAATCTTTTCAGATGATTTTGAGAGTGCCATCAGCCTGAATCATGACAGGATGCCTGCAAGTTTGAAACAACTGAAAGGTTGGCTCGGCAAGCAGCTGGTCATTGAATTTGACGACCGGTCTGTTTCTTCAGACCAGTGGAATCTGAAAGAATGGAAAACCCGGGATGATGCCACCTGGATAACCTTCACATTTACAACAGCTTTACCGATTCAACAGGTAAAAGTAGAGAACTCACTTCTGCTGGACTTGTATGCGGATCAGAAGAATTTATTCATCTTTACCATGGGGCCATTTCAATCATCTCATGAGCTTACTGGAAAAAAAAGGATAGCGTTGATTCTGCTGACTAAATAGGTACGAAATTTGATAATAACATGGAATCCTGAAATTAATTGAAGAAATCATTTATCATACCGGTTTTATTCTTACTGCCTGCTCTTATTCCGTTTTCGGTATACGCAACGCATAACCGCGCGGGTGAAATAACTTTTAAGCAGATCAGTGAACTGACCTTTAAAATCACGGTAATTACCTATACGTCAACCGGACCGGAACCGGTTGCAGACCGGCCTCAGCTGGAAGTTCAGTTTGGAGACGGTTCAAAAACTGATGTTCCTCGTATCAAGGAAGTTTATCTTCCGGATTACTACAAGAGGAATGAATATGTCTGGGAGCATACTTATCCTGGTCCTGGTACATACCAGATTGTTGTTGAAGATCCTAACCGGAACAGGAATGTAAAGAACATACCCAATTCGGTTAATGTCGTTTTCTCGATAAAGACAATTCTGGTAATTAACCCTGCGATTGGAAGCAATAGTACACCCGTATTGCTCAACCCGCCAATCGACAAGGCTGCATTAGGCTATACCTTCATCCATAATCCTGCGGCCTATGATCCCGACGGGGATAGCCTGTCATACAAACTGGCTATCTGTACAGCCGAAGGCGGAAAGGAAATCGTGGGATATACATTCCCCCCTTTCAGTGATTCACTAATAGTTGACGAACGTACCGGTGACCTCATCTGGGCCGCACCGACTGAAGTGGGGAAATATAATGTAGCTATGACCATTGAGGAGTGGCGGAGTGGAGTTAAAATAGGCAAAATTCAGCGAGATATGCAGATCGAGGTTTATGAGACTGAAAACAAACCTCCCGTGATTGAAGCAATCGGTCAATTCTGTCTGCTGGCCGGCGAAAAGCTCAATACCAGTATTGTGGCAACCGATCTGAATGGTGATATAATTAACTTGCATGCCAGTGGCGGACCGCTCTCAATCGAGAATAATCCGGCTGAATTCCGTCAGGTCACATCAACGCCAGGGCGGGCTACCGGCTCATTACGATGGCAAACCGACTGCAGCCTGGTAAGGAAACAACCCTATCTTATAATTATTAAGGCAAAAGACACTCTTAATGATCTTCAATTAGTTGATAGTAAGAATATTGAAATATTTGTTAATTGTCCCCGTGTTGAAAACCTGACCGCAACTCCATCTTCCAGTTACATTACCTTAACATGGAATCCGAGCGAATGCGCCAATGCTGCCGGCTACCGCGTGTTCAGAAAGAAAGGATCTGCGGTTTTTGAACCCGAGAGTTGTGAGACCGGCATTCCAGCCGACCTTGGATATGATTTGGTCTCTGTTCTGAAAGGACATGCAAGCACAACCTGCATCGATAATAATAACGACAGGGGGCTTGAACAATCCACTGATTATTGTTACCGGATTGTGGCTTATTTCGAGGATGGTGCAGAATCCTTTGCTTCTGACGAGGTTTGCACACGTCTGGTCAGAGGTATTCCTCTGATTACAAAGGTTTCGGTAAACTCAACGGATCCTGAAACAGGATCAATCAGCTTATCCTGGCTCAAACCGAAACCAGAGCAACTGGAAGGATATAACGGCCCGTTTGGTTACAAGTTATTCCGAAACGAAGGGATGTTCAGCCAGAACGGGATTTTAATGGATTCACTTCTGAATCTGGAGGATACAGTGTATACTGATTTAAACCTGAATACAGAAACAGCACAGTGGGCTTACACGATTGAACTTTGGAACCGTGAGCCCGGCAGGTGGGAGAGAATAGGGGAACCCCAGCTGGCATCGAGCCTCTTATTGAGTATCCTCCCACACCATAAATCGTTGAAATTGACCTGGAAAAGAAATGTTCCGTGGACCAATGATCAATATGTTATTTACAGGCAGAAGGCAAATGGGGAGGATTCAATTGGAATAAGCACCGGAAATGATTATGTCGACAGGGGCCTGTCAGAAGGTGTCAGTTATTGTTACCGGATTAAAAGTAAGGGAGGTTATCACGATCTGGGGATTGAAGGGTTGGAGAGCTATTCACAAATCCGCTGCGCTGTTCCGGTCGATTCTGTTGCACCCTGCCCTCCGATACTGACGGTCCAGAGTGTTTGCGATAGCCTTGCAAACCGGCTTAGATGGAATAATGTCAACGACTCCTGCTCGGAAGATGCGGCTTTCTACCGCATCTATAACCGGGTAACGCTGGAGGGTGAAATGATCAGGATTGATTCCGTGGGTCCGGCCGATATAACAACTTACTGGCATTATCCGGATAAAACCATGGCAGGTTGTTATGCTGTTACTGCAGTGGATTCGGTCGGCAACGAAAGTGAATTCTCCAATATCGTTTGTGTCGATGATTGCATAAACTATTCACTTCCGAATGTATTCACACCAAACGGTGACGGAATTAATGATTTTCTGAAACCCAATCCCTACAACCGGGTGGAAAAAATCAATCTCAAGATATTTTCCAGATGGAATACCCTGGTCTATCAAACGGAGGATCCGGAAATTAATTGGGATGGTAAACATATGAGAAACGGACGAACTGTGCCGGCAGGTGTCTATTATTATGTGTGTGAGGTGTTTGAACAACGTTTGACAGGTATAGTACCCAGGTACCTCACCGGATTTATCCATATTCTATATTCTGATGGGAGCAAGGTGGATCAATGAAACTAAAATTATCCGCCATATTATTGATGGTTTGCCTGATCAGCATGGGTGGAATGGCCCAACCTTCGGCCCGGGAAAAGCAATTGGTGCGGGCCAGGTTCCAGATCTCAGGGCAACAGTATAAGGAAGCCCTCTCGGTTCTGGATGCAGGGCAGCCATCGACAGCCCTTGTACCGAAGTGGTCCCTGGCTAAAGCATATGCCCTTAAAGGTATCGGTCGTCTGAATGATGCTGCGATTCTTTTTGCAGAACTTATTGAACTGTTTCCGGCCGAGGCTAATTATCAGCTTTGCCTGATTTCAATTCAACAGAATGATACGGAAAACGCGTTGGAATATCTCAGAGCTCATCTCGAAAGCAAAGACCATTTCCCTGAGAAAATCATAAAGTTGGATCCCTCTTTTATTGGCCTTGAGAACGACCGCACATGGATCAGCCTCTGGCAGGAGAATTGGTACACACAATCAGAACAGGCTATCGGCGAAGCGGATTATCTGATTTCAAGCGGAAAGTTCGACGAAGCCCTCCTGTCAATCGAAAATATACCCGCTAACGACTATTATTACACGTTTGCTTCTTTCCTGAAAGGGAAGGCTCTTAGGGGATTAAACCAGGATCGGATGGCTATGAAAGCATTTGAAGAGGCTCTATCAGGCAGCAGGTTGAATGAGCGCACAATGGCTGAAGCACTTGATTATTTTATCAACGAAAATTTGACAGATTTGGCTGCAACCACCGTTAACAAATTATACGCGACAGATCCTACCAATCCAGATTACTGCATTTCCAAGGCACTGATTCAATTAGGAAAAGGTTCAGGCTCATCGGTTGTTGCTGAAATGGACGAGCTGGAAGAGATGGGAATCGGAAGTTCTGAACTTCATTACCGGGCCGGTCTGAAAGTGCAGGATAAGTATCCAGACCGGGCTATTGCTTATTTTACCAAGGCAATCGATTCCGGGATCATGGATGCACGCTATTATTATAGCAGGGGTATTCTGAAATGTAGTCATACTCAGGTTGAATCCGGCTTGGACGATCTTGCCATGTCGCTGGACATTAATCCGAATCAGCCCGAATTATACGTTGAAAGAGGTGAACTGCGACGTGCCCTGGGTGATCTGGACGGAGCCTGTCATGATTGGCAGAAAGCACTGCAAATGGGCAATTCGAAAGCCGCTGACCTGATCTATAAATATTGCCGCTGATCCCGGTTTAAACTGCTGATTTCGCTGTTTCCCTTATAAAATCAAGTAATTCAACCATATCCTGTTCGGAAGTGAAGGGATTCATCAGGCTTGAGCGTAAATATACCTTACCATTAATCTGAGTCTGTACGATATAAAACTTTCCGGATTCAATGATCTCTTTTCTGACGAAGGAATTGATACGATCCAGTTGATCAGGATTTGACCCAGGTGCTAAATATCTGTAACAGACTATGTTGCTCTGCGGCTCGTAGGGTAGCTCAAAATCAGGATTAGTCTTGAGCATGTCAGCAAAGGTCCTTCCCAGGTCATAGCAGGCTGTAACATAATCAACGAAAACTTCCGGTCCATAGATTTTCAGCACTGAATAAACCTTCACACCCATCATGTTTTTCGTGCATTCGAGAGTGCGGATGGCAGAATTGAACCAGAGTTCTTTTTCGGAGTCATGCAGTATGTAGGTTGCCTTCTGGTCAAAAGTTTCATAGGACAGGTCACCGTTTTTGAAAAGAACAGCGGTTGTTAAAGCGCTTATTCCCATCATTTTATGAAAATCAATAACCACTGAATCGGCTTTTTCGATTCCGGAAGTAAGATACCTGTACTTTGGGGTGATCGCAGCCGGACCTCCGTGGCAGCCATCAACATGAAACCAAAGTTTATGCTTATTGCAAAAATCAGCCAGCGGTTCCAAAGGATCATATATTCCGGTCGAGGTGCTACATGCGTTTCCTACAACAGCCAGCACTGTTAAACCCTGATTTTTTGCGTTAAACAGAGATTCTTCAAGTTTAGTGATATCAATCCGGTGATTGTAATCAGCGGGTACTCTAACTATCCCCTGATCGCCCCAGCCCATGATCTGGACTGCCCGGGCGATACTGTAATGTGCCTCCGCGCTGACCATGACGGCTGGATGGAAATGATCGTGTTTGCCTTCCAGCCAGTGATTGTAACCCGATTGGTGCTGCCTGGCAGCCAGGAGAGCAGTCAGGTTGCCCAGTGAACCGCCTGAAGTGAGAATACCGGCAGATTTCGGGCCCATTCCAATTGCCTTCGCCAGCCAGTCGGTAACCACCCGCTCCATCGCATTGCTGACAGGCCCCATTTCGTAAATAGCCGATCCGTTATTCAATGCACCGTTCAGCATATCTCCCAATCCGGAAACCGGAAAAGCGGCACAGACCTGATGACCCATATATCTGGGATGATGAATATGGATGGTCTCAGCAATGGTCGCAGACCAGAATTCATTAAAGTCAAAATCCGGATCTAAAAACTTTTTCCATTCGGATAAACGCTCTTCAGGTTCCATCCATGGCAGAACGGTTTCTTCGGTCCGCGACAGACTGGATTCCAGGTGATCGGCGATAAGATCAACGAGTTTATGAGCCTGGTCGCGGAATTCTCTGGGGTTATAAACCCGACAGAGCAAATCAGTCATGGGTCGGTTCCTGGTTTTTCTTTTTAGCCGGTTTTTCCGGCGAGACAACCGCCTCCTCTTTTACCTTGGGCTGCCACAGAACAAACAACAGACCAACCAATGCCATCGGAATGCTGAGCAACTGTCCCATATTTAGGCTCATATTGGCCTCAAATGCAACCTGATCAGCTTTCAGGAACTCGACAAAGAACCGGAAACCAAAAACAAGTAACATGAACCAGCCAAATATCTTGCCTTGTTTGAAGCGGGTATCGGTTTTGAAGAAGAGGTACATCAGGAAAATAAAAATCGACAGATAACCCAGTGCCTCATAAATCTGTGTTGGATGACGGGGGATATTATCTTCCCTAATAAATGTAAATGCCCAGGGTAACGATGTGGCATTCCCGTAAATTTCACTGTTAATGAGATTTCCGGTGCGGATAAAGGCTCCGACAAGCGCTGCAGGTACAACTACCCTGTCGAGTGCCCACAAGATCGACTTCTTGCTGATTCTTCTTGACCATAACCAGAGCATCAGCGGTATGCTGATGGCTGCGCCATGACTGGCCAGCCCTCCATGCCATATTTTAAAGATTTCGGCCGGATTTTCCTTGTAATAAGCCCAATCATAAAAGAAAACATGGCCGAGACGGGCTCCGATCACGGTTCCGATAACCATATACAAAAACAGGCTGTCGATCCATTCCTTTTTGGTGTTGTCTTTTTTAAACATCCTGTTGATGATATAGATGCCTGCAACAAAGCCCAGTGCGAAAAGGAGGCCATACCATCGGACAGACCAATCACCGATATGAAACATAACCGGATCAACATCCCAGATAATACCGTTCTTTGGTTCCATAGATTTTTTATTGAATGATCAAAGGTAATTTTTTCACCTGAAATCGTGCTGGGTTATTCAAAAATCAGCTGTCAGACGGCCAAGTTGAAATTGTTGGAAAAATGTTTTTCCTTTACATCAAATTGATAACCTATGAAAACAAAATCCTTATTCGTTCTGGCTCTTTGTTTGGTTTTTGGACTTTCATCAAATGCTCAGACCAAGGAGAAAACAAAATCCGGATTCAGCTTCGGTGCTGTACCGGCTGTTGCCTATGATTCCGACCTGGGATTCCGGTACGGGGCTCTGGCCAATTTTTATGATTACGGAGATGGAACTATCTATCCGTTTTATAAACATTCCCTGTATGTTGAATGGTCCCATACAACCAAAGGAAGCGACCTTAAACAAATCAAGTATGATTCGGAATACCTGATTCCCGGCATTCGCCTGACTGCTGATGCAAGACTGGAAACTGAACAGGCTATGGATTTCTATGGCTTTAACGGCTACAACACCGCTTTTAATTCTGATCTTATGACCGTAGGCAGTACGGCTTATATTACCAGGATGTTTTACAGGATGGATCGGAAAAACCTAAGGCTCCGCGCTAATTTTCAGGGAAAAATAATAGGCCGGAAGCTCAGGTGGTTCGCCGGAGCTTCATACTATAATCTGAAGATGGATTCTGTTAATATTGATAAACTGAATAAGGGCAAGGAAGGTGACAAAGTACTGCCAAACGAGGACGGTTTATACGACCTGTTCGTCAAACAGGGCGTTATCCCTGCTGAACAGGCAAAAGGCGGAAGCGTTTTAACCTTCGCTGCCGGAATTGTGGCCGATACGCGCGATAATGAACCCAATCCCAACAAGGGCATCTGGTCGGAAGCCATGATTCTTGGAGCACCCGGATTTTGGGATGATCCTTTTGTCTCAGTGGTACTGACTCACCGGCAATATTTTACCATTTTCCCCGACAGGCTGACCTTTGCCTACCGGTTGAATTACCAGTCAACCATCGCCGGCAATACACCCTGGTATATGATGAATTTCACTTACAGCACTTATGATAACAGGGAAGGCTTGGGCGGTTCTAAAACCATCCGTGGTGTTATGCGGAACCGTGTCGTCGGTGAAGGATATGCTCTGGGGAATTTTGAATTAAGGTGGAAATTTGCAAAATTCAATTTCCTGAAACAGAATTGGTATCTGGCACTTTCACCGTTTGTCGATGCAGGTATCATCACAAAAGCATACAAACCCTATGACGGATTCGAAATTCCTTCTGCATTTTATGGAAAGGAAGACGGATTACATATTGGCTATGGGGCCGGACTCCACATTGCTTTAAATCAGAATTTTATTGTGGCAGTTGATTATGGCCTGGCTGCCAGTAAAGCTGATGCAAATAAAGCAGGCGTCTATATCGGATTAGATTTTTTGTTCTAAGTTCTGTTAATACCCCTTGTCTGTGAAAGGACTACTCTCCGGAGTGGTCCTTTCGTTCTTTCAGTGGACCAGCAGCTTCATCGCCCTCAAGATGGCCATTTTAGCGCAGGTCTCGTAAACCTTGAGCTCCTGGTCAAAAGCTGAACTTTCTATTCGCCGTAGATCAACCCCCAGTTCAGCCGCATTCTCAACCTTCTCACCCGACTGAAATTCTCCGGTGGATTCGAAAATCAGGTTTTTATCTTTGTCATAGATTTGGAGCCTGCAGCGCATTTTCACAATTTTCTTTTGCTGGGTCTGAGGATCGAGCTGAACAACCCCTTCAAGTTCAACCTGAGCGATATCTTTTAAATGAATCCTGATATACTGATCTGCAATCCCGGTTTCAATCGCTTTTGCCAATGAGGCTGACGGATAGCCGTACTCATTATCTTTCAGTGTGCTCAGAGTATCAATCGTCAAAAGGGTTTTTCCGGTTTTCGCAAACTGCGTTATTATGAACGGGACGGTAGCTTTGTAAATATACTCCGGGCCTCTTTTCCTGCCTTTTGTACCGTAGTTTTTCAGATAGTCACGCGTAGACATCTCACCCTGATCATTGGTCAGCTCAATTTCAACCGGGAAGCTAAAAACGGCAATTTTCTGGGCGGAGAGGGCAGTGGGGAATAGGAATAAGGGTAAAAGGCTGATAATGAATGAAATAAATATATTTTTCATATTCAGGTGCTTTACCTGTAAATATACTAAGTAGTAATTACTTATTCTGCCCCGATTTCAATATTTCTTCTGTCCTGACTAATACGGTTTCAGGAAGGATGCTATCCATGCACAGCATTTTGTCTGTTTTTCTGCGGCATGGTATTTCCCCGTATACCGAACAAGGCCTGCAATCAACTTCATCAGGAGAGATAAAAATTGAGTTCTCCTTTGGCTGACAAATCGCAGAAAAACCTAATCTGGGATCCGTTGGCCCCCAGATCGAAACTGTAGGAACACCTGCAAGCGACGCAAGATGCATATTGGCTGAGTCCATGGAAATGAAAACATCCATGGAAGCCATCAATATCAGTTCTGCCCCTGAATCAGACCTCCCAGCTTCATTGATAACTCTCTCAGTGACAAAGCCATTCAGTTTTTCCCTCTCGTCTGCTCCTCCGAAAAGATGAACCTCTCTTCCTTCTTTGCTCAGGAGTTTGACGATCAATTGATTGACATATTCAGGATTCCAATTCTTCGTAACATGTCGCGACAGGGGAGCTATCCCGATCCGGACAGTACCGTTTTTCGGCGCCAACGAAATTGAAGGAAAAACTGGTAATGCCGATACCTCGCTCCGGATGCCTGCTTTAACGAAGACCTGACAGTAGCGGATGGTTGCATGAGGCAGACTCAGCATTCGGTTTCCCCGGATTATTTTATGGCGTTCCTTTCGATACTTGCTTATCAGAAATACGGGACTTAAAGTCAGAATAAAAAAGAAATCAATTATGTAAGTCCTGATAACCCCGTGCAGATCGATGACTTTTGAGATCCGGAATTGGCGCAGCTCCAGGTAGAGCTTAATCAGACCAATAATTCCTTTATGCTTACCGGCAGGCTCGAATCCAACCGGAGATAAACGGTCAATTCCGTTAAAGTAGCCGGTAAATCGAGTCCGTGTCAGGAATATGATACTGAGTTCAGGATTTTGTCGCAAAGTTTCCTGCAGTACCGGGAGAGTCAGCAAAACATCACCCATTGATGATAGCCGGATGACTAAAACCGTACTCATCAATAACCGTGATATGATTTTTCTTCACGCAGGTTGGATCCCGTTATCACATCGATCTCTGTTTTGATCCTTGATCTTTCATCATTTAAATGATATACGGAACGAGCTGTTTCTACGAATTCGGCATCAAATTTTTTATTGGATTCAAGGCCACGAATCCGGTCTTCAGTTTCCCAGAGACGGACATTTACTTTCAGTAAATCACTGTAAAGTGTTTTGACTCTGGGAATCGCTGCACTGGCTGCTTTCAGTAAGATCTGGTACTCTTTATTAATATTTTGTCTTTTTGCCGGATCTGAGATCCTTGACAGCTTGATTTCCAAAATAGAAAGCTTGTCGAGCAACTCTCCGTTGGATACTTCTATTTTCATCCTGAAAAGATAACCATTTATCCAAACGGACGGAATGATGAAATATCATCGGTTTTAGAGATTATTAACAAAAATTTGTAACCGAATGATTTTCTAAGTGTTTTACTTTGTATTCTGATGATAAGGAAACTCTTGGTAATAGTATTGGCGTTTGCCATTATAACCAGCTCGATCGGTTATCAGGTGATCCAGCATCATTGCATCTGGTGCGGGGGAGATCGTGTTGAGCTTATCATAGTTGGGAACATGGAGGAATCTCATGATTCCTGTTGCCATAATGAAAAGGATAAGTCAAATCATAATTGTGGGAAAGACGACTGTTGCCTTCCAGGCTTGCTGAAGCTGGATAATGCCCTCTCATCGGAAGATGGGCATCATTTGGTTAAAGTTACCATGAAAGTGCCTGTGATCAATCCCTTTATTCTTCCGAACAATTCTTCCGAAGAGCTTATTAAACCATCAGAAGGTTCCTTAATCAATCATACCGTTCGTCTCTCGTATAAAGCACTCGTTCCGGATCTGATTGCTTTTCGTTGCTGATTAAAGATTGCAGGGCACTCTCCTTGAGTTGGGTTTACAAATCTTTAATCAATTGTTCAATGAATAAATTTAAAGCACTTCTTCTATTTGCAATCCTGCTTCCTCACTACCTGGTTGCTCAGATGGTGTCAGGTACGGTTTATGAAATTGTTGATGCCAGGAAGGTCATATTACCGGGTGTCAATGTATACTGGGCTGGATCGCAGATCGGTACAACGACCGATACGTCAGGAAGATTTGAATTGTTTAAGCCGGATTCCTATAAACAGCTTGTTTTTAGCTACGTTGGCTATCAGTCAGATACACTGGAGATTCTGTCTCTACAATCAGGGATAGAGGTCGTTTTAAAAGCTGGTCAGGCGCTCGATGAAGTCAAAATTGTCCAACGCAATCCCGGATCACATATCGACAGGATGGCTCCGATACAGACAGAAAAGATAACCTATGCGGAACTTTGCAAGGCGGCCTGCTGTAACCTGGCTGAAAGCTTTACCACCAATGCCTCGGTAGATGCCTATTATTCCAATGCTATTACAGGGGCCAGACAGATCAGGCTTCTCGGACTTGATGGGATCTATGTCCAGATGCTAACAGAAAACGTCCCCAACATGAGGGGGATTGCCAGCCAATATGGTCTTTCATATGTTCCAGGACCATGGATGGAGGGGATCATGATCTCCAAAGGTACTGCCTCCGTAAAAAACGGGTATGAATCTATCGCAGGCCAGATTGATGTTGAGTACCTGAAGCCGAATTTGGCCGATAAACTGCTGTTGAATCTTTTCCTTAGCCATGTGGGCAGGAAAGAGGCCAACATCGCAACTTCAGTCAAGTTTAACGATCACTTGAGTACAGGCCTCTTGGTCCATTACAGCGACGATCAGCAAAAGGAGGACCACAACGACGACAATTTCCTCGATGAGCCGCTCTACAGGCAATTTAATGTACTGAACAGATGGTATTACTCTTCAGAGCATATCCGGATGCATGCCGGGATCAAGCTTCTGAAGGAGGACCGGTATTCGGGCCAGATGACGTTTGACAAAACCGAACCCAGGGATACTGATCATCCTTACGGTATCGGCATCAATACAAGCCGGGGCGAGGGTTTTCTGAAGCTGGGCTATGTCTTTAACAATGATCTGAATTCGAGTTTTGGCAGCATTAACTCAGTCTCTTTTCATGATCAGGGTTCGTTTTACGGAATCAGACAGTATGACGGGAAACAGTTTAATTACTATCTCAATCTGATGTATCAGACTGATATTGTAAACTCTCAGCATATATTGGTTTCGGGACTGAGCTTCAACCTCGACAACTACAACGAAGTGATCGATTCAATAACCTCAACCAGAAACGAGAGAGTTCCGGGCATCTACTCGGAATACTCCTTTAAACCGAATGAGCATTTTAACCTCCTCGCGGGAATGAGGCTTGACTATCATAATTTGTACGGACTGATGTTCACACCGAGACTTCATGCCCGTTTCGACATCAACGGTCATACCCATTTCAGGCTGTCAGCAGGCAAGGGATACCGCTCCCCAATGATCATCGCAGAAAACAACCACTTTCTTGCTAACTCAAGGAAGATCATCGTTGATCCTGGTCTGAAGCAGGAGGAAGCATGGAACTATGGAATTAATGTTACCCATTACATTCCGGTGGGGATCCAGCCTATATCAGTGTCTGTTGAGGTGTACCGCACCAGTTTCCTGGAACAGATCATTGTGGATCTCGATTCCAATGTTAATGAGGTTCGGTTCTCCAATCTTGATGGGAAATCTTATTCCAATAATTATCAGATCGAGATAACCTCTCAGTTTCTGAAAGGACTGGAAACCAAACTTGCCTTCCGCTATACGGATGTGAAATATACCCTAAAGGGTCAGTTGGTTGAGAAACCTTTGATCAGCCGGTACAAAGGGCTGTTTGTTGCTTCTTATCAAACCCCGATGAAGAAATGGCAATTCGACATTACCTGCCAGCTAAACGGCCCGGGAAGGATCCCGTCAACCCAGGCAAATCCGGAAGGCTATCGTATGGAGGAGACATTTGATGCCTATGCAATTATCAACGCCCAGATCACTAAGTATTTCAAAAAATGGGACATTTATGTTGGTGCCGAAAACCTAACTGATTTCAGGCAAATGCATGCTGTAATTGCCGGCGATCAGCCATATGGCGAATATTTCGACTCCTCACTGATATGGGGCCCTTTGCATGGCAGAAAGATCTATGTGGGTTTTAGATTTCGTATTGAACGTGACGATGAAGAATAGGACTACAAGTAATTAACCTAAGTAATAAGAGTTATGAAAAATTTATTTAAAACCCTGGTAATCATTATGATGTGCCAGTTTGCATTTGCCGGAGCCTCTACAGTAATGGCTCAGGATAAAAAAGCTAAAAAAGACAATGTCCAAACCATGAAATGCTGGGTCTCGATGTCCTGTGAGAATTGCAAAGCAAAAGTCGAAAAGAATATCCCGTATGAAAAAGGAGTTAAAGGCCTTGATGTTGACTTGCCAACAAAAATAGTGACCATCAAATACCGGCCTGATAAAACTTCTCCGGCAAAGCTTGAGAAGGCGATCCAAAAACTGGGCTATAAAACTGAAATCATCAAGGAGGAAGAGGTGAAGAAGTAGACTTCCAATTACCTTTAAGAAAAGCTGTTCTGCGTGGGACAGCTTTTTTTTTGCATAATTATTTGGTCATATTAAATATTATTAATAATTATGCACCAAATTTGAATTAATATACAATGGATAGATTAACACGTCAGGAAACGATCATGCTGATTCTGAGGGATCAATGGATCAGAAATCAGGAAGAACTCCAGAAAGCGCTGGAAAGTAAAGGATATGATGTAACACAGGCTACCTTGTCGAGGGATCTGAGGCAACTTCATGTCATGAAAATTCTTGATCCGGTAAAGGGATCACGCTATATTTTGCCGGAAGATAAAGATATGCGTGAAGTCATGAACCGGTTGCCCGACCATCTGGATGGGGTGCTGTCAGTTGACTTTTCAGGGCAGTTCGGAGTAATACGCACCCTCCCGGGTTTCGCAAATGGGGTGGCCTTTACAATAGACTACCAGCAGATTCCTGAAATCATGGGCACTATCGCAGGTGATGATACCATTCTGGTCATTTTGAAAGAAGGGGTTTCGAAAAACCTGATAGCCGGAATTCTTAGCAGTAAGTTTCCGGGTCTCTCCTTGAAAATCATAGGTTAATAAAGAATATTTATACATAGTAAAATGAAGAAGAAAGTTGTATTGGCCTACAGTGGCGGGTTGGATACTTCAGTAATACTTAAGTGGTTGATTAACAAAGGTTATGAGGTTATCTGTTATGTTGCGGATGTAGGTCAGAATGATAATTTTAAAGAAGTTGAAGCCAAGGCTC
>JAZDPC010000026.1:0-3617 GCA_043797975.1 Bacteroidota bacterium
GCAGGGCAAGGCCCCCGGCAAGACTAGCATTCCGGTAGCTTCCCAGCTTGTCTTTGGTGAGGTCGCCGTATAAAAAGTCCGGACCGAGGTTGATGCCCAGGCTCCAACGTTTTGCAAAGCCGGCATCAGGCCCTTTCTTAATTCCCCAATTCTGTGCCGACAGGAAAAAGGGCAGGATCAGCAAAACAAGCAGTTGAAGATAGCAGGTCCACCTGTGCATAAACGGGCGTTCTTCGGATATATGCAGGTTCTTAACAACCAAAGATACCATGGAAATCCCGGTTTCGGCAAGCAGACATCGTTTCTTTTACCAGATGTTTTCAACCGTCTCCTGTCACAGGCATTCTATCCGTCAGGTCATTTCGTATATTTGCCTTCGAATGAAAGCGCCCGAACTATGCTGAAAAGAATTACCCTTACTTCGTTCTCGCGGGAGGACACCAACTTCCTGAAAGGATTTGCAATCCTCCTGATCATGTTGCATAATTACTACCGGTGGGTTACCCCGATCACCAGAGCCTTGATCCCCTTTCCGGAATCTGCGGTCAGGATCTTATGTATGATCGGTAATAAAAATGCTGCTGTTTTACCGGTACCTGTCTGGGCAGAAGCAATCAGATCCTTCCCTTCCATTATCAGGGGAATAGCCTGCTGCTGAATCGTTGTGGGTAATTCAAATCCAAGTGAGTCGATCCCCTCAAGCAACCGTTGATCAAACCCAAAATCAGTAAAAGTCAATGGTATAAGGAATTAGTTAATCCGGAAATTTTTGCAAAGATACACCCTTTTATCGATCACACATTTGGGTAAGTTAAAAACCTGAATATACTTGATTTCCGCAGGATAGTTTCTTATATTTGATTGCCCTGAATATCGATATGTTTCATTTTAATTCAATCTCATGAAAAAAATTGTCTCTCTTTTCTTGGTTTCCGGTTTCGTTCTATTAGCCGGATCTGTTCTTTTCTTTCCCTCCTTTCAATCTAATAACTCACCCCAAAAGAAATCCGGAACGCTTGAGGAGATCAAAAGAGCACCCACCCCTGCTCTATTACCGTTTCTGGCCGATCTCCAGGTAATGAAACTCCGCAATCCGAACACGGGTGTTATTCCTCCCGGCATCCGTAGCCGGGAACTGGCTTTTGCAGCCGGATTGCCACTTAAAGAGGGTAGCCGGAACCAGATCTGGACCTGGCGCGGGCCGGATAATATCGGAGGGCGGATGCTATGTATTGCCGTGGATCTGGAGAATGAAGATCACTTGCTCTCAGGCAGCGCTTCCGGAGGTATGTGGCAATCTTTTGACCAGGGCGGGAACTGGAGCAAAGTTACCTCTCCTGATGCCGAGCAATCTGCCACCTGCCTTGTTTAAAACTCCCGCCCAGGGCACCGGAACACCTGGTATTACGGCACCGGAGAGATGCTCAGCACAACCGACCGGAACATCAGCACCAATGTACGCACCCTTGGAATTGGAAATGGAATATTTAAATCTACCGACAACGGAGAAAGCTGGCAACCCCTTGCATCAACCCAGGGAGGCTCTCCGGGTTACCTGAGTGAGATATTTCAGGGGATCTGGCGGATCGTCACGGATCCAGTCAGGATGGATAAAAACATTGTTTACGCTGCCTGTTATGGGGCCATCATGCGATCGGAAGATGGCGGAGAGAGGTGGGAAATGGTACTGGGCGATATTGAAAATAAATCGTTTGGTACTGATCTGACCATTACTTCCGAAGGCGTTCTCTATGCCGTCCTAGGCAGCTATGGCTGGGGCATCGAGCCCCTGGGGAAAGCAGGTATCTGGCGCTCAATCGACGGAATCGACTGGACGAACATTACGCCTCCGGGATTCCCAAATGATAACCGCGTTTCGCGATTGGCCATCGCACCTTCAAATGAACATGTACTGTACGTATTTACAGAATCTCAGTCCCCTGATCTGAATCCATTTAACGGTTATACTAATACAATCAACACCTTCTGGAAAATGAACTGGGACCCGGTTGCCGATTCAGCCATCTGGGAAGACCGAACTCACGGTATTCCAGGCGGCGGAAACGGCAACATAAACAGTTTCCCCTTTTCATTTGTGGTTTATGGCGGCTATTGTTTCACCATGGGTGTCAAACCAGACAATGAAGAGGTGGTTTTTCTTGCCGGGATGAATATGTACCGCTCCAACAACGGATTTGCTGATTCAGCTCAAACCATCTTCATGGGAGGATACCCGTTTGAAATGGATTCACTCCATGCGTTGCATCCCGATCAGCATGGAATTACCTTCCTTCCTTCTGACCCGAATGTGCTGTTTATGGGAAACGATGGAGGTGTTTATATTACATACGACTGCATGGTAGATAGCAGTGATGTATCTTGGGATCGAATAAACAACAAGTTGACCACCACCCAGTTCTACTCCGTCACTATCGATCATGGAAATTCGGGTGACAACTGGATCCTGGGTGTACTGCAGGACAACAACTGGTACTATACCATTACTGATGATCCGTCAGAGTTCTGGTTTGATATCGATATCTGTTACGACGGGTTCGCCACCTGTGTTGCCCCCACCTGGGAATACTGTGTGATTTCCGCATACAGCGGGAACATCTGGACGTCTCAATTCGATGAGGAAATGCACACAAAAAATATATTCCCGCAATTACCGGATACCCTGTTGAAATTCTACGACCCGGTCATGGGGTCCAATTCTCTCTTTCCTTTTTACCAGAATTTTGCCCTTGATCCAAATTCTTATGAAACCTTCTACCTGCCAACCATCACCAGTGTGTGGCGCAAAGACAATATGAAAGTTGTCTCTTACGATACCAATTTCAGGAATACAGGATGGAACCATCTGAGCAATATCGATGTGGGGGATGCCGCAGAGATCAGTTTTATCACGGTATCTAAAAATCCTGCAAACCGGCTTTATTACGGAACAAACCTCGGCCGGGTATACAGATTGGATAACGCTCATACGGGAAATCCCATGCCTCAGGATATTACCGATAATGCATTTCCGCAGAATGCCTTCGTCGCCTGCATCGATGTGGATGAGAACAATGCAGACAACATTGTGGTCGTATTCTCTAATTATGAGGTTCAAAGTATATTTTCTTCTACTGACGGAGGTGCATCCTGGAGAGCAGAAGGGGGTACCCTGGAGGAAAATCCGGATGGTTCCGGATCAGGTCCTTCGGTCCGCTGGGTGAAAAAACTTACCTATCAGGAGCACGAGGTATGGTTTGCCGGCACCTCTATTGGTCTCTACTCAACAACCCGGCTAAATGGCGATTCGACCCTCTGGGTGCAGGAGGGGGCATCCACTATAGGTTCCGTGATCGTGGACATGATCGATGCAAGGCAATCGGATGGGTTTATCGCTGTCGGGACTCACGGCAACGGTGTCTACAGCACCTGGTATGATCCGGCAGCTTCGATACATGAACCGGGTGATGGGATTGCCTTCCAGGTAGAAGAGGTCTACCCGAATCCATATAGAAACAGCGTCTTTGTTAAGGTGATCACCGATGAACCCCGGCACCTGACAGTTATACTGTACAATTCGGCAGGGAAAAGGGAAGGTGTTCTGTTCAACGAGCAGGTAT
>JAZDPC010000075.1:0-21735 GCA_043797975.1 Bacteroidota bacterium
TTGCAATAAAAACTGCTGGATAACCTGAACCATTTTTTTATTGCCCCTTGCAAAACAGGAGCTTCCCAGGCATACGATTATTTCTGTTTTGTTCTGATCCATCCGGTTTTTACAATCATTGTTTCAAAATTAACAATAATCTGCGCGACCATTGGGAAATTGTCCGGAAAAGTTGTAAAATTTGCATTTAATTAATATGTTAGAAAAATAACAATGTTTTTCGGATAACATGGAATCTGAATTCAGTTCGATTCTCAAGCACTATCCGGCCGGGAGGCGGGAGAATCTGATCCCGATCCTCCAGGAGATTCAGGATAGCAGAGGATACATTCCCGAAAATGCGGTATCAGCTGTTGCAGAATACCTTGAAATGCCAGCGGTTAAGATTTATAGTGTGGCTACTTTTTACAATGAATTCCGGTTTGATCCGGGTGGAAGGTATCATATCCAGGCTTGTCAGGGGATTGGTTGCCAGGTTGACGGGAGTGAGAGAATAAGGCGGGAAATCAGTCGCATACTGGGCATAAGGCCGGGAGAAACCACTGATGACGGGATATTCAGCCTGGAATGGGTTCCGTGCCTGGGTGTCTGCCAGGAAGCACCGGTAGTGTCGGTGAATGGTCAGATGTATCCGTCTGTTACTGCAAGGAAAGTGAAGGAATTGATCGATCAGTTAAAAAATCCGGAAATAAAATGACAATGGCTCCAATTGATGATCAGATGCGACAGGATCTGCAGGAGCTGCTAATCCATGAACAACCCTCCGGAGATCCGGTGCTGAGAAGAAGAATCCGAACATTGCGCCGGGAACGGATTGATAATACTGTGGTCTTAATTGATACTACAACTCCATCATCTATTTATCCACTAAACCTGATACGGGAAGCCATTGAAACCTGGGGCACGGAGAATGATCAGGCGATAGGGATCGTTGAATGCGGAAGCCTGGGTTTACTGTCGGCGGAACCGGTAATAGGAATTCAGATTCCCGGCAGGACACGTCTTTATTACGGTCCTGTTGAAGTGAGTGATATACCGGGAATTCTTAATGCTATCCATAAGCAGGTTGTTCCGGAGGAAAACCTGATCGGGCAGATGGCCTTCAGCGGGCAGCAATCCTGGGAAGGCATACCCGAATGGAGTCAGCACCCTTTCTTTAAAAACCAGACCCGTCACGTGATGAAGCATAGCGGGGTGATTGATCCTTGCTCGGTGGCAGAATATATCGCGTGGGGAGGTTACCGTTCTTTTGCCAAGAGCATTCGTCATTATACCGATACCGAGCTGATCAGGCTGATTGAGCAAAGCGGCCTGAGAGGGCGGTCGGGATCAGGATTTACTGCAGCATTGAAATGGCAGTGTGTAATCTCCATTACAGGAGATAAGAGATATGTCCTGTGCAACGCCGATGAGAGCGATCCGGGAGGATATATGCACCGGATTCTGATTGAAAGCAATCCCCATCTCATTCTGGAAGGGGTAATGCTTGCTTCCTATGTCATAGGGGCCAGCCATGCCATCATTTATACCCGATCGAGATACGGAATGGCTGTTAAACGGATTCAGTGTGCATTGAGCCAGGCCCGGGCAGCCGGATTGCTTGGTCAGGATATTCTCGGGAGTGGCTATACCCTGGATATTCAGCTTCGCCGGGGACCCGGTGCTTTTGTGTGCGGCGAGGAAACCGCACTGATCGCCAGTCTGGAAGGTAAAAGGGGTATGCCCCGGACCCGGCCCCCATGGCCGGCAACACAGGGTCTTTTTGGGAAGCCAACCCTTGTGCATAATGTGGAAACCCTTGCGCAGGTGCCCCTCATTATTGAAAACGGACCTGACTGGTACCGGAAAACCGGTACGGAAGGATCCGTCGGCACAAAACTATTCAGCCTGTCAGGCAAAATCAAAAGAATGGGGGTGGTCGAAATCGCCTTCGGTCAGCCCATCAGGGACCTGGTCGATAAAGCGGGGGGAGGAACGAGAAACGGAACACCTTTAAAAGCTGTTCTTCTGGGAGGTCCTTCGGGCAAATTCCTGCCACCTGATAAGCTTGATATTCCGATAGACTTCGACCGGTTCAACCAGGAAAACATGGTCATGGGATCGGGCAGCCTCGTTGTTCTTGATGAAGAGAGCTGTCCGGTAAACCTGATTAAAAATATGATGGATTTTATCCATCAGGAAAGCTGCGGAAAGTGTATTCCCTGCCGCAACGGATCGAAGCGGATCAGGGAAATTCTTGAAATGATCACAAGCCGGCCACAGGATGAGAAAAAACACATGGCTCTTGACCGGTTTAAAGGGATCACAAAAGTGACTGATCTGGCTCGTGTTATGCAGGATACATCATTGTGCGGGCTTGGCAAGATGGCTCCCAATCCGCTCATCAGTGGATTTGAACTTTTCCGGTCAGAACTGGAGGAGCACGTATTCGACAGAACCTGCAGGGCAGGGGTTTGTCAGAATTTACGGTCTTTCACAGTGGAACCGGTAGCCTGCACCGGATGCAACATATGCTTTGTCAAATGCCCGGAGAATGCCATTGTAGGAGCACCCCGGCAGGTCCATTATATTGTCGACAACTTATGCACCGGGTGCGGCAAATGTTTTGAAGTATGTAAGTTCAATGCCATACAGGTCAGTTAATCAAGGCATCTATGAATATCGAAATAGAAGTCAACGGACAGAAAATCAAAGCCAAAAAGGGTGACATGATCCTGGATGCCCTGAGATCCAATGGCATTCATGTGCCGACACTCTGCAATATGGAAGGGTTTAAACCAAGCGGAGCATGCCGGATTTGCATTGTTGAGGTCGAGGGCCGGCAGGATCTGATACCTGCCTGTTCATTTCCGGTTGAGGAGTGGATGAAGATCAGCACTCATTCGGGCCGTGTAATCAATGCACGCCGGACCATACTCGAGCTGTTACTCTCCTGTCATGCAGGAGGATGTCTTTATTGCGACCGGAACCAGAACTGTGAGCTTCAGGGACTGGCCGTGGAATTGAACGTCGGAGACCACCAGTATACCGGTTTTTCGGCACCAGGGAAAAAGGATCACACCAGTCAGTCGATCCTCCGGGATCCATCGAAATGCGTGATCTGTGGCCGCTGTGTGAGGGTATGCGAAGAGGTTGAGAAAGTGGCGGCCCTTGATTTTTTACGCCGCGGAGGCCGAACCGAGGTGGGTACGGTGCTGGATAAAGGATTGAACTATACGTCATGTGTCAACTGTGGCCAGTGTATCCTCGTTTGTCCGACGGGTGCCTTGAAAGAAAGGACTCAGGTTGATCAGGTTGTGAGAGTCCTCCAGGATCCATCCTATTACACGGTAGCACTGATCGATCCTGCTGTTTTGATTAGTATCGGTGAATACTTCGGACAGAAATCAGGCTATGAGTTCACTTCGATATTGGCAACATCGTTAAAAAGAATGGGTTTTAGAAAAGCGTATTCTACAGCCTGGGGAAATGAGTACGAAATGGGACTGGCTGTTACCGAATTCCTTGAGCGCAGAGTCGGCTTGCACGAAGGCCCTGCATTAGTTTCCACCTGTCCTTCATTTGTAAAATACATTGAACAAAACCGCCCCGATCTGCTGCCAAACCTTTTGCAGGCCAGGCCCGGACGGCAAATCCTGACCCACCTGATCAGAATGATGCTTTCTGCTCAAACCGGCAGCCCGGTTTCAAAAATTTCAGTGATCCATATATCGGCCTGTACGGCAGTCAAAAGCGAGATACAATCGCCTCAAAAAATCCGGCAACCAACCTGGTATCCCGATTTTGCGCTCACTACCCGTGAGCTGTACCGGCTCATTCGCCTGTATGGTATCCGGATCGACTCCATCCACACAGAAGCCAGGGCTGATATATTTGGAGTGCCGGTACGTTCAGGCTATCTCCCTGCGATTTCAGGAGGATACCTCGAAGGGTGCCTGCGGATAATTGCTGCCCGCTATCCCGATCTGGCGGTTCCGTCTAACAAGATTGGGAAACTGAAGGGACTGAAAGAGATTAAGGAATTTACCTGTGAACTGCGCGGTCAGCCTTTTACCTTGGCCTCGCTAAGCGGTCTGTCGCAGTTCGAGGACTGGCTGAAGGAAGTGCGGCAAAAGAAACGGAAAATTGACGTTGCAGAGGTGATGGTTTGTCCGCATGGTTGTATTAACGGTGGGGGACAGCCTCTGACCGGGCCCGACCGGAATCTGCGTGCACGTATGAAGGGACTGATGGAAATGGATGATCTTTATTCAGGGGTCGAGGTTCGCCAAAGCCTGGATATTCCTTTTGAGTATCAATTGGATACTAATGAATTGAAGACTGATTTTACGGAACGATATATAATCCGATAGTAAAGATGTCAGATGTACTATATAAGAAATTGGTGACCACTATTCCCGATCTGTGCAGGGTCTGTTATACCTGCGTGAGGGAGTGCCCGGCCAAGGCTATCCGGATTGTGAACGGACAGGCTGAAGTGATGCATGAGCGGTGCATAGGTTGCGGGAACTGTGTGCAGGTATGTTCCCAAAATGCCAAAAGTTACCTGAATGAGGAGAAGGAAGTACAGGCTTTACTGAAATCCGGCTTACCGGTAGCTGCACTGGTTGCACCCAGCTTTCCGGCAGAGTTCGGTGAAATGGAAGATCCGCATGAACTCATCGGAATGATCCGTGCATTGGGCTTTACTTATGTCTCTGAAGTGGCCTTTGGCGCCGATCTGGTAGCGCGGGATTTCCGGGAGGTCATTTCTGATGAGCAACGACCGGCAGTGATCAGCTCTGATTGTCCCGCTGTAGTCTATTATGTACGGCATTATCACCCCGATCTGGTTCCGTCACTGGCGCGCGTGGCATCCCCGATGGTTGCAATGAGCCGTATTGTCAGGAAAAAATACGGTCCTGATGTGCGGACAGTCTTTATCGGCCCCTGCATCAGCAAAAAAGCCGAATCCCCTGATATCGATCAGGTATTGACTTTTCAGGAATTGCGGCACTTGCTGAAAACAAGGGGCATTAAAGCCGGTCAGGTCCAGCCTTCCGATTTTGATCCGCCGCATGCCGGCAGGGGACTCATTTTCCCGGTTAAGAGAGGTATGCTGCAGACGATTAATATTCCGGAAGACCTTTTTGACGGAAATGTCCTGGTAGCTGAGGGAAAGGTAAACTTTCCGGCTGCTATTACAGAATTTGAACAAGGGGCTATATCAGATCAACATCTTGAATTGCTCTGCTGCGAAGGGTGTATCATGGGGCCGGGGATGTCACCCGATGGACAGCGATACGCCCGCAGGGCTATGATTGGCAATTATGTAAGGAGCCGTATGCTGGAAAGGGATCACAAGGAATGGGAGAAGAACATCGAAGAGTTTTCCTCTTTGGACCTTACCCAGACATTTGCACCTTCCGACAGAAGGCTTGCGCTTCCTTCACCTGCTAAAATTAAAAAGGTGCTGGCTTCCATGGGGAAAATCCACCCTCAGGATCACCTGAATTGCGGAGCTTGCGGATATGACTCCTGCGAGAGTCATGCCATCGCTATTGCCCAGGGGCTGGCTGAGGAGGATATGTGCCTGCCCTATACAATTGAAAAGATGCACCGGTCGATCCAGGATCTGAATCTTACGAATGAGCAACTGGCCAAAGTGCAGCAAGCCCTCAAGCATTCGGAGAAACTGGCCCACATGGGACAACTCTCGGCCGGGATTGCCCATGAACTGAACAATCCGCTGGGCGTGGTCATCATGTATGCTAATATCATGCTGGATGATTGCCGCGATGAACAGATGAGAAGCGATCTTCAACTGATTGTTGCTCAGGCTGACCGTTGTAAAAAAATCGTTGGCAACCTGTTGAATTTCGCACGAAAGAACCAGGTTAGACTCGAAGAGGTAGATCTTCTCAAGCTTGCCAATATCAGCCTGGCGTCGGTGATCATTCCCGACCGCATTCAGACAAGGGTAGAGAGCAAACTTAAGGAACCCGTGGCATGGGTCGATCATGAACAAATGACCCAGGTCCTGACCAACCTCATCAAAAATGCAGTCGAAGCCATGCCTGAAAGAGGATTCCTGACCATTCAGATTGACAACGCGGGAGAACTCTTTTCCGTGAACGTAAAAGATACCGGCACCGGAATTGCACCTGAGGACATGGACAAGCTGTTTACGCCGTTTTTTACCACTAAGCAGATTGGCAAGGGAACCGGGCTCGGGCTTGCCACAGCTTACGGTATCATAAAAATGCATAAGGGTAAAATTGAGGTGGAGTCCAATAATGATCCTTTAAAGGGCCCTACCGGAACCTGTTTTAAAATTTTAGTACCCAAAATAAACGAAACCCTCTCATGACCGATACTGTCAAAAAGCCTGTCATCCTGCTGGTAGATGATGATCCTGATTTTCTTTTTCAGTTGAAACATTCAATAGAAAAAGCCGGTTTCATTGTGGCCGCGCAGGAATCCGAAGAAGATGCAGAGTTCTGGCTTAAGAAAAATAAACCTGACCTGGCCATTTTCGACCTGATGATGGAAAGGGATGATTCGGGATTTGTGTTGGCTTATCACGCTAAAAAAGTCTATCCCGACCTTCCGGTCATCCTGCTTACGGCGGTGGCCGCCGAAACGGGCCGGAGTTTCGGAATGGAACCGGATGATCCGAACCGATGGATCAGGGCTGATCTCTACCTTGAAAAAGGGCTGCATCACGAAAATCTTATTGGCCATATACATTCCCTTTTAAACCGCTGATCATGGAAATGCTGAAAGTGCTGGTGGTGGACGATGAACCGGGTATCCGTTCGGGGATTGACCGGATCCTGAGCAGGTACACGGTTGGCTATCCGTTTATGGATGAGGATATCGGGTATACGGTGTACGAAGCCTCGACCGGGGAGGAGGCCATACGTTTTTTCCACGAAAATCCGCCGGATGTGGTTTTGCTCGATAATAAACTTCCCGGCATGGGAGGAGTGGAAGTACTTGAGTATATCAAGCGGAACCAATTGAATATCGAGGTGATGATGATTACCAGCTTTGCCTCCCTGGAGCTCGCCGTGAAAGCGA
Source organism: Bacteroidota bacterium (assembly GCA_043797975.1). Classification (GTDB taxonomy): domain Bacteria; phylum Bacteroidota; class Bacteroidia; order Bacteroidales; family UBA12481; genus UBA12481. The sequence continues at coordinate 7,063 of JAZDPC010000075.1, forward strand.
CCAATATCGGGGCTTATGATTTTGTACCCAAACCGTTCACTCCGCAAGAGTTGCGCTCTTCGATGGATAATATCACCAAGCATCTGTTCCTCAAGAGAATGACTCAAAAAATGAATAAGGAGGGCAAAACAATCCGGTTCCAGTTTCTGACCGTCCTGTCGCATGAGCTCAAGAATCCTTTAAATGCCGTTGAAGGCTATTTGAAAATGATGCAGGAACGTCAATCGGGTGATACGCTGGCCGATTATGATGAGATCATCGAGCGTGCCCTGACCCGTGTGAAAGCCATGCGGTCGATGATCATGGACCTGCTGGATCTTACGAAGATTGAATCCGGTAAAAAGAACCGGGAGATCCAACAGGTTGATGTTATCCGGATAGCAAAGGTTTCCATGGAAACCATGGGACCCCTTTCAATCCAGATGGAAGTAAGTATTGAGCTGGATGCTCCGAAGGAGCTGTTTGTCAAGGCTGATCCGGAAGAACTTGAGATTATCTTTAATAATCTGATCAGCAACGCAGTAAAGTATAACAAAACCGGCGGGAAAGTGACATGCCGATTAAGGACTGATGATATCAGGCTATATATCGATGTGGAGGATACCGGCTTGGGAATTCCCGAAGATGATATCCCGACATTATTTCGTGATTTTTCCAGGATCCGGAGCAAGGAAACCAGGCATATTCTGGGATCTGGCCTGGGATTGAGCATCATTAAAAGACTGGTCGATCTGTACGAAGGGACTATAGAGGTCCAGAGCGAGGTTGGGAAAGGTTCCACCTTTAAAGTGGTTCTTCCCATCATTGGCAATTGAATTTTTTCGACGAAATACTAATTACTGATAAACATGAACATACCAGAACGAACAGTGGAGAGGCTCAGTGCATACCGGCGGATCTTGCTGGTTTGCCTGACCGGTGGAAAAACCCACATTTACTCGCATGAGCTGGCGGCTTTGAACCATATTACGGCCGTTCAGGTTCGCAGGGACATGATGCTCATGGGTTTCACGAGCATGCAGCGCAAAGGATATGATATCAGGGAACTGATTGATGCGATCGGGGTTCTCATCGATACTGATGAGGGCCTGAATGTAGCCGTAATCGGAGCCGGAAACCTCGGTCGTGCCGTTACCGGCTATTTCAGGGGTAAGCGTTCGAAACTCAACATTGCAGCAACTTTTGATGTAGATCCGGATAAGATTGACCGGGTAATTGCCGGCGTCAAATGCTACTCCTTGGATTCCCTGGAACAACTCATCAAGGATTTTCAGATATCCATTGCTATTCTTACGGTACCTCCTGAAAATGCTAAAAAGATCGCTGACAGGCTTTCAGACACGGGCATACGCGGGATCATGAATTTTACAACCGTTCCGCTCAATATACCGCCACATATCTTTCTAGAGGAATATGACATGATCACATCTATTGAGAAGGTAGCCTTTTACGTGAAAAATCACCGGGAGTAAACCTGTTTATTAATCATGCTGGTACACAGGAGCTTAGAGGGTTTATCCATCCAGAAGGCTGTTGTAACGACCGGTTCGTTCGACGGAGTCCATATTGGCCATAAAACCATTCTGAACCGGCTTCGTACAATCGCACGTGAGATTGGCGGCACTTCGGTTCTGGTCACTTTCTACCCTCATCCTCGTAAAGTGTTGTACCCCAACACCCAGGGTAAGGACCTGATGATGATCAACACCCAGACTGAAAAAATCAGGTTGCTTGAAAAAGCCGGACTTGACCACCTGGTCATCATACCGTTTACACTGGAGTTTTCAAGAACCTCCTCAGTTGATTTTATCCGTAAAATATTGGTCAATAAATTGAATGCCTCCTGTGTCGTGGTTGGATTCAATCATCATTTCGGGCACAACCGAGAAGGAAATTTCGATTATCTCTATGAACTCGGAAAATTTTACAATTTCTCGGTGGAAGAAATACCCGAACAGGATATCCACAATGAATTTGTGAGCTCGACAAAAATCCGGAAAGCCATCCTTGAAGGTAATATCCAGAGGGCCAATGCCTATCTGGATCATGAGTTCTTTATGATGGGTCCGGCGAAACATGCATCCCAGCCCGGCGATTCAAATGGCATGAACTGGTACGAGGTGTTGCCGGAAGAGGTGGAAAAAGAACTTCCGCCTGCCGGAATCTATGCCGGATCCGTGACCGAAGGCCTGGCCAGGGAAAAAGTCATGATCCGCATTACTGAAACCGGGCCGGCACGAAAAGTGCTGATCCATTATCTTTCGCAACCGGAGCATTCCCCGGCTGAGATTTTTCTTGGTTTCCATAAACGGATCCGTCTCCTGGATCCGGGTGAACCGGATTCAATCACGGCCCTGTTCGAAAGGGACCGGAATGAGATTGAAGAATTGATTTATTGAAGGAAATTGAGCTTCCATAAGTTCCTATAATTCATTCTGATTAAAGGAGATAGGGTCAGTTCTCCAACTTTACCGATTCTTTTTCGAAGCTGAGCGAGTTCCTTCAGTTTATCCTGAATGTCTTCTTCAATGATGACCGGGAAGCCATTTTCTTTAAGCATCACATTTCTTTTGGCCTTAATTGACAACTCAAGGTAAATGGCAAGGAAACAATACATGTCGAGAATGGTTTCTCCGCTGAACCTGGATTTTAAAGATGCCAGATACTCGCCAGAACGAGTTGACATAAGCTGTCCTTTGTTGATCATGTTCAATAATTCTATTTCGCTGGCAAATTCAATTTCGAGCCAATCCTGGAGCTGGTTTTCCGTATAGCGGAAAATCAGGATAAAAAGAACAGGAGTGACCAAAAGAATGCCGATGGTCTGAATGACAGGATCAATATAGAAATGGTTGAATGCCGAATGGATAATATAAGTGGTAATGAATGCCACGGCAATTGCGAGAACAGGGGAACTGTCGCGGTTTTTTCCGCTGATCAGGATGATAGCCAGCAGGGAAGTGCATCCGCCGTGCATGATAGCAGTTCCGAAACCCCGTATGATCCATATGAGAAGGTTATGATCTCCCATGGTTCTTATGAACAGGATATTTTCCAGCAGTGCAAATCCGGCCCCGGTAGCGAAACCGTAGATAGCCGCATCGACCATGAAACCGACACGCTTCTTGTAAATTATCATGAAAATGAAAATGGCCTTGATGAATTCTTCAATGGCAGGTGCCAGGTATTTTGACAGAGTATCGAATCCGATGCTGGTGTGCTCCAGCATGTATGTATTGACGAAATAAGCAATAACGGCACTGCATAATCCCCAAATAATCGCGAGAAGCAGAACGCCCTTTATGACTAACTTAAAGCTGTCGAGAAAATATAGAAACAGGATAAAAAAAAGTGCAGGAATAATACTGACAACAATTTCCATGCTGATATATTATGGGACCCGTTGCTTGAAACGAGCCAGAATGCCTTTGCGCCGGACGGTTAACTCTTCTTCGCGGTTTCCATGTCAGGAAATATCGGGAAAATGGAACTAAAGCCTGATATATCGAATATTTCCCGAATTGCTGGCTGCAAGGCGCACAGCTTGATCTTACCCCCGAGAGTCATCATCTTTTTCTGAATGGCCAGTAAAACACGAAGTCCGGAGCTGCTGATGTAGCTGAGCTCACTTAAATCGAGGTAAATATTCTTCACATCTTCTTTAAAGACTTCATTAACGGCACTCTCGAATTCATTGTAATTCGTGGTATCCATTCTTCCTTCAACATGAATGAGAACATTACCGCCTTCTCTTTGTATTGCTATCTTCATTTTAGGATTGATTAGTTTTTTGGCCTAATTTATAAAATCATAATCCAAATTCAGCACGATCAAATATACTCTAAAAAAAACATTTGCAACAGGGTGAGGTTTACGGAACGAAACTGAAAACTTGTTATTATGCTTCGGAACTATTATATTAGAATTCTAATAACAGTTTGTTACCTTAAGCTTTTCTATGAAGAATAACACCGTTGTGATTGTAGCCGGCATAGCCACCGGGCTGGTTCTTGGTTTCCTGGCCGGAATCCTGCTTAGGGGTCCACGCCCTGACGACCAAGCGCTAACAGGAACGATAACTAAGGTGGACAAATACCGTAACATCAAAACCTCAGAGGCCGAAATCCGCCTTCAGAAAGACCTGGTTTCGGATTCGGCTGGCCTTCAAATGCTTACGCGGTATATTACCTTTCACTACCTCGACGCGGTTAAGCTGTCCGGAGACATTGTAGAAGCCGTTGAGGCGGCCAATGCTTTGGAACCATTCAATGCATCGGCCCGAAGCCAGATTGACGCATTAGAAAGGTTCGGTCTCTTCCTCAGTTCAACCCGGTTGTATTATGTAGCCGCCCTGGCTGCCATCCGGGATCCTGAGAATACGGATGCGGGGATGATCCGGCATTCCCTCAACCAGGTGAACAATATTATTTCGCAGAAGAATTACCGCACACGCGTTGTCCTCAGCTTTTTGGAAAAAACGGAAGCATTTACAGGATCCGGATCACCGGACGTCCATCTCAGGCTCAGGCAGGCGCACGATAGGTTGGCCCTGGATTTGGTAAATACGTCGGTCATCACGGGTGATAAATTCCTGCAGAAAGCCCTTGACAACAAAGTATTGTTGGCGGATTACCGGAAACTGGCCTGGTACGATCAGAGAAAAATAATGAAACAGGTCAGGCAGGACGTGGAGAAACTCGGTAACATGAATGATCCTGAAAAGTTCCAATTCCTGGACGCGGAAAAATTGGGTTATATTGTCATTGGGGATGCAGAAAAAAAATCAATCAGATACGGGGACGCCGAGAAGATGGCTTTTGCCTTCCTGGATGAAGAAAGAGTGGGTTTTGTCCCACCGGATGCGGAAAAGCTCGGCGGGCTGATTTTCGATGCAACCAAACTGGACATTTTCATTGACGCGGCAAAAATGGGAATCATTGTGGATGCCGGGAAGTATGGATCTATTTTGGATGCAGAGTTGGCGAATTATTATTTGGATGAAGACCGGTTGGGAATAATCCGGTAAAAGGTGTCAGGTTCTCGCTGTTTCTCTTGCAAATCAACCTCAGCCTTTGTATTTTTAAAATTCTGATTACAGGCAAAACCTAAAACACTTACTATGAAAAAGTCGAGTACCCTTATGATTGTGGCCGGCGTGCTGGTTGGGCTGGTCATCGGTTTCCTGGTGGGCATATCAGTGGATTATCCGAAAGTGGAAGATGAATCTTTGGCCGGAACCATATCCAAGGTTGACAAATACCGGAATGCCAAGGTTTCCGAGGCTGATATCCAGCTTCAGAATGACCTCGTTGCGGATACTGCGACCCTGAAGGCTCTCAAACAGTATATCCTCTACCATTACCTGGATGCGATCAAAATGGCGGGAAACATCCAGACAGCGGTAACTCAAGCCAATGGAATTGAGGCTTTTAAGACAAAAAACACCAGGCAAATAGAAGGAATAGCCCATTACGGGACCTACCTGGCATCATCGAGGAGCTATTTCCTCGCAGCCCTGGCAACCATTCAGGATCCAAAAGCAACCGATCCTGCTTTGATCCGGAACTCGCTGAACCAGGTCAATAACCTGATTGCACAGAAGAACTACCGCAGCCGGGTGGTCGTGGACTTTATTGACCAGTCGGAAATCTTCATTGCCTCGAATCCATCCGGTGATGTTGAGGGACTCAAACAGGCACATGACCTGCTGGCACTGAACATGGTCAATGCTTCACTGGTTACGGGTGATAAAGTCATGCAAAAATTCCTGGGCAAAAAGCCCCTGTTTACAGACTTCCGTAAACTCTCATGGTATGATCCTGTGCGGACTATGAAGCAGGTGCAGAATGATATAGAACAGATGGGTGTCTGGTATGAAACTGAAAAACTCCAGTTTATTGATGCTGAGAAAATGGGCGCTATGGATGCCGAGAAGATGGGTGCCGGGGACGCTGAAAAAATGGGCTATGTACATGATGCAGAAAAATTGGGCGAGTTGGTATGTGATGCAGGGAAACTCGGCATTGCCAACGTTGAACAGTTAAGCATTTTTGACACTGAAAAACTGGGCCCCTTCATCATAACGGATGTCGATAAGTTAGGAGTCTTTATTTACGATGCCGAGAAGATGGGTATTTACCTGGATGCCGAGAAGATGGGAGGATTTATCATAGATGCCGAAAAGCTGGGCATCCAGATGATGGATGCCGAAAAGCTGGGCAGCCAGATGTTGGATGCCGAGAAAATGGGAATCTTCGGGGATGCCGAGAAGATGGGTATTTACCTGGATGCCGAGAAGATGGGAATCATTCGTTAGGTTTTCATTACTGGATAATCACTTCTGAATGAGGCGACTGCTGCCGGTCCTTTTGTCAGTCTTTTTGTGGTCGGGAACCACCGGGCTATTTGCCCAGCGGATCAACCATGTCAAGGTTGACAATCTCGATCTGATCTTTTTCGGGAAACGCTACGACTATTTACTCCCGCATGTTTCCCAGACGTATGCCAACGCGATGGCTTTTCACCATAATCTTTGGAATTACGAGGATACCACATTGTACGTTGTGCTGAACGATTTCGAGGATCATGGCCATGCAGGCGCCCTGGTCATGCCGTTCAGCCAGGTCCAGATCGGGATCGAGCCATACGGTTTTGCCTTCAGCATCATACCGTCCAACGAGCGGTTCCAGTGGCTGTTCAACCACGAACTCACCCATGTGGTCATGGCCGACAAGGCCAACAGGACCGACCGGTTCTTCCGCAGCGTAGTTCAGGGCAAGGTCAGGAGGAATGAAGAAAAGCCGGTGTCTGCGCTGTGGAGCTATGTCACCGTTCCCCGCTGGTACACGCCCCGCTGGTACCACGAAGGGATTGCCTGCTTCATGGAAACGTGGATGTCGGGTGGCCTGGGTCGGACAATGGGAACTTATGACGAGATGTATTTCCGGACCATCGTCAATGAAAACAAGCGCATTTATTCCCTCATCGGGCTGGAAACCGAAGGTACGACCATAGATTTTCAGGTCGGGGCCAACTCTTACCTTTACGGAACCCGTTTTGTCACCTATCTGGCCAAGGAGTACGGAATTGACAGACTGACGGCTTTTTATACACGGTCCGATAGTAGCAAGTCCTTCTTCGCAGACCAGTTCCGGAATGTCTACAACCTGTCGCTCCGCAAGGCGTGGGAGGATTGGATTCAATCGGAAACCCGGTTTCAACAGGAGAACATCAGGAGGATCAGGGAGTTTCCGATCACACCGTTCTCTGCCATCACAGCCAAACCATTGGGTAATGTTTCGAATTACGGATTTAATCCTTCAACCGGGAAAATATATGCGGCGCTCAACTATCCCGGGATTGTTTCACGGATTACCGAGATTGATGTCCGGACCGGTAAAATGCGAAAGATTGCCACCCTGGACTCCCCGCTGATGTATTTCTCGACGAGCCTCACCTATGATCCGGCAGGGGAAAAGATTTTTATCAGCGAGCATAACTCGAAATACCGCAACCTGGTGGAGATTGATGTAAAGTCCGGAAGGAAGAGAATTCTCAACCGCATGACCCGGGCAGGTGACCTGGCTTTTAATCAGGCTGACCGGACCATCTGGGGAGTCCGGAACGATAATGGCTATTCCATCCTGGTCAAGATCCCGGAACCCTATGATCGCGTGGTCCCGATATTCACCGCTCCCTTTGGTAAGGTTATTTTTGACCTGGCTGTCTCCAACAAGGGTGACCGGCTCTGCGCCTCCCTGTCGGGAATCAGGGGCGAACAGTCGGTGATCTTGTTCGATATCAATGAACTGGACCAGGGAACGATCGTGTACCATACCATTTTGACCCTGGAAGACAATACCCTGACACAGTTCAAATTTTCCACTGATGACCGGTTCCTGATCGGGACTTCTTATTATACGGGTGTATCCAATGTCTGGCGGATCAACCTGGAGGACAACAGTTTTGAACTGCTATCCAACACGGAAACAGGCCTGTTCATGCCCTTGCAGATCAGCGATGATTCCTTGCTGGCATTGAAGTTTCAACGCGACGGGATGACGCCGGGGATCATGCCTATAAAAGTCCTGGAAGATGCCAATTCGATCATCTACCTGGGAAATCTGGTGCATCAGACTAATCCTGTGGTTGAAGAGTGGTCCCTGCCACCTGCCTCCCAATCAGGCCCCAGTGCCGATTCCCTGAACGTGGAAGCTTACCGGCCTATCGGGCAGATGCGGCTGGCTAATGCCTATCCCGACCTGGCCGGCTTCAAGAAAACGGTGGCTGTTGGTTACCGGCTGAACTGGAGGGATCCCATTGGCTTAAGCGACATCGACCTTTTCCTGGCCGCTTCACCCTGGAGTTCCTATGAAAACAAGCAAAAGATCCATGCCCAGCTGCAATGGAAACTCTGGAGCTGGAGTTTTAAAGCCAACTACAACCCAACCCATTTTTATGACCTGTTCGGCCCGACACGGAGAAGCCGTGCCGGATATACCCTGGGGATCAGCTATGAGCGCCAACACACCTTGAAGTCACCCTTTAAATGGAATTATGATTTCGGCATTTACCATTACGGTGACCTGGAGGTTTTGCCCGATTATCAGAATGTGACTTCACCAATCAGGAGAATGCAGGCCGCAACAGCCTCCATCGGAGTTTCAAAGCTCAGAAAAACCCTGGGTGGTGTGGAAGATGAATGCGGATATACCTGGAACCTGATCACCACCTCCTACCTGGCACTGGGAAAATTATACCCTTCGGTCGTTTCCAACCAGGATTTCGGGGTCATGGCCCCATTCGTAAAAAATACCAGCTTCTGGATCCGGAACAGTGTCGGCCAATCTTTCGGGGATCGCGAATCGAGCCTGGCCAGTTTCTATTTTGGCGGATTCAGGAATAACTATCTCGACTGGCAGCCTTCTGAACATTACAGGAAAACCCTGGCTTTCCCGGGTGCCCAGATTGACGAGATTCCGGCTTATAACTTTGTGAAAACGATGGGGGAACTGAACCTCCGTCCCATCAGGCTGAGAGACGTGGGTACCAGCTGGCTCTACCCGACATTCATCAAATCCTCCCTTTTCGGAACCCACATCATGACAAACTTTGACAGGCCTGAAGAAATATCTCACATCTTTAACCTGGGAGCCCAGGTTGATATTCAGCTGGTGCTTTTTTCCTACCTTAAAACCACCTGGTCGGCCGGTTATGCCCGGATATTCTATCCCGATGCGACAGGAACCAACGGACTGATGTTCTCCTTAAAGCTGCTTGGAGATTAGCAGCTCCCTTTTTTTCTCGTCACCGGCTGCCAGGGTTCGCAGTATCCGGAGGGGGCTGTCGCCCAAGAGGATGATTTGCTGGCCAAGAAGTATGGCTTCATCAACGTCATGAGTGACGAAGATCACTGTGCGGCGATCGTTCTTCCAGATTTCAAGAAATGAGTTCAGAATATTGTATTTCAGGGTGTTATCCAGATTTTGAAAGGCTTCATCCATCAGTATCAGGTTTCCCGGATAGGCAAAGGCCCTGGCAATGGAAACCCGCTGTTTCATCCCGCCGCTTAACTGGCTGGGATAGAGTTTTTCCTCTTTTTCCAGACCTACCATCCGGATGATTGAATGTGCATGGTCTAGGGCTTCTTCTTTCGGCATTTTATCCATGAGAGGGAAAAGCACATTGCCCAGAACCGTTTTCCATGGAAGGATGCGTGTTTCCTGGAAGATATAAGATATCTTTTCTTCGGTGAAGCCAGTCACGTTGCCTGAATCGGGTTGAAGTATCCCACCCATGATATTGAGCAGAGTGGTCTTTCCGCAGCCCGACGGACCGAACAGGCAAGTGATCGAGCCTGGCAGGATCGACAGGTTGAATCCGTCGAGGATGCTTCGTTCTCCGAAGGATTTGCATACAGATTGCAGTTCCAGTCTCATGGTTTCCAGCGTAATATTGATTGTTCCGATTTCCGGATCAGCCATTCAAACAGAGCGCCTACCACCACGGCGACCAGCGTCCATGCGATCACTTCAGATACAAGCAGGAAGCTCTGTGCATCTTGCATCATTGACCCGATTCCGTAACGGGGCTGGCTGAGCACTTCACCGATGATCACTGAGCGCCACCCGAAACCCACTGCTGTTGATATCCCCGTGAAGAGCCAGGGCAGTATCGAAGGGAAATAGATCTCCCGGAGGATCCGCGATTTGCGGACCGAATAAAGCTGCGCCATCTGGATATATTCAGGCTCAGTATTCCGGATTCCTTGCGAAATGTTATTGGTCAGAATTGGCAGCATGGTCAGAAACCCTATGAATACCGGTACCTGGTCGACCCGGAACCAGATGAGTGCCAGCAGGATGATCGCAATGACCGGAGTGGATCGTATGGTAACAAGAACCGGTCGGAAGGCGGCGTCAATACCGGAATTGAGGCCGGCTGGAATTCCGATTAACAGAGCAGCGATAAAAGCAATGGCAAAACCGATAACGCCTCGAAGTAGGGTTAATCCGAGAGCGGTATAGAATTCCGGTGTACCCAACATCCGGAAAAGGGTCAGAAGTGTGTCATCCGGTCCCGGCAGAATCTGATCCGATCCGAAGGAAAGTGACAGGATTTCCCAGATGATCAGGAGGAGAACTGCAACTACAAGGCTAATGATCCGGTTTCGAGTAAATAAATTTTTCATCAGGCAATCGGCCACCAACGGCATCCGGATTAAAAATAAGAAAAACATTCAGGTTGCCCTTTATCGCGGGACGTATCTCATCGGCATAACGGAAAAATAGCCTGCAGCGCGGAATCGACCGGAGGGCCACGGCAGCATCAGGCAGGATTTTGTGATAAGCGATCCGCTCAGCAGCCATCTCTGGATTATTATTGACAAATTCGGTAGAACGTTTCCAGGCTTCAGCAATGGTGCTGATATCTTTCCAGTGATCCCTTGCAAAATCTGTACGGACCATTATAGCGGTCTGGGGAAAGGTAGGGTCCTCGGGAACTGCTTCAGCCCATTCAATATCCATGTCCATTATCAGACGGATACCAGGATTTCTTGCCTGGGCCAGGCTGAACATCGGCTCGGAAAGTACAGCCAGGGACGCCTGGCCGGCGATCATGGCATTTGACAGATCAATGTGAGTAGGGAAAGAATAGTCCAACCGGATGTCATGGTCAGGTGAAATTCCGTGCTTTTCGAGCAGATAACGGAATAGAATATCGGGGGTGGCTCCTTTGCCCATCAGATGAACGGTCTTGCCTTTCAGATCATCCCAGTTCCTTATGGTTGAATCAGTGCCCGTCAGATAAAGCGTGCCCCATACCGGGACGGCCAGCAACTGGTAGTCCACTCCCTTATTGTACATAATGGCCGCCATGTTTAAAGGCAGGACGGCTATTTCAGGTTTATCCACCAACATCCGGGCTCTGACCTGCATGGGTTCGTCGATGACTTCGATTGCAAGAGGCCTGCCGGCTATCGTTACTGCGGAGTCGATCAGGTTGATCATCCCCATGGCCGACGGACCCTTCAACGTGATTATCCTGATATCAGAGCTTTCCTGACGGGAATAACGGCATCCTGTAAACATCGGGACTAATAGGGCGTTTAGGAGAATAACGCCATGGATCAATTTCGAAAATTTTGTCATCTCTTACGAAAATACTCCAATCGGGATAAAAATATCGAAATATTTAAATATCTTTGTTATAGAATTTACAATCTGCTAAGGGATTGGTTCTCTGATCCCAAGGTATTAAAAATCAATCTGATCCGGAGGCTAACTGATGGAAAAGAGAATAGGAAGCGTACTTATCCTGATTACGGACAAGAATTCCGCCCAACTGATCAATTCAATCATTTCCCTTCATTCTTCCATTATTATCGGCCGTCAGGGCTTACCATCCAGAGATTCCGACACCGGGATCATCTCTTTGGTACTTGAGGGTACAACGGATCAGATCGGATCTTTGACCGGCCAGCTCGGCCGTGTAAAAGGCGTCGATGTAAAATCGGTTGTACTTAAAATCAAGGATACTTATGAGAAACTTTAAACTCGTACTTGTTGCCATTGGTATTCTGGCCATGCCTGTGATTGCCATGAGTCAGGTTGTTTCGGGCCGTGTGACGGATGCCGAAACCCAAAAAGGACTTGCTTATGTTCATGTGCTGGTTAAAAATGTTGCCAGCAATGAGACTTTCAGTGCCTTAACGGATCAGGAAGGGAATTTTAAATTGACCGGCCTGTCAGCCGGGAAATACTATTTGTCAGCCAGATGCCTCGGATATTATACATCCGGACAGGAAATAAATGTCACGGCAAACGGCTCGGAACCGGTTGCCATAGCAATGAAGCAGGCCATGATCCCACTCGGTGAGGTGGAAGTATCGAGCTTGCGGTATAATAAACTGGAGAAAGATGTATCCCTTCCGGTAGTTGTTGTTCCGCGTGAATACTTTCCGCGTCAATCGGCCGTAACCCTTTCCGATGTATTGTCTAACGAACCGGGGATTGCCCTGGTGCGAGACGGCGGATGGGGGACATCAGTGAATATCCGCGGATTGGGAGAGTCGCGGCTGGTTACCCTTGTGGACGGGAACCGCATAGAGACGGCCAATGATCTGGTTGCCGGTTTGTCTATGTTCGATGTGAATGAGATTGAAAGAATTGAAGTCATCAAGGGTGCTTCCTCTTCCATCTTTGGCACAGGTGCCATGGGGGGGATAGTCAATATCCTTACCCAGAAGGGCCAGTATTATAATAAACCGACCATGCACGGATCAGCCACGGGCATCTATGAAGGAGTCAACAATCTATTGGGTGCTAATGTGTCTGTTGAATCCGGATCAAAAACATGGAAAGTCAGATTAAGTGGAGGATACCGGAATGCCGGAGATTATAAAACTCCCGATGGAGTAATGGATAATTCGCAGTTTAATGACCGTAACATCAATGCAACGATCGGAATAAAACCGCTTAAGAACCATGAGCTCGAAATCAACACTCAGCATTACCAGGCTTTCGATGCCGGGATTCCGGGCGGCGCTCCTTTCGGTAAAACGGCAACGGCAACCTATAAGGAAGAAAAGCGTCAGCTAATAGCCGGAAAATATACGATCAGAGACCTGCTGCCGGCCATGAGCGAGGTCAGCTTGAGGGTATACCATCAGTATATTTTGAGGGATGTCGAGATGATCCCGAACACGGAACCTACCGTGACCGGCAATGTCCGGCTGACAGCTCAGAAAGTAACTCCTGTCGGTCATCATAATACTTCGGGTGCAGTTCTGGAAACCAAATGGAAAACAGGCGATCTGGGTAAATTGGTCGTTGGTATAGACATATGGCAGCGAAAGCTTGAAACTTCCCGCGAGAAGTACATTAAACAGGAGGTTCTTGATGCTTTCCAGATGCCGGTTAAAACGATGGAGGTGATTCGTTCCGAGAAACCCATTCCGGATTCACGGTTCGGCAGCGGCGGTCTTTTTGCCCAACATGAATTCTCTCTGTTGGACGATAAGCTGGAACTGACTTACGGTGCACGGGCCGACCTGATCCGTGTTTCCAATGAAGAAGGGCTTGATCCGCTGGGGATAACCGTTGACGGCGTTGCCAAGGACCCGGTTCCAAATCAGCGAATTACCTTCCTTGCCGATACAGCTCTGGCAGTTTCCTGGTCGGCGAATATCAGCGGAATGTATCACATGAAGAATAATATCGACCTTACAGCCAACATGGGTCGGTCATTCCGCAGTCCATCACTGGAGGAACGATTTAAATATATCGACCTGGGTTCCAAGGTAAGGCTGGGTGATCCTGATCTGAAACCTGAGAAAGGCTGGTTTGCCGATCTCGGATTACGGATATGGAAAGACCGGTTTCAATTGCAGGTTAACGGATATGCCAACTATATCCATGATATGATTGTTGAGATCCCGGGAACATTTGAATATACGCTTAACACGGGGGATAATGCCGGTGTGAGCATGACCCTTCCTGCATTAATCAATGCCAATGTTGATCAGGCCTTACTGGCGGGTTTCGATGCTTCGATAAACTACCAGCCTTTCCGCAATTTTGTTCTCTATGGTAAGGCGGCTTATGTAAGGGGCCTCAACCTGAAACAGGATACCGACCTGCCCCTGATCCCGCCTTTTTCAACTGCCGGAGGCGTTCGTTTCCAGGTTCCGGGTATCTTCAACCTGCAATGGACCACGACCTGGGTAGCTGCCCAGCATAAGATTGCGGAAGGAGAACTGGAATCTGACAGTTATTTCCTGTCGGATGTAGCCATCTACTCTGCACCGAAAGAATTGGGGATCACGTCTTTTCAGTTATTTGCCGGTGTTGATAACCTCTTTAACGAGTCCTACCGTAACCATCTGGCTACCAACCGCGGTTTGATCGTATCTGAACCCGGACGCAACCTCTTTGTGAAGCTGGTGATGAGGTTTTAATTGATTCCTACTCCAATTATGTCCATCAATAAGATAATCAGATTGTTAGCCGTTATAGCATTAGTAACGGGCTGCCATGACAATCCCCCCTTTACAACGGGATGCGACGGCAGTTATGACGGCACACTTGACTATCAGGGAAGAGCTTACAAATACAAGGCTATCGGAACCCAGACCTGGATGATTGAAAATTTGGCCTGTTTGCCTGAAGTATT
>JAZDPC010000007.1:0-2632 GCA_043797975.1 Bacteroidota bacterium
CCGCGGTGAATGATGTTATCGGCATTATCCCAGACGATCACTACCGCGAAATCCTGCAGATTCTCAACTCCGTTTGAAGCCAGGTCGATGTAAGTGTACTGGATCTTATACCCGGACACGGATGCCACAGCAGCCGGCAGTCGATTGTCGAGCTGGAATCCGAATCCGTTCCTCAGGGCAGCGCCTGCTGCACGCAGAGAGAATGTTGGCTTGATGTCTACTACCTTGTTCTGGGCATTTGTCACAACCCGGTACTGGTAATCAATAACGGCATCGTTCAGGTCGTAATCCCCTTTGGATGGCCAGAGATCCTCAAACACCAAAGAACCGAAGGATGGTTTACTCGGATACCAGTTATCATATGCTCGTGTCGGATCGGTTGGATAATCGTCGAGGTTATCCGGAACCCCGTCGCCATCTGTATCGGTTGGAACAGGTTGGCCGCTTCCCTCCGGATTGCATTCGTCAGTGGGGATATAGGCCGATGCATTTGCAATGCTGTGCAAAACACCTCCGTTCTGGAAGTTGGCCGGATAGCTTCCATTGACGAGGGTTCCATCGGGGGTCAGTAGTTCCAGCGCTCCGGATACATAGGTCTGCGATCCGTTAATCCGGCCCGAGGTAGTGCATTTGATCACATTGGTGGATCCCTGTCCGGTCACCGTATTATTCATGACGTAATCAGTACAGGAAAGCATGGATTGGTTCTGCAGGGTCAGGTTTGCGCCCCCGTTCACAGTGGCTTCCAGATCGGCATGGATATATCCGTTATTAGAAATGTAATCCACATTATTGAAGTTGATGTCCTGGTGACTGATGATTTTACAACTGTTGAGGACATCGCTCTGGTTGAAGTTAATGTCTCCGAAGACTTCAATCGTCCCTTCATTTGTCACCACATTGATGACATTCCAGTGGCTGTTGATGGTCAGGATCCCGGAATTTTCCAGGGAACCGGAAGTTCCATTCATGTTGTACTGGCCGTTGATTGTAAGGTTTCCAAAGTTCCGAACCAGGTCGTTGGGGGTAAAGTTATTGTTGATGGTGGCAGTCCCGTAATTGATCAACCGGGCATTCTGGTTGAGGACAGCCGAACCCATGGTGGCTGTGGCGGAACCGTAAATGGTCATCGTGCAGTTCCTGCTCATGGCCAGGGCTTCGATCGTAACAATTCCGGCAGATGTCACAATGAGGTTGCACGTATTGGTTCCCTGACCCATGCTGATGTTGCCCGAATAAGTTCCGCAAATTTTAAGGGTCCCTTTGGTGATCGTGACGGATCCGGTATAACTTGTCGTAATGCAATACGTTTGCCCGTTGCTGATCGTGACGGGGCCGCTTCCGCTCAGGGTTTGATCACAGCCGCTGCTGCAATCGGGATCCAGGACCTCCTTGTGAAGGGATTTTGTTCCACCCTGTCCGGTGAAAGTATACTGGATATCATCTGAGACGGGGATTTCCACAACATTTGAATATCCCGAACCGGTAATCAGTTGAGCAAACAGGGAAGTGAGCGCCGTGGGAATCCGGAATGGCCGTGAAAGGATACTCGTATCCGGCGCTTCCGGTAATAAGTAATTTCCCCCCTTCATATGGATTGCCCAGGTAGGTGAAAATCCTGGATAGAAGCCCGCTGGCCGCACCGGGAAGATTCACGCCGATGGTAACATGGATCTCTTTGGTTGTTTCCCAGTTGAACGAAGGAGCTACAACCAGGTCATCCATGGTTTTAACGGGTTTCTCTTCAACATCAATGGATTTTTTACAACCTGTCAGGATGAAAAAAAGTATTCCTGCTACGAGGATAAAAAATATTTTCGAGAAGTTCACGACAGTACTTTTTATTTCTAAGTCATACGAATATTTTCAAAAAAAGTTTTTCCTGTCGATTTTTTACAAAACAAAACCCCGGTTTTCACAGTCGGGGTTTTGTTTTTCAACATTCGCTAAATCAATAGATGTTCTGATCGTTCCGGTAACCCGGCTGGTTCAGATACCAGTCGGTATAAGTAGTACCGGAAGATTCAGCCCATGCGGCAAAGTGCAGATAAGCCGTTAAAATATCTCTTGTTTCGAGGGGCCAGTTAAAGCTGGACGGGATTTCAAACGCCCATGGTAATGCAGTCTTCGACCGGTAATACAATCCTTGTGAAGGATTCGAGGCATCGTCAATGGTCCCGAAATATCCCGGATCGACCAATGCGGTTGGCGGTTGGTCTTTCAAATGAACCTCATGTCCCCTGTCCTGATCCACAAAGATAAAGGGATTGTATGGCGGATTCCCGATACTGGTTTGAGGAGTCGAAAAATGGACAGTGACAGTCTGCAAAGAAGTCTGAACCGTATTTCCGCCATGTACTGTATTGACCATTCCATTCCCAAGCAAAGTATTCACGGCATCCACCGGGAAAAAGACCGTGTTGTCTGTATGCCCGACTTCAAATCCTTTGGGATCGAGGGTGATGGCATTCCCCAGCTTGATGTATCCGGAAATGCTTTCCACATTGGACGGTGCGGTACTCAGAGATATCCCGAAACCGTTATTAAAGGAGGCTCCGGCAGCCATGATCTGGCACTTTAGGATCAGGTCAACCACTTTATTCTGCGCATTGGTCACAATTTTAAAATTGAA
>JAZDPC010000031.1:0-61651 GCA_043797975.1 Bacteroidota bacterium
TTCGGCAAGATTTAATAAACCCAGTTTACTTTTGATTAATTTTACTTCTTGAGTCATGTCTGATAGTTTTGGGGTTAATTACTTTAGTTTTCCAATTCTAAATTAACCCCAAACTGTCAGATTAAATCCTGCCTTCTACACGTAAGCTCTCTACTTGTCTTTCGCCTTTCGCCTTTCTTCTTAATCGTAGAATTCGTACTCAAATTTCCTGCTGAGCTTGGCATGATCTTCGAGAATAATGCGGTTGTTTGCATCATACTCACTGGTGATGGAATCTTCAAGGATAGAGTCGCCGAGGTAATGTTTCTCCTCAATAACATTCCCCTTCTCATCGTATTCAAAAGTGTAGGTATACCTCCCGGAAAATGATTGCCTGACTGGCAATCCGTTTTCGTTGTATTCGATTTTCAGGAAATCAGACAGAACACCTTTACGGTTCCGGCTGGCCCTGAGGATTATCTTTCCATCTACATTATACCGGAATTCGGTCTCGAGGATCAGTTTGCGACGTTCATCCAGATGCCGTTGCAAGACCACTTTCCCGTTCTCATCGTATTCATATTCAAAGGCTTCGGTCAATTTATCCCGGTAATCATAAGACTCCTTTAGAATCGCGCGGCCCTCCGGGTCATATTTAATGAACTCCCTTGATTCCAGTTCATCCTCTTCATCCTTTTCAACCCAGTTTTCTGTGTTTTCCTCCTCATCGCGTTCAACAACCTGGACTGATCTCGAACCGTCGCTGTATTCAATATCTATTTTCTCGACCTGTCCGTCTTCATTGCGTATATAAACTTTCTTTTCAAGGATCTCCTCTTCATCCTGATAAGAAGTCTCCTCAAGGATGCGGTTTTTCTCATTAAACCGGAATTCCATTTTCGATTCAAATTCCCCCGGTCCGCGATATTCAATATGACCTGTTTCATTGCCATTCCTGTCATAGTTGATAATCATGCTGACAAAGGATTCACTTTCCGGATCTTTTGGATAGGTTGTTATGCGCGTGGTACGAAGCTGGGCCATAATAGATTTTCGATTTTATGAGTTACGGGTGAAGAGTGAAGAGTGATGAGTGACGAGTGATAAAAAATTAAAGACAATCAGTCCGATGAATAGACCGAGAAGGAGGCCGCCAAAGATATCACCGGGGTAGTGAACCCCGATATAGATGCGGCTGTAGCTGACGGCCAGTGCCCAAATGAAAACGCAGATGGTGAACCATTTACGCTTGATTGCCAGTGCTGAAAAGATAGCCAGGCCAAAGGAGTTTGAGGCATGGGAGGAGACAAATCCATATTGTCCCCCGCAGGATTCAACAACCAGTCTTACCTGGCCCGCGAGTGAGGGTTCATGGCAAGGCCGGAGGCGTTCGAAAAGGTCTTTAAACAGATGCACGGAGATCTGATCACTGAGAATCCAGGCAGTTGCCAGACCGATCAGGATGAACAGGTTTCGGCGCGAGAAAATCTTATCTGAATAAAAACCGATGAGAAGGAGAATGATGACCACGAATATCAGCCAGGGAATCCATCCGCTCAGGAACAGCATGACTGGATCGAAACCGGGGGTTGCCCAGTGGTTCATTTTGAGGAACAGGTTCTAATCGAATTCCAGGAGATTCTCAACCATAGGCTAATCACTTTGCAGGACCCGCCAGAGGAGGTCTTTGAGTTTATCCAGATTCGTCTGGGTGAGGGAAGAGAAAAAAACATAAGGTACATCCGGCAAATCCTTACGGATTTCTGCAGTGAGTTCCGGATCCAGCATATCGGATTTGGAAATTCCTAAAACGCGCTTTTTGTCAAGCAGTTCCGGATTGTATTGTTCCAGTTCGTTAACCAGGATTTCATATTCTTTCCGGATGTCCTTGCTGTCGGCCGGAACGACAAACAGCAGTGCCGGATTTCGTTCGATATGACGCAGGAACCGGAGCCCGAGTCCTTTCCCTTCATGCGCTCCTTCAATGATCCCGGGTATATCTGCCATTACAAATGAACGATCTTCATGATACCCGACGATCCCCAGGTTTGGAGTTAAAGTGGTAAATGCATAATCAGCGATTTTCGGTTTGGCGGCCGACACCACTGAAAGAAGAGTTGATTTGCCCGCATTCGGAAAGCCGACAAGGCCGACATCGGCAAGAATTTTCAGTTCAAGAACGATCGCTCCTTCAATGCAGGGCTCTCCGGGCTGGGCATAGCGTGGGGTTCTATTGGTAGCGGATTTGAAATTCACGTTACCCAAACCGCCTCTGCCTCCCCGGGCCAGGATCTTCTCTTCACCGTGTTCCGTGATCTCCATCAGGAATTCCTCCGTCTCACCATCCCGGGCAACTGTTCCGAGAGGAACATCGACATATACATCCTTACCGCTGAATCCGGTCTTCATGTCCTTGCTGCCGTTTTCACCATTTTCGGCAAAAACATGACGGTTGAATTTCAGGTGAAGCAGCGTCCAAAGCTGGCTGTTACCCCGCAGGATCACATGACCGCCGCGGCCACCGTCGCCTCCGTCGGGACCCGCTTTCGGGTTGGATTTAATCCTTTTCAGATGAGCAGATCCGGCTCCTCCCTTGCCCGAACGGACAAAAATCTTGACATAATCAATGAAGTTTTCGTTGCTCATTTTAATAGTGACAAGTGACCAGTGACAAGTGACACAAGAATGTGCTGATGTGCTAATGTGTCAATGTGCTAATTATCAATGCTTAATTCTTTTCTTTTCCGTAAGCCCGCAAGCCCGCAAGCCCGTATGCCCGTATGCCCGTTTTATCTGAGGGTTTCCACTTTCTTAATCAGCCGTTCCGATATTTCTTCAATTGTTCCGGTACCCGGAATGGAATGATGCTTTCCTTGTTTGATATAGAAATCGATCAGCGGTTGTGTTTTCTGGTTGTATACAGTGATACGGTTTTCAATCGTATTGATATCGGCGTCATCGGTGCGGCCTGATGATTGACTGCGGATCAGGATCCGTTTAACCAGTTCATCATGAGGCACTTCGAGCGACAGGAGTCCATCGATTTTTTCTTTCCTGGAAGCCAGCATGGTATCAAGGGCTTCTGCCTGGGCTATCGTCCTCGGGAAACCATCATAAATCACGCCCGGAACGGAACTCATTTCCTGTAGTTTATTGGCGATCATTCCGATAACGGTATGGTCAGGCACCAATTCGCCGGCATCTACAAATTTTTTCGCTTCCAGTCCAAGCTGCGTTTTGGCTACCATTTCAGCGCGGAGAAGATCGCCGGTCGATATATGAAGAAAATTAAATTTCCCGGTCAGGGATTGTGCCTGTGTTCCTTTGCCAGCGCCAGGAGGGCCGAAGAGAATGATATGCTTCATTTATAACAGTAATTATTCTTTGAGTTTATAAATCTCGGGGTAGTTTCTTCCGTAGCCGTTATAATCCAGTCCGTATCCGACAACGAAATCGTTCGGGATTTTTATGCCGAGGTAATCGATTTTAAAATCAGCTTTAAATGCATCAGGTTTAAATAATAACGATGCAATCCTGACTTCAGCCGGCTGAAAGGTTTTCAGGTGTTCAAGGAGTTTGCTTATTGTCAGTCCGGTATCAATAATATCTTCCAGTATCACAACAGTCTGACCGGCAAGACTTTCCTGAAGTCCGATGAGTTGGTGGACCTTCCCGGTTGATCCGGTTCCGAGATAGGAGGCCATTTTGACGAATGAGATCCGGCAGGGTATAGTGACCTTGTGGAACAAGTCGGCCGAAAACATAAATGCGCCGTTCAGAATTGCGAGGAACAGCGGGTCCTTGCCTGCCAGATCCCGGCTGAGATCGGCTGCAATACGGGTGGTAATGTCCTGGATCTGAGAGGCAGGTATGAACCGGCCGAAGGTTTTGTCAAGAACTTTAATGGTCTCCATAATTCAGGGATTCTGGCTTTTTCCTACCTTGCAAATCTAATCAAAAGGAACGAACCTATGAACCCAAAAGTCAGCATCATCATGGGAAGCACTTCCGATCTCCCCACCATGGAAGAAGCCGCGAAGCTGCTGGAGGAATTTGAGATACCGTTTGAGATTCATGCCTTATCGGCCCACCGGACGCCTGATCAGGTTGCCGGTTTTGCCAAAGAGGCTTTTAGCCGGGGCATCCGGGTCATCATTGCCGGGGCCGGGGGAGCCGCTCATCTTCCTGGTGTGGTCGCAGCCATGACTATCTGTCCCGTCATAGGCGTTCCGATCAAATCATCCAATTCCGTTGACGGCTGGGATTCAATACTCTCCATACTTCAGATGCCATCGGGCATTCCGGTAGCCACCGTTGCCCTCAACGGTGCCCGCAACGCCGGAATTCTTGCGGTTCAGATGCTCGCCACCGGCGATCCTGAACTCCAGGCTAAAATGGCATCATTCAAGGAAGGACTGGCGAAAAAAGTGATCAAGGCAAACGAGACTTTGAAAGAGGTAAAGTTCAGGTTCAAAACTAATTAGTAACAAGTAGCTGGTAAATCGTGATGCGTGATGCGTGACGCATCACACACACACTCACACAGACACACACACCCGATCGCCCGTATGCCCTTAAGCCCTTAAGCCCGTAAGCCCTTTTTTTTCTCCATTTAAGGCGTCCGCTTGCATCTATATCTGTAAAAAGATTTGATGCGACCGGGTTTCTTTTTATTTATCCCGATAGTTTTTGCTGCTCATGCCGGTGTTACCGGTCAGGATGCTGTTTTATTCCTTCTGCGGGAGCCGGCCTGGAATAACCAGAGCGACCTTTCAGGAAAGCGGTTGCAATGGACCGGATTTATCCGTCAGTATTTCTGCACTGCAGGATGGAATGCATCGGGGATTGGCGTCAGTTATCATGCCGGACAGGGCGAATCGTCTGCCCTGATCATGCGCGACGGGATCCCGGGTTTTTCCTGGTATCACCTGTATCTGTCCCATCGTCAGCAGATTGAGCAACTAAATACCAGGATCCAACTCCGGTTTTCCGGTATCCTGACAGCGGGCCAGCGTCCTGTTTTCCGTCTGGGTGCTAACCTGGCAATGGGAATACCGGTTGGTGAAGCCACCCGCATCGATATTGGGGTGTGGGATGCACCTGGTCTTCTCTTCCCCCGCGCTGCCCCCGCACGGGGCGATCCGATGATCCGCCTGCAAGCCACACATTCCCCGGGCCGCCTGCTGGACCTCCTGTGGGCCCTCGACCTTTCGCCCGCCCGTCCCGGCCCGCTCTACATGGGTATCCGGATGAAGATCAATGAACAGCTCAGGATATCGGGACTCATCCGCATACTTCAGCCTGGCTTTACCCTTGGAATTTCATGGAGCCTGCACGGGATGCACCTGAACTTTTTGATGGACGAGGGATCCGGCGTGGGGATGACGCCGACGATCGTGGCGGGTGGGGGGATGGGGAAGGGTTGAAGAGGTTGAAATGGTTGAAGAGGTTGAAATGGTTGAAATGGTTGAAATGGTTGAAAAGGTTGAGATGTGGATATGTGGAAGAGTGATAAAGTGATATTGTAATGACTTGGTTATTAGGATTATTCTTTGCATTATTTCTGCATTTGCCGGTTGGATTGTCTGAAGAGGCTGGCAAGCAGGATTTGGTACTCAGTGAGATGCTGAGTCAGGAGGAGTACGAGCTGATCAGCCAGTATCCCGAGCTTCTGGATGAATATCGCCAATCAACCCCGGAATCCTTCGGCAGCCAGGATTCCAAAGGATTAAGGACTCAACAGATCACTACCATTAGTATTCCTCAAGATGTAAAGGAGGAAGGAATAGGTTTTCGCCATCGGGTAAAAATAAATCAGTCAAATCATTGGGAAGCCCGGTTCCTGGCCGATCAGGATCCCGGTGAGCACTTTCGGACCGGTCCGGTTCCGTGTATCCCGGCTCATGTCTCGGGTGGTTTTCTGATCCGGCCCGGTGGACTCCTGCGGGAAGTAATCATCGGGGACTTCCAGGTAAACAGCGGCTTCGGGGCAGTCATGGCATCATCACCTGTCTTCAATACAACCCTTGGGGAACCCGGACTCCTTCATCGACCCGGCCGTGGGATCCGCCTCCACACGGGAACCGATGAGAACCGCTTTTTCAGGGGAGTGGCGGCGAGAATAATCCGTGGAAAATCAGAATTAATCCTGTTTGGAACCGGCAAACAGACTGCCATCGGAAGAGATACGGTTCCTCAGCAGGGAGGGGGGATTATTTACGATTTACGACTGACGAAATTCGAACTGGGCGCAAGTGTAGCCGGATTTCACCAGGATACACTGTCTGCTCAGGATCCTGAATGGGAGAACATTTACAGGGACGGGACACAGGCTTTTCTTCGCACGGGAATCTGGGGACAGTTCCGGGTACCTTTCGGAATCCTTTTCGGGGAAGCGGGCTGGAGTCCCGGCAGGGGAACCGCCTGCGTAGCCGGATTCCGCCTGTTTGAAACAAGCGGATTTTCAGCAGTTCTCCGGTTCACCGCTTCATTACCCGGGTACCCCGTCTGGTACACATTGTTCCAGACGGGTACTGCTCTGACCCGCAGCCGGACGCGCTTAATCTGCTCGTGGAAATATTCCCGGAACCGGCATGTTGCATGGTTCGGGCTCCTTCAGGCTGAAACGGATTCCTGGCCCGGGGCGGATCACTTCCTGCAACCCGCTATGCGAACTTCCCAGAGGCTGCTCTGGCAGCTTCCAAACCGCTGGAGTCTGACCGGAACCGCCACGGTAACCTTCGCTGAATACCTGAACGCCTGGCCTGATGCCGTCAACTGGAAAGTCCAGCTCGATACCGATCCGGGATTAGAATCCCCGCTGAGGATCAGGGTGGGTGTGCAGCAATCTGTATCTGGATTTGGCGAAAACCTGGCATCTGGGATTACCGGGGATATCGCTGCAGGACTGCAGTTATGGAATGGAAAGCTTCGCCTGATATCCGGATTTCGTGTGTTTTCGATTGAAAACGGCGTGTCACCGATCTATGGCTACGAACCTGATGTGCTCTATGGCTGGTCGGCCCCCGTTCTTTCCGGTTCCGGAACCCGCTGGTACCTGAACCTGCGCTGGACGGCCCTTCCCGGACTAGTTATCGAGGGAAAGGTTTATCAAACAGGATACTCCGACCTGAAACACCTGTCGGAAGACAACCGGGGTGGGATCGGGGGAAAAGTGCAGATCAGCTGGACAAAGGAATTAAGATTGAAGATTAAAGATTAAAGATCCTTGATAAAGGAATTAAGATTCTCGCACCCCTATGCCCTTATGCCCGTATGCCCCAATGCCCTTACAGCCGGTCGATAGCGCTCTTCAGCTGATACATTGCTTGTTTCAGCAGGCTCCGCTGGCAGGCGAAATTCAGCCGCATGAATCCTTCGCCTCCCGGTCCGAACTGGGTACCCGTATTGAGTCCCAGGCCGGCTTTGTGAATGATGAACCGTTCGAGTTCATCGGATTTTAATCCCAGCTTTCTGAAATCTAGCCACGTCATATAGGTAGCTTCAGGGACCATCATATCGATCCGGGGAAGTTCGGAACGGATAAAACCGTGGATAAAGTCGCGGTTGCCTTGCAGGTAGATCAACAGCTGATCGACCCATTGGTCTCCTTCTTCATAGGCAGCATACAGTGCTTCAAAACCAAAAACATTACCCAGCCCAATATGTAAGGTATGAACCAGATCCTCATAGTGTTTTCGGTTCTTCACATCGGGGATTACCGCCACCGAGGAGCTCATGGCTGCCAGGTTGAAGGTTTTCGACGGGGCCATGGCCAGCAGGATCCTGTGCAAGTAATCTCCGGCAACCGTGATGATCGGAGTATGTACTTTCGGCTTGAAAACCAGGTCGGAATGAATCTCGTCGGAAACTATCCAAAGATCATGCTCCTTGCATATCGAAACGAGTTCTGTCAGTTCCAGAGGTGTCCATACCGCGCCTCCCGGATTATGCGGACTCGACAGGATAATCATCCGGGTTTTCGATGTGATCTGCTTTTTGAGCAGGTCGAAATCCATGAAAAAACGGCCGTCCTTTTGAATCAGATTGTTGAGGACCAGCTTTCTGCCGTGACCTTCAACGCAGAAATAAAAAGGATGATAGACAGGCGGCTGAATGATCACTTCGTCACCTGGCTGGGTAAAGGCCAGAACGGAAACGGATACTGCCGATACGATTCCCGGCATGAAAGTGATCCACCGGTGCTCGGGTTTCCAGTTGTACCTGCGGGAGGTCCAACCGGTAAAAGAATCCGAAAATTCTTCACTTCTGAAAGTATAGCCCAGGACCGGATGTTCCAACCGTTTGGCAATGCGGTTCAAAATGAAATCCGGGGTTTCGAAGTCCATGTCAGCCACCCAAAGGGGAATGACATCAGCTTTACCAAAGACTTTTTCACGGCGGTCCCATTTAAGTGAATTGGTGCCCGTCCGCTCTGTCCGTTTATCGAAATCTGATTGGGTGTATATTCTACCAGCCATAATTATTGGGCCCCAGTTGTTGTTCAACCAATTGATCGTAAGCTTTCTGCAATTTCATTGTAACCGGCCTGCTTTCCGGCAGCCGGATACCGTTCACCACTGCAATAGGACAAATACCGGCAGAAGTCCCGGAGGTAAACATCTCGTCCACATTTCCAACCCCGGTTTCAGGAAGATATTGTTCGACTAGCCTGATATTCAAAACTTCAGACAGGTCGATGGTTTTCCTGCGGGTAATCCCCGGCAGCACGGAAACCAGCGGGGCGGTGTATAGAATGCCGTCTTTAACGTAAAAGAGGTTGCTCCGTCCGCCTTCAGTGATATTTCCGTCATCATTCACCAGAAGTACTTCATAAACTCCTGTTTCCTCGAGTACCTTATTGGTCCGTTCCCGGAGGGCTGCATTCCAGAGCTTGATGTTTGGAGTAGTCCTGACTGCATGGAATGTACTAACCGCTACACCTTCAGTCTGGTCGGCCGGGGTGGGGTAACGGTGGGGAATATATCCGATCTCAAGCAACGGGGCAGGCCACCAGCTCAGGCGCAGTTTTATATTCCCGATGCGTTGCGGCTCGGTGTCCCATAATTCATCCAGAAAAGATTCGATCTCCTGTCTTGAAAAGGGCTTGCCGAAACCGAGCAGGTCAATCGAATGGAACAGACGTTCCATATGCTCAGCCAGGAAAAGCGGTTTGTGTTGGAAAACCCTGAACACTTCGTACACCATCGGCACGAGTGTGGGGTCTTCGCCTTCGATAAACTCCTGATCAATCAGTTTTCCGTTACTCCAGTACATGATAATCAGTATTTTGTTTTTCTACAACGGATCCACATCCGCCTGGATGATAAGGCTTCCGTAGAGCTTCCGTTGTTCAAATTTTTGAATCAGCGAAGCTATGTTCTTTTTTCGTATAATCAGTTGTGGATTCCGTTCAAGTTTGATCAGGATGGTCTGGATATATTTTCCCTGTATCCGGCCGACAAGAGGTATCTGAGGACCCATCACCCTCCCGGGAAGCTCTTGTTTAAGCTGCGCAGCAAGGTCAACAGCCGCTTCAGCCACTACTTTATTGTCTGAATGTTTAAGGCTTAACCTGATGAGCCGTGTAAAAGGCGGATAGCCGAACAGTTTTCTTTCTTCCAGTTCATCCTGGTAATAGGCGGGCAGGTCGTTATCGACTATCTGCTGCAATAACGGGTGCCCCGGATCGGAACACTGGATGACAACCAGGCCCTGCTGTTCACGACGGCCGGCCCGTCCGCTCACCTGGGTCATGAGCTGAAAGCTGTGTTCGAAGGAACGGAAATCGGGATAATTCAACAGCTGATCGGCATCAATAATTCCAACAAGACTGACCCTGCTGAAATCAAGCCCTTTAGAGATCATCTGGGTTCCGATGAGAATATCAATATTTCCGCTCTCAAAATCCGTCAGGATGCGGCTGAAAGCCGAAACGGAGCGTGTGCTGTCGAGATCGAGCCGTGCGAGACGTGCTTCCGGGAAAAGGATCTGCAGGTCATCTTCGATCCGTTCGGTTCCCTGGCCCAGCATGGTCAATCCCGATGATCCGCATTTCGGGCATTTAGCCGATACTTTTTCAGTGTGCCCGCAATAGTGGCATTCCAGCCTGTTGGTCGATTTATGAAGGGTAAGACTGACGTCGCAGGAGGGGCATTTCGGGATCCATCTGCAGTCCTGGCACTGGATGTACGGACTATAACCCCGCCGGTTCTGAAACAGGATAACCTGTTCCTTGCGCACAAGGGTTTCGTTGATTGCATGCAGAAGGGTTGGCGTAAAGGATCCGTGCATTTTTTTGCGTTTACGGGCATCCCGTGCATCAGCAAGGAGAATTTCGGGCATCCCGATGCCGCTGAATCGTTCATTTAATTCATGGAGCCTGTATTTTCCGGCATGAGCCTGCTGGTAGGATTCAAGCGAGGGCGTTGCTGTTCCCAGCAGTACGGTCACATGATGGATCTGCCCGAGAATGACGGATACATCGCGTGCATGATACCGGGGTGCCGGATCCTGCTGCTTGTATGAGTGCTCATGCTCCTCATCCACGATAATCAGGCCCAGATCCCGGTAAGGCAGGAATACCGATGAGCGGACGCCCAGGATCAGTTGTCCGCCTTCCGGGGGGCCTGCCAGGACCTGTTTCCAGACGTTCAGCCGCTTTACCTGGGTAAACCGCGAGTGGTACACCAGCATCCGCTGGCCGAATACGGCTTCCAGCCGTTCGATGATCTGGGTGGTCAGCGCAATTTCAGGAAGCAGGTACAGAACCTGTTTGTTCTGTTTCAACTGCTCCATTATCAGATGGATATAGATCTCTGTTTTCCCGCTCGAGGTGATGCCGTGAAGGAGATGAACGGGTTTTTCAGCAAATCCTGAACGCAGCTCGTCAAATACTTTCTGCTGAGCCGGTGACAGGGGCATCAGATCACCGGAATCAGGTATCGGGCTATCGGATTTCGGGTTTTTCCGGATGCGTGTGGTTTTCCGGTTGTCGGCTTTAAGAAAGGCGGGTAGGGCGGCCTTCATCACTTCTCCGGCAGTGCATAGATAATAACCGGCTATCCATTCCCAGAGACCGGCTTGCCGGGGATCAAGGATCGGCTCTTCATCGATAATTTTAAGGATATCCCGTGCGTCCTTCTCTGGTGGACGTTCATGTATTGCCCAGATGATCCCCGACAGGACCTTGTTCCTGCCCAGCTGAACCATCACACGCTTGCCTGGTGCCGCCATCGGAAAAAGCTCATCCGGCAGCCGGTAGGTGAGGGTCTCCGGCAAAGCCAGAGGCAGGAGAATATCAGCGAAATGATGCAAAACCATTTAATACGGGCTTACGGGCATACGGGCGATCGGGTGTGTGTGTCTGTGTGAGTGTGTGTGTGATGCATCACGCATCACGCATCACGATTTGTAAGTCACTCGTCACTAAAGTAGGAATTATCGCCCTAAAAGCGAAGTTATCCGGATCAGTGCGCCAGGATATCGGCTACATCGAGCAGGATACTGTTCAGGTTCTTGCTGGTGTTGATCGTTTTATTGAAAGGAACGTGGACGATATCATGGTTCACAAATCCCACCATGATGCTGCGCTGGTTGTCCATGAGGGCTTCAACGGCAGCCACGCCCAGACGGCTGGCCAGGAACCGGTCGAATGCCGACGGTGAACCGCCACGCTGCATATGGCCTAATATATTCACTCTGACATCATGCTCCGGATATTTTGATTTGATCTGGTTGGCAATCTCCTCGGCCCCACCCATTTTATTGCCTTCTGCAACTAGGATGATGCTGCTTGATTTATATCCCTGGCTTTGCAGATATTCGTGCAAAGACTCTTCCTGGCCGTCGACTTCCGGGATCAGGATAGCTTCGGCACCAGTGGCAATTCCCGAATGAAGGGCGATGAATCCGGCACCCCGTCCCATCACCTCGATGAAAAACATCCTGTCGTGGGCACTGGCCGTGTCGCGGATCCGGTCAACCGCTTCTACTACGGTGTTCAGAGCGGTATCATATCCGATCGTGTAATCGGTTCCATACAAATCATTGTCGATCGTGCCCGGTATACCGATGAATGGAATGTCAAATTCACTGCTGAACAGTCCTGCTCCCTGGAAACTTCCGTCTCCCCCGATTACGACACAGGCATTGATCCCCGAACCGATCAGGTTGCCATAAGCTTTTCTGCGGCCTTCCGGGGTACGGAACTCTTCACTCCTGGCGGTGCCGAGAATGGTCCCTCCACGCTGTATTATGTTGCTGACGTCTTTCGAAATAAGGGGGATGAAATCGCCTTCGATCATCCCTTTATAGCCTTTGCGAATTCCGACTACTTCCAGCTCATGGTGCAGAGCGGCACGAACCACTGCGCGAATTGCCGCATTCATACCCGGGGCATCACCTCCCGAGGTCAAAACCCCGATTTTCTTAATCATTGACATACAGTTACTTATTAAATGCCTTTCGAAAGGCGAAAAACGGGGCAAAGATACGGAATAAAGTAGAAAGGAGAAAGGAAAAAGGAGAAAGTGATTATGAATAATCCCAGACTTCAGTCTGCGGGCCCATCCCTGTGTCAGGCGCCCTTAAGTGTGGCAACCTTCTCCAGCACCCAGGCGAGCTGTTCCTCGCGGGTCAGATGGGAATTGTCGAGAACAAGGGCGTCTTCAGCCTGGCGGAGGGGACTGATCTCGCGGGTTGAGTCAATCCGGTCACGGTCGGCAATATTTTTTATAATATCTTCCATGCTGACATTCAGTCCTTTAGCCTTTAATTCATCATAGCGCCGCTGGGCCCGGATCTGCGGGGAGGCAGTCATGAAAATTTTCAGCTCGGCCTCCGGGAAGACAACTGTTCCGATATCGCGCCCATCCATGACGATCCCCTTATCCTTACCCATTTCACGCTGGAGCCTGACCATGGCCTCACGAACGAAACCGATCACGCTGACCGGACTTACCATATCGGCAACAGGAGGCGTACGGATCTCATCCTCAACATTTTCACCGTTCAAAAAGGTATCGTTCTTTCCGGTTAATGAATTTGGCAGGAACCGGATATGTATTTTATCAATTTGATTCTCAAGTCCCGTAACGTCCACAGATCCGTTTTTGATAAGGTTGTTCCGGAGGCAATACAAAGTAACGGCCCTGTACATTGCACCTGAATCAATATACAGGTAGCCGAGCTCCCGGGCTGCGTCCTTGGCAACCGTGCTTTTCCCGCAGGAAGAATATCCGTCGATGGCGATGATGAGGCTCATGTTTTATTAAAGTCGAGATTTGCCCGGATCGACAGTGTATGGGTCATTGCGGCCGCATTGTAGCTGGCGAGGGCGTAATCGATCCACATCCAGCCCAGGTTGACTCCTGCGCCGAACGAAAATCCGGTAGCACCTCCATACTCATTCAACTTCAATTCCGCCCGGCGGAGAAAGCTGTAACCGATCCGGATAGCCAGCAGGTTGCCCGGACAGAACTCAACACCGGCAGCCACATGGTCGAGGCTGTTCCGCACAAGCCTGCCCGCCTGATCGAAGAATCCTGCAGTGTCGGGCAATATATCGGAAGCCGGACGGAGATTGAATACTTGCAGGTTGCGGGTTGTGATATGCAGACGGAAAGGCGCATACTTGAGTTTGTAGTTCATTCCTGCCAGAACCTCGAACGGAAGGGTTTCCCGCTCGGGAGTTGCATAGGTTGTTAACTGTGAACCCAGATTGCGTGCCACCAGGGAAGCATCGAACCGGGAATTCGGCGAGTGGTAATGAATCCCGGAATCGGAACTAAGCCCAAATGAAGTATATCTTTCCAGTACTGAATAGATCGGACGGATGGTCGCTCCGATGGTCAGTACACTGTCGAGGCGGTATGCATAGCTTATGTTGAGCGTATACTCCGCAGCCGTAAATGTTCCGAGTATGTCGCCATATTCATTGGCCTCGGTGAATTTTCCGTAATTGAGGTACTGAAATCCGATAACCGGAGTTCCCCACTTCCCGAGATCGCGCGAATAGGCCAGGTAACCATATTGAATGCCGGCCAGGTAATTGGCATAATTGAGGCTCAGGTGGTTATTCATCTGCTGGTTGGCCAGTGCCGGGTTGTGATAGACCAATGCCGGGTCGCTGTCCCAGGCTGAAACAATCATCCCGCCCAGCGCTGCAGACCTGGCCGATGGCGGCAGGTTCAGAACCTGGTAAACCGAGTTGCCGCCCGTCTGGGAACGGAGCACAGTAAAGGCAGATGCTGTGGTAATGATGAATAATAGCAGGAGTAACCTTTTCATGGTCCGGAAAAATACAAAATAATCTATTAATAGGACAAACGGGAAAGATTGCCAGATTCGTATAGGGAACGTCAGACTGCTTACTTTTTTTTCAGCCTGAGCTGCGTAAGAAGCAATCCCCCGAGTACTATTGGTATCCCGATAATTTTCCCGCCGGTAAAGGATTCGTCGAGAATAAAAAAGGAGAAAACAGCCGTGAAAACCGGAATGAAGTTGGTGAAAACATTGGCACGGGTGATTCCGATCTCACGGATGGCCCGGGTATAAAATATAAAGGAAAGTGAGGAAGGGAATATGGCGAGGAATAACAACGGAAGGACAGCCTCCCAGCTGAATTGCATAGTCAGCGTCTCTTTCAGGTCGGTCAGGAGAAAAATCGGCAAAAAGTAGATTGCACCCAGAAAACTTTGAACCAGGATAATCGTGATCGAATTGTATTTCCGGGTCAGATCAACAATTACACCCGTGTAGGCAACTGCAGAAAAGACAGCAAGGAACATCAGTGCCACTCCCAAAGGCGGAGCCGTCATCTGAAAACCTCTCCCGATCAGAACCATACACACTCCCGTAAAACTGATTATGATCCCCGCAACCTTGATCCAGGTAATCTTCTCTCGCCATAAAATATAAGCGGCAATGGGAGTAAGGAGGGGGATTGTGCTTACAATTACCGATCCAGTGGTCGCTGAGACCATCGTCATTCCGTAGCTTTCCCCCAGAAAATAAAGCAGGGGCTCAAAAAGGGCCAGCAGAAGAAATCTACTCCAATCACGGCGATGTATTTTTTCCGACTGGCGTGTGAGGTGAATCAGCAGATAGAGAAAGATGGAAGCCAGGACCATCCTTAAGAACACCAGAGCCATCGGCTCGAAATACAGGTATGCCACCTTGTAGCCTATGAAGGAAAGCCCCCAAAATACCATTGAGAGTGTAATTCCCCCGTAGATAAAGATTCTCTTCGGCTTCATAAAAAAATCCCTGCCTTGCGGAGGGATCAGATTTTGGGTGGAAGATGGGACTCGAACCCACGACTTCTGGAACCACAATCCAGCGTTCTAACCAACTGAACTACATCCACCGTTTGAGCCGACAAATGTAAGGGTTTTCCCAAAATTGTAAGCCGATATTCCTATTTTTGGCTAAATTTTTATCTACATTAATACCGGGAACCAAATCAGATTAATATGAGACTGATTGAAATTACTCCTGTAACGTTCCGGACTTTTCACGATACAGCGCGGATTCTGTACAAAAATGATCCAAACTGGATCGCACCTCTGGATATGGAGATTGAAAATATCTTCAATCCTGAAAAAAACGGTCTTTTCAAGGACGGTGAAGCGATCCGCTGGGTTCTGCAGGATGATCACGGTACTCCGGTTGGCCGTGTTGCTGCCTTTGTAAACAATCATAAAACCAAACAGGCAGAGGTTCCTGCAGGGGGTATAGGGTTTTTCGAATGCATTGATAATCAGGAAGCTGCGAATATTTTGTTCGATGCCGGCCGCAACTGGCTGACCGAACGTGACCTTAAAGCCATGGACGGAAGCACCAATTTCGGAGAAAATTTCTCACACTGGGGGGTGCTGGTCGAGGGTTTTATGAAACAGGGATACGGGATGCCATACAACAAACCGTATTATCAGAAGTTATTCGAGACCTACGGGTTTCAGGACTATTTCCAGCAGTTTTCCTATCATGTTGATATTACCAAACCCTTTCCGGAAAGGATGGTGAAGTTTGCCGACTATCTTGCCACCCGGCCGGGATATACATTCCGGCATTACGAAAACGCCAACCCGCAACGGTACATCCGGGACCTGGTTGAGATAATCAACACCACCTGGGCCGATTTTTTGGAAGGATTTATCCCGATGAAGGAAAGTGACCTCGACGGGATACTGATGAGTGCCAGACCGGTCATCGTTGAGGAATTCATCTGGTTTGCCTATAAGGACGAACGGCCTGTCGGCATGGTGGTTGCTTTTCCCGACCTGAACCAGGTGCTGGATCATTTCAACGGGAGGCTCAATAACTGGTACAAGATCCTGAAGTTCATGTACCTGAAAAGCAGCCATACCATCACCCGTAACCGTGTTTTGCTGGCCGGCGTCATTCCTGAGTATCAGAACTCCGGCGTGATTGCATCCATGTTCCTCCAGTTTGCCCGTGCCACCCGGAAAAGAAAGCATTATACCGAGATCGAACTTTCCTGGGTTGGTGATTATAATCCCCGGATGAGAAAAGTGTATGAGCAGATCGGCGCCGTGCCTGTGAAAAGGCACATAACATACCGTTATATGCTGGATCCGTCGATCCCGTTTAAAAGATTTACAAACGAGGGAGGGAACAGCGTTTTACGGAGGGATGCGATCAAAAAAGATGAATAAAAAGATCAGTATGTTTGAAAAACAGGAAAATGTGCTTATCTTTGCGTCCCCTAAAGTAGTAGAGAAATGAAAAAAGATATTCATCCTAAGAATTACCGGATGGTGGTCTTTAAAGACCTCTCGAACGACTATAGTTTTATGACCCGTTCGACGGTAAATACGCGTGAAAAGATTGAGATTGACGGAGTTGAATATCCGCTCGTCAAGATTGAGATTTCGAACACTTCGCATCCGTTTTTCACCGGCAAGATGAAGCTGGTCGATACCGCCGGCCGCGTTGATAAATTTAACCGCCGGTTCGAGAAAACCATGGAAATACGTCAAAAGAAGTAATTCAGGACGATACAAACCCAAAGCCCCGGCACGGGGCTTTTTTTTGCTGATCACGTGGGAATCAAGTTGGGAAATAATCTGTTTTTTGATATCGGGGACGATGACACCGATTTCGTACCCCTCATTTCCGATGGGAACGAAGAGGAGCTGGCAGTTGCAGAAGTACCGGAAACCCTTCCCATACTGCCTCTGCGGAATACCGTTCTTTTCCCGGGAGTTGTTATTCCGATAACCGTCGGACGCGATAAATCGATCCGTCTGGTTAAGGAAGCATACAAGAACAACGGGTCGGTCGGTGTTGTTGCCCAGAAAGACACCACCATCGAAGATCCTGAACTCACCGATCTGAACCGGGTGGGAACGATGGCTTCCATCGTGAAGATCCTGAACATGCCCGATGACACCACTTCAGTGATCATTCACGGCAAACGGCGGTTTTATTTGGATGAAATCATCGCGAAAGAGCCCTACCTGAAAGCCAGGGTCACCCCCCTGTCTGATGTTAAACCGGCCGAGGATCCGCAAGAGTTCGATGCCATCATCGGAACCATCAAGGATCTCGCTCTTAAAATAGTTCAGTATTCATCGAACGTTCCGCAGGAAGCCAGCTTCGCAATCAAAAATATTGAAGGGGCAGGGTTCCTGGTGAACTACCTCTGCTCCAATTCTGATCTCGGAATGCCTGAAAAACAGGAACTTCTTGAGACCGATAATATCCGGGACCGTGCCATCCGCCTGCTCGAGCATCTCTCGCTGGAATATCAGAAACAGAAACTGAAGAAGGATATCCAGGGCAAAGTAAAACTTGAGATCGATGCCCAACAACGCGAATATCTGCTGAACCAGCAAATGAAAACTATCCAGGACGAACTGGGCGGCAGCCCGTTCGATCAGGATGTTGAGGATATACGGACCCGCGCAGAATCCAAGAACTGGAGCGAAGAGGTAGGAAAGGTTTTTTTCCGGGAAGTCGAAAAACTGGAACGCATCAATCCGGCCTCAGCCGAATACTCCGTTCAGCTCAATTACCTCGAAGTACTGCTCGACCTGCCCTGGAACGAAGTTTCGGAAGACAATTTTGATCTCCGCAGGGCCAAGAGGATACTCGATGAAGATCATTCCGGTCTCGACCAGGTCAAGGAACGGATCCTCGAACACCTTGCCATCCTTAAGCTTAAGGGTGATATGAAGGCTCCGATCCTTTGCCTATACGGTCCTCCCGGGGTTGGTAAAACATCACTCGGTAAGTCGGTAGCCCGGGCCCTGAACCGGAAATACGTCAGGATGTCCCTGGGTGGACTGAAAGATGAATCTGAAATCCGCGGACACCGGAAAACGTACATCGGAGCCATGCCCGGCCGGATCATTCATTATATCAAGCGTGCCGGAACCTCGAATCCGGTTTTCGTCCTGGATGAGATCGACAAGGTTGGCAACGATTTCCGCGGCGATCCGGCATCGGCACTTCTCGAGCTGCTGGATCCCGAACAGAACAGCACATTTTACGATAATTTCCTGGAGATGGAATATGACCTATCCAAGGTGCTGTTCATCTCAACGGCCAATAATCCCGCCACCATCAGTCCTGCACTGCGTGACCGTATGGAGATGATCGAAATATCGGGATATGTGCTCGATGAAAAACTGGAGATAGCCAAAAAACACCTGGTGCCCAAACAGTTGAAAGAGCACGGGCTGGCCAGGGATCAATTTATTTTTCCGAAGGAGACCCTGGAGTACATCATCGAAAACCATACCCGCGAATCCGGAGTGAGGGCTCTCGATAAGAAGATTGCCAAGGTGATGAGGCAACTGGCAAAGAAGGTAGCGATGGGAGAAGATGTTCCGAAGAAGGTGGCCGAAGAATCCCTGAAGGGATACCTCGGTTATCCTGAAGTTCTGAAGGATGCATACCAGGGCAATGAATTTGCCGGTGTGGTAACGGGCCTGGCCTGGACCGAAACCGGCGGACAAATATTATATGTTGAGACCAGCCTGAGTCATGGAAAAGGGAACCTGACACTCACCGGGAACCTGGGTGAGGTAATGAAGGAATCTGCCATTCTTGCTCTGGAATACCTGAAAGCCCATGCCAGCCGTATGGCTATCCCGGAGACTGCTTTTGAGAGATGGAATGTCCATATTCATGTTCCGGAAGGTGCCATCCCGAAAGACGGGCCATCTGCCGGCGTAACCATGGTAACCTCACTGGCATCTGCATTCACGCAACGAAAAGTGAAGGCCAATCTGGCCATGACCGGCGAAATCACCCTGCGGGGCAAGGTGCTGCCTGTTGGCGGTATCAAGGAGAAGATCCTCGCAGCCAAAAGGGCTTCCATCAGGGAACTGATCATAGCCGAAGAGAACCGCAACGATATTGAACAAATCAAGGCTAAATACTTAAAGGGGCTTACCTTCCGTTATGTACGTACCATTCAGGATGTTCTTGATTGTGCCCTGATGAAACAGAAGGTAAAGGATCCCATTAATATCGAATGATTTGCCGATCCGCTGGCAAAAAATACTACCCTTCGACACCCTGTCCGGTCTGCAGTTTTTCCAACTCTTCCGGTACGGATCCGCTTTCCTGATCAGCATCATACTCCCTCGCGCCGGAATACTTCCCGGCAATATCGGGATCTTTGAATCTTTCCTCTTCTTTGCCGGTGTCGTCAGCTATTTCTGGGTGACCGGGCTGATACAGGCACTGCTGCCCCTGGCCTCCCACCAGCCCCCTCCCGCATCACGCATCACGCATCACGCATCACGTATCACGCATCACGCATCACGTGAATTCTTTAACTCTGCCATACTGCTCTTCCTCTTCTCCCTCCTCGCCTCCCTGGCCTTATGGTTGTGCAGTCCCGCACTCGGCAGGTTGGTGGGACAGGAGATGCCCCGGGAGATCGTGGGTCTGGTGATCCTTTACCTGGTCCTGTTTGCCCCGTCAACGCTGGTGGAATATGGCTATGTCCTGGCCGACGAAACCAAAAAGCTTGTTCGCTACGGAATCATCGCTTTTTCGCTTCAGATCCTTTTTGTGGCGATCCCGGTGATCTTCGGACTGGGTGTCAAAGGCGCCATGTGGGGAATGATCGCAGCCGGCGGTTTCAGAACCATCTGGCTGATAGTCATGCTGATACGTAATGGAGAATTTCACATCAGCCTGCCGTTTTGGAAGAAATACCTGGCCCTTGGTGGCCCCATCATGGTCAGCGTCCTTCTCAGCGGATCAGCCCAATACGTTAATGGTTTCATCATTTCTGCCCGGTTCGATCCCGCAACTTTTGCCATCTTCCGCTATGGCGCCCGGGAGCTGCCTGTAGTCGCGCTGCTAGCCTATGCATTGAGCAATGCAATGGTACCTGTCATTGCGCGGGAAGGAACCGAAGCGGGTTTGAAAATCCTGAAAGAACGTTCCGGACGGATGGCCGGCTGGATGTTTCCGCTGACTGTCTTTGTTGTCCTGGCTGCCTATTTCATTTTCCCATTGGTCTATGGAAAGAACTTTACCGAGAGTGCGGGCGTCTTTAATCTCTATCTCCTGCTCATCACCAGCCGGCTGCTTTTCCCTCAGACGATTCTGCTGGCTTTGCAGAGGACTGGAATACAAATGCTTGCCGCTTTACTCGAGCTGATACTGAATATTGGGCTCAGTCTGATACTGGTTCAGGTGTGGGGAATCCGGGGTGTGGCACTCGCCACCGTCATCGCCTACTATTTCGAGCGGATCTTTCTCATGGCTTATACCCGGATTGCCCTTGGGATTCCTGTAAAACAGTATGTTGAGGTCAGACAGCACCTGTCATGGACCGGCATTCTCATCATTGCCTTTCTGTTTGCCGAACTGGTGATTGGTCCCTTTATGTTGTCCTGATCATTTTTTATACCTTTACGGGTATGACGCCCAGACTTTCTCTGACCAATACCCAACGGCTGATCATTCTCGGAGTGACGATCCTCATTGCGGGATTTGCAATCTGGTTTTTCTCCTCCATCGTCATCTTTATCCTGGTTTCTTTTGTAATATCGATGATCGGGGAACCCCTGGTCAGCCTGATGCAGAAGATCCATATCCGCAAATGGCACCTGCCCCGGGCCCTCTGTTCATTTTTCACGGTACTGCTCTTCTGGGGTCTGGTCTTTTTATTCTTCTATACGTTTATTCCTTTGCTGATCAACGAATTAAAATATTTTTCCAATCTCGATATCAATAGCCTTCTCACCAATCTCCAGGAACCTATCGGAAAGATTCAGAAATCACTCTCCGAATTTAACCTGGTTGGTGAGGATTTCAGTCTTCAGGCCTGGGCAACCAACAGCCTGAATGCCTTTATCAATTCAGACAAGATCTCAGGTTCTCTGGAAGGTATCCCGGGTTTCGTCGGTAACGCCTTTATTGCAGTCCTTTCCATATCCTTCATCAGCTATTATTTCATGAAGGAAGCCAACCTTTTCGAAGATGCACTGGTGCTGTTCTTTCCTGAGGATAAGGAGCAAAACGTCCGTAATGCAGTCCACTCCAGCAGCAATCTGCTGAAACGCTATTTCATCGGGATCGTACTTCAATCCACGGGTGTGATCATCCTTCATACAATCGGATTATCAATTGTCGGGATCCAGTTTACCCATGCGGCGACCATCGCCCTGATCGCAGGGGTGTTGAATGTGATCCCCTATGTTGGTCCTTTCATAGCCAGCCTGGTTGGCATTTCAGTCGGGGTGGCTGTCAGCATGCCGATGGATGTAGCCCATGAACTTCTTCCGCTGGTCATCTATATTTTCCTGGCCATGGAGTTCACGAAGGTTGTTGACAACGTGGTATTCCAGCCGCAGATCTTCTCCCGTTCGGTCAAGTCGCACCCGCTGGAGATCTTCATTGTCATCCTGGTTGCCGCCACCATCGGCGGTGTGATCGGAATGCTGATAGCAATTCCCGTTTATACTGTAATCCGCGTAGTTGCGAAGGAGTTCTTTAACCAGAGCAAGCTGGTGAGGAAGATAACGGAAGGACTGTAGGAAGTGATGAGTGACGAGTGACGAGTGACAAGAAGAAGTGATGAGTGACAAGTAACCCCGGGGGGAAACCCGGGGGTATTGGAACCAAAATCCGAAATCTGATATCCATGAAAAAAACGGCTTTTACCCTGGCGTTCTGTTTATTACCCTTAGCCGGTTTGCCGACGTCCCCTGCCACCAGGGCTGATTTTCCGATAACCCATTATGGAGCTGTTGGTGATGGAACAACCCTGAATACGGCCATGATTCAGGCGGCGATCGATGATTGTGCCCAGGCGGGTGGGGGCAGGGTTGTGATACCGGCCGGGCGTTTCTTATCGGGAACCCTGGTCATAAAGAGCCATGTTAACCTTAATTTCGAACCGGGATCTGTATTACTGGGCAGTGCGCGACGGGAAGACTATCCTCTCCAGCCCCTGCCGAAATATCGCTCCCTGAAAGACCAGGCAGGAGGATTCAATGCTCTGATATATGCAGAGGGGGCTGAGGATATTTCCATCACAGGTAACGGAACCATCGACGGCCAGGGAAAGCTGCAAAAGCCGGCTGAAAATCCAATAGCTGGCGATATCGATGGCCGGCCCCGCAATATCCTGTTCATCTCCTGCAAGGACGTGGTGATCGAGGGCATCCATCTTAAGAATTCGGGGATGTGGAACCAGCATTACCTTGATTGTGAGGATGTCAGGGTCAATAATATCACGGTCGACAATCATAGCAATGAAAACAATGACGGCATCGATATCGACGGATGCAGGCGGTTTGTTTTGAGCAACAGCATTTTCGATTCGGACGATGACGGGATCACCCTGAAAAGCACCGGACCGGCTCCCTGCGAAGACATTACCATTACCAATTGCATTGTCAGCAGTTTTTGCAATGCGATCAAAGCAGGTACGGAATCTTCCGGAGGCTTTCGGAACATCACTATCTCCAATTGCGTGGTCAAGCCTTCGGTCTCAAGTGAAGCCCCTGTTTTCAACACCCCGAAAACCGGTATTACAGGATTATCCCTTGAGCTCGTTGATGGCGGGATCATGGAAGGAATAAACGTCAACAATCTGACCATTTACGGAACCATGGTTCCGATTTATATCAGGCTGGGGAACCGGGCACGGCCTTACCTTCCCGATGCTCCTGAACCAGGTATGGGGCGGATGAACAATATCTCGATCTCTAACGTGATCGCCTATGGATCCGGTAACTGGGGTTCCTCCATCACGGGTATCCCGGGTTATCCGGTAAAAAACCTTTCTCTGAATAACATCCAATTATTTACCGAGGGAGGGATGAAACCCGGTGGTTTTAATGCAACGGTCAAGGAGGATGAGAAGGGGTATCCTCAACCGACCGTTTGGAAAGCTCTTCCATGTTACGGGCTCTATATCCGGCATGCCGAAGGGATTTCAATCAATGGTTTGATGGTGGGGATCAAGGAACCCGATTGCCGTCCGCCTATTATGGTTGAGGATGTAGCTGGATTACAGATTAAAGCCAGCCAGCTTCAGAATCCTGATCATTCGACGCTTTTTGTAATGGGGAAATCAGTAAGGGACTATGATATAGTTAAGCCGGCTGGGTGGAATGGAAAAGGCAGGAATTTTGTTAAAATAATCAAGTAATATTTTAACCGTCAAATCGTAAGCCCGTAAGCCCGCATGCCCGCAAGCACTAGCGTCTCATCCCTGCTTTCTTCAGCCTGATACTCTCCGTCTGGTCGCCATACTTGAGTTCGAGCATATAGATACCATCGGGATAATTGGACAGGTCGATCAGAAAATTTCCCTGGGTGACTTCGTACCAGATAAGCTGCTGAAGGGCCTTGCCGTCCTGAGTTGTAAGCCGGCCGGTGACCGTCTGCGGCTGGTTAAAATGGAGCATCAGCGTGGTATTCTGTGTGGGCCTGTGGGGATATGCCAAAACCATGGCATCCTGGGTGGCAAAACCCGGTTTCTTGCTGTCGACGGTGAACGACTGGAAGATCTCATTGCCGAAATCGCTGCCGAAAGCTTTAATCAGCTTGCCATCTGTGCTTGCAAGACGTACGTATCCCATCCCGGCACGGGGATTGGCCCAGAATTCCAGGCCGTCACCGCCCTTGTCGGTGACCAGCAGGGTATAGTGGCCGTCGGACAGTGACAGGGTATCCTTGTATTCGGTATTCTCTTTGAGCTCTTCTTCTTTTTTCTGATACCAGACCTTGCCTGTTGCATCGGTAATTTTCCATGCTGTTTGCGAAGAGTCACGATTGGTTTTGCATATCAGAATAAATTTTGAAGGATAGACCGGTGGAGCTATCATCACCGATGTCATACGGTTATCGCCGGAATATTGATCGGTCTTTCCATTGGGTTTGCTCAATACGACTGTAAAGAGGTCAGCCTCTTTATCGGAATTAAGGATTCCCGGCAGGTAGATTTCTTCGGATTTGCCGAAGGCCAGATTGCCGGTCCAGTTGTAGACCATCGGTTTCTGACCGGCAAGGCCATATTCGATTTTCAATGATTTCAAAGGTTGTGTGCCGTTGTTTTTGATCAGGATTTTTGAATCGTACCCGATGGGATTCATCCGGGAGAAATTCTCATGAACGGATGGAGCCAGGATCTCCTCGATGGCAGCATCATTCGTGGCCCGGGGCTTGTCGTACTGAATGAGGAAGGAACAGAACACATAGTTGGCGGTTGCCTCCCCGTGGGTAACGATGTATGGTTCCATATTGATGTCGACCGTATGGGACGTGCCCGGTTCGACGAACAGATCGAAATGCTCGGGATTGACCATGCATCCCGGGCACCAGTTTGCCCGGTCGTAGATCCAGGTTCCGGCCTGCGGATAAACCGGATTGGTGCCGCATTTCATCCAGATATCCCGGTGCCCGGCAACTTTCCCGTCAAACAGGATATCGCGGTATTTAGTGCAGAACTCGGCGCAGTTTTCCTCCCGGTCCATCCCGTGACCGGTCTGGATCACCCGGAGACGCAAAAGCCGTGTTTTTTCAGATGCCTGTACGTTTCTAACATCCAGATTTTTCTCGATGGGTTTCAGGGTGTCGCCATACGGGAACTGGCCGTTCCACATTGGTTCGACAGAGAGTGCATTAGCAACCGGAGGCCCGCTGATGAACTCGAACTTCACCGAGATCTTCCAGCCACAGGTTTTATCGGACTCGTATCCGGAGTGGACATATTCAACGATGGCTTTGTTGCGGAGGAGGGAAGAGAAATCGGTAATACCAGCCTTGAATGTAAAAAACCATTTGGTGCCGAAGAAACGGCCGTAAGGCGTGATCAGCCGGGCAATCTCATAATTGAAATCTTTTCCCGTGACCTGATCTGTGCCTTTCAGGTTAATATAATCGATATAATCCCATTCGCCGCACTGCAGTCCGTCGGGGCACTGGAAAGTGACCAGGATATTGATCTTCCGGACGGACTGGCCGGCTGCCGGAAATGTGACCTGAGCGGGATAACTGTTCACCCCCTTCGTGGGATCGGTGACCACTTTAACCTGATCATGAGAAATGATGTAGGTGGTGTCCTGTGGATATGCCGCATTGAACGACATCGAAATAGCGAGGCACGGTATGGTCAGGAGTAATATCGTTTTTTTCATTTTTCAGGATGAAGGTTACCAAATTCATGTAAATTTTGTAACTAAAGTATCAATATTTACCTAATAAATCGATTAAAGAAATGCAGGAAGTCATTGACTGCAGCCTCTAAAAATCATACCTTCGGATCGTTCAAGACAAAGACTTACTAAATATTCCATCAATGAAAGATAAACAGACATTTAACCGCCGTAACTTCCTGAAAACCGGATTGGTTGGGGCAGCTGCCATCACGATCATCCCGAGGCACGTATTAGGCGGACCGGGGTATCTGGCACCGAGCGACCAGCTGACCAAGGGTATCATCGGGGTTGGCGGAATGGGCCGCGGCCATTTTGGGTATGAAGGAAAGTTGCTTGCAGTGTGTGATGTTGACAGCGATCATCTGAAGGACGCCCTTGCTGCAGCCGGTCCGGGAGTTTCCGGATATCACGATTTCCGCGAGCTGCTGGCCCGTCCGGATATCGACGTGGTCCATATTGCAACGCCGCCTCACTGGCATGCGTTAATGTCCATCGCGGCGGCCGAAGCCGGTAAGGATATCTGGTGCGAAAAACCCATGACCCGTACCATAGGCGAAGGCATCAAGGTTGTTGAAGCCGTGAACCGCCATGGACGGATGTTCCGGCTGAACACCTGGTTCCGGTTCAAGGATACTTTTTACGGACTCGGGACCGATGTCAAGCCGCTGAAAAAGGTGATTGACAGCGGTATCCTGGGATGGCCTCTTAAAGTGACTGTCAGCGGGATCACCGGTTACGACTGGAAGTTTTACTGGAGCGGAAAAACCAACCTCGGGCCGATGCCGGTACCCGAGGCGCTGGATTATGATTTCTGGCTGGGTCCTGCCCCCTATAAACCATACAATCCCGAGCGGGTGCACTCCGTTTTCCGCGGCTACTGGGATTACGATGGTGGCGGGCTCGGTGATATGGGCCAGCATTATCTCGACCCGGTTCAGTATTTGCTCGGCAAGGATGACACCAGCCCGGTCTATGTCGAAGTGGATGCACCGCAACAGCATCCGGATGCCTGCGGCTCATGGAGAAGGATCGAATACACCTATGCCGACGGATGCAAGATCATCCTCGACGGTGAGAACAGAGACAAGAATGCAGCTTATATTGAAGGTCCGCTGGGTAAGATCTATCGCGGATTCAAATCCGATATTCCCAACCTGCAGAAGTTCATCGAAACCCTGCCGGATCCGGAACCACAGATCGGAATTTTCTCTGAAACGGTCAGGACCCGCCGGAAATTTGCCCTGAACGAGACGAACGGGCACCGTTCCAGCACGATCGTCAACCTGGGTGTGACTGCCTTGCGCCTTGGCCGTTCGCTGAAATATGACCCTTTCAAACAGGTGTTTATCGACGACGAAGAAGCCAACCGGATGATCTATCAACCGATGCGCTCGCCATGGACGCTTTAACTGTAAAATCAACAAGATGAAAAACATAGGAAACAAATTATTTATTGTTCTCGCTGCTGCACTGATCTGTCTGAACGTTCAATCACAGGATGTGCGCCTCTTATCTACCAAGGTTGCAGATATCCTGGCGCAGATGCCGACCAGAGATCTGGTTCAGCGGGACAAGGCCGTCAAGGAAATGATTGCGCTGGGAACTCCCGGGATCAATGAGATCACCAAACTGATCATTCCGGCAGGCACCGGTGATGATACCAATGTACGCCTGGCTATCAATGCCCTCGTTTCGGTATTGGGCCAGGAAGGCCAGGAAAATGCACGGAAAATGGTTTCAAACGCCCTTCTTCAGGCCATCGA
The DNA here is from genome assembly GCA_043797975.1 of Bacteroidota bacterium. GTDB lineage: Bacteria > Bacteroidota > Bacteroidia > Bacteroidales > UBA12481 > UBA12481. Next base: position 27,407 of record JAZDPC010000031.1, read on the forward strand.
ACAGGCTCAGGATAAAGGAGTCAAATCCTTCTTCATGAACCAGCTGAAGTTCATTGCCAAAGAAGAAGCTGTGGAACCGATCGCAAAATTCCTGTCGGACGATTACCTGGTTGAACCGGCGGCAGCCGTGCTGGTGAGCATGAAGAACCACCCGGCCATGCATGCCCTGAAAATAGCCATTCCCGAACTCAAGGGGAAAAACCAGGTGGTTGTGGTGAATGCATTCGCACAATATGCCGGTCCCTGTGGCGAGGAGAGTATCCGAAACCTTGCTGGCACTACCGATCCACAATTGAAGAAAGCAGTCCTTTTTGCCCTTTCCCGGATCGGATCGCCTGCATCATCGGAAGTCATGCTGAAAGCCGCAAAGGAGGCAAAATATGCCTATGAACCGACCGATGCAACACGGGCGTTGGTGACCTATGCCGACAATTTAGCTAAGAACGGGGAACTGACAATGGCGTTGAGGATTTGCAAAATGCTGGTGAAGGATTGCCAGGATCCGGCCAACGTGGCAACCGGACTGGCCGCCATGAGTGTCCTGACCGAGAATTTCGGTTATGAGAACCTCGGTATGTTGCTCGACGGCGTAGATAATCCGGATAAAAAATACCGGGCAGCCGTTCTGAACCAGGCGCTTACCATAAAAGACGTATCGGCGATCCGCAAATGGATGGATAAAGCAGAAACAGCCCATCCGGAAATTGCATCGGAGATCGTAACCATGCTCGGCAAAACGGGCAATCCGATGATTGAACCGTTGCTCTACAAAATGATCCGGAGAGAAGAACCGGTTGTCCGGACTGCAGCACTGGATGCGCTTGTCAAGCTCGAGGGTAAGGGTGCCCTTGCGCTGGTTCTTAAGAATATGGATCAGGCTGAAGGGGAAGAACTGACAGCCTGCGGAGTGCTGCTTAATACCATCGCAGGACCGAATGAAATGGATCAGATTGCTGAAGCTGTGGATAAGGTTCCGGATCGGGCAAAACCGGTTCTGATCGATCTGCTGGCAGCCCGGAAAGACGCCTCTCATGCTGCAGTGGTCAGGGGTTACCTTCAAAACGGGAATCCACTGATAAGCGGCGCAGCCTATAAGGCTTTGCCCAGGGTGACAAAGCCGGGTGATGATGTCGTTCTGCTGACGAACCTGGAAAATGCCTTTGATCCGGCTGCCATTGCCTATACTCAGGATGCACTGGTGGTTGCAATCACGGGAACCGAGAATCCTGCAGAGCGGAACAGGGCCATCATTTCCGCATACAAAACCAAGAAAGCTCTCCGTGAGAAACTGCTGGGTGTATTTCCGCGGGTTGGTGGCGATGATGCCTTAAAACTGGTAATCAATGAATTCAATACCCAGAAAGGTTCACTTAAGGATCTGTCATTCAAAGCATTGACCCAATGGAAAGACGAGTCGGTCTGCAACCAGCTTTACACCATCGCTTCGGGCAAGGTTAAGAAATATGCCGGAGATGCTTTCTCCTCCTTTGTTACGATAACAGGCAAATCAAAGCTGAATCCCGATCAGAAGCTCCTCCGGCTTCGCAAGATCATGGAACTGGCCTCCTCAGCCGATCAGAAAAAACAGGTGATCAATGCCCTGAAGGGAAACCGCACGTTCCTAACACTCATTTTTGCAGCACAGTATCTCGATGACCCGGCAACGGCCAGCGATGCTGCCTGGACAGCCATGGATATCGCCCTGCCTCCATCGGGAACCAAAGAGGGTATGTACGGGGAGGTTGTAAAGCCGATTCTGAACAAGTGCATCGAGGTGATCAGCGGCGAAGACAGCCAGTATGCCAGGGAAAATATGCGGAACTGGCTGGCTGCCATGCCGAAGGATCACGGCTTCGTTTCCATGTTCAACGGCAAGGACCTTGCTGGTTGGAAAGGCCTCGTTGAGAATCCGGTCGCACGGGCCAAAATGTCATCCGATGAGCTGGCTCAGAAACAGCAGGCCGCGGATGCTACGATCAAGGATAGCTGGTCGGTACAAAACGGGATGATCGTTTTCAACGGTAAAGGAAACAACCTCTGTTCGGTTAAGGATTACGGCGATTTTGAAATGTGGGTTGACTGGCGCATCACCAAAAACGGCGATAGTGGGATCTATCTCCGCGGAGCCCCGCAGGTTCAGATATGGGATACCAGCCGGCTCGACGTAGGCGCCCAGGTTGGTTCGGGTGGTTTGTACAACAACCAGAAAAATCCGGGTAAACCCCTGCGTCTTGCCGATAACGCAATCGGTGACTGGAATACATTCTATATCAGGATGATCGGCGAACGGGTAACCGTTTACCTGAACGGAATCAAGGTTGTCGATAATGTGATCATGGAAAACTACTGGGACCGTGCGATCCCGATTTTCCCCACCGGCGCCATCGAGCTTCAGGCTCATGGGACCGATCTCGGGTTCAGGAACATCTTTGTTCATGAGATCAAAAGTGAAAATATCGGCCTGTCCGTTCAGGAACAGGCTGACGGATTTGTCTCGCTGTTTAATGGCAAAAACCTCGACGGATGGGTTGGTAACAAGGTTGGATACAGGATTGATGAAGGTGAAATTTTGGTTGACCCCATCGCTTCGGGCGGTGGCGGAAACCTTTATACTGAAAAGGAGTATGCCGATTTTGCTTTCCGATTTGAATTCCAGTTAACCCCGGGGGCCAACAACGGAATCGGAATCAGGGCTCCACTGGAAGGAGATGCCGCTTACGTGGGAATGGAGATCCAGGTGATCGACAATACCGCTCCGGTCTATGCCAACCTCCAGAAATACCAATATCACGGATCGGTATACGGGGTTATTCCCGCCCGCCGGGAATTCCTGAAACCGGTTGGCGAATGGAACGAGGAGGAGATATGGATCCAGGGCACAAGGATCAAGGTGACCCTGAACGGTACCGTCATCGTTGACGGGGACATTGCCGAGGCCAGCAAGAACGGTACGATCGACCATAATGATCATCCGGGTCTCAAACGGACTTCCGGCCATATCGGGTTCCTGGGCCATGGTTCGGAACTCCGATTCCGGAATGTCAGAATTAAAACTCTGTAACTAACGAGGGAGGGCTCACGAATCCTCCCTTTTTTTTACCTTTATAATTTAGCCTGAACATGGAAATAAAGGATTTCATCATCCGATTACTGATAGCCATGGCAGCCGGCGCCCTGATCGGGCTGGAACGCCAGCTCCATCGCAAGAGTGCCGGTTTACGCACGAATTCTCTGGTAGCCATGGGGTCAGCCATGTTTGTTATGCTTTCTTATAAGGTTACCGGTGAGAGCGGAGGGGATGTGACCCGGATTATCGCCCAGATTGTGACCGGAATTGGATTTCTTGGCGCAGGAGTAATCCTGCACCAGGGATTGAATATCCAGGGCCTGACAACTGCAGCGACCATCTGGTGCAGCTCAGCGATCGGATGCCTGTCGGCGGCCGGCTATTACCTGGAAGTGATTATCTGTACCGTCGCAATTCTATTTGTCAATATTGTTTTCCACTGGATAGACGATAATATCCGGAGACCTGATAACGATGACAAGTTCTTAGCCTGACTGATACCGGAGGTTACTTTGGAAAACACAGAAATTGAAAAGATTCTCGACCGATTTAAGTCCGGTTGCAATTGTGCACATGCAGTTTTACTGGCCTTCCGTGAGAATACGGGGCTGGATGAAAAGACTGTGATGGGGCTCGGCATGGGCTTCGGTGCCGGTATTGCGCGTACCGGCCATGTTTGCGGTGCCGTGAACGGCGGGGTGATGACCCTCGGGATGGTCTGTACGAAGGCTATGGAGGATCCCTCAGATGCCAAGGAACTTACTATCGAGGTGGTTCAGCATTTCCTGGAGGATTTCAAAGAGGCCAACGGATCGGTTTATTGCAGCGAACTGCTTGATGGCCTCGATCTGAGAACGCCCGAAGGGAGGGAAGTCTTTCAACAGACCGGTTTGCATGAAAAGGTATGTGAACCGGCGGTACGTTCGGCTATTGATTCGGTGGGGAAATTGATTGAATTAGTGATTAGTGATAAGTGATGAGTGATGAGTGATGAGTGACAGAAGAATCGTGACGCGTGATGCGTGACGCGTGATCCTTTAGCCATTAAGTCTCAAGACTGATAACTGACAAAACCCCAATAACATGACTTCCACCGAACTGATTTCCGACATCCGCACTTTCTGCAAGGCCAATGCCAATGAAACCAATATCATCAAGTACAGCCGCTATTTCAAGGAAGGATTTAAGGGTTATGGTGTTGATAATAAAGCAATTGATGCTAAGTTCAAAGAACTGTCGAAAGACCCGGAAGTCAACATTCCACTCATACTGAAAGCAGCCCCGGAACTAATCAGGACAGGACAGTATGAAGAGACCTCGTTTGTTCTTCTGATGCTGAATCACAAAAAGAAACTCTATAACATCGAGGTATTCAAAGCCATTGACACCTGGTTCGCATTCGGCATTCACAACTGGGCGCATGCCGATACGCTGGGCATGTGGATACTGCCCGACCTGATCAAACAGGGAATAGTCACAATGGAGGATTTCCGCCCCTGGCTCTCATCGGAATATAAATTCCAGCGCCGGTGTGTTCCGGTTACGCTGATCAAATCATTGAAGACCGTACCGGATTTTAATACCCTGTTTGATTTCATCGAACCCCTGATGACCGATCCTGAACGTGAGGTTCACCAGGGAGCCGGCTGGTTCCTGAGGGAAGCCTGGAAGAAAAACCGGGAGGTTACGGAGAGATTCCTGTACAAGCATAAAAACACGGCACCCAGGCTGATCATCCAGTATGCCACTGAGAAGATGACGAAGGAGGAAAGGTTGAGATTCCGAAGGGAGAAGTGAGGAAGGGTGAGGTGTTGTGAGGTATAGTGAGGTATTGTGAGGTATGGGGAGGAAGAATTCATTTTTCGGTCCGTTCAGAGCACTGCGGGAAAAGCGGTTTGCTCAGTTATATACCGCGCAGGCTATCAGTTTGTTGGGCGATGCTTTTACCTGGCTTGGGATCGCTCTCCTCGCTTTTGAATTCGGCGGCACGGGATCGGCCAGGATCTTATCGATTGCGCTGACCCTGCGGGTGACGGCCTATGTCATCTTTGCTCCCGTAGCCGGCGTGCTGGCCGACCGTATCGACCGGAAAAAGATCCTGTATATCACCCACTTCCTACGGATGGCCATTGTGGCGACCCTCCCGTTCATCCGGACCGAATGGCAACTATATGTGCTGGTTTTCTTCCTGAATATCTTCAACGCCTTTTTTACACCTGCCTACAAAGCTTCCGTCCCACAGGTTATCCGGTCGAAGGAGAATTACGCCGATGCACTGGTACTATCAAACGGTACCTGGCAATTGTTGGGCATGCTGGGGCCCGGACTGGCAGGGGCCATGGCGGTATTCGTCGGGGCTCGCCAGATCTTTTTCATCGATGCAGTCACCTTTATTATCGCAGCTATCCTTATCATTACACTGCCCGGAACCTTGCTCGTGAAAGACCAGGGAATCAGGAGTAAAATATCGCCTTCAGCAATTTTCTCGGATATCGCAAAAGGAACCCGGCTCCTGTTCAACCTGAAACCGTTGCGGTTTGCCGTGCTGGTCGAGCTGGTAGTGGCCATTGCCGGAGCCCAGATACTGGTCAATACGGTTGGGCAGGTGAAAGGAGTGATGGGATTCGGCGACCAGGAATACGGATGGATCATGACAGCCTTCGGCGTCGGGGCAACGATAGCGGCTTTCTCATCGAACGCCATTGATAAGAGTAAAAACAGGCGGACACTGCTGCTACTGTCGGGTACCCTGATCATTTCTGCCGTCATCTTTGCCAATTCCGTTCCCTATCCGGTTCTGATGATCCTCTGGATCATTGCCGGAACAGGACAGAGCTTCAGCTACCTGCCTTCACAGATCCTGATTGCCGAGAATATCGAGTTGCATGAACAGGGAAGGGTATACGGTGCCCATTTTGCCTGGGGCCATCTTTGGTGGGCCTTTGGTTATATACTCGCCGGATTGGCCGGTAAATACTTCTATTCGAGGGAATTCCTGGCCGGCGGGATTCTTGCGGCGGTACTGTTTGTACTTGTGTTGATTAGCTCGCTGAAGAAGAAAGTGATTAGCAAATCGTAATACGTGATACGTGACGCGTGACGCGTAACACACCCACACTCACACCGACACTCACACCCGATCGCCCGTATGCCCGTAAGCCCGTAAGCCCTCTTTAGTATTTAACAATCCTCTCCCGGTCAACCACAATATTTCCATCTCTAACAACCATAAAATAGAGGCCAGCTGGCAGGCCTGAAATATCCAGGCTGTTTTCGACCCAGTTTTCGGATTGGATCATTTGTCCAAGAGTCGTATAAACCTGAATGTCAACAGGTTTTAGATAGCCGGTAATAGTTAAAATCCCGTCTGTTGGATTGGGGTACATCAGGATCTTCTCAGCAAGCTCTTCATCAATTCCGGTTGATAGAAACGAATAGTAGTTGAATTCTTTTCCCGAGCAGTTCCATTCCTCGTCTCTATCCGCCGGTGTATACCATCCTTCGTAGGTAACGGTTCCATCCGCATAAATGAACTTTTCATGACGGGATGCCGGTTGCCAGCCATAACGATCAATATGGCTATCCCAAACATAATTGATGTCGAGATACAGATACCCCTTTATGCCTGTAATGTATTTGTATTCACTCTCCCGGTCCTCACTCCATTCATGGAAGGGATTCAAATAGAAATGTCTGCTAAGGGAGAGGCTGTCATTGGAGTCATAGAAAAGCTGGTATTTATCACCCTGGCTTAAAACCCACTTATTCTGCACCTCATTCCAATCGTAATCATAAGCGTAAATAATATCCCTGTGCGTATTATAAGTATTCGCCTTCTTCGATAGCAGCTTCCAGGCTTGATTCGGATCCTCCCAGGCAGAAAGTACTAAAGTCAGTCTTAGACCCGAATTATTAAAAGTGCTTTCCGCTTTGTATTCGGCAGTCCAGGGAAACTGATTCCCATATCGCCTGGATGTCATCATCAGGATGTTGTTTCCGGCTTCATCCCATCCAAATTCTTCCTTATAAAAGCAGTTCCATTCCTGTTTTGTACTAGTCCAGATGGCGAAGGTTCTTTCTATTAGCTTGCCTGCAGTATTCGACCGTTCTTCAAACCGTTCATACGGAAACCAATTTTGCAGGTCGGGTGACCAGTCGAAAGTTGTTTCGGTCTTTACATTGACGGTGTCATTGTCAGTGAATGTTACTTCTAGTTTGAAGCCCGGTTCCCATATTGATTGATCAAGATTCCACCAATAAATTGTTTCAAGAATCAGTTTTCCAGCCTCATCAAATTCAATCTCCCGTTTGGTATCCTGAATCCATTCTGATGTACTAGTATCTCCGACATAGATCAAAATAATATTCCGGTTCCCGTGATTATCATAGGCATATTCACTTCGAAAAGCGGGAAGCCAAATATCTTTTTCAGGACTCCACTCATAATCAGATTCAACAACAGCTTGTCCGGAGGAATTGTAGAGGTACTCTGTTTTTCGGTTCCGGATGGAATCCTGACTTGATGAATAAGTGTAGGTCACGGTTGAATCCCGTAACATTTGTGCGGACAGATCCAATGGAATGAGCAGGATAATCAGGGGGACTAACCTGATTATTTTCATCGCGTTAGATTTAAGGTAATGCTAAATTACGAATTATTCGACTAACAATTTCCCAAACGAAGTTTTTCCGGTAGTCAATAATTTGTAAAAAAACACTCCGGATGTCAGATTTTCCCGGGTAAATGTTGCTTCGTGCCTTCCCACAGGCAATTCTCTGTCAATCAGAGTACGGACGAGTCTGCCATTCAGATCGAATATAGCGAGCTTTACCGGTCCCGGTTCGGGCAGGTCAAACCAGATGGTAGTTTCATCGGTGAACGGGTTTGGGTAGCTGCCTGAAGCCAGCTTGCTGATCACCTGTTCATTGTCGATACCTGTTGGCTCACACGGTTTAAACTGGACGCCGTCGAGCCAGAGTGTGTAGCCGAAATCCCAGGTATCGGCACGGAATTCAACATAATTTACATTGTTGAGGCTCATATTGCCAATGGTTGTCCTTGGAAAAGAGCTGTTGCCTCTGATAGGGATCCTGTAACGCTTCCAGACTTTATTGGCATTATTAAGTGCGCTGGTCTGTCCGGTATATTCATAATATCCCTGGTTGGTATTGCCAATCCTGACATGAAAGGCCTGGAATCCATAAGAAGGTTGCTTGATGGTCTTGACCCAGAAGGAAAGGGTATCCGATTCCGTCAGGTTCCAGACAGCCAGGGAATCCTCGCTTGGTCTGTAGTTCAGGCCAACCTCCCATCCGCGGGGGGTATACATCTTGATGGAGGCAGCACCGACCTTTTTATCCGTATAGTCCCACTCCAGGATTTCATCCCTCCTGTAGCCGTAACCGGGATCGGCATAGATCGTCCATACTCCCGGTCGCTCGGCCATGTCGCACGGGGGAGCGTCCTGGACCTTCGGTTCGTCCGTCCAGGTATAGGGCAGCCAGTTGACATTTCCGCTCAGGCGGATACGTATCAGGCTGTCGATCATTGGAACATAACTGTTCCGGATGGCCTCAACGGGATCAGTGGAAGCAGTGTGAATGTAATAGAGAGTCGGCGAATGGAAAGCGTTCCCGGTTATCGTGTCATGGTCCGACTCGCCTTCAAGATAGATATCCTCCTTGTTCCTGGTAAACGTATTGCCCCTGGCAACCAGATGCTCGGTTTTAATGGCGCTGATCCCCCATATATTGCCTTCGATCACGTTATCATAGATGTAGTAATCGTGTGAGAACTGATTTCCATAAGGTGAGATCACACCGCCTTCCCACAGCTCAAAACCATACGGATTCTCCTTGATCAGATTGTCCCTGAATGTGTTGCTGTATCCCCTGTCAACGGCAATGCCCGATTGCAGGTTTCCGATAATCTCATTGTCTTCGATCAGGGAATTGAAACTGTAGCCGAGCCAGAATCCGTAATGACTGAAATTGCAGCGGTTCCCTTTGTATACGTTTCCGTCTGCAAAAGTTGCCTCGATAGCATTATGGGGCGAATAGGAGCAGTCGTTATATCCGAAAAAATTATTGTTGGGGATATTGGAATACTCGTACTGACCGAGAAACACGCCGTCGCCGGAATAGGTGAGATCATTGTATTCCACGGTGTTGTTATTGGATACGATCAGGAGGATGGCTGCGCAGTCGCTCGGATCGGTGATCCGGTTCACGTGGGAGCAATCGTTGTGCCGGATGGTGCAATGATCGGTGTAGTTCATCCGGATCCCGAAGCCGCAGTTCCAGTTCAGTAGATTATCATGAATCCTGATGCTGTCACATTCGTACATGGCGATCCCATCGTTCTGCTGGACCATGGTATTGTCATAGAGTTCCGAATCATCACAGCGATACATCAGGACACCGCCGCCCAATGCCTCGGTATGATCGGTCCAGATATAGATCCACCCGGTAGTGTCTTTCTTGTTGTATGAGAAGTGGTTCCTGTAAATTGAAAGTCCTGTGGATTGTTTGGCTGATAATGCATAATAATAACCAGAGACCGATGAGAAATTTTTAATGTTGATGTCCCTGGAATTCTCGATATAGATCAGGAATCCGGCATAGTTTGGTCCGGTAACTTCCACGCTGTCACCATCGATCGTGATGTTTTCCTTATTGATGATCCGGATAATGCCATTCTGAGCGGAATCGGTAATGGCATAAGAACCGGGCTGGATCTTGATGCTGGAGTTGGAAGCAACTTCCATGTTGTCGGTGAGAGGGACGATGGTCTGGCTGAAGGAGAAAGGAGAAAGGAGGAAGGAGAAAGTAAAGAGGATGATGCAGCGTTTCATGGTTTTCAGGTTAATGATCAAAAATACGAAAAAACCGTGATGCGTGATGCGTGATGCGTGAAGAGTACCCACCCCCATTCCCCCTCCCTTAGCCAAGGGAGGGGGCTCTACTGCTCACACCCACACACCCACCCACACCTAAGTCCCCCAGACTTCAGTCTGGGGTTAATCATATACACGTCTTTCTTTTTCCTTCTAACTTCTCACTAATTTCTGCCCTTTGCCTTCTGCCTTACTATCCTGCCCAATGTCCAATTCAGTTATATTTGCATTAAACCTCAACACCATGAGTGATACCATTCATCCTTCTAAGATCTACCAGTTTATTCTGATCGCTGTCATTCTGATCATCGGCTGGACGCTATGGAGAGAGCTTGGCTTCCTGTTCCCGTCCCTGCTGGGGGCTATTGCACTCTATATCCTGCTAAAGGATCCGATGATCTGGCTGAAGAAGCACATCAAAGACTGGCTGGCAGCGGCCATCCTGATGATAATGACCATCGTGGTCATTGTTGTTCCTTTGTGGTTTGTTATTAAATTACTGATTATCAAGGCTACGCCTCTGATATCCTCCCCGGATTTCTTTACGGACACCTTTAACCAGATCAACACTTACCTGCAGGACGTTTTGGGGGTTAATATCCTGACAAAAGATTCCCTGATTAAACTGAGCGGGAATATCACTGCTTTTGCCCAGAACATACTGAACGGTACTTTCAGGACTGGGATGATTCTTGTTTTTATGTATGTTTTCCTCTTTTTCATGATGATCAACGGGCGAAAGATGGAGAAGTTCATTGACAGGAACCTGCCTTTCAGCATCGACAACAAATCCAGGTTCATGAATGAGATCACACGGATGGTCAGGAGCAATGCGATCACCATCCCGACCGTTGCTTTGCTTCAGGGGTCGGTTGCACTGATCGGGTATTTTATTTTCGGAATCAGGGAGGCTGTCCTCCTGGGTGTCCTGACGGCAATTGCATCCATGATACCGGTTGTCGGCGCCATGCTGGTCTATTTTCCCGTCGTGATCTATACACTGGCAACCGGTGAAGTGTGGATTGGGATTGGTTTGGGCCTGTGGTGTTTTATCTTGGTCGGATTGGTCGATAATGTCGCCAGGTTCCTTTTGCAAAAGAAACTGGCCAATGTCCATCCGCTTATCACAATCCTCGGGGTTATTCTCGGTACCAAGCTCTTCGGGCTGATCGGCCTGATATTCGGTCCGCTTACGATAACGCTGTTTGTGGTTCTGGTAAAAATCTACTTCAGCGAGTTTGGAGGACTGACGCCGGCAATCACAAAAATTGAGGGACCGGCCTTAAAGGCAGAAGGCAGAAGGCAAAAGGCAAAAATTAGTAAGAAGGCAGAAGAAAAATGAAAAAAGGAGGTTATGGCTAACCCCAGACTTCAGTCTGGGAGCCATCATTCATCACTCATCACTCATCACTCGTCACTACAATGGCCTACGATGAATTCTTAGCGGAGCGGATCGAACGAGTCTTCCAGGAGAGGAAAGTCCCTTACCAGGCTAAGAAGATGTTCGGGGGTGTATGTATCCTGGTAGATGACAAGATGTGTGCGGGGGTACTGAAAAAAGACCTGATGGTCAGGGTTGATCCCCTGCTGCATGAAAAGATGCTTAAGAAACCCGGTACGGAGCCTATGGCTCCTGCCGGATACATGAAAGGTTTTATTATGGTTGATCCGAAGCATGTTGATATGGATGAGGACCTGGAGTATTGGATTAACCTGGCACTGGAGTTTAATCCAAGAGCAAAATCAAGCAGAAAAATAAAATGAAAAAGCAAGCCGTCTGGTTATCCCTGGTGTTGATGTTGATTCTCAACCTGTTTACGGATACCAACGGTCAACCGGCAGGATATACTTTCCGGTCATTCCCTGAGTTCAGGACAACGCTTGACAAGATTGTCAATATCATCGATTCGGCGGAACGCATGAACCAGGTAAACAACTTGTGGACCAGGTTGAAAGAAGATTCTCAAATCCCGTTCCGGATGGATGATTCGGTGGCATTCCTTTACCGTGGAGCGGCAAAAACCGTCTCCTGGGCAGGCGATTTTAACGGTTGGAATCCCGATGCCAAAAGATTTGCGGGTATCCGTCAAGGCTTGTCGGACATCTGGATGGCGGTTCAGAAGTTTCCGGAGGATGCCCGGCTCGATTATAAAATCGTGGTTAACGGAAACTGGATACTTGATCCTGATAATCCCAACATTCAATGGAGCGGTATGGGGCCGAATTCGGAACTCCGGATGCCCGGCTGGAAGTTCCCTGAGGAAACAATCCTGTCACCGGATGTGATCAGGGGCAATCTGTCGGAGAATATACTCATCAAGAGTGAAAAGCTCGGATATCAGGTTAATTATAAGGTATATACACCCTTTAATTATTTCAGATGCGAGAATCTTCCGGTGATCTATGTTACCGACGGTCACGAATATGCCGACGATCTGAAGGGAGGAATGATCCTGATTCTGGACAACCTTATTTTCAGTGGGGAGATCAGGCCGGTAATCGCAGTTTTCATTGATCCCCGAGAACCTGGAAAAGAGAGCAATAACCGCAGAATGCAGGAGTATGTCTGTAACCAGAAATTTGCTGATTTTGTCGGGGATGAACTGATACCGGTAATCGATAAAAACTATAAAACCCATGCCTGTCCGGATGACCGCGCCATACTGGGAACTTCCCTTGGTGGGATGAATTCTGCCTGGTTTGGGGCGGTCAGAGCCCGGGATTTTCACCTCCTGGGGATCCAGTCGCCTGCATTCAACAAGACGGTACTCGAATGTTTCGCTAACCTGGAATGGTTCCCCTTCCGTGTGTTCATGACAACTGGTGTTGTGTATGATACTCAGGAACAGGCCCTTAATATGAAAGCAATTCTGGATAAAAACCAGGTTCCCTATGTCTATCGTGAAGTGAACGAAGGCCACTCATGGGGCAACTGGCGGGCATTGCTCGGGGACATGCTGAGGTGGTTCTTTCCGAAATGACCAGTGATGGAATGATTATCTTTGGTTTATGATGAAGCGCGGCCGGTCATTACGATATGTAATTCCTATCCTCTCGCTGCTGTTTTGCCTGCCAGGTCAGCACCCGGCCGGATGCGGAGTTCCGGTAAAGCAGGTCTCCCTGCCCAAAATTCAATCTATCTGTTTCTTAAATGCTATCAACAGCGTTGATTCTCAGGGCAACGTAAACAGCATTCTCATTCCCCTTAAACGGGCCGGACGGTTGCTTCTCATTGAGGCTGAAATTGATGGCACGGTTGGGAATTTCGTGTTCGATACCGGGGCCGACAAGCTGGTCCTTAACAAGACCTACTTCCGGAAAAACCTCCAATCGGTGGAGGAATCGGGAGGCGGTCTTACCGGGGGAGCCCGGACAGTCTATAAAACGCATGTTGATCGGTTGATGGCATCAGAACTGATCTTTGAAAATATTACTGCCGATGTTACAGATCTGGGACAGATTGAAAACCGGCGAAAAGTTAAAATCCTCGGTCTTTTTGGGATCGGTCTTTTTACAGGTTATGAAATGGAGATCGATGCCCGAAACAGCTCACTGCTCCTGACGCGTCTAGATAAGAAGGGAAATCCGGTTGATCCGGAGTTCCAACAGAAAGAATGCCACTTCAGAGGCATGCTCAATTCCCACAGTCAGGTTCTGATTATCAGGGGGATTATCGGAGGGAAATCAATGGATTTCTGCCTCGATACGGGTGCGGAGACTAATGTTATCAGCAATTCGGCTCCGAAAAAAGCTCTGGAAACCATCAGTATCAGCAACCGGTCTGAATTGACCGGGGTGGGCGGACAGGATGCCGAGGTTCTGCTTGGTACCATGAACGATTTTGCGATCGGTAATATCAAATTCCGCCCGATGCAAACTATCGTCGCAAGTCTCACATCCCTGTCGCAAGCCTATGACTATCCTATCAGCGGAATCCTCGGCTTCGATTTCTTTGATCAGGGTGTAATATGTATTAACTTAGTTACGAAAGAGTTCAGGGTGACCCTGAATGAAAGGGGAGTGCTATGATGAAAAGGTTGAAATGGTTGAAAAGGTTGAAATGGTTGAATTGTGTCATGATAGTAGGGTTATTGCCGGTGTTGGCGGCAGCCCAGGACCTGCCTAAAGATGTTTGCCTGATTGTGGACGGCAAGACGGTTTTTCATCTTGATACCAGGTGGACTTTAGCCCAGCGAAGCCAGCTTGTCAGGCAGTACAGCCTCGACAGCACCCTGGTTGCCGAAGCCTTGAGAGGGGTTCCTGAGATTATCGTAGACGGCACTATATGGGTAACCCGAAAGCTTGAAGGTGGTTTGATCGAGCTGGCGAAAACCACCGATCACCTGGCTGATCTCGGTACACTCCTCAACCGGGTGATCATGTTTAATGATCAATGGCTCAATCCGGATATCCAGACAAATGCCGATGGTCCTTCATACGGTGTCAATAAATTCACCAGAACCGGCATCTTTACTTATCAGGATTCAATTGCTACCATTAATCTGCCAGGTTATGGCTGGGCTCAGTCGGTTTTCCTGTCTGGATCTTTCAACGACTGGTCAACGGGGCAAACACCAATGACTAAAACAGGGACAGGCTGGACCATCAACTTGAGATTGGGACCGGGTTATTACCCCTACAAGTATATCATCGCCGGGCGCTGGACGCAGGATCCGAACAATCAGAACCGCGAAGATGACCTGAACGGCGGGAACAATTCCGTGTTCTATTGCTATAACTATACTTTTCATCTGAATGGTTATACCGATGCCAGGAAAGTCAATCTCGCCGGAAGCTTCAACGGATTCAATCCCAATGAGCTGGAGATGATAAAAACCGATCAGGGATGGATTCTTCCCATGTACCTGAGAATGGGCACTTACTCTTATAAATTCATTGTCGACGGCCGCTGGATGACGGATCCGGACAATCCTGTGATCCGTGGTGACGGTCGGGGCAATCAGAACTCCTTTATCGGATTTGGTGATTCCACCCTGTTCAAGCTATCGGGTTTTCAGGATGCCCAGCAGGTTGAGCTGGCTGGTAGTTTCAATAACTGGCAATGGGGTGAGCTGGTCATGGACAAGACCGATGCCGGATGGCAACTGCCGTATGCCCTGGGACCAGGTAATTATGAGTATAAATACATTGTCGACGGCCGGTGGATCACCGATCCCGCGAATCCCTATACGTCAGGATCAGGAGAAATGCAAAACTCATTCATGGCCATGAAACCCAATCACGCTTTCGTTCTGGATGGGTTCCCTGAGGCACAGACAGTCATCGTGTGCGGCAGTTTCAACAACTGGCAGGAAGACGGCTACTGGATGGCCCGTATCGACGGCAAATGGACTTTCCCCATCTGTTTAAAACCCGGAAAGTACACTTATAAGTTCATCGTCGATGGCCAATGGATACTGGATCCCGGCAATTCACTCTGGGAACCGAATGAGTACGGGACAGACAATTCGGTGGTGTGGATTGA
Organism: Bacteroidota bacterium; assembly: GCA_043797975.1. Taxonomy (GTDB): domain Bacteria; phylum Bacteroidota; class Bacteroidia; order Bacteroidales; family UBA12481; genus UBA12481. The sequence continues at coordinate 42,855 of JAZDPC010000031.1, forward strand.
GTAGCCCCGGGTGGAAACCCGGGGGTGTCGTGATGCGTGATGCGTGATGCGTGATGCGTGATGCGTGATGCGTGACGCGTGATGCGCAACACACGTACACTCCCGTATGCCCGTATGCCCGCAAGCCCGTATGCCCTTCTACTTCTTCGGTGCCTTGTCAGGGAACTCCGGAATAATCGGTTTCTTGTATTTGAAGTCCTTAACCTGCTGTTTGATGATCTCGATGGCTTTGTTAAGCTGTTCGTCCTCACCCGTGAATTCCCTGTAGGGGTCGTTGGCCAGGTCGATGTCAGGAGCTACCCCGGTACCTTCGATGATCCAGCCGCTGCCGTCTGCCGCAAACGGGCCATAGGACGGAGTGATAATTGAACCGCCGTCAACAACCGGAATGGCTCCGCTGTATCCAACCACACCGCCCCAGGTTCTGCGACCGATCACTGTCCCCAGATTGTTGTATTTAAAGCGGTAGGGGAAGAGGTCGCCGTCCGAAGCCGAATATTCGTTTACCAGCAAAACCTTGGGTCCCTGGAATGTGCCTGTCGGGTTATTCGAGCCTTCGGTTTGGTTGGTGTTCATTGTGAAATAGGTGATCGTACGCTGCAGGCGTTCTATGATCATCGGGGATACATTGCCGCCTCCGTTACCGCGGTCGTCGACGATGAGAGCCTTTTTGGTGAGCTGAGGATAATAGTGTTTTACAAACTCGTTCAGCCCGGGAGCTCCCATATCGGGTATGTGGATATAGCCCACCTCGCCATTGGTAGCTTCGTTTACCTTGCGGCAGTTGTTTTCCACCCAGTCGTAATAGCGAAGAGACGATTCGTCGGCAAGAGGTTCAGCCAAAACTTTTCTTGCACCGGCAAACTCGGGTTTTGCATTCACCTCAAATTCAGTCACTATCCCTGCAGTGCCAACCAGAAGCTCGTTGATATTGGCATAATCCTTCAGGGATGTTCCATTTACCGAGAGGATATATTCTCCTTCTTTCACTTCCGAGCCCGGCATGGTGAACGGTGAACGGGTTTCTTTGCTCCAGTTGGCACCGGCAATGATCTTCTCAACCTTGAAAAATCCTGACGGATCTTTTGAAAACTCCGCACCCAAAAGGCCCATGGATACTTTGTCAGCTGCAGGATGCTCTCCGTTTTGCGAATATGCATGTCCTACGTTAAGCTCACCGATCATTTCCCCAAGAATATAGGTCAGGTCGGAGCGGTGGTTTACATAAGGAATGAGCTGAGCATAACGTTCATAGACTTTGTTCCAGTCAACCCCGTGCATGTTCCTGGCATAGAAGAAATCACGCATTTGCCTCCAGGTTTCGTCATAGATCTGTTTCCACTCCTCGCGGTAATTGACGTATTTTTTAACACCGGCCAGCAAGATAGGGGTTTTGATCTCGACGGGTCCTTTGGGTACATCGATGACCTGGATGGAGGGTCCCGAAATTGCCAGGGCCTTTTTATATCCGGCCGAGAAGATGAGGTTTGCCTTGAGATCGGTCTCTTTTTTGTTTTCAAGGTCGTACATCATCGAGCCCCCTCTTGAATTGTAATAGACATTGTTCCCGATCATATGGAGGTTACCGTAGAATCCTGCCTCTCCAGGCAGTTCAATGATCCTGGCAGCGATGTTTTCGTAGTTGTATTGAAGGGGAGTTTTTGCCTTGACGGAGTCCTTTTCCAACGGAGCCCCCGGTTTGCCCGGCTCCCCTTTTTTCGGACTTTTCGCATCGCCTTTGTCTTTGTCATCGGCCTTCACCGTTGCAACCGTATCATTCTTAGGTGCAAAGGGTAAATCGGCATCCTTGGTCAACGGGAGGATGTAGATTTTGTTCATGTTGGTGTAAACATGATTGAACTCAGTTTGGCCGTAGGTAGGATTGAAAGTACGTGCGGAAACGAAGAGGAGATGCTTCCCTTCCTTGCTGAAATTCGGTGATCCCGAATTATACCACTCATCGGTAATCTGATTTTTTGTCTTCTCATTCACGTCGTAGATCATCACCGTGTTGACGGCTTTTCCGGGACGTGTATAGGTAATGTGGCGGCTGTCAGGTGACCAGCTGTAATCGTTAATCGGACCCACACCTGACTCTTCAACCACAATGCTCTTGCCGGTGGCAAAATCCAATAAATTGAGCGTATTTTTCTTTTCGCTCCAGGCCATCATTTTTGAATCGGGCGACCATTCAAATCCGAAAATAAAACCTTTGATATCCGTCAGCTTCCGCTCGTTTCCGCTTTTGTTTTCGTGGAACCAGATATTGAACTCGCCGTCCTTGTCTGAGATATAGGCATAGCCGCTTCCGTCGGGAGCCCAGTCAGCGCCCTTGTCGTTGGCGTTTGAAGAGTTGGTGATATTATACGTTATGCCGTTCTTGCCCGGAATTGAGAAGATATCTCCCCTGGCACCACCCAGTATGCGTTCCCCATTCGGTGACAATGAGTAGGAGCGTATGCTTTTGGAGAGATCTTTCCACTGCGGACGTGACCAGGCGAAGTCGTTGTCAATCCTGATGTTCACTTTTTGAGCCTTACCTGAGGCGAGATCATATTTGTACAGATAGCCTCCGTTTTCATAAACGATGGCCCGGTCGCCTATTGCCGGGAATTTGATATCATAGTCGTTATAGGTTGTCAGTTGTTTGGTGTTTTTTGAAGTGATATCGAACGAGTACAGGTTCATATGGCTGTCGCGGTCCGATATATAGTAGATTGTTTTTCCGTCCGGGGACCACATCGGGATAATGTCCTGGTTATCGTTATCCGTTATTTTTTCAGATTTTTTTGTATCAAAATCGAAGATCCGTATATCGTCTGCCATGCCTCCCATATAGCGTTTCCAGGTTCGGAATTCCCTGAATACATAGTTATAGGCAAGCTTTTTCCCGTCGGGCGAATAGTTGGAGAATCCGCCATTGGTTAAGGGTATCCTTTCGGAAAGGCCTCCCTCCGCCGGAACGGTCATCAACTGGCCTGTGAAATCATTGAAGGTGTAAGCACGCGTTCTGTAAAGGATCCGCTTGCCGTCGGGGGTCCAGTCCATAACGATGTTGTTCGGGCCCATCCGGTCACCGATATCATCGCGGCCGAGTGTTGCCGTATAGGTAATCCTTTTGGGTTCGCCCCCCTCAGCCGGAATCACATATACTTCAGTGTTTCCATCATACTGGCCGGTGAATGCAATGGTTTTTCCATCGGGAGAGAACCTGGGGAACATCTCGTAACCGATGTTGGAAGTCAGGCGACGGGCTGTACCGCCGTTGGCACTAACCGTGTAAATATCTCCTGCATAGGAGAATACGATTTTATCACCATAAATATCCGGAAAACGCAGCAGTCGTGCTTCTTTGGCAACTGCATTTTCATTTGCACAGAAGGATTCGGCAAACATACCGCCGGTTAGGAGTAAAACGGCAGACAGAAGAAAGGTGGTTTTTTTCATATATCGGGATAATTATTTCAAAACAACGTGGATAAAAATAGGGTATTTCGCGGAAATTATTGCTGCTGTCAGGCAGCAGAAGACAGCGTGAACCGTGAACCGTGATGCGTGAGAGTGACGAGTGATGAGTGATGCGTGAGGAGTACCCACCCCCAACCCCCTCCCTGAAACCAGAGAGGGGGCTAGTCCCCCGGCCTGAAGGCCGGGGTTAGTGATATCATCCACACTCACACCCACACCGGCACCCACACCTGAGTGCCCTATCTTATCAGCAGCATCTTCCTCACTGTCTTGTTTTGCTCCTGGCCGGAACCATCAGTTTCCAGATAATAGGAATAGACACCTGCAGGTTGGTTGCCGGCATCCCAATCGATCTCATAACTTCCGGCTTCCTGATATTTGTTTACCAGGGTCGAAACTTCCTGACCAAAAACATTGAAGATTCTAACCGTGACAAAACCCGATTCTGGCAATTGGTATTTTATAGTCGTATATGAATTGAACGGATTGGGATAGTTCTGTGCCAGCGAGAAATGATCCAGCGGTATTTCTTCGACACCGGCTAAATACCCATACTCTACCAGGATCTGATTGTGCCTGGCGGCAATGCTGTCCATCGTTGCTTGTGCCGTTCCGTTGCCTTCAACGATGTAACTGTAGAGTTCATCCTGAGTAACATCGAGCAACAGCGTGTATTGAGGTATGTTCCAAAAATCCATAACAAATTCCATGGAATGGGCAAAAGCAGGATTATAGGGTGTTGCAGTTAAAAAGGCATCGGATTTTAAAACGTTTTTATTACAGGTAAAACCGCCCAATTCTGCCCATTGGGTTTGGATGTCTTCACGGGCGAACCATTTAATAAAGTCTTTTGCCGCCTGTTGGCGTTCAGGGCTGATGAAAGAAACGATACTTATGCCCTGTCCGCCTAATGCCGTATGCTGATCACCGCCAGGGCCCGCCGGATTGGCAAAAAAACCGGTATTCTGAGCGTAGGGATTGTTAATCGTGTCAACAAGTTCTCCGGCAAAAGCAAAATAGTTCATGCTCATCGCAGCTTTACCTGTAATGAAAGCATCGTTCGTCTCAGCATAAAACGCATTGGTCAGGCCAGGCACCTGACAGGTACTATACAGATCTTTATAGAACTGGACGGCTTCAACAGCCGTCGGTGAGTTAATGATCCCCATAACTTCATTGGTCAACGGATTCTGCCACCGGTCTCCCCAGCTGAACAGCATACTTTCAAAGCCCATGGTCATTGCATCATAGTCTTTTTGCGTATAGATGGCCACACCGTATAGATTATTGTCCGGGCGAGTGAAGAACGTGGCGATATCCTTGAGCTGTTGAAAAGTAGACGGCACATCCAGGGCATAGCCATATTGAGTTTGGAAGGCCGCTTTTTCATTTGCATTTTCGAAAAGATCTTTCCGATAGGCCCAACCCACGGCATCACCTTCAGTCGGAAAGGCCCAGTACAGTCCTGAACCGGCAGGATATTCGCTGTAATAGATGAGAGTGGCTTCAGTGACAGTCTCCCTGATCCCTTCACTGATCAGCAGATCGGTTAAATTAATGTAGTATCCCTGGGTTGCGCTAAGTCCAAGCCACTGGCTGTCGCCAATGATCATATCCCATGTTGTCGAATGAGCCTCCATTTCAGCAATGAAATGGCCGGGGAAGGTCGTCCAGGATTCCTGAATAACGTCCACCTTGATACCTGTCTGGTTCTCATACATATCGCAGATTTGCTGCAAATAATCCGCTGGAGCCCATTCCGCCCACAAGATCTTCAATTCAGTTACATCAGTACCTTTTGTTTTTTTTATGTTTCCTGCCACTGAAGAAGTGGTGCAAATTGCTGGATTGACTGTAAAAAACAATAAAACAACAGCTGCTAAAGTGAGTACAGTTTTTTTAGACATACTTTTCTTCTTTTAGTTTTGGCTGGATTGCAATTGATGCCGCAATTCGTAACATTCAAATATAGCTTATTTATTAAACTACTCGCTCCCTGAAGTGAGGCGAGGTAAAGTGAGGTATTGTGAGGTGTAGTGAGGTGTAGTGAGGTTAATACCATTATAGACAAATAGGGAAAGTTTTCATTCATTATTTCACGGGGACAGGCCATCCAGGTTTCGGTTCCGCTCTTCATTCTGCAGATGACCCTAAATATGGGTCTTACCGTTTGAGCGATCTGGGCCATTCTTGCTTATGTGCCTCATTTGATGCAAATAAACAAGATATTTCTCATCAGCTCTGAAATTATCCTGATCATTATTGCCACCATACTCCTCCTTTGGGTAAGCTTCGTCCCCATCTATGCATGCTTCAGTCTTTTGTTGCAGAGACCGGGGATCCGGTGTTTCTTTTCTAACAGTTATATCAGGAAGTTTTGTCGTTATAGCGCACCTGGTTTCAAACCTTAAGCTGTCGGGCGACTACCGGAAATGATTCGGTTTGAAAACCAGGCAGGAGCGTAAAATCCTCCAAAGAAAGTGCCGGAGAAGTTGGTTTCAATAAAAAAGAAATGTTAACTATGTAAATCGAAACGCTATAACCATTCTTAACTAACCCCCTTTACTATGAAAAGAGCACATGGCCCTTAGTATTCATAGTTTGCATAAAAAGGAAATCGCACCAACGATGTCCGTGAAAAACACTTAGTTGATTTTTTACTTAAAAATTGCAAATCTATGAAGAATACCAAACCTTTTGGTTCTTTGATTCTGCGTCTTGTTGTAATTCTGTTGGTTTTTGGGAACCTGCAAGTACGCGCTGATGATAAGACCTATTCACAAAAGACAGGTTTGACCGAAGAGTCACAACCCGCTGTGAAAAAAATCACCGGTAAAGTCACTGATGAAGCCGGAAATGCCCTGCCGGGTGTCAACATCCGGGTTGAGGGTACCCTCGCTGGAACCAGCACGAATGCCATTGGAGAATATTCAATCGATGTTTCCAATGAAAATGCCATTCTGATTTTTTCGTCCGTTGGTTATGCAGACCAGAGAGTATCTTTTGCCGGGCTAACAACCATCAACGTTACCATGGTCCTCAATGTGGAACAATTGGAAGAGGTGGTGGTGGTAGCTTACGGAACGGCCAAGAGAAAAGACCTGACCGGCTCCATCAGTTCGCTGGAACCCAAGCTTGTTGCTGCACAATCGAACTCTTCACTGACCCGTGCACTTGAAGGTTCAGTTGCCGGTCTGCAGATTTCTTCGATTGATGGTCAGCCCGGACTTGATATGGGCATCCGTATCCGGGGTCTGGGTACTGCCAGCCAGAACAACTCGAATGCACTGATCGTGATCGACGGTGTGCCTTCCAGCCAATCCAACGTGTTGTCCATACTGAACCCGAAGGATATCGAGTCAGTAACGGTATTAAAAGACGGTGCATCCACTGCTTTGTGGGGATCCCGTGGTGCCAACGGCGTTGTGATGGTGACGACCAAGAAAGGTAAATCAGGAAAAGCCAAAATAACCTACGACGGCCGTATGGGTATCAACCAGCGGGGTCCTTTCGACTATCAAAAAATCAGCGATCCGAAGGACCTGTATGAATATGCATGGTTAAGCATTTACAATGCAGCCCGTTACAAGAGTGATCAAAAATATACCACGAACGTACAGAATCCGAACATGACCCATGAAGAGGCTGCCCTGTTTGCCAGCCAGCACTTGTTCGACTATACAGGTTCCTTAACGACATTTGAAAGAAATGCTTTAGGTAACTGGATGTTGTATGATGTACCCGGTGCAACCTATACTCCCACCGGATCCGGCTCCAAAGCCAGCGCAACCATGAATGATGCTTACCTGGTAGGCCTCGACGGTAAACTGAATCCTAATGCAAGACTGCTCTATAATGATTCTTATGATGACTATTTCCTGGAAAACAAGTTACGTCAGGAACACAACCTTTCAATAAGTGGTGCATCTGAAAAGATGGATTATTACCTGTCTCTCGGTTACCTGGGAGATCCTTCCTATATCAGGGGTTCCATGTTTGACCGGTACAATTTCAGGACGAATGTAAACGCAAAGATCACAAACTGGTTAACAGCAGGTGTCAATGCAGCCTATGCCAACCGCGCAACCCAGTCTCAGGCAACCCGTTACGGACGTAACCCGGGTTCGGCTGTGGCCAACGTTTTCCGTTGGATGAACGGTCAGAACCAGTTGGTTCCGCTATGGGCTCATAACCTAGACGGATCTTATCAATTGGATGATGAAGGCAACCGGATTGTCGACTACAAGGATGGCCAGACTCCCTCTCCACTTGGACCTACCTCACCGCCATTAACGACAGCCGACCTGACTTACATACTTGATCATGACAAAGACCTGAGAGTATCGAACGACCTTAATGTTCGCGGTTATATGGAAGCCAGATTCTTACAGGACTTCACTTTTAATGTAAGCGTAGCCACCGACCAATCCTATGAGATGAGGACCCGTTACTGGAATCCTGTTACCGGTAGCGCTACCGGCTATGACGGTGCTTTAGGCAAAACCTATGCCGATGTCAGCAACCTGAACACACAGCAGGTTTTGAACTGGAAACACACCTATGGCAAACATTATGTTGACGCCATGGCTGGTCACGAGTTCAATAAATACCATGACTTCAACATGTCATACAAGGGTGCCTATTCCCTGATCCCTGATTTTGCAACCTTCGCCAACTTTGTCGGTCTGAATACCGGAAGTACCTTCTCCGGAACCGGCGGCGGAGAGAACCTGATTGCCATGGAAGGCTACTTCTCCCGTGCCAACTATATTTATGACAATAAATATTACCTGCAGGCTTCCCTCAGGGATGATGGTTCTTCAAAATTCAAATACAACGAAAACCGCTGGGGAATTTTCTGGTCGGTCGGTGCCGGCTGGCGTATCTCATCGGAGAAATTCATGTCCAATGCCAAATGGGTTGACGATTTGAAACTCCGCGGCAGCTACGGTGTTATCGGGAACCAGAACGGTATCAGCAGCTATTCAGGTTATCAGATCTGGGGTCTGGGTGCAAGTAGCTACAACTATAGCGGTGCTTCCTATTATCCTGCTGCCTATACCTTGTCGAAAGGCGGATTTGTTAACGACGCCTTGACGTGGGAAAAGGTTCACACTACCGATATTGGCTTGGATTACAGGTTGTTTAACCGCGTATGGGGAACATTGGATTATTATGTAAGGAATACACATGACATGATCTGGTCGCAACCGATTGCTTATTCACTCGGACAGACCTCTCTTGAAAAAAACACTGCCAGGCTGAGAAACTCCGGTTTTGAGTTTGAACTGGGTGTTGACCTGATCAAAACCCCCGACATTGAGTGGTCAGTCTCCGTTAACGGATCTCATTACCGGACTATCCTGATGGAGGTTCCGGAAGGAACCGGCTCTGCGGCACTCGATGGTGGCTGGACCGCTTCCATTGATGGTTGGGCCGTAGCGGGTGGTGGTACTTCCCAGGTTGCTTACCTGCGTGCAGTAGGAAAAGACTATTACAACCTCTATTTCTACAAGTATGGCGGTGTCGACCAGACAACCGGTCTTCCGCTGTTCTACCACAAAGTCACCGAGGCAGATCATACCAAAGAGTTGTACCTGGATACAGAAGTTGGCGGAGATATTACGACAACCGATTATTCCCAGGCCAGCCGGTATGAATTTGGTTCTGCAACTCCTGATTTCATCGGCGGTTTAACCACCTTCTTCCATTGGAAGAACCTCGATCTGAGTGCCACTTTTGCATTCCAGGTGGGTGGTAAATTCCTGAGCGTTGAATATGCCAACGGACTGTACCGCAATGAAAACATAGCATCTGTTCTTTCTTCCGAATTGCTGGGTAATACCTGGACTCCGGAAAATACCGATGCTTATTTCCCGATGCAGATGTACACAGGTGACCAGTATGGCAACGGAGCTACCATCGGCAGCTGGGCTTATACGGATATGTCGCTGTTCGATGCCTCTTACCTGAGCGTGAAGAACCTTGTACTAGGATACACGTTCCCGCAAAGATTGACGAAAAAGCTTGCTGTCAGTGAAGTCCGCGTTTATGCTTCTGCTGATAACATCTGGATGAAAACGGCACATCCGGGTTTTGACCCCCGTATGTCCCTGGCAGGCGGTCTTGAGGTAGGAGCTTATATGTATCCCTACATGCGAACCATGTCATTAGGCCTTACTGTAACCTTCTAATTCTTACGACAATGAAAAAGATATTTATATTATTCGCATTGATAGGAGTGCTTTTCGCATCTTGCGCAAAGGAACTTGATGTTACTCCTCCGAACTCCATAACCGAAGAACAGATCAAGGCTTTGCTGGCCAGCGGGGATGACGAAACGATCAAACAGGTCCTGGGCGGGTTGGCTGATGCCCTTCCTGCCTATTTCCACGTCAGCGCAATCCTGGGAACCGGATCGGCCGACGGTCGCTATTACACGAACCAGGGTCTGGATTGCATGCGCAACCTGGAGGCCAACGACATTGTGTTCGGCACCAAAACCACAACTGCTTTCGGTTTTGCCGAATACAATTTCAACGACTTCACTTCTGTCGCGGTCGACAAGAATCCTCCCTACTGGTATTACTGCTGGAATAACATCACAGCCGCCAATAAAATCCTCGGTTACCTTACCGATGATATCGTTGGTGAAAACCTGAGGCTGAAAGAGTACAAGGCAAGAGCTCTTACCCTTCGTGCCTACAGCTACAATTACCTGATGGAAAACTACCAGGATGCCTATCTGCAGGGTGGGAAAGACAAGCTGGGTATCATGTTGTACGACACCTATTCACCGACCCAGCCTTACAAAGCCCGCGCCACGGCAGTCGAAACCTATGATTTCATCCTGAAGGATGCCTCGGATGCCGTTGCCCTGTTCACCGCAGCAGGCACCGGCATTACGGCAGTTAAGACCGATATCGACCTGGCCGTTGCCGACTTTGTCCTGGCACGTGCTGCCTTATGCGCCGGTGAATGGGCTACCGTGATCACTGCTTGCGATGAGATCATGGGAACTTATTCCAGCCTGATGACTGAAGCTATGTACGTTGGCACGAATGTCGGAGGAGACTCCCTCGACAATCCGGCCAAATACCTGGCCGACAACAGCGGATTCCTGAATATCGGCATCAACCCTGAAGTCATTCTGGGTTGGGAAAAAGCCCAGTCGGTAAAGGCCCACAATGCCTGGATGAACACCTTCGGAGGCGGTTCAGGCGGTGTAAGCGGACTCTATCAGTGCATCGATAACCGGTTGTATGAGAAGATTGCTGACGATGACTATCGGAAAGACAATTTCCTGAAAGAGGATTATGGCGATTTCTCGTATCCGCCGAATAATGTCAAATCATGGGTACCGAAATATGCCAATGTTAAATTTGCGAACACCCACGGTGTCGGTTCGGCCTCCGCTACTACCAATACGGCCGGTGATGTCGGTGACTACTACATGCGTACTTCGGAAGTTTTGCTGATGAAAGCAGAAGCCCAGGCCCAATCCGGTGCTTCCGGTGAGGCTGAAAACACGCTGAATGTGCTGCTCGCACCCCGTACCAAAGCAGGCGCTGAAACGCTGACCTGCGCCAACTATCCTTCGATGGCAGGGATGACGATTATGCAGAAGATCCAGCTTCAGTCACGTATCGAGTTATGGGGCGAGAACGGTCGCGAATATTACAACAACAGGCGTTGGAATATTCCGGTTGACCGGACAACTTCAGCCAACCATGTGGTTAAACTGACTTATCCCGTATCAGGCATGACCTGCCAGATTCCTGAAAATGAGATGAATAATAACCCGTTGTGCATACAGAACTAACTATGAACAGATTATTGAGTAGTTTTTATAGTTCATCTCAATAAGGCAACTGGCCGTTTATTGAATGTCGGGCTTCTTAATTGTATTTTTAAGAAGCCTGACTTTTTTTGGAATGGTGTTTAACCCCATAAAATCTTTTCCGTTCTGGTTGTCGCAATGCGGGGCTTTAAAGGTTCGGATGATTGTATGTTGAAAGTTGTAGGACGCAGTAAAAGGAATGAGACCGATCGGAATCCCTTACTTGGTATGGATTTTAAATACAATCGGTTATGTCCGAACGCGACAGGTAAAAAATCACTCATAAAGTATTGTTATTGTCGAAACAGCTGTCTAACTTCGTCCTGACTAATAATTTAGTGACTGTTGGCTAGTCATTAAAAGACAAACAAACCTAAAAATGCAAACGATGTCGTCATTGTCCCAGCTTCCGATTGCATTGTTGTGCGACAGCCTCTGGCATGGACGGTATATTCCCAAGGTTTACAATCCTGATGAGTTTCATGAGAAGAGTATGAAGCAGTTGGTGGAGAGCATAAGGAAGAAGGGATTGATGACGCTGACTGTTGTACGAGTTGTGAATGGGCATCGGAGGGTGGAAGCTTATCGGACGTTGGGGAAGGAGATCATTGAGGCTTTGATATGGGAATATTCAGATGAAGAGGCGCTGGTTTTTTCGGTAATGGAAAACATCCTGCGCAGGAACCTGGGCATTATTAAAAAGGCGATTGCCTTTCACAACGTGTTGAATGAAGGGTTGTTCAAAGACAAGAAGGCTTTCTCTAAGTCCATCCGAAAGGACGAAATTTACGTGGGTAAAGTCATGAACCTATCGCTCTTGGACCAACGCATAATCTACGACCTTGTCACCAATCATACTACCGAGATGTCCATCTACTCCGAGCAATTCTTTGCGCCGATAAAGCCAAAAACAACCACTCCAACCATCAGTTGGGAGTTGTATCAGAAAGTCATCAAAGAAAGCATCTCCCGCAAGGATATTGCTATGCTCCTCAAATCTTCTAACAAGTACAGACTCACTGAACCACGCATAGAATTTAAAAGGAGAAAGATAATCATCAATCTCCCGGAGTCTTGGAGCGAAGAGAGAAAGGAGGAGCTTAGATCGTGGGTGAAAAAGAGGGATTAAAATGGTAAGGAGGAAGAATATTTAGAATGTGATGCTGACTTTGAGGGAGAGATTATGTAATGATATTTTGGTACGTGTTGTAAAGCATATTTCAACTATGACGAACATTGCATTAAATAAAAACGTTCTTGAAAAGGAAAGTTGGACAAATTCTGAGTCACTGACAGATGGTAATGCTACTGACTATAATGGTAAAATTGGCTTTGGATACACAAGCTATCCAAATTATTGTACACTTGATCTAGAAGAAACTAAAGATATAGAATTCATTAGAATTCTTCTTTGGGATAAAGATACAAGAAATTATAAATATCGATTATTGACATCAGTTGATAGAAACATTTGGGAAGTTCATTTTGATACAGAGAATTTTGGTACGAGAGGTTGGCAAAACTTTGAATTTCCTGATAAAATTAAAATTCGCTATATTAGAATTCATTGTCTTTGGAATTCTATGAATCAGCTTTTTCATATTGTTCAGATTGAAGCTTATGAAGACAAAATATTTGTACCGCCTAAAGAAATTCATCACGTAATTAAAACTCAAATTAATTTGAAAGAATTTTCTGATGGATTTTCAATTTCAAGTAAACTTCAACCTATAGTTACAGCGATAAAGGAAATTCCAATTAAATTTCCGATGCTTCGTAAAGAGACATTTACTGGAATTGCTTCTGAGCTTGAAACAAGAATTTATGATGTTGAAAAAATTGAGAATGGGATGGAAGCAATTAGAAGACAAATTATTGAACCTGTAAATCAAGAATTAACAGCATCGAATAAAATCGGGAAATGGTCAATTTGGCTGGGATTGGTCGGGTGGGCTTGTTGGTATTATTTCTTTGCTGAATTCAGTATTTGGATGGATTTAAAAGTAATTGTTTACAACTTCAACTAAATCCTGAAAATTATTAGTAATAGTATTAACAATGATTGGCTGAAATATGTTGAATTATGGAATATTACATGGGTATTGAAGGAATGGCTTCGAATTTTAGTATTTGTATACTTTCTGATAATAAGGGTAATATTATTTCTGCAATTAAGGGTGAACCCTTGTCACTACATACAATACCAAGAAGTACCTTATATGTTAGAATTAAACATTTGATAAGGTCAGTAATCTCTGAAGGAGGCTTGACAAAATCAATAATACCAGATACGAACCTTTGTATTGGATTAGCAGGTACAACTTTTAAATATGATAGAGAAGTTGATCTTAAAAAAAATGTTTTAGAACATATTACGCCCAAGTTTAAAAATGTCATTTGCACTGGGGATGCTGAAATTGCATTTTTATCTTGTGCCTTAAAGCCAAAAGGTAGCATTATAACATCAACACTAGGATCCACGGTATTAATAGCTAATGAGGTCGAACAGCAATTTGTTTTTACTAGATATGGAGGGTGGGGTCCTGTTTTTGGAGATGAAGGTTCATCTTATTGTATGGGATGTGAAACTTTAAGGGCCTTAGCTAAAACTTATGATAATCGTGAAGAATTGCCAAAATTATGGTTCGAGGTTAATGAATGGCTGATGAATCCAAAACCAAAGACCTACTCATGGTCAATTGCATCAAATGTTTGGAATCAACTGCAAGCTGAATTATCGATCAATGCAAGTCAATCTATTGATCCGCGTACTCTATTGTTTTATTTTGCGCATCATTTTAATCATCACAATGCTGGTGTAAACCAACCTTCTGAAGGTCTCGAATTATGGCGAAATATTACAGGAGGATTAGTTATTCCTTTAATGAAAGCTTATGAGCACGATAGATTAGCTAAAAATATTATATTAAAAGGAGTACAAAGTTTAGTCGATCAGCATTATGGAGCATATAGAACAAACCTTAAGATTCATAGTATTAAGAATTATGAACCTATAGTTTTGTTTGGAGGCGTATTTAACCATTTCCCGAATTTTAGTGAATTAGTAAAAAATAAGTTAGAAAGAAAATATGGCAAAGAACTCTCTTTTATTACCACAAATAATGGGAGAATCATGAGACCTGTTTGTGGAGCTCTACTATTGGCTTTAAGTCATTCACAAACAGGATCATTGAAATTTCCAACCGAATCAATAATAGAAAATGTATTTAAAAGTCAAGGTGATGTCCTTTTTTCAGAAATCTTACAAAAATTTTAATGATGACCGATGTAAAAGAAACAATTCTCAGGCATTTAAGGATCCATTATAAGACTTACCAAGCCATAATCACTTCAATAGATTTATTTAGAAGAAATTTGTTATGGCAAAAAGTAAATAAATCTCCTGGCCAAATTGCATTAATAAATTATGATATTATAAATGACGGAATTTTAACTTTGTCATCTTATGATCTTTCGTTAAGGATAGATACAATTAAAGACGAAGATTATGGGAAAATGAATGGTTGCTATTCTATCAGGGATCTGTTCAATAGGATGAATAATTATTGTTTGCCATTGGGCTCAAAGAATGAATTGTTAGATAAAAAAGTTGAAATAGGTTTAAAGCTAGGAATAAGAGCAAAAAAATTTAGAAATACTCTTCAAGAGTCAATCAATCAACCTAATGCAATAGCCTATATTTCAGAAAGATATTCTACTCAGGAAATTGATGAAATTATTGCGAAGGAAATTGAAGAATTATCCTTAAACTTAGATGATTATGTGTTTCTTGATAATGTACTAAATAATGCAATTAGTGTTGATGAGATTGTGCATATTGATAGTAATTTTGATAATAGTGAAACATTTAAAAAGGCGATGAAATTTTTAAATGGCAAGGGGGTGAATAATAATTCCAATATTAATACTGCTTTGAATATGGCTATTATTCCTTTAATAATTGAAGGAAATAAAAAAGAAAGCCAAATGCCTGTTCTAATAACGCAAACGGATTGGATTTTAGAAGCTAAAAACAGATTTCCTGCAGTGGAAGGCTTTGAAATTATTAATAATTATTTTTATTTATATTTTTCACAATTATTATCAATTGATACCGACAACGATATTGAAGCTGGTATTTTCAGTAGTGAATCTCTTATAGATGATTTAAAAAGGTTAATAAATGTTTATGTGCCTTTGATTACAGAAATTAATCATAATCGAATAGATCCGCTAGACTTCAATTCTGTTTATTATAATAGTATTAAAGATGAATATAATAAGTTCTTAAGAACCTGGGACTGGTTATTTGAACCATTTATTATAAATTCTTTAAACGATAGTATAGCTTATCAAAATTCGCTCAGAACTCCTTTGATAAAAAATTTATTATTAAATTCGAATATTAAAAATGATTCAGCTAACAGTTTAATAAAAAATGCAATAAATGTATTAGAAAAAAAAATATTAGCGAATACTGAACTATCACAAATATTGTCGAGAAGTTCTGAAACAGTGAGTGTGGAGTATGATAAGAAAATGCAAATTGAAGGTTTGGTTGATTTAACGTATGTATTTCCTGAAAAGGATAATGGAAAACCATTTTCTAAAGTTGAAAAAGCAACGTCTTTAAATGATTTAAATAATGAAGATGTTGATAGATTAGGAGTAAGAGTTTTTGTTCATTTTAAAACGGGAATAATAAAGGGCGCATTATTATCTTTCGACACTTATAAAAAGGATTTAGCAAGCGTTAATTATTTTGCAATTTCTTGGCCCCATTATTGTGAGAAGATTAAAATTGTAGATGAACTCTATTGTTTTATAAAGTCTATTATGAACGATAATTTAAAGCATATAAGAATTGTATTAACAAGTAATGATGGCAGTATTAGTGATTATTTAATAGAAAAAATTGATAGAGAAGGATTAAGAAATTTAATAATGAGTAATAGTTCATATATTTTTATTAATTTTAAAAGCGATGTGAATATTGCCTTCGCTGATTTGGAACCTAATATTGGAGATACTGAAATGCAAGCTGGAACGATTCTTTCAAAAAAACTATTATCTAATAATCAAGTTTTAAATATGACAGCAAAAATGATTTTTGACACTGGTATTGTAAAATCAAATAATTTTATAGAATTCCAAAATATAATAGAATTAATTATAAAAAAATTGGTAAAAAGATTCAATTATGAATAAGAATTCAGATTTTTTATCATGGATAAAGGCTGCTAAGGCTCATATAGATCCGTACGGTTATACTTGGTACAAAGGCTTTCAAGTAGTTACAGCAGTGAGGTCTTCTATTTTGAAGCCTCCAAGTGATAGGATAACCAACAACGGATATTTGCATGTGAGAGTATGTAATAATTTGGAAAGAACCAGGCCAGCTTGTCTTAACTTAAAAGTAAAAATCGAGAGAGGTAATATTAGGTGGAAAAAAGAATGGCCTGATGGTTTAGAGGAGAGGTTGGTAATTAATTCCTTGCAACAGCTGTCATATTCAGCTGAGTTTTTAGTCAAAAAAGATGGATATGAAAGATTAATAACTAGACCTTTCCCAAATGAAAAAAATGCATTATCGCAATTTTTATGTTTAAAAAGGAAAATGAAAAAAGTGAAAGGAAGTGTTCAAATATTAAAAATAAAAAAACAAATTGATGAAAGCATTGCTAAGCCAAAGAAAGATAAAGGAATATTGAACATTCTTTGCATCGGCTCGGAATGGTTTTCGCGTCATGGTGGCCTAACATCATTTAATCGCCAATTCTGTGTGGAAATTGCAAAACAGAAACAAAAAGTAATTTGCCTTGTACCTTCATGTTCACAAGAAGAAATTGAGAATGCAGAAAATCAAAACGTTTTATTAATTCAAGCTGCTAAAAGCCCTGGTTATAAAGGACTAAAAAGATTGGGTTTGCCCCCTCTCTTACCCGAAAATTTTTACCCTAATATTATCGTTGGACATGACAGAATTACTGGGCCTCCAATGATAGCTTTAAAAAATACATGTTTTCCAGATGCAAAGAGCATAATGTTTATTCATACGGTTCCCTCTGAAATTGAAATGTATAAAAAAGTGAATGAATATAGTCATTTTACGAAAACAGAGATAGCTGATAAAAAAGAAGAGCTTCAAATAGACCTAGCAAATGCATGTGATTTTGTGGTAGCTGTTGGACCTTACCTTTATGAACAGATTAGTACTCAGCTTGCCGGCTTTAGTCGACATCCTCGAGCAATACAGTTCGATCCTGGTCTTATAAATTATCAAGCTACTCCATTTGCTGAGAAGCCCCTACCCTTCTGCATGTTTTTTGGTCGAGTTGATGACTATGAATTAAAAGGAATTGACATTGCTGCAAGAGCCCTTGGTATAATCGTTGGAAACAAAAACTATAAGGGTAAAGAGCCAATTTTCATTATTAGAGGCGTAGAAAAAGGCCGCGGAGATGAATTAAGGGGGAAAGTTAAAACTGATAGTAAATCTGATCTGAGAATTAGAGTCAAAAATTTTACTGATAACAACATTTCTTTATTAGAAGATATTCGGAGAGCTTCATTGATTATGATGCCTTCAAGAGAAGAAGGATTCGGTCTTGTTGGTCTTGAGGCAATTTCTATGAGCTGTCCTGTATTGATAAGCGATCAAAGTGGATTGGCTAAATTAATCCAAAGTATTGCTCCAGATGAAGCAAGACATTGGATTGTTCCTGTCACTGGTGATTTAGAAAAAGATTCAAAAGAATGGGCGATTAAAATTCAATATATTCTAGATGATATTGAAGCAGCAATAAGACGCATGGAGAAACTGGTGAACATTTTTAGTGAAAAGATTACTTGGGAACAGTCAATTCAAAAAATGCTCAGTGAAATTACCTCTTAATTATTGATTTTAAAGGTATATTAATGAATTATTGTAGATTATTTATAGAGTTTTAAATAGTTGATCCTTAAAAATTATTAACAAGTTGGTTGTTATTAAATTATAAAGACAGTATTGCTTGAAAAATGCAGGGAAATGAGTGAATTGCAATAAAAATCTGCAAATCATGCTAAAGAGAATACTCCGCCAACGGCAGCTTGAGATGTATAAAAACATTTCTGGCGAGCTTTATCAATCCGGAACATGAACTTTGTCTTCTGGCCAAGAAGATTAAATGGGATCAGTTTGAAAAGGATCTGGAACCGACTTATTCGAAGATCGGGAGACCGTCCATACCAATCCGAACCATGGTAGGACTGCTGTTGCTGAAGCAGATCTATAACCTGGACGCTGAGACCGTCATATTTTTTCCTCCGCATTCGGTTCACAAGCCTTCTTTCATTCCCCATATCCGATTATCTTTAGCAGGTAAAATATTATCATCATGCTCTTCGGACTCCACATCATCGACCTGGTCATTATCCTGGTGTTCATCGTTGTCATGCTCTGGATCGGCAAGAAAGCCGAGAAGAAGAACAAGGATACCAATGATTT
>JAZDPC010000032.1:0-70509 GCA_043797975.1 Bacteroidota bacterium
TTCGGCAAGATTTAATAAACCCAGTTTACTTTTGATTAATTTTACTTCTTGAGTCATGTCTGATAGTTTTGGGGTTAATTACTTTAGTTTTCCAATTCTAAATTAACCCCAAACTGTCAGATTAAATCCTGCCTTCTACACATTATTGGTCACTCATCACTCATCACTCATCACTAATCACTGATTAGTCCGCTCCGCCGAAGCAGTGCGTCCACACCCGGTTCTTTGCCCCGGAAGCGCTTGTACAGGATCATCGGATGTTCGCTGCCGCCTTTTTCGAGAATGTTTTCACGGAAGGAGCGGGCCACATCCCGGTTAAAAATACCTTTTTCTTTGAACAGTTCAAAGGCGTCGGCATCGAGCACTTCGGCCCATTTATATCCGTAATAGCCAGCCGCGTAGCCACCCGAGAAAATGTGGGTAAAGGCAGGGCAAAAGGCACTGCCTTCGATACGTGGAAAGAGGCGTATCTTTTCGGTGGCCTCCTGTTCAAAGGCGATTACGTCGCCGTTGAAGGGGGCGGTCAGGGTATGCCAGGCCATGTCGCAGAATCCGAATCCCAGTTGGCGTTCGGTAGCGTAGCCTTCGAGGAAATTCCTTGATGCGATGATCTTGTCGAGCAGTTCTTTCGGGATTTTCTCACCGGTCTCATAATGGACTGCGAACCGGTCGAGCCACTCTTTTTCGGTCACCCAGTTTTCCATGATCTGGGAGGGAAGTTCAACGAAATCGTGGTAAACATTGGTTCCGGCAACCGACGGGTAGGTACATTGCGATAACATCCCGTGGAGGGCATGGCCGAACTCGTGGAGGAAGGTGTTGACCTCATCGAAAGTAAGGAGAGACGGGCGGCTGGCGGTGGGCTTGGTGAAATTGCATACGATGGAAATCTGGGGCAGTAGACGCTTACCGCCTAACCGGCTCTCTCCCCGGAACTCGGTCATCCAGGCACCGCCCTGCTTGCCCTGGCGGGGAAAAAAGTCGGCGTAGAAAAGAGACAGGAGCGATCCGTTGCCATCGATAACCTCAAAAACCCTGACATCGGGATGATACACCGGTACTGTGTTCACCAGTTTGAAAGTCAGTCCGTATAACTCATTGGCAACCAGAAATATGCCACTGATAACCCGGTTCAGCTCGAAATAGGGTTTAAGCATTTCTTCTGTGAAGCCGAATTTTTCTTCTTTCAGTTTTTCGGAATAATAGGCCCAGTCCCACGACTGCATCTCCAGCTCCGGATCCCGGCGGCGGGCATACGACTGTACCTCATGGAACTCGCGGAGGGCGGCGGGACGTGCGGCTGCATGCAATTGCTCCAGGAAGGTCATTACCCTCTCAGGCGTTTCGGCCATCTTGGTGCGAAGCTGATGAGTTGCAAAATCAGTTTCACCCAGCAATTTTGCGAGCTCGGTCCGCAAAGCAAGAATTTCTTTCATCCTGTCCTTATTGTCATGCTCATTGCCCCGGTTAGCCCTGAAGGAAAAAGCCCTGTGGAGCTTTTCCCGCAGATCGCGGCGGTCGGAATATTTCATAAAAGGAACATATCCGGTAGCATGAAGGGTAAAAACCCAACCAACGAGTTTACGTTCCTTCGCCTCCTCCGCTGCAGAGTCCCTAACGAAATCAGGCAAACCTGAAAGATCGGATTCATCAGTCAGATGAAGGATAAAATCATTCGTCTCGGCCAGAACATGATCCGAAAACTCCAGTTCCAGGACTCCCAGTTTCGAACGGATAGCGGCAAATATCTTTTTACTGTCTTCATTGAGCAAGGCACCGTTCCTGACAAAATCACGGTAAAAATTTTCCAGAACAGTTGATTGTTCAGGTGTCAATGGTTTCAGATTATCGGCCGCCAGAGGGATAAAATAACCCTGGTACAAACTTCTGATTTTTGCAAACAGTCCCTCATTCATCATCATGCGGCTGTAAAAGTCAGTGATCCGGGGACTGGCTTGCTGGGCAATTTCCTGCAGCTCCCGGCAGGTTTCGGCATGATTGAGATTATAGAGGATATTGCAGACGACACCCAGATGCTCACTACCTTCTTCCAGGGGCAGGATCGTGTTATCGAAGGTTGGGTTTTCCTGACCGGATACAATTCGGGCGATACCTTCCTCGGCCTCACGGATCAACTCCTCGATCGCGGGGAGAAAATGTTCATTTTTGATCCGGTCGAAAGCCGGAACTTCATATTGATTGTCAAATGATTGTAATAACGGATTGTCATGTAAGGTCATGGAAGGATTTTTGGGCAAAGTTATTTAAGAAATTGGGCAAAAGGAGTGTGAGTGTCGGTGTGAGTGTGTGTGTGATATTGATCGGTCACGCATCACGTATCACGCATCACGATTTGCCAGTCACGGGTCACGCTTCCGGATTAATCTGGACAAACTCATCCGTCCCCTCCACCCGTTCCCATTCGGTACCGATCTTGTTTTTCAGATAGGGAAGGATGGCCGGATCGTAATTGGCTACAACATTTACGGAGAAGGCCTTGCTGTTGTCGGGATCATCAAGATATTCTTCGTCTTCGGTGCCTGACAGGAACCGCCAGCCGCTGTCCTCCTTGTCCATGCGCTCTTCGCGGTACATGAATCCGACAGGCATTCCATCAACTGCGATCTTGTTGGACACAATGCTGTACCCCCACCCTTTTACCAGGTCGCGGATATCTTCTTCACGGAGCCTGAATGACTGTTTTTCCATGGTTTAAAGATCAGGATAAATTGAATGATCCGCAATTGTTACCTTTACGGCATACGCAAATCCAAGCCCATGAAACCCGGATACCTTTTGCCGATAATCCTGCTGACAGCAATCGCCTGCAGCCGGCCGGGAAACAGCATAAGCCTCGAATCGATCAGGGTATATCCGGATATTCAAAACCGGATCATCAAAGTCACCGGGGAGATCCGGAACAGTTCACCGGAAACTCATGAAATCTCTTTGACAGCCACGGTTCATCCATACCAGAGCAAATCGGTGGTAATGAACGCTGTCAGGTTTACCAAAGAGGTTCCGGCCGGAAGCGAGTTTTTTGAACTCTATTACCCGATGGGAGACTCCATTATTTCAATAAATGAATCCGATTCAAGCCGGTTTCAGCTGGATATCAGCCTGAAAATAAAAAAAACCGGTGAAACAATACTTGAACAGGTGCCGTTCGCGTTTACCCAAAGTCCTATTCCTGATGGGAAGTAGCCCAGGTTGAGCTGTAGAGGGCATTCAGCACGCGCTGACCTTTTTCTTCGGGCGAAAGGCTTTCATATTCCTTTTTTGCTTTTTCGTTCATGATACGTTTCTCATCCTCGATCTTACGGACCATTTCCTGATGGATCCGGTGGATCTTGTTCTGAAGAAAATTCTGAGCCACCGTAGGGAATAATTCGAGCAGGAGTTCCTCTTTTTCCGTTTGGGCGAGTCTTACCCCGGCCAGTTCATCTTCAGGATTCGGCTGTTTCTGATAATTCGAGGCATCAAACGGGATCTCTTCCCTATGGCCGCATATCTTTTCACGAAAATCAGGATCAATGGGGATCGGTGTTTTACCGTAGGATCCTTTGACCAGGTTCACGAACTGTACCGATTTGGTAGTGAACCATGGCTGATCCCTGGTCTCATCGATCGCGCAGTTCACAGCCTGAACACCTACAATCTGGCTGGTGGGAGTTACCAGCGGGGGGCAACCGGCTTTTAACCTCACCATCGGCACGAGTTCCAGAGCCTTGTTCAACTGGTGATCCAGTTTCAGCTGTTTCAGCTGAGCCAACATGTTGCTGTACATACCGCCCGGTATTTCGGCCTTTCTTACGTTTTCATCCGGAGCCGGTAAATTGCACCACAATTCAATAGCATGACAGTTTTCCAGCAGCTCATTTTCCGAACCTTCTCGGGCAGCGGTTATCGCAGCGTCAAATTTTTTGTCAATCTCGGGAGGTAATTTATACACGGAGATGTTTATATCCCTGGGAAAAACACCTCCAGAGTCAAATTCCGAAAGCTCTTTTCGTATCTCTCTGAGCTCATCATTAATGCGGTCAACTGCATTTAGATTGACTCCGGTCTCAATGCCCAGTTTGTTGGCAAAAATCTGGATCAGTTCAAAAGCAGGAGCCGCAGTGCCACCGGAGAAGTTCAACATCGCAGTATCAACAATATCAGTCCCGTTGATGATGGCCATCAATGTAGAAGCCAGACCGTATCCGGGTGTGCAGTGGGTATGGAAATCAACCGGGATCTTCACCGCCTTCTTCAGTTCACTAACCAGCTCGGCGCTGTGTCCGGGCGGGATCAGTCCGGCCATGTCCTTAACGGTAATCATTCCGGCTCCCATTTTCTCGAGCTTTACAGCCAGACTGACAAAGTATTCCGTTGTGAAGATATTCTCGGGGAGCTTCTTGCCGGTGAAGAAAGCTTTCACTTTGTCCCGGGCGGCAAAATGCGGATCCACCGTATAACAGATGGCACAATCTGCAATCCCGCCGTTCTCCCTGACATAGCGGATCGTGGTCGTCATATTGGTAACATCATTGAGGGCATCAAAAACCCTCATGATGCTGATGCCCGACTGGATGGCCAGACGGTTGAATCCCTCTATCACCTCTTCCGGATAGGGGCTGTATCCAAAAAGGTTGCGTCCGCGGCTCAGGGCGGTCAGGTGAGTGGAATCTCCCAGGGCTGCCTTGATCTTCTCAAGTCTCTGCCAGGGATCCTCATTAAGATAGCGCATAACCGAATCCGGCACTGCACCGCCCCATACCTCCAGCCCGTAAAAGCCGGCTTCTTTGTAAAAAGGCAAAACACGGTCAACCTGTGCCTGGCTCATTCGGGTGGCAAACATCGATTGCTGTCCGTCACGCAAAGTCACATCACGTATCGACAATTTCGAACTCATTGTATTCTTTTGATATTCTGATGAATAAAAACTCGGCCCGGAAAGGAAACCTTCCTGCTTTTTTTTTTTTAAAATTACGTGCTGATTCACATTCTTTCAATGATTTATATCACACTCATCAATATCATCTTGTTTTCTGACAGATATCAGTATTAGGAACCGGATTTGCAGTTACATTTGCGGCGCAATTAATTGACTGGAAAATGAACACTCTGACTTTAAAAAATCCTGTTTCGCGGATTGCGATGATCCTTCTTACCCTTCTGATCATTCCAATAGGTGCTTTCGCGGCCGGAACCGGCGAGGTTCCCTCAATCGGTCCTGTCCGCGTGGAATTCATCCTGTTCGCAACAACTCTGATCTGCGTCGCAGTGTTCCATAAGAAAACGATGCAGGTTGCGTTGATCGGTCTGGTCGTGGTTCTGGCTTTCAAGTTTATTTTTGATCCGTCCTTCAACCTGGTCGATCACATTATCGGAACCGAAGCAAAAGAAGGCGAATGGCGTATTCTCCTGAACCTGCTCGGTTTGCTCTTCGGTTTTGCCATTCTTGCCAAACATTTTGAAGAGTCGAGAGTGCCGGAAGTGTTACCAAACTTCCTGCCGAATAACTGGACCGGAGGAATGGTACTGCTTTTCCTCGTCATGGTACTGTCCTCTTTCCTCGACAATATTGCCGCTGCCATGATCGGCGGAACCATGGCCATGGTATTATACAAGGGCAAGGTTCACCTGGGTTTCCTGGCAGCCATCGTAGCAGCCAGTAATGCAGGAGGAGCGGGATCTGTGGTTGGTGATACAACCACAACCCTGATGTGGATCGACGGAGTGAATCCGGTGTGGGTGTTTAAAGCGTTTGTCGCTTCTGCCGCAGCATTCCTGATTTTCGGAGTCGTTGGAGCACGCCAGCAGCATGCTTTTCAACCGATTCAAAAAAGCAATGAAAAAGGTATCCGGATCGACAAAGGAAAACTGTTCATCGTATTCCTGATCCTGGCAGGTGCCATATCGACCAATTATCTTCTCGATTTACCTGCTGCCGGGGTTTGGATCGCTATCTTTATCGGCGCATTGATCCGAAAAACTCCATGGAGCGAAATGAAAAAATCATGGAAAGGAACCGTTTTCCTGATGTCCCTCGTAACCATTGCATCCCTGATGCCGGTTGATGAACTTCCGCCTGCTTCATGGATCAGCTCGTTCATCCTGGGATTTGTATCAGCCGTATTTGATAATATTCCGCTTACCAAGCTATGCCTGGAGCAGGGCGGTTTCGACTGGGGTGTTCTTTCATTTGCCGTCGGTTTCGGCGGATCGATGATCTGGTTTGGTTCATCAGCCGGGGTTGCATTATCGAATATGTATCCTCAGGCAAAAAATACGGTCAAATACCTGAAAAGCGGCTGGCATGTTACAGTTGCCTACATCGTGGGTTTCTTCATCATGCTGGGTGTTGTCGGATGGCATCCGCATCCACCACATAAAAAATCATTACAGGAAGTCACAACCGAACTGCCAAAGGAATAATGATCAGATTAAACCATCCGGTTTGATTTGATTCCATATAACTCACACAGCCGAAACATGGCAAAAAAAGGTTTTATCAGAAGGCTGCTTGTCCCAAGGGAGGATAAGTTTTATCCGATGTTTGAGGATATGGCCGAACTGACAGTAAAAGCCGCTCAGCTTTTTGCTGAAATTCTTGACGAAACAGACTTTGAAGCCAGGGAAAACGTCTTTCGTGAAATCAAGTTACTGGAAACAAAAGGAGATGATATTGTCCATCAGGTTTTTGATCGTATCGACACCACTTTTATCACTCCTTTCGACCGGGAGGACATTCAGAAACTTACGATGAAGATGGATGATGTCCTCGACAATATCAATACCGCCAGCCAGCAGATCAGGCTATATAAACCATTAAGGCCACTTCCGCAGTTCCGGGAGTTAAACCTGGTTGTCGTCAGGGGATGTGAACAGATCCGGATTGCCATCCTGGAGTTGAGGAACCTTAAGAAGCCTGAGAAAATAAACGATGCCTGCGCCAAGATCCAGGAACTTGAAAACCTGGGTGACGATATTTACCATCGGCTCATTTCCGAGCTATTTGCAGAGGAAACCGATGCTGTCGAACTGATCAAGAACAAAGAGATCCTGGAAACACTTGAATTTGCCACAGACCGCATTGAGGACGTTTCGGATGTCCTGAAAACCATATTAATTAAAACAGCCTGATCGGGCCCATGTCGGTATTCATAATTATCATCATCGTAATTGCCCTGGCGTTCAATTTCATCAACGGCATGAACGATGCTGCCAATTCGATAGCGACCGTCGTTTCCACAAAAGTTCTGACACCCTTCCAGGGAGTAGCCTGGGCTGCATTCTGGAATTTTGCGGCTATTCTGATATTTGGCGTCAACGTTGCAACCGTTATTGGCAAAGGCATAGTGGATCCTTCCATCATTGATGCCAATGTTGTTTTTTCCGCTTTACTCGGCTCAATAATCTGGTCCTATGCCTGCACCTACCTTGGACTGCCAATCAGCGTTTCCCATGCACTCATCGGTGGTTTAATCGGTCCGGCAATCGTCATTGGAGGCTCTGAATACCTGGTTACGAGCGGAATTATTAAAGTAGCCCTTTTTATCGCACTTTCGCCCATTCTGGGATTTGCATTGGGTTTTATGATTATGGTGGCAACTCAATGGATTTTCAGACGAACGCGACCGCGGAAAGTAGACTCGGTTTTTCGGATTTTGCAATTAGTCTCGTCCGCGGTATTCAGCCTGGGGCATGGAAGCAATGATGCACAGAAGACCATGGGAATCATTGCCATTTTGTTGTTCAGTACCGGCAACATGACCGGGGAGTTTCATGTCCCGATGTGGGTCATTATCACCTGCTATACAACTTTGTCTCTGGGGACTCTCCTGGGTGGATGGAGTGTCATTAAAACTCTCGGCACATCCCTGACGCACCTTAAACCGGTCCAGGGTTTTTGTGCCGAAACGGCTGGAGCGATAACTGTGATTGGCAGTACATTGGGCGGTATACCCGTCAGCACTACCCATACTATTACCGGATCAATCATGGGTGTCGGAATGGTAAAAAACCTGCGTGCAGTAAGGTGGGGTGTTGCCGGTAACATTGTGATGGCATGGGTGCTTACGATTCCCGCTTCCATGATCCTGAGCGGTATCGTTTACCTGATAATGAACTTTATTAACATCGTGTCATAATGAAGGCAAGCCTGCTTTCAGATTTCATATCCGTTCAGTATCTTTCCCTCAGTTTTTCTGATGTTAACCAATTTTCACATATATGGCTAAAGGTATTATCCGTAAAGTTTTTCTTCCGAGAGAAGAGAAGTTCTTCCCGATGTTCGAATCGCTGGCCGATCACGTCACTGCTGCTGCCGGAATCCTGGATAAGGTTGTCGATAGCCCGGAACCTGCCACACAGGATGAGTCTTTTAAACAGATCAAGGCACTGGAAAAAGAGGCAGATGATATCGCTCACCGGATTTTCGATGCCCTCGATGTGACATTTATCACGCCGTTTGATCGTGAAGATATCCACCAGCTGACCTCCAAAATGGACGATGTGCTGGATTTTATCAATTCAGCCAGCCAGCAGATCAAATTGTACAAGCCGGCCAAACTACTCCCCCAGTTCAAGGAAATGGTTATCGTGATCATCCACGGCTGTGAGCAAGTGAGAACAGCGGTCATGGAACTCCGGAATCTTAAAAAACCCCAGAAAATATCCGATGCCTGTGTCAAGATCAATGAACTGGAAAATGTGGCGGATGAGATCTATCATAAACTAATCTCCGAGCTTTTCACCACTGAAACCAATGCCATCGAACTGATTAAAAACCGGGAAATACTGGAGTCATTGGAACAGAGCTGCGATGCGCTCGAAGATGTATCTGACATTCTTAAGACCATTATTATTAAATCCACCTAATTAATTCTCTATGTCCGCTCTGATCATTGCCATCATCATTATTGCTCTGGCCTTTGATTTTCTGAACGGGATGAACGATGCGGCTAATTCAATAGCCACCGTTATATCGACAAAAGTACTTTCCCCTACGCAAGGGGTTATTTGGGCCGCCTTCTGGAATTTTGCAGCTGCCGGAATTTTCGGTGTCACTGTTGCAAAAACGATCGGAAAAGGAATCGTCGACCCAAGTATCATTAATGAATACGTAATCCTTGCCGCCCTTGTCAGCGCCATCATCTGGGTCTATGCATGCACTCATTTCGGCCTTCCGATCAGCGTGTCACATGCTTTGATCGGGGGGCTGATCGGCCCGGCTCTGGTTATCGGAGGAACTAAATTCCTGATCAGCGCGGGAATCCTGAAAGTCACCCTTTTTATCATTCTTTCACCGTTACTCGGTTTTGTCCTCGGATTCCTGGTCATGGTAATAACTCTATGGGTTTTTAAACGAACGCGACCCAGGAAAGTCGACTCGATTTTCCGGGTCATGCAGCTTGTTTCATCGGCTGTGTTCAGCCTGGGACATGGTTCGAACGATGCGCAAAAAACCATGGGGATCATCACGGTTCTGTTGTTCAGCACCGGTCACCTGGGAACCGAATTCGAGGTGCCTATCTGGGTGATCATCGCCTGTTATTCAGCCATCGCCCTCGGTACCCTCGCCGGAGGCTGGAAAGTGATCAAGACCCTTGGCACTTCCCTTACGCACCTGAAACCGGTTCAGGGCTTCTGCGCTGAAACAGCCGGTGCCATTACAGTTATCGCCAGTACCTTCGGAGGAATTCCCGTAAGCACCACCCATACTATTACCGGATCTATCATGGGTGTCGGTTCGGTCAACCGGCTGAGTGCCGTCCGCTGGGGCGTCGCCGGGAATATCATTATGGCCTGGGTACTGACCCTTCCGGCCACGGTTATTTTGAGCGGCGGAATTTATTTCCTGATAAATTTATTCGTCAAATGATAAAACCGGTATCATAAACCTACTCAACCTAATTAACCAACTCAACCTTAACATCCTATGAAACGCTTGATTATCTTAACTTTAGTTACTGCCGTAATGTTCGTATCCTGCAAGACAGGAACGAACAAGCAGATGAGTGACAACCCGCTGGTTGCTGAGTTCACGACCCCGTTTGGCGTACCGCCTTTCGAACTCATCAGACCGGCTCACTATATGCCTGCATTTAAACTGGGCATGGAAGAGCGCATGAAAGAAATAGATGCTATCGTCAACAATAAAGAACAACCCACGTTTGCCAATACGATCGTCGCGCTGGACGAATCCGGCGAACTCCTCTCCAAGGTGGCACGGGTATTCTTTGGGCTGGCCGAAGCTAATACCAACGATTCCCTGCAGCAGATCCAGATGGAGATTTCTCCGTTACTATCAGCTCATAATGACGCCATCAACCTGAATCCCAAACTGTTTGAACGGATCAAATCGGTCTATGAAAACCAAGCCCATTTTAATTTAAATCCTGAGGAAACCTATATCCTGGAAAACATCTACAAAGGGTTCGTACGGAACGGCGCCAACCTCGATCCGGAGAAAAAGGAGCAGCTGAAAAAACTGAATGAGGAGCTGTCGGTACTGACTGTTCAGTTCGACCAGAATGTACTGGCTGAGACAAATAGTTTCCAGCTCGTTATCGACAAGAAGGAAGACCTGGCCGGGCTGCCGGAAAGTGTGATTTCGGCAGCTGCCGAAGCCGCCAAAGCAGCCGGAATGGAAGGGAAATGGGTGTTCGGCCCTACCCGTCCCAGCATGACCCCGTTCCTTCAGTATGCCGACAACAGGGATCTGCGGAAACAACTGTACAATGGTTACCTGAACCGGGGAAATAACGGCAACGACAAGGACAACAAGGCAAACCTGGCAAAGATTATCAGTCTTCGTGCCAAAAGGGCACATCTTCTGGGATATGCCAGTCACGCCAACCTGACCCTTGAACCGCTGATGGCAAAAGTGCCCGGGAACGTGTTTGACCTGCTTGACAAGATCTGGGCTGCCGCCATCCCCGCCGCGATCCGTGACCGTGATGAAATGCAGAAAATCATCGGGCAGGAAGGCGGAAAATTCAAGCTTGAGGCCAGCGACTGGTGGTACTATGCCGAGAAACTGCGCAAGGCAAAATACAACCTCGATGAAAATGAACTGAGGCCCTATTTTAAAATGGAAAACGTTCGCGACGGAGCTTTCGACGTTGCCAATAAATTATACGGCATCACCTTTACCGAGATAAAAGATATCCCGAAACCGCATCCGGAAGCGATGGCTTATGAAGTTAAGGAAGCCGACGGTTCCCTTATCGGCGTTCTGTTCATGGATCTCTACCCCCGCCCGAGCAAACAGCAGGGCGCATGGTGCGGAGGATACCGCGATCATTGGGTAAAACGGGGTACCGAAATTAAACCGGTCGTTACCATGGTTGGCAACTTCACCCGCCCGACCGGCGATACGCCAGCTCTTGTCAGCCTGGATGAAGCACTCACCCATTTTCATGAATTCGGCCATGCGCTGGAAGGGCTGTTCGCCAAGAATACCCTGAGTTCAACCTTTGTTGCCCGTGACTTCGTGGAACTTCCGAGCCAGATCATGGAACATTGGGCAACTGAGCCGGAAGTACTGAAAGCTTATGCCCGTCATTACGAAACCAATGAACCGATTCCGGATATCCTTATCGGGAAGATGAGAAAGAGCAGCTATTTTAACCAGGGATTTGCCTCAACCGAATTTCTTGCTGCCAGCTATCTTGATATGTATTATCATACCCGGCAGGATACTGCATTGCCCGATATTGCCGCCCTGGAAAAGGAGTACATGACAAAAATCGGCCTGATCCCCGAAATCCAGCCACGTTACCGGAGCACATACTTCATCCATATCACGGGCGGTTACGATGCCGGCTATTATGCATATGAATGGGCCGCCGTACTTGACAATGATGCCTTCGAGGCTTTCAGGGAAAAGGGACTGTTCGATAAAGAAACTGCCACTTCATTCAGGAACAATATCCTGGCTAAAGACGGCACGATGGATCCCATGCAGATGTTCGTGAACTTCCGCGGACGGCAGCCGGATATTACACCGCTGATGAAGAACCGGGGGTTCTTAAAGTGACGAGTGATAAGTGACGAGTGATGAGTTGATCATGCCGTATGCTTAGCTTGTCGGGCTCCGAAAAATCCATACCAGGAGGCCAGCAAAAGAGGGATAAGTACTATGATCAGGGATGTTTTCAGGCTCAGGTAATCAGCCGCCAGTCCATATAACAGCGGAATGAAGAAACCGCCTGATATTGCCATTACGAGGTAAGAGGATGCCTCGTTGGTAAACCGTCCCAGCCCGTCGACCGCCAGGGAAAATATAGTGGCAAACATGATCGAGATAAAAAATCCGGTTAGGGTGATAGAATAGATGGCAACATATCCGTGAGTAGCCATGGAAATGATCACCAACAGGCCGGCGAGTGCTCCAAACCAG
This sequence comes from Bacteroidota bacterium, assembly GCA_043797975.1. GTDB lineage: Bacteria > Bacteroidota > Bacteroidia > Bacteroidales > UBA12481 > UBA12481. The sequence goes on from JAZDPC010000032.1 coordinate 12,395, forward strand.
CCGATCAGCCGGCCCGGATTCACTCTCATGAGCATGCCCGCACCACCCAACCTGCCAATCATCAGGCCCAGGAACAGCAATCCCGAGATATCCACAGCCCTTGCTTTTTCAATCGGCGCCTCTTCCATGAAATAGGGAGTCATCAATTGATATAAAACAGCTTCAGCACCCATATACAAAAGCAGGACAATGAAACCTGTCCGGAAATGGCGATAATTCCAGGCACTCTTCTTCTTATCGACCGTTGGCTTTTCAGCCGCTTGTTCCTGCAGAGTATCATTTGGATTGACCGGCATGCGGGCAAGCCTGATCAGCAATCCCAGACCGGCGTACATAGCCGTGAGTATCAGATAAAACCAGATGATACCCTGAAACGGATCATCCTTAAACAGTTTAAGAATAAAACCACCGGCCACGTAAGAGGTCAGGAAAGCTCCCATGCCACCGAGTCCCTGTGAAAAGTTGATCCGGCTGGCGGCAGTCTTATCCGGTCCCAGCGCCCTGACATATGGATTGCAGGCTACCTGGTTAAAGGTTGCACCTGTAAACATGACAAAAACCCCGACGAGAAAAAGGGGATAAGACTTCAGGATCGCACCCGGGATAAAGAAAGCCAGACCGAGGGCAGCCAGCAGGCAACCTATCACAATGGTGTTGACTGTCTTATAACGGTCGATAAATAACTTGGCCGGATAGGAAATGGCAAAAAAGGCAAAAAAAGATATCGAAGTTATTAATGACGTCTGGAAATTATTCAGGCTGAAAGTCTCCTGGAACAGAGCTACAAGCACATTTGCCAGGTTCCACACGAATCCCAGCAGAAAAAACTGGAAGTTGACCAGGATGAGAGGATAAATTTTCCCTCGGATTTCAGTAGAAATTTTCATTGGATTTCAGGTTTCGGGTTTATTCGTTAATAATATGCATTTTTTTTAACGACTGAAACCAATGGGAGAGGGTCCTGTGATTATTTTCAGATACTCTGCTTTTTCCGGTTCTCTAATTTCCGATTTAACTTGCTGAATGACAGCATCAACAGAAATTTCTTCCCGGATTGTTGACAACCGGAGTTCTTTAAAGCCGGCATCCAGGACAATGAACTTTACTTCTCCGGGGATCCGGTTCCACTGCGGCCAGGGAGGCAGGTTCACTCCATTGGGATCACCGGTTCGGGCGAAATTGCCCAGGTAATTCATGCACAGACTTTTCAGTTTCTCCCGGCCTGTTTTATTTTTTTTGCTGTACGGATTTCCCGTCAGTACAGAAAGCTGGCTTGATCTAAAACCCAGGAAGAACGGAACCTCAGCATAGTGGTGTGCTCCGAGTGCCGAACCCATTTTTCCGGGAAGCACGCTATGGCCCAAACTGTCGCAACTGCCCCAGTCGAACCGGTAACCAAAGACCGGCGGTGCATCCGGATGCAAGGTGATCGCCGTTGCCACAGTATCGAGTCCAATTACCCGCCAGACCATTGATTGATAGTCTGTCAACTGGTTGTATCGATTGGTTCCGGGCTCTGGTTCCCTGGCAATATACTGAAAGAGCCTGACCTCATCCTTGTTAACTCCGATCAGCAACGGAACCCGGTTGGCCCATGTTCCGGCAGTAAAAGATCCGTAGCCATCTTCCGGCAGCACATGACCGTCAGCAATAATAGTGGGCCACCGCCCGATTCCGGCAGTCGTCGTCGGGACTCCTGCAATCAGCTGCTTTGGTGATTTGGACCGGAAATACGTGTTAATTTCCGGATCGCTCATGTTACGGATCATCAGGCCAGCTTCAACCGTGTCCCGGGCCTTGCCGTCGGTTACGAGCAAATTGACAAGCAGTTTGTTGCTGGCAGCTTCTGCTTCTTCCGGAGTCCGCGAGATTGCCAGGCCACTCTCCGAGACTGCATGGTGAAACAGCCCCTTTGCCCCAAAAGCAGTCAGGAGGGAGAGAACATTCATCGCTCCGGCTGATTCGCCTGCTATGGTCACATTCCCCGGATCGCCCCCAAAAGATTCAATATTCTCATGGATCCACTCAAGTGCCTTAATGAGGTCGAGCGTTCCGAAATTACCGCTCCGGTCTTCACTAGAACCATTACCGGTCACAGCCGGATGACTGAACCATCCGAGGACGCCCAGGCGATAGGTGACAGTCACAAACAGCAAGCCCGACCTCCTGGCAAATCCGTAACCATAGTAGTCGGGGGAAGCCGCAGTACCCATCGTGTTGCCACCACCATGAATAAATACGTAAACCGGCAGTTTGACCTCATCCCCTTGCGGTCGCCAGATGTTCAGATACAGACAGTCTTCAGACCCCATCGGTCCAATAACCGGTAAAATCTGTGAAGCCGAATTGCCAAATGTTGAGGCCATTCGGATTCCAGTCCAGGACTTGGGATCAGATGGAGCTTTCCAGCGAAGAGAATCAAGGGGTGGTGTGGCATAAGGTATGCCCTTCCAGCACCAGGTTTTCTCCAGATCTGCATAACCTCTCAACTTCCCGTATCGGGTAGTGACTACCGCATGGTCACTCCATGATTGCTGAGTATCCTGACCGGATGACGGAAGAGGCCGGAAAAGTGACAATAGCAGGAGGAATAAAATCAGAGAGTGATGAGCGATGAGTGATGAGTGATGAGTGATGAGTGATGAGTGACGGGTAATCGGATTATTGGTAAACTGATGTTTCATCGGTGTTAATCTTTAATGATCCCCAATGGCGACGGGCCTGTGATGATCTTCAGGATCTCAGTGCGCTCGGGCTCCTCCAGTTCAGATTTTATCCGATTAAATAATGTTTTATGCGTCACAAAATCTGATGATACGGATATCCTGAGATCATTAAAGTCTGCATCGAGGAAGATCAGCTTTTCGGCGCCGGGCGCCGGATTCCATGGTTTCCATTCCGGAAGGTTCTTCCCGTTGGGATTTCCTGTTTTCGCAAAGTTTGCCAGGTAGGCCATGCAGAGTTCCGTCAACTTTTCCCGGCCTGGCCGGTTTTCTTTCGTAAAGGGATCCCCTGTCACCACGGACGTTTCACTAAGACCCATCCCCAGGAAAAACGGGATCTCGGCATGATGATGAGCTCCCACGTGCTCACCTAAACTTTTCGGTAAAACGCTGATGCCATAAGCATCGGGACTCCCCCAATCGAACCGGTAACCATAAACCGGCGGAGAATCCGGATGGGAGGAGATTGCAATGGCCACTGAATCAAGGCCCACTATCCGCCAGAACAGAGACTGATAGCGGGAATGGATTTCATAACGGTCTGTTCCCGGTTCCACATCCTTTTGCATCCACCTGAACCATTTCACTTCGTCTTTGTTGACGCCTATGAGCAGGGGCACTTTGTTTGCCCAGTTTCCCGAGGTAAAAACCGCATAACCCTCCTCGGGTATCACGTAGCCATCGGTGTATATATAGGGCCATTTTGCTATACCGAACGCCATGTCCGGGATATGCTTCATCAGTTCAGCGGGAAATTTCGACCGGAAATAGGTATCGATCTCGCTGTTGCTCATTGTTGCGGCGATCTTCACAGCCTCCTCTTCGTTCTTTGCTGTCTCATCGCCTATGAGCAGGTTGGTCAGCAGTTTCGCACTGCTGATTTCTGCATCAGCTATGTTTTGTACCATCACGATACCGCTTTCAGCAACGGCACGATGAAAAAGACCTTTTGCCACCGGAGAAATCAGTAGGGTGAGCACATTCATCGCACCCGCCGATTCTCCAGAGATGGTTACATTGCCCGGATCGCCCCCAAATGCCGCGATATTGTCCCGCACCCACTCCAGGGCCTTTATCAGGTCGAGCGTACCGAAATTTCCGCTCTGGTCGGCGGGTGAACCGGAGCCAGTGACAGCCGGATGCCGGAACCAGCCAAGAACATTAAGGCGATAGTTCACGGATACATACAGCATATCGGATTTATTGGCCACCGCATTTCCGAAATAATCGGGCATTGCAGAGGTTCCCAGGGAATTGGCGCCGCCATGAATGAAAAGATAAACAGGAAGCTTTGATTCGTGTCCTTTCGGACGCCAGATGTTCAAGTACAGGCAATCCTCGGATCCATACGGACCGACCACCGGTAACATTTGAGAGGCTGAATTGCCAAATATCCGCCCGCTCCTGATATTATCCCAGGGTTCAGGATCCGCGGGGGCTTTCCACCGCAACGGACCGACAGGTGGCGCAGCATAAGGGATTCCTTTCCACGACCAGGTGTTTTGCCGGGCACCATATCCCCTTATCAATCCATACTTAGTCATCACAACAGGCGCGCCTTTCCAGGATTTGGCGGTTCCGGACGGTTCATCCTCTTTATTTTCGGAATTACCGCTGGCAGTAATCAGGATACCCAGTACCGCAACTGCTGAAAACACGGTCGTGAATCGTATGAATTTCATCATAAAGCTGTTACCACGATCTCTTCTGCATTAGTGTTAATTCTGATTTTCAGAACATAAGCCGGTGCCTCCGGCAACGAACGCGGAATCTTTAAAACGATCTCGCCCTGCCGGTTATCGTACCCGATATTTTTCCCACCCAGGATCCTTACACTGTTAGCCTTGACTCCCCGGTGAACCGGTAACCGGATTTCTTTCAGCGACCGGTTCATAACATGCAGATAGATCACCTTACCCTTGTGTGTTGAGGCAACATTGTCGTTCGGCAGGAAAGGCCCGCCACGTGTACCGTACACCCCTTCCCCGTTCACTTTCAGCCAGTCACCAACCTCTTTGAGCAGATCAACCTGGCGGGGCTCGATCCGTCCGTCAGGCATGGGATTCACATTAAGGAGCAGGTTGCCATCGCCACCCACCGTTTGTATAAGCATATTGATCAGTTCCTCTGCACTCTTCAGTTTATCATTCGGTTTCCAGGCCCATTGTGTGCCAATCGTAATGCAGGATTCCCATGGAAAATCGCGGGTAAATCCCCCGATCTGCTGCTCAGGAGTTCCGAAATCCCCGGCATACTTGGAGATGGTATCCGGCATACCGCCCATATCCCTGATACCCTTATCGACCCGGTTGTTGATCAGGATATCATCCTTCAGATCCCTGACATATTTATACAGTTCCATTCCATACTCGTGAGTCCAGGAAGGTTCCCATTGACCATCGAACCAGAGGATATTGGTATGATAATCCTGCACCAGTTCCTTAACCTGATTGAACAGAAACTCCTTGTATATCTTCATGTCGGAGCCCTCCAGCGGGCGCGGATCCCGGTAACGGGTCGTATAATGCGGATGTTTCCAGTCGAGGATCGAATGATAAGTGCCGAACAGGATGTCCTGCTTTTCACAAGCCAGCTCGAGTTCCTTCAAAACATCACGTTTAAAAGGCGTGGCCATTATATTATACTCGGAAAATTTTGTCGGCCACATGGAAAATCCGTCGTGATGCTTGGTGATGATCACGAAATATTTCATTCCGGCTTCTTTGGCAACGCTGATCCATTCATCGGCATTGAACTGTACCGGATTAAACCTGAGATAGAGGCTATCATATACCGATATCGGAACGGTGGCTCCTCTCGACCATCCTATCTCTTCACCCGACAGGGATACCGGGCCCCAATGCGCGAACATCCCGAACCGCATGTTTTGCCAGTTCTGCAGCGCAGTCGCGTTCGTTCTCAATTGCGGATTGGCATCTCCGCCGCCGCCGGAGGGGACGGGGGCGGGCTCTTGGGGGTTGCAGGAGATAAGCAAGACCAGAGCAACAACTGATAAGACATGAGTGATGAGTGATGAGTGATGAGTGATTGAAGAACAATGGGCGGGTTTTAAAAATGACTGATTCATTTCTCCATAAGTTTAGGTTTATTTCATCTATATCAATAAAATGATTCATTGAGCTATGATACATAAAAACCTTGAGATATGGAAAAGATCCATGAAATTGGTTCTGGAAATATATACTTTGACCAAAGAATTTCCTTCAGATGAAAAATTCGGGCTGGCTACCCAAATGCGCAGGGCGGCTGTTTCCATTCCATCGAATATTGCTGAAGGAGCCGCAAGAAAGTCAACAAAGGAATTGAGGCAGTTTCTTTATATCTCTATAGGGTCACTTGCAGAATTGGATACTCAGATTTTAATAGCTAAAATGCTTAAATATATTAACCCTTCCTCAGACGCGATTCAAAATGAAATTGATGAAATCCGTGCAATGATTCTTTCAATCGTTAATAAACTGAGCCAATAATCCTTCATCACTCTTCACTCATCACTCTTCACTCTTCACTCTTCACCAGTCAAGCGTTCCGCTTAACGATCCTCCTCATCTCCCCAAACTGCCTCTCCATGCTCGTGAGCAGTTTGAATTGTGCACGGGCGCGCTGGAGGTTATGATGCTCGTGTTTGATCTTGAAATAATGATCCCCATCAACATAATCGGTGAGGAATCTCAGGCCGATCATGTAAGGCAGGAGTTTGCCGGATAGGGCAAGATTGTCGAGTTCAACCGTATTCAGCGTTTTACGGGTCTCTTCAAGGAACCCTTTTGTATAGCCTTCAAACATGCGGATATCCATCTCCACACGGGAAAGATCGGGATCGTCCTCGGCACCGGTATTGGTTGAAGTCCGGATGCTGTCGCCGAAATCATAGTGAACATATCCGGGCATAACCGTATCAAGGTCGATCACACAAAGTCCCTTATCGTTGCTATCCAGTAATACGTTATTGAACTTGGTATCGTTATGGGTGATCCGAAGAGGAATCTTGCCTTCACGTCCCAGCCTCAGGATGGTCCCCATTTCTTCGGCCCGCCCGAGAACGAAGGCGGTTTCAGTTTTCACCCTGCCTGCCCTTCCCGCCGGATCTTTTTCCAAAGTAGTACGGTAGGTTTCGAGGCGCCATTCGATATTGTGAAAGTTCGGGATGATCTCATAGAGTGGCCTGCCCGGCAGATCGGCGATCATCGCCTGGAACTTCCCGAACATCTTGCCTCCCTGATAGGCCTTTTCGGGTGAATCCACGATATCATAGCTCCGGTTGTTGCTGATGAACAGGTAGACCCGCCAATAGGAACCTTCTGCATCCTGATAATAATATTTCCCATCAGCTGCCGGAACCAAAGTAAGCCCCTCACGATCAGGATCAGTACCGGGTATGGCCTCCAGTTTTAGCCGGATATGTTTCGTTACCCGTTCGATATTTTCCATCAAGGCCGGAACATTCGTAAAAATTTTGTGGTTAATCCTTTGAAGGATGTAATCGAATGCCTCCGGTTCTTTCGTTTCTACCCGGTAAGTGTCATTGATGTGTCCGGAACCATAAGGAGCAATTGCCGACACGGTGCCGGCAATATTAAATTGACCAATAATTTTTTGAAGATCAATCATTTTGAAGGCAATTTAAGGCGTTCAGTTCTTATTTCTACAGGAAGTGAAGCATGTCCTGATTTCATACGTGTTATTGTCTTTACCGTTGCTGTTTCTTTTATATGCAGCGGTTGTGAATATTTTATTCCTGATGAGAGCGGATCGGATCCATCTGTCGTGTACAGAATTTCACCACCCGTCACCGAATGATGCAAATCGAGGACCAGGCTGTCGGTAAAGGCAAAATTCGTAACCGTCGTAACCGGAGGCGGAACACGGTAGTTCACTTGCATCTGGTCGAATCTCTCATATTGTCTCACCATACGGTGGGCAAACTTTTCATAATCCCTGAGGTTCCTTTGCGTCCAAAGCACCTCGGCCAAAGCGCTGATCCGCGGAGCCAGCATATATTCAACCAGCCCGGCATCCGGCATATAATCCAACTTCATTTTTCCCTGAGCGCCAAGCACCTGTTTAGTCTCCTCTGTTGAAAGAACCTCAGGGGCGGGCTCGTAAGAATATACCTTTTCGATGGGCAGATAACCGAACATGGCCCTGGGTTCAATATTGGGATCACCCTGGTAGTAACTCAGGTTGCAATACTCATCAGGTGATAAAACCGCAACGCGGTCCGTCATTTTAATTTCCGGATTTAGCCCGATAAAACGGCTGTCTGCATATTTACGCACCTCATCGACCTGATCTTCTGCCGGTCGCCAATACAGGACATTCATCTTGTGCATCGCCAGCAGATCAATGTATTTCCTGATGAACTCCAACGGATAGGCATGCCTTCCTGCATCCATTTGCATTCCCCTCCAGGGAAACCGGGGTTCATCTTCGATGGATACCTGCGGGATCCTGATCCCTGTATTTTTAATCAATCCCGATTCTCCGTATACCTCAGGAGAAAGCAGCTGCAGTAAAGACTGGATCCCGTAAAAAACGCCCCGGGCGTTGTTACCTTTAATGACCACTCCTTCTTTTCCGGTCACGAGAGTGTAAGCTTCGGGATTATTTGAGAAATCCAGTTCCTTGATTTCTAAATATATGCAATGTCCCAGATGGTCGCTACCATAGCCGATTTCGCTGTAGTTTAACCTTTTACAAAGGTATTCAGCGGTTGACAACAGAGCGCTGTCGCCTGACGACAGGTAAACTTTCCTTCCAGCCGGGAAATTGACCATTTTTGGTTCAATCGTCATTTTCGCCGGTTCCGGTATGATCCTCACATCAGGCGCCTGCCGGGAACAGGCGCCGGCTACCAACAAAAGTGCCAGTAAACTATTTATGCGGGACAAGGGATTCATGAAATCAGCGCTTCGAAAATTCAAGCGCAAATATATGCCATCCGGGCTTGTCGGAAGCCCAAGATGTCCTTAAAATTTTATCATCCTGATCCCGGATGGAACCAACGCCTTCCTTGATGTTCAGGGCGGCTGACTTGTATCCGTTAAGTGCAAAGACCATCTGCATGGATTCATCTTGTACCAGGTTCACCTCACCTCTCAGAGTTTGTTTTTCAGGATCCCACGTGATCCCTCTTGTTTCAATCATACCCTGCATCAGGTGCCTGTCGGTTGACAGTAGTTGTGGATAAGTGTTCTTTTCCCTGATTGACAGCATCTTCGCCTCACCGGGACGAAGATCGATTGTGAGGGTTTCCGTTCCTGAGAATTCGGCCGAAAGATGGTCGTCCCAGAATTCATAGGCATAGTATGTCTGATCGGGATCAAGCATCGCCGCACCGTAATAATCCGGAGAATTCAAATCGATCTTCTTTGTGACAGAATGCTCATTATCTGGATTGTACACAACCAACTGGTACCAGCCGGAATCAGGATTAAACACAAATATCTCCGGAAATTTTGAAGTGAACGCATCAACGGGGCGGGCCGAAATCCAGGAATCCGGGTAGGGGAAAATGCGTGACAGGTCATGGACAACTTCCGGGGTCAATTTGTCGAAACTGTTGGCCGAAAGGAATCGGCCGCAGGTGGTATACATCAGGGTAAGCATTTTCCGGATACCGTCGCGGTTGTCTGGCTGGGCTTTCAGCAGGTTTTTAGCATCCATGTCGTAGCTCACGACCTGACGGTTTTTATACCAGCGAAGGGCGCCCCGCGTGATCATCAGAGGCGACATCCTGTCGGTATCTCCCCAGATCCGTTGGGAAGAAACGATCCCAAGGGTGATATCGGAACCCATGTCGAGGTTTCTTTGATCCAGGAAGGCTTCCGGGCCCAGACCCGTCCTGGCCAGCTGGAAAGTGGTTCGAAAAGCAGCCGCCGTAGTTGAATACATATCCTCCATTCCGCCATATTTTGCCCAGGCGGTATACGGATAATCGTACATCAGCCCCTGAACCCCGCCTTCGGCCAGGTTCCGGTACACCTCTTCCATGTGAGCAACAAATCCGGGATCGGTGAAATCATATCCACCCTTCCCCCTGATCATAAAGTCATCATCCGGCACATTCACATCAGTCCGGTTGAAGAGCATATGATCCGGGTGAGCTGCTGCATAATCTTCCGAGCGGCGTCCGGTTTGGAAATACGTAAGCGGTATGCCTCCCCGCTCAATGATCGCCTGGGCCCATTTCCTTGTAGTCTCATAAGGTTTCTTGTAATGTCCCGGGGCTACATCTACATTCCCGTCCGGAGGGTTGGCATATTTCCCCGTCCCGTACATCTGCCAGTGTTTCTCATCCCACCAGCCCTGTTCATTGTTCTCCTCATAGGCATCGGGCACCAGACGGATCGCCACCGGGCTGTATCTCAGGAATCCTGATATTACCGCACGGTCCATCTCTTCTACCGCTCCCGGGGCATCGTTGATGGAGGGACCTCCGCCATAACCTCCGAGCTGGGCATACCACAGGCAGACCGTGGGAAATGTATAGTATTCCAGATCGATTTCCTGGAAATCCCTGAGCACCCGGCCATACTCTTCCATTGCTTCAAATGGGTTCGTATGTCCAACAGAAAGGTAAAAAGCATCCTCCGGAAACCACGATTGTCCCGGGTCCACCCGTTTGCCGACGGGATCCTTTGCATACAGGTTCAATTTCAGGTTCCCTGGCCGTGCAATATCTTCATTCACCGGCCGGGCTACCCCGTTCAGGTTGTCCTTGACGTGTCCCTCACAGATCCGGAAATCGCTGATCACGGCATTGACTCCACTCTCATTCCGGAAATGAATAAACAAGGTATCCGCCAATGACGCCGCTGCCGGAAGGTTCAGCCAGATTGTTTCAGGGCTGTCCCCGTCACCGTGCGACGGCAGCTTCGTGGATGGCAAAAGATTATTCAGGCTGCCATTGCCAACAGACCAACCAACCGACTGCACCCTCGTATCACCATCATCGCTCCAGGCCAGCTCCATTGTGTATTCCGCTCCTTTTTTCAATCCTGATATTGCCAGGATCACCTCCGACTTGTCGTATAAAATATCATCATATTCCGGCCCGTAACCAGCATCCCAGCGAAAAGGCCTTCCTTTGGCCACACGTATTGCAACCGGCGGCTGACTGACCTCTTCAGTCTTACCTGCATCCAGCCTGGCTACTATCCGGAGTCCCATCGGTACGGTAACACGTATCTCTGTTTCCTGCTCTGCCTGTTCTACCGAAACGAATTTTTCGATCTCATGGTAAGTAAGGCCGCCAGCAACGAGAACTTCTCTCTTTTCAGGCTTTCCCCAGGTGAGGAGAAAATTATTCCGGCAATCCAGTTCAGACTTCTTTGTAACGCGGGTATCCTCTCCACCGCTGTTGCCGTCGAGCATCCTGAAATTGGGCTCCAGATTCTTCCCGCTATACAACGTTCCGTCCGTTATCACGTTGATCTCATGCACCTGCATTGCCGATCCGGTGGAATTAATCACACCCCCGTTAATGACCATATAAGCTTGTTCCGGTAATAAACCGAACCGTAGAGTCAGTCCGGGTTTCCCTTCTTTCGTACTGGTGATGGTCAGATACCTGCCCGTATCCCTGCCATGTATGAAATCAGAGAGGGCACAGGCAGCAGCACGTCCCGGTTCGCTGGTGGAATCGGTTTCAACCTTCAGGCAGGCGCCTGAGATTATCTTCTGACGGTCGGTGCAGCGGAAAACATCATATTCTCCGGATGCCGGCCGGAAGACCACGCTGATCATTCCGTTTGAAAAGAACCAGCGGGATTTACCCTCATAAAACCTTATTCCATCCTCCGTCTGATTTTTGCATCCGGATAACAGCATCAGGTTGGCTGATACTAAAAGAATTAGAATTTTTTTCATTGATCTATCTTATGGTTTTCAACGGTTATTTTGAGGTGCCGGCCAAGGCCATCACGAATGATCCTATTCAGAGTTGACAGCCTTATGTCAGAAGCATCATTTTCGATCCGGGAAATATAAGTTTTCGTTGTTCCGCATTTTTCCGCAAGCTGCTCCTGCGTCATTCCCTGCTCTTTACGTAGTTCTTGTAACATTACACCCAGCTTGAAAGCTTCAAAACCCTCTTCAAATTCCTCCCGCTCTTTTGTTCCCCGCTTTCCATATTGCTTATCCAAATGGTCAGCGAAGGAAATCAAATTGTTAGTAGTTTTTCTTCTCATTAAAATATCGCTTTTTTAATCTTTCTGCCTTTTCAATCTCTTGAAATGATCTTTTACCATACGAAGTTAGCTAATTAGATAACAAAACAAAATCATAAGCGCCAACACAAACTCCAAAATTTCAAAATTGGGTTTTGCAGATATAGATGCATCGAATCCCATGAAATGGAAAAATTCCGCCTCGGTGTCCTATGGAAAAGCCTATCTTTATCAGCATTAACAGACTTCTCATGAACAAATCTCTTAGAATCATATTAATCATTCTTTTGCCCTTTATGTTTTACCTTTCGCATTCATTGCCGGCCCAGCCGTTGCGTACGATCCATCTCTGGCCTTCCGCTGTTCCGGGTGAAAACACTCCAAAATCAGCTGATGTGATCAGCAATGATCATGATGGCGGAGTTACCCGGATTGCCCGGGTCACGGATCCGGTAATCGATGTATATGAGCCTGAGCAAGGGAATAAAGGCGATATCGGAGTGATAGTCTGTCCCGGCGGAGCCTATCAGATCCTGGCCTGTGACCTGGAAGGGACCGAGGTTGCGGCATGGCTCAACAGTTTGGGAATCACCGCTTTTGTTCTTCATTACCGGGTACCTGACAATCCCGCCGGCGCACTGATGGATGCCCAGCGGGCCATCCGGATTGTAAGGGATCAATACATGAACGGCTCTTCTCATCTGAAAAAAATCGGAATTATGGGATTTTCGGCGGGAGCCAGCCTCTCAGCCCGGGCCAGCACCCGATATCAGGATCAAACATACGAACCGGTGGATGCAGCCGACCAGCTTTCGGCCCGTCCGGATTTCACCCTGCTGATCTATCCCGCCTATCTTGATCAGGGGCCCGGCAGGAGCCTGACGCCGGAGCTAAAAATAAATTCCCAGACACCTCCGGTGTTTATCTTTCAAACTGCTGATGACTCTTACGGCAACAGTTCACTGGTCATGGCCGGAGCCCTGCGCGACCAGAAAGTGCCGGTCGAGCTCCATTTTCTCCCGGAAGGAGGTCATGGGTACGGGTGCCGGGAAGGCAATGCAGCCGCAGAGGCCTGGCCAAAGCTGGCGGCGGTGTGGCTTGAGCAATTCAGAAAACCGTGATGCGTGATGCGTGATGCGTGACATTTGGAACTTTTTCAGCCCCTTATGCATCTAAGGTTTTGAAAACGTTAACCTGATCACCATGAAAACAATTGTTTTTTTCGCACTCCTGCTGATGGCCGGAGTTGGTTTGCCCTCCCGGTCATTACAGAAAGAAAGCGGATCATTGCAAGTGATCCCTGATACACGCATGCCGGCAGATCCGGCAGGAAATATCCTGTACGCACCGACTTTTCGTGCCGCATGGACGATGCTGAAGGACGATATCATCAAGTCGGATATCAGGCTAAAGAAACCTGTTCCCGTGGTTAAGTACTTAAATCAGAATCCCTATTCGGTCAGAAATGATCCTGATTGGATGGCGTTGGCCGGATTTGTGGACACCGGGATTATCGACCGGATCAACGCAGAATTGCTGACACGGTTCAACACCCGTCAGTCGGGCCTGGAAAAATATGCCGGCGAAAAAGACGGTATTATCTGTTACAGCCGCTTTCATAAATCGATCACTTTTAATGTTCCGTTTGAAACGATGAACTGGACTTTCAATTCGGGGAATACCAGCACGGAAGTGAAGTGTTTCGGTGTGACCAGGATGGGCGGCGGAGAAAAAGAACGGATGCGAAAACAGACACAACTGTTCGATTACCGGAATCCGGATGATTTTATCCTGATATTATCCGGAGCAGATCCCGGAAAAGAGATTGTTCTGGCTAAAACGGAGTTCCAGGGATCGGTTCAGGAAATGATCGGGCTGGTAAACGACCGCATAAGGAACTCCTACCCTGATGGAATTGCAGACTTTGACGAGCTGATCATTCCAAAAATCAACCTGTCGGAAAATCACACCTACCGGGAATTGATCGGGAAATTTCTCGCCAACCGGGATTTTCAGGATTACTTCTTCGCCGAGGCCGGTCAGGAAATCAGCTTCAGTCTGAATGAAACCGGGGCAGTGGCCGAAGCTACCGGAACAATCGTCAAGATCAAAGGCCCCGTTCCCAGGAATTATGTTTTCGACAAACCGTTTCTTCTGATCTTTCGTAACGTCGGCTCGGATGAATCCGACTTGGTCCTTTGGGTGGCCAATACGGATTTCTTAGTTCCATCGGTTTGAAATTCAGTACCTTTGGTAAACTAACCGATTGATATCAATTTAATCCCGAATGGCTCCTGGTGAAGATCCCGACGGGCTGCTGATCCGTACCCTGCAAGGAACGCAGGATCAGCGGCTGTTCGGCAAGCTGATTGAAAAATACCGGGACTTTGTATATAACTTCTGCTTCCGGTTCCTTGGGAATGAAGAAGACGCAGCCGATTGCAGTCAGGAGGTTTTCATACGGATTTTCCAGTCGGTCGGGAGTTTTTGCTTTAAATCCCGGTTTTCTACCTGGCTTTACCGGCTCACGCTGAATACCTGTATTGAGATGGCTCGTTCAAAAAAAAGAAGGGGCATCCGGCTTCCGCTTGAAGAGATTGCGGCGCCCTTCGGGGATAGTCCTGCCGGACTCCTGGAGCGGAAAGAGGTAAATGAAGCGTTCCATTCGGCATTGGAACGGTTAAATCTCATCCAGCGTTCGATGGTTATTATGAGAGACCTGGAGGGATTGACCTACGAAGAGATTTCGACCGTGACCGGGAAGAAACCGGGAACCGTCCGCTCTACGCTGGCCAGGGCCAGGTTGCGGATTGCTTATAAGTTAAAAGAATACCACGATGAAACGTAAAAAAATACACCTCCTCCGTACATACCATGAAGCGATCGGCCGGCTTGAGCGCAGGTCAGCCCCGGATGGATTGGAGGAAGCCGTCCTGAGCCGGATATCTGTCCTGCATCCTACATCCAAAACAAACGCTCCCCGGACGACCGTCTTGAAATTGACATGGATTACTGCAGCTGCAGCTGTAGTGATCTTCGCTCTGTTTGTTACGATACCGAAACAATGGTTCCTTCCTTACCGCATCGACACCGATCTGAGCCTGGCGGTTGAAAAAAAAGGTAAAGGGCCTGTTGAAAGAAATGCTTTATGCACATCAGATTCAGCCCGTCTCGAAAGGGTACTGCAGTTTAGCAAAGGAACCGGTGCGGGAATTCTTCGTCAGGAAGAAAATCGCCATACCGGATTCATTGATTTTATCACCCTGAAGCTTCCGAAAGATTCTTTCCCGGTTTTCCGCGATAGATATAACCGTGGTGCTGCAATCGATTCTTTACCGCTTCTCAATTTTAGCGGCCTATCCAGATATGTGATTATCCGGGTTTGGTTCCCTGGCAGGAAACTGGTTGCCGGGGACTTCAATGGTGACGGATATTTTGATATTCTGGCCTGGTTCCTGCAGGGCAGGAAGGCCGGACGATGGTTCGTAAGCCTCAATGACAAGCAAGCCGGCTTCGAAAAAGCAATCGAGGTTACACTCCGTGATACTCTCAGGTGGTTACCGGAGCAATCGGTACTCCTGGCAGGAGATATCAATGGCGACCGATATTCTGATCTGATCCTGAACCTCAGGTTTGGAAAAGACAATGGCCGGTGGTTATGGTATCCCAACAACCGGAAAGGAGGATTCGGACGTGGCCGTACAATCCATGTCAATGACCGTGACACTGCTTTTATCGGGATCAACACTCCCCTTGCCGCCGATATCAATGGCGATGGGCTGGCCGATATAGGTGCCCATTACCGGAAGGGTGCACTGGCAGGGCAGTGGATCTTCGCCCTTAACCAGGGTGATGACCGTTTCGGCATTCCGGAATCCTATGGTATCAATCTGCCCGGCACAGGAGGAGAAGACAATTATCTTCCTTTCGTCATGGATTACAACGCTGACCAGTTGTCCGACGCCGGATTTTACGGCAAAGCCGGTCCGCTGAACGCTCACTGGTTTATCTCCCTCAACCGGGGGAACAGACAGTTCGATCCGGGTACCGAGATATGGTATGCCTTTATGGGCGAATACACTCCGTTCACCGGCGACTTTACCGGCGATGGCATAGATGATATTCTGGTCAAATATGGAACGAATGACGAGCCGGGTGATTGGAACCTTTTTACAGTCAAACCTGACGGAAAGCCCACTTTACATTCACAACCGAAATTCGGCGTTAAAAAAGATTTTACAATAGGTAATTGATCCCTTATTAACTTTAACCTGATGATCGCAAGAGAACATAAACTGATTGCCATCCTGTTTTGGTCTCTGCTTCTGGCTCCTGCAGCCGGCTATTGCCAGCTTTGGTTTGCTACGCGTGGCCAGGCAGCACAGGATGACCGGGCCTGGGGAGTGGATACGGATTCTGCCGGGAACATTTACTGGTCAGTGGAACAGAAAGATCTGTGGCCCTACTGGTATTACAATATTTACTTATATAAGATAACACCTGAAGGCAATCAGGTCTGGCAGACCCCCTCATGGGGCGGCCTGTTCAATGATATTGCATTCGTGACCAAAGTGAGCGGCTCTTCCGTTTACCTGGCGGGCCGTATCGATTCCACGGCCAATCCCAATCTTGGTGACGCCCTGGTCGTATGCAGAAATGCATCTGACGGGAATTACAGATGGCATTATACTTATGATCAGGGTTTCGGCTATGAGGAGATCGACGGCATCAGCATTCAGCCCGACGGCATTTTCCTGACCGGATGGACTGTCGGTGAAACAACCGGTTTTGATTTCCTGGTGCAGAAGATCAGCCTGGAAGGCCAGCTGATCTGGTCGCGGCCCTGGGATTATAACCAGCTCGGGAAAATGGACGGGGCAAACGGGAACCTGGCCATCGACAACAATTTTATTTATGCGGCGGGGCATGTTGGCCGCACCAATATCGCTTCTTTGGACGGCGATATGGGACTTGCCTGTTTCAACCGGTCCGACGGCACCTTGCAGTGGAGCACCACATGGGGTGGCAGCCTGTTCGACGACGGGCTGGGACTGACCCTGGGCTCCGATTCCATGCTTTATGTCGTGGGCTACACAGCCAGTTTCGGAAAGGGCTCACAATTCTATCTGAATAAATTCTCAAGAACCGGTGAACTTCATTGGAGTCGAATCTGGGGAGGAACCGGGGCCGAGGATTGCCGGGCAGTGGTGGCCGGACCCGACAGCCTGATATATGCTATCGGTGCCACATCCAGCTTTGGCCACGACGATTACGACATCTTTGTGCTCAAATATTCTCCGGCAGGGGTTCTGATCGATTCACTGCTCTGGGGCGGCACCGGCAAGGAGACTGCCCACGATGCTGTATTAGCCGGCGACTACCTTTACATTACGGGCGAGACCTGGAGTTACGGCAAGGATGCCATGACCGGCAACGGGCACAGCGAGGGACTACTGCTGAAGGTGAACGCCAGAACGATGGAAGGTCCCGACGCCTCCATGTCCATCCAGGAAGTTCTGCTGGCAGAGCCCAGCCTCCGAATCTTCCCTGATCCGGCGAAATCGAGCGTTACGATTGAGTTCCCCGATACTCAAAACTCTTCACTCACGCTGTTTTCCCTTAGAGGCCAGCCGGTTTTAAGGCAGGAGCACATCTCAGGAAATCGCCTGCAACTCGATGTTAGCCACCTTCCCAAAGGCATTTACCTGGTAAGCCTGAAGGGACGCAAATCCGGTCGGTTAACCGGGCGGTTGATGATAAAATAGAGGGGCATAAGGGCATTCGGGCTTAGGGGCATACGGAAAGGCAGAGGGCAAAAATTAGTAAGAAGAAAGAAGTATGAAGAATTAACACATCGACAAATCGTCAATCGTCAATATCATAGTCCTACCTGTGCATCCAGCAAAGTCCGAAGCTCGGGCCACCGGGGCCTCGGACAACGGGCATTCACGATTTTCCCTTCCGGATCGATCAGGGTATACTCCGGTATTCTGGTGACCAAGTATTTCTTGTTAATTCCGGTAGTCTGAGGATCATGGAGATGAATCCAATTGGGCTTATCTTCGAAAATAACCTGCTTATCCTCCACGTAATAGCCTTCCTTGAGCATTTTCACCCATGCTGTTTTATCCTTATCCACCGACATGCTGATGAACACTATGTTTCTGTCACGATAATCGTCAATAAGTTGCTTTAAAAAAGGAATATCACCCTTACAGGGCATACACCAGGTAGCCCAGAAATCAATAAATACATATTTTCCCTTGAAATTACTCAGCGACACATTGTTGCCTTTATGATTAAGGAGGTGGAAAGCCGGAGCCGGCTGACCGGATGAAATCGGAGCCCACTTGTCGCACAACTGCTGTATGTTCTTTCTTGTCTTATCATTGGTTGATTTAGAGAGGTACTCTGCAACCAGATCTTCGATCCCAGCCGTTCCCATTCCATCACCATCCATGTATTCAGTAAGATAATAATGGAGGATAACGTTATAATACTCCGGATGGGTGAATTTTCCTTTACGAAGGTGAACTCATCCCTGATCCAATCGGGGTTTCCATAGGTTTTCTCCGAAGGTATATTCGCTCTGATCAAAGTTAATTTCCCAACATATTGGATAAAAAAGTCCTTTATAGATTCGATCTCAAGCAGCGCCGGATCATCGAATTTTGCATCATCCAGGAAAGCATACCAATTGTCAGGAACCTTCATTTTTTCTTTATTATCAGGACTGATCATGTTCGAATAGCGAACCAAGTCATAATAAACGCTGAATTCCAGTACCTTTTTCTCACGCTGATAAAAAGCCTTTGAGAATCCGGAATGATTAGCCTCGAATTGATTGAGGAAGGAAAACTCCACCTGGTTAATAGAATCCCGTACCCGTTTGAAATCAACGGGAGTATATGGAGACTTGTAAAACTTTTTTATTTGCTTCTTCTGTTCCGATCCAACGATGCTCTTTTCATGTAGATACTGCGCTGGGAGACAAAGAGCACCGCTAAACTTAACCGTGGAATCAATTTCCGTACCATCGAAATTAATCTCCAGGTTTTTACCCGGTTCCATATACAGGTTCAGGTAAAACCAGTTCACATCAATATCACGACCCGCCAAATACCCATCAATCGGTCGGGTAACAGTAAAATCCTTGCTGAAGGTACCATCATCGTTCAATTTGATGGTGTCAGTCACATCATCGAGGTGAACATACAATTCCGCGGCATCACAATTCGATGCCTTACCGGTGATGGTACACACGGTTGCTGGCTCCTGCTTGCAGCCAGCCAGCAACGCCACTAGCAGAATGGTGAAGGTTAGGTTTTTCAATGGGGGAAAAAAGTAAAACGTTCGTTCAAAGGCAGAAGGCAGAAGGCAAAAATTAGTAAGAAGAAGCAAAGTTAAAAGTATATGTCGTTATAAATTAGCAAATTAGCACATTGGCAAATTAGCACATTCTCGCGAATCACTTATCACTCATCACTCATCACTCATCACTTCTTCTGATCCAGATCAGCAGTCCCTTCCCCGCCGGCACCTGGAACGATTCGCCAACCTTCAGGTGTCCCTCATCCTGGAACTTCTCTACGGCCGGCAGATAGAATTCTGCTTTCTCCGGATCGATCCCGAGGGATTTCCATTTGACGTCCAATGAAATCCTTGCCGGTCCTGCTGCCCACGAGGCAACGGCCACCAGGGCTTCCCCGTCTTTTTTGTAAACGGTGGCCAGTACATCGGGCCGGCCGGTTTGAACCGGACAATCCTTCACCCAGTAACCTATCATTTCTGATTTTTGAATACCAAACCGGTCTTCGATTTTCCAGATATTAGCCGGATTGCCCGACCAGGGTGCGCGGCTGGTCATTCCGTAGAGCATTCCACGCCATTGGTTTCCGCCATCCTGAAGCATCTCGCCCATCAGTCCGAAAGGTATGCCTGAAACTTCCGTGAGCCAGTAATCCGGGTTGGCATTGTAATCGAAATATTCCCCGAACCAGAGCCGGTCGAGGTACGGAAAATGTTCCAGGTAGAGGTTGGCTGAATTGGTGAAGCCATCCCGGGGATTGAACTGGTTGGCGGAGTGCAGGTCGATCAGGGCGCCAGGATTGGTGCGCTCAAGCACTTTCCGAACCCGTTTCATGATGCTCCGGTCGAATGCCACATCATCGATATACAAACCGTCGATCCCCACATTCTTCACGAGCCAATCAAGCCCCTCAAGGTAATAGTTATGCCAGCGGGATGTTCCGGTATTGATCACGGCCGCATCTTTCAATTCCGGAACGAACCATGCCGGGATGTAGTTACCGTCGAGGTGCTCCTGCAGCCATGAATAACCGCCGCCCGGTCCATAGGAGAGTATCTCGTTCCCCAGCGATTTCAGCGCCCAGATCTCCGGACAGATATTCGAAAGTTCGCGGACCGTATAGTAGATCTTCACCTTATCCCCTATTTTATGAGCTGCATCGATATAAACTTTCATCAGATCCGGAAGCATGAACGGATAGTTGATATATGGATTGATATCGGTGGCATGATGCACATTGATCGTGTTGGCACCGATCCGTTGAATGGTATCCAGCGGGGCAAACTTGTGGTAATAGCGGTCGTGCCACTGTTTCTCCGTATCAATGGTCCGGAATGGGGTGATCAGCAGGTTGATGTCGAAATGAAGGGTATCGCCCGGATTCAGAGTGCGGTCTCCTGTGAATGCCGTGAGCTCATACTCTTCACCCTCCCTTTCAAGCTTAATTCCGCCTTCCCCATCGTTGAACCAGGAAGGAGGCATGTTCAACGGTTTTTGCTGATAGAAATTGGTGTTCAGGGGCCGCTCGTAGTTCTCGGCCCTGAAGGTCGCCTGCAGGCCGGCATTGACGGTTCCCAGCCAGGGGCCGTCACAATTGAAATAGGGATCCCAGGTGTAGGTGAACTGGTCCGGGGCATATCCACCTTTCCGGCCCAGTCCCAGCATGTATTCAACCTTATCGCCCTGCATGGGGATCACGAATTCCATATCCGACAGGTTTATGCTCTGATCAGTAGTGACGGCAATACGGTAGGTCAGGAATCCGTCGAATTCCAGGCGTCCCTTCAGGTCGAATTTCACATTTCCGGTCTTCCATGCAGATGTCCATTCAGCAGCGCCTTCGGCCTGCCTGGTAATGGCAAAATTCCCTTTGCCGGTTTTCAGCTCTTTCCCTCCTGATTCAACCTCAAAGCCTATGGCTTCGGCAAGCAGAGGCTCTGCCCTGTCTGCTATCCGGGTCATTTCGGGTGCAAACCAGCTGGATATCTGCTCCGGCAATCCCCGGGAATTCAGTTTGATATCCCGACCCAGGATTTTCAGGACATTCCCCTCAATTTTCACCGGAGCATATGGCGCAACAATGCCTTCATCTACAGCTATATCCGAATTCAGCCATCTTAATCTTGAATGATTCTCAGGCTTACTGTCGCCTCTATCTTCCAGCACCACCTCTTTCACCAACAAATCGATCCCCAAAACTTCCTCTTTATTCTTTCGACTTTCGCCTTTATTCTTGATGTACACATTTCCCCTGTAATGTCCCCCCGGCAACCCCTTCGGCACATCCACCCCTATCCATAACGGTTGAACCTTTCCTTTGGCAACCGGAATCGTTTTGACCAGAGGCTTCTGGTCCCAGTTGTTCCCTCCCTTGTAGAAACAGGTCAGGTTACCCGCTGGGATTGAAATCCCTCCGGGCACGGACAAATCTGAAAAGGTGATTTCCAGATCAGCGATATCATCCTTAAGTGCATAGACAGCTATCTGAAAAGAATAGTATTCAAATTGCTGCACCGTATCCCGGATCATTTTCACCGGACCCCGCTGAATCCACCGAAACGGCAAGTCGCTGAACATCCTGACCGGAAGGTCGCGGTATTCAGGAAAGAGAATAAAGTCCGATTCAGGGTACTGGGAAAGAAACTCGCTTGTTTCGCTGCCGGTGGCAATCACCTCCATCGGGTAGAAAGAGTGAAACCGGTTAATGGATTGCATTTCAAGAGCTAAGGCATCTGACTGCACCTCACAGGGTATCAGTGCTTTCTTTTTCCAGGCCGGATCGCACCGGTCCTCGGGAGGAAGGTATTTTACTACCGGATAGCTCCCGCCGCTGCTTTTATACGGCAGATAGTAGAAATAATAGATGCCGGGGCCGGCTGTTGGCTGAAAGATCAGTCTGGCATATTCGCGGTTAATCTCCAACCTGATAACATTCGTCACCCTTTCCCCTGAGTTCTCAGGATAAACGAGGATTTCCTTATCCTGCGGATTCAGGTCTTTCCTCCGCCACGGGATCATTACAAAGACAACATCGGCAGGTTCCCTGACCTCCACCATCACCCGCTGGTTTCCCAGCGTATCAGGATTCCAGTGACCGGTAGTATAGGGCAGAACCGGGAATTGCGGCCGGGCGGTAAGCCCGATACTCAGCAGAACAAGCAGAAAAGACAAGCGTTTGAGCATGGTGTTGGATTTTGCAGTTATAAATAGCCTCGCTTCGCTCGAACGAAGTGAGACTTCTTACAGCCCGGCCTGTGCATCCAATATCGCCCTAAGTTCCGGCGATGACGGCCTCGCGCAGCGGGCATTCACGATATTGCCTGCCGGATCGATGAGGGTGAATGTGGGAATGTACATGACCAGGTATTTTTTGTTGGCCTTGATGGTCTGCGGATCATGGATCTGTATCCAGTTAGGCTTCACATCGAACATTACCTGTTCTTCGCCCAGTTTATAGCCCTCCACCAGTAATTTTTCCCAGGCTGGTTTATCCTTGTCGACCGACATGCTGATGAACACAATGTTCCTGTCCTTGTAGTCATCGATGAGGATTTTGAAATCAGGCATTTCGGCCCTGCAGGGGCCGCACCAGGTTGCCCAGAAGTCGATGAAAACATATTTCCCTTTGAAATCGCTCAACGAAACGTTCTTGCCGTTTTTATCGAGGAGGGTGAAGGCAGGAGCCGGTTTGCCCGGAGCTATAGCATCCCACTTATCGGACATCTCCCGTATTTTGGCCTTCTTATTCTCATCGGTCGATTTGGCCAGATATTCGGTAACCAGATCTTCAACTCCCGTCTTCCCTTCGCTGTCGATATACTGTTTCAGTTTATCATACAGGATCTGATCATAAAACTGCGGGTTGGTGAATTTCTCCTTTAAAAAGCTTAATTCGGCCTTTACCAGCTCGGGATTTCCCCAGGACTTTTCGGTAGGGATACCGGCTTTCTTCATTGCTTCAGTTTGAATATATCCGGAGATAAAAGCCTTGATATCACTGATTTCCAGCAATGAAGGATCATCAAGGTTCAGTTTATCCATGAAGGCATACCAGTCGGCCGGGATTTCCGGATTATCCTTGTTGTAATAGCCGATCATCCTTGGATAATTGTACAGATCGTAGTAAACACTGTATTCCAACACTTTCTTTTCCCGGTTATAAAAATCCTTGGAGAGTCCGAGATTGTCTGCCTTGAATTTATCAAGGAAGGCATACTCCACCTGACTGATTGAATCCCTTACCCGCTTGAAATCCGCAGGAGTGTTGGGGGATTGATACATTTCCCGAATTCTTTTATAGAGATCGTTACTTGCCAGTGTCTTTTCGTGCAGGTAATCAACAGGAAGAGCCAGGTCTCCGGCAAAGCCGACCGTAGTATCGAATGCTTTACCATCGAAATTGATTTCCAGGTTTTTACCGGGTTCAAGGTAGAGGTAAAGGAAAAGCTTGGTACCCTGGAAGGTTCCGTCGATCGGCCGGGTTACGGTCAGTTCCTTGCTGAAGGTACCGTCTTCATTCAGCTTGATGGTATCCTTCGGTCCATCCAGCGTAACATACAATTCTTTGGCATCATAATTCGATGCCTTACCGGTGATCGTGCACACGGTAACGGGTTCCTGCTTGCAGCCGGCGATTAACGCCGCTAGCAGGATGATGCAGATTAGGTTTTTCATGTTGACAGATTTAATATATCGGGCGTTAAAAGGCAAAAAGCAAAGGGCACAAGGCGATTGGGTGTGGGTGTGAGTGTGAGTGTGGGTGTGTTGCGCATCACGTATCACGCATCACGTATCACGCTACTGGTTGTCCGTCCTGAAAGGCCCCACGGGCAATCCAGCGGTTCCGGATAGGTTGGGTTCATCGGTGGAGTTCCAGGCAAAGCGGACGGCAACCGGATGGGTTATGCCACCGGCCGAGACCAGGAGGGTTCCACTGTCGATCACTGCTTTAGCAGGAACAAACTTATAGTCATCGCCGGCTATCTGGAAGCATGTCAGCTCCCTGCCGTCGGATTTCAGCTGCTGGCCAAACAGGTCAAAGGATATCCGGATCTGGTTCCCTTCGATCTTATATGTTTTATAAACGGGGGCTGTACAAGCGATATCCTTGAATCCGTAATCCTTTTTCAGGGCCCAGAATGCCAGTCTTTTCCCTATATCCTGCTTGTTTCCGGGATGGATATTCTTCAGGTTACCGATATCCATAGTTACCACCATTCCGGTGTTCGGAACAGTTCGCATCGTGTAGTCCTGCGCTTCGCGGAGCAGGCCGGTGCTGAAATTATCCCGGTAAGTGTAGGGAGCGATCTGGATAAAATAGAACGGAAAATCACCCTGGTTCCAGTCGTGCCGCCAGTTAGCGATCATATCCGGAAATATTTTCTTATAAAGTTCCCCGTCATAGCGGTTCGATTCACCCTGATACCAGATGGCACCTTTGATACCGAACGGAAGTATGGGAGTGATCATTCCATTGTAAAGAACCGTCGGCACATTCGGCTCATTGCAATCGACACATTCCGGACTTGGAGCTACTTTGGAAATAGACTCACCCTTCCGCACTTTCCACGTCCCCGCCAACGGCTGCCATTTGGTTCTGGATTTTTCGGGCCTGATCTTCAGCATCCCGGGATCTCCGTTGATTCCGCCGATCCCCGAAGTATTGGCCACCCTGATAGCCAGCATATTTTCGCCCTTTTTCATGATACCGGCCGGTACTTTATAAACTCTTTTGGTTGCCCAGTCGTAAACGTTCAGATGCGAACCCACCAGGGTTCCGTTGATCCAGGTCATGTCCATTTCATCAATCGGCCCCAGTTCGAGAACCAGGTCCTTGTCGATCCATGAGTCCGGCACTGTGAAAAACATCCTGTAATCGGCCAATCCTATATGATCGCCAAGGAACGTCTGATCCCAGTTTGAGGGTACGGTCGCAGCGGTCCAGGCCGGATCGGAATCGGATTCAATAGCCCACAGGGGGACTTTCTGATCCGGAACAAACCCGACGGAGGCGCCCCATGCAGCCTGTTCACCGGCATATTTCTCAAACTGGCGTTTTTTAAACGCTATCGGGTCAAATGTCCCTGAGGATGTGGTAAACCAGGGTATCTGCTCAACATATTCCTTGCTCATCCAGGCTTCGGCAACCGTGCCCCCCCAGCTGGTGAAAATCAATCCGACCGGAACATTCAGTTTCCGGAGCAGTTCCCGGCCGAAAAAGTAACCGGTAGCGCTGAAGTCCTTTGCCGTTTCGGGTTTACATTCGACCCAACTGCTCTTGCAGTCTTCGACAGGCTCATAGGAGGTGTTCCTCGGGACCGAGAACAGCCTCATCTTCGGATAGTTGGCTGCCGCAACCTCAGCATCTGAATTGTCGATAGGCCCGCTTGGCCATCCTTTTAAAGGCATCTCCATATTGCTCTGGCCGGAGCACACCCATACTTCTCCGATCAGTATATCTTCCAAAAGAATTTTTTTCTTTCCTGATATTTGAATGGTGTACGGGCCACCTGCCGCCGGGGTTTTGACTTTAACCATCCACTTGCCATCCGCACCGGTAAACGCAGATACGGTCTGCTGATCCCAGGATGTTGTGACACTGATTTTCTCTCCGTTCCTGGCCCAACCCCAAAGCGGGGTTTCCGAACGCTGTTGCAAAACCATGTGTGAGCCGATGACCGACGGCAGGCGGAGTTGGGCAAAGGAGAAAGTTGAAAGAAGAAGGGAGAAAGAGAGGATAATTAACTTTTTCATGACGATAATATGCTGATGTGCCAATGTGCCAATCTGATAACCAATAGCCTGTAACAACCTGCAACCTGCAACTTGCTACTCGCAACCACTTTTTGGTTTTGCCAGGCAAATTACAAAAAGAATCCCAAGAAGGATATGCTTTAAAGAGATATTGAGAACCGGTGGGTACCGCAGTTTACCCGCAATTCGTCCTGATCGCCTGTCCTGATCAGGGCATTTGTTCCTTCCGGAATTACGACTGTCAGCTGTATCTGATCACCGTCATGGGTCCAGCTAACTGCAATGTCACCCGCCGGTGAAGGCACGATCCCCCGGGCCCATTGCAGGTCTCCCATGTGGGGTTCAATCCTGAATACTTTCCATCCTGGCTCGACCGGTTCAACACCCAAAACCTTCTGCGGCAGAAGGGCCGTCGGTCCCGAGCACCATGCATGTGAGGTGGACCCGCCATCTCTATCCGCATACCACCCTTCATGCCAGCCCCCGTTCCAGGTCGCCAGCTTCATCTGATCGCCCCAGTATTTCCGGATATAATCCAAGGCCCATTGCTCTTCCTGATCAAACACCGATCCGACGACATAATAGGCAAACGACTGCTCGCTGTGCCTTCCCTGGCTTGTAATATATTCAACAACACCGGGTTTGTCTTCCTCATCGACCAGTCCGTATAGCAGGGCATAAACTTGTGTCTGCTGACTAAACTGTGTACTGCCGTAGCTATCGAAATAAAGATGCTGAACCGGGCACCACATCCATTTCTGAATGTTCTTCTTCAGCCGTTGTGCCTTATCACTCCACACCTGTGCATTTTTGGGATCGTTCATCACCTCCCGGGCCAGCAAGGAAGCCTGGTTCAATGCCCCGTAATAGAGACAGTTCAGGGCTGTGATCTCTTTCTGCTGATCCATCGGATAGGTATCCGGATGGTCGAGCACGATCCAGCCGGGTACATCTGACAGTACCCCATGTTCTTGGCCGATCAGGGTTTCAAACTTTCCCATCAGCCTGACCAGGTTGGGATACACCTGGCGGACCAGATCTCCTTGTCCGAATAGCCGGTAGTATTCGCTCACCATCAGAATCCATTCCAGCTCATAATCAACCAGATAGGTCGACGTACCCTCACCGAGCAGCCAGCCGGTGGGGTAACGCGAACGGATGGAACCATCGGGCATCCAGCGCTGCGACCAGGCACCCGACAGTATATTATACCGGGTTAAAAACTCAGAACTCAATCCGGAGGCATAGAAGGCATATTGCTGAAGATAGCGGGAATCACCGGCAATGTATTGGGTTTGCTCCCTCCAGGGGGTATCCATATAGGTATCCTGACTGCACCATTTCAGGGTGAGGCGGCCGGCATTCCAAATCTGGTTGAGCAAGGGATCGGAACATTCAAACTGCCCGGCATCTTCCAAGGCGAAGTGCCGGTTGGTCGCCGAAACTTCCTGTTGTATAATATCGCCGTTGACCGGTATTGTCAGATACCGGAATCCCCTCCAGGAAAACGGATTCCACTCCTGATCCCCCATCCGGGTTATATAATGATCCTCAAAATTCACCCTGCGGTGAAAATCAGGTGTACCATCGGGTAACAGCCTTTCGGCTGTCCCGATGATGATATCAATTCCTTCTTTCAGGGCATGTAACCTGATAACAGGCACCCCCGTGACCTCCGTGCCGAAATCATAAACCACCCAACCGTTCACATACCAGTGGGTAACCGGGTATAGCTTTTCACGGAAAAGGATCGGCCGGTTAACCAACACGATATTGTTCCATGGGGCTATGGGGGGAATTCCGATTACAGATGCCTTCTTCCATCCGGAATCTTCAAATCCGAAATCCTTCCATCCCGGGTCCGCTTCCCGTGCATCGAACCGTTCGATAAACCCGATCAGATTAGGAGCGCTTTTATCCGCTGCTGTCCTCAAATCCGTATTGGAATTCCAACCGCTGTCTCCCGAAACGAGCCACGAACCATCGGTATTGATATCGACTGCGGAACGATCCGGAAGGGAAGCTTTCCCCTGGAAAAAGAACCCGCCCCGGCTCGGAATCCGGTGGTGCATCCCGATCCCAAAATTATAGACCACGGCTGATATGATGTTCTCTCCTTTTTGAAACCAGTGAGTCAGATCGAATTTCTCATACACTTGATATTCCGGGTCGCAATTCATCGGGCAGCGGTCGACCAGTTTTCCGTTCACATATACATCAGCAACTGCGGATGCTGACAAATAAACAATGATGCTATCCGGGCACTGGCTTAAAGTAACCGATTTGCGTACCAGCAGATATTTGTTCCGGGGATTATGTTCCCCCGAATCCCAGATCCATTGAGCGACAGCTTTGCGGCCATCCAACAATGCAGATGGAGCAGCAATGGTGCCCTGAGTATAACCGGAAATCCATGATGGACTAATAAGAAGCAAGAAAATACCGATCCTGAAATACTTCAAAACATCACATCTGAACCGCCAGTTTGATCTGAGTGTCATGTTAAAAGGTTTGTTGCGTTCTGACCCGCCTAAAGATAAGTGATCCGGGAGAAATGTAAAATTATTGCTGTTGCCCCCAAAATCGTATGAATACTATGCGTAACTTTATTTTTTATTAAGGTTGATCCCCCCAACTACTTGACTTTTACCGGTCGTACCTGTTTTAAGTAATTCCGATCATGGTTCGTTTCTCCAGGCACTTGTTAACCAGTTGCTTTGTGATTCTCCTTCCGGTCTGTTCACTCAAAGGCCAGCAATCCGGTTTCAAATTATCGGGTAAGGTTATGGATGAATCCAACCTTGAGCCCATGTCTGGGGTTGCTGTCTGGGAGCCCGTCTCTGCTAAGGGGACCACAACCAATGCAAATGGGGATTTTAGTTTTGAGTTTAAAAATTTCCCGGTCCGGTTCATTTTCAAATCGCTTGGCTACTTCGACGACACGCTGAAAATCTTAAACCCGGAGCAGTTCAGGAAACACTATCAGGATACCCGTGTACAAATCACCCTTCGCCAGAATCCGTTCCTGATCGATGAAGTCGTGGTCAGCGGTAAAGGCTCGGCCATCAGGATGTTCAAAGAGGAACCCTATGCGATTATGGATTATGTTATCCAGGGTAATCGTTTTTATGCCCTCGGATATAGAAATTATAATCCTTTGAAGCCCGAGATTTTCATTGGAAATACATCCGGAAGGCTGCTGTATGCATCATCATTGCCTTCGGCACAGGAAATCTGCCAGGATTGCCAGGGGACGATCTATGCGGTCACAAACGATAACGCTTATCAACTGGATAACCGTCATGATACGCTTGCATACGGGGTAAAATGCGATGCGGGGTTCTTCAAGACGAAAGTCAAGCCCATAGTAGCTCTGGCTGGTCCGAACTATATCTATTTTGAAAGCTCCGAAAAGGGACAGTATCACGATTACTACCTGGGGAATTACGAAACAGGTCAGCATGAGATCTTTTATCGGGTCGGAAATGACAAGAATGAACAGGAGGTAGTTGATATCAATGATCAGCTCCGGCAGGAATTTATCAGTGAAATAAATCGTTCATTTATTGGTTCTGGAGAATTGAGATTAATGCATGCCCGCCAAGCTGTATTAAGGAATAAGATAAACACGGATTTCCGTCCGGTGCAATCCGCCTTGTTACAGCTAAGCGACAGTGCTCTTCTATTTGATTTTGACCTACAGAAAATCTATTGTTTAACCATCAGCGGGAAACCGCTTTGGACCTCCACCATTCAAGCAGATTTGAGCAAGGATTTCACCGGAAGGATCCATCACGACAAAATAACGAACCGCTTCTTCCTGGAATTCCTGAATATTCAATCGTCCTACCTGATTGAAATTAATCCTGAAACAGGCGAGGCACTAACTAACATTCCTATCAGGCAATACAGACATATTGATCACATCAGCGTTAACAACAACCGGGTTTACTTTTTATTTCAGCCTGATTTTGGGGATAAGGGGAAGAAACTTTTCAATATTAATCTGTAAAGAATGGGATTCTGACCCTGGTCAGATGAAAATGAGAGTGAATTAACCTTGCAAATCCGCTATCAGTCTATCAGCTCCATCCCGATAATCGTATCTCCCACCTCCAGCTTATGCACAACCTCCATCCCGGCAATCACAAATCCGAAATTGGTGTATTTTCCGTCGAGGTGAGGAGTGGGCGAATGGGTGATGTACCACTGACTCCCTTCGGTATCCTTGCCCGATGAGGCCATTCCGAGGGTGCCTTCCATGAAGGGAGTGGGACTGAATTCCGACCGGATGGTGAACTCCGGACCGCCCCAACCATCGCCGC
This sequence comes from Bacteroidota bacterium, assembly GCA_043797975.1. Lineage (GTDB taxonomy): Bacteria > Bacteroidota > Bacteroidia > Bacteroidales > UBA12481 > UBA12481. The sequence goes on from JAZDPC010000032.1 coordinate 42,696, forward strand.
GGGGACAACCATCCTGCATCACGAAATTGGGGACCACACGATGAATGGTCAAATTCTTATAAAATCCCGATTCAATCAGTTCGGTGAAGGCGGCGCAGGTACCGGGGCTCCAGGTGACGTTCAGCTGAACAACGAACTCGCCCTTACTCGTCTGTATAGCCACTTTCTGTTTCGGAGCCAGCTTCTGAACCCGCTCCCAGTCGATCGGATGATTGAAACCAGGCTTCGGATCCACCGGCATCGGGTAGATGCCCTGAATCCGGGCAATTTCTTTGGCAAGATCAATTCCCTGACCTGACAATTCTTTGGCCGCAGCTTCAAAATTCTTGTGCTGCTTCATTGCGCCCAGGGTTTCCATTGAATGGGTATACACAACGGCGGGGGGATTGGTTTTAAGCTGATCCTCAATGAAAGTGTACTGCAGCGGATCCGAGACCAGTGCTTCAATGTACCAGGCTTTTTCGGTGGGGCTTTTAGCAGCTGAAATGGATCCAAAGATCATCTTCTCAACCTTTTTTACCAATCCTGATTTACCGCTCACCAAATCGAGCGTCTTCCCCAGGAGGAGCGACCGGCTCCGCCAGTTGGTGGTCTTGTCGATACTTTGTAACAGGAGTGTCAGATCAGGATAAACAGCATAGCGCTGCACCGCTTCGGCAGCAGCAACGGACAGGTTCGGATCGGCACCCTCCACCAGTGTCATCACATTCATAACCGCTTTATTCCAGGGAAGCAACTGCATGGAGTTGAGAATATTAACCTTAATCCGGTAATCGGCATCCGACTCCAGGATACTCTTACACAGCAGCCAGGCTTCCTCGTCTTTTGCCCGGATGACTGCCTTGATCAGGTTAGCCCGGATCTCTTCATTCCTCTCCTGATTGTATAGTTTCTCGATCTCAGCCGGCTTGGTTTGGAGCCAGTCCATCCCGGCATAGCGGGCGAGAAAATAGGAGGCATAGACCATGCCGGCCTGACTCGTTCCGGCGGACAGGATCGTCACCATCCGTTCATTACCGGCAACCGATGTAATGCTCCTCAGCCCAAACCTGAATATTCCCATGGCCTGGCCCTCGGTCTCCTCAAACGGCACATCGATTGCAGCCAGCCAGTTCAGATCCTCCTCAGTACCGCATTTCCCCAATGCTTCATAGAGCATACCCCTGACAAACGGGTCTCTTTCGATTAACAGGGCTTTTTGGATCACGGGAAGGGCAGCCGGTTTCGCGATCTGTCCGATCGCCCAGGCACCCATCATCCGCACCCGTTGCTGTTCCACCTTCATGGCAGCATACAGACTATCAGCCAGTTCCGGCACCTGGATGCTCCCGAAACAAAACAGCGCCTCACCCCGGTAATTCGGGTTCGTATCCTTCAGAAACGGCAGCAATCCCGCCGCATCCCTTCTATCCGCCAGGTCATGGATCTGCCTGATAATGGAATCATTGTATTTGTTTATGGTTTGCCCGGTAACCGTTGCGGAACAAACAGGAAGTATCACAAGACTCAACATCATAAACCTCTTCAACCATTTCAACCCTTTCAACCTGCTACTTAATTGATTCATACAGCGCCTCCAATATTGATTTCCTGATATACAGATCGCTCAGCTTACTATTGTTCCTCGTCGGATACACGCGGTTACAGAAGAAAACATACAGCAGCCCGTTCGACGGATCAGCCCAGACCATGGTTCCGGTATAGCCCGTATGGCCGAAACTGGCCTTTGAAGCGGACGGACAGGGATAACAGTCCTCAAAGGAGAGTGTGTCATTCCCGATCATGGGCTTATCGAAGCCCAGTCCCCGACGTATTCCCAAAGGTTCATACTGGTACCTCGTAAATTCATTGATTGCGTTCGTATCAAAAAATTGCCTTCCGCCGTAAGAGCCTTTCCAGAGGTACATCTGGTAGATTTTTGCCAGGTCCTCAGCCGTTCCGAACAATCCCGCATTTCCGCTCACGCCTCCGAGCATGGCCGCTCCCTCGTCGTGCACATAGCCGTGCAGGGTTTCCATCCTGAAGAAGGTATCTCTTTCGGTCGGGATGATCCGGTCGGGCGAAAAACGGTTCAGCGGATTGTATCCCACCGTTCCTGCTCCCAGTGGCCGGTAAAAATTATCGGCAAGGTATTTCTCATAATTCACCCCGGTTTGTTTTTCGATGATCTTCGGCCAGAGGTGAAAGCCCAGATCGGAATAAACATATTTCTTACGAGGCGTTACCGGCTCTTTTTTGATTTTCTGATAAATAGTCTTGTCGTAAGTCTTGTACCTCCACAATCCTTCCGAAACCCTGACAGGGAATTTCTCCGAATATTCAGTTGAAAGGGTATTCTTTTTAAAGGTTCTGTCCGGGTTTTTGGTATCCGTCCAGAAGGGTATCCAGCCATGCAGCCCGCCCACGTGGGCAAGCACTTCCCTTACCGTCATGCTCTTTTTGTTGGTCCCTTTGAAATCGGTCCAATAGCGGCTAAAGGGAGCATCGAGTTTGATTTTTTTTTCCTGATAAAGCCTGATGATGGCCAGCAGGGGTCCGGATGTTTTGGTTACCGAAGCCAGATCGAACAGATCATCCGGAGTAACCGGCTGACAGGATTCATAGATGTGATAACCATAGCATTGGTGGAAGATCACCTTGCCGTTGCGGGCGGCGAAAACTTCGCATCCCGGATAGGCCCCGGCGGCAATCCCTGAAAGCGCTACCGAATCAATTTTTTTTTTAAACAACCGGGAATCCATATCCGCAGCTTCGGGGATCGTATATGAGAAGCGGATACCTCCTTCCGTATCGGAACCATCACCAGCCCTGAACCAGGGACTGACGCTCACCGGAAGCCGTCCGGTTGCGCCGATGCCGCCGAAGATCAGCTGGGCCGACAAATCCATGGTCAGGGAGCTTTCCTGATACGCAACTACCAGTCCCGCCAGATTAGAAACATCTTCCAGAATCCCAAGGGCATATGGATTACCGAAAAATACGGCTATCACCGGAACCTTTGCCGACAGGTTACGTAAAAAGGCGATTTCCTGAGCTGTAAGCCCGAAATTCTTTGCCGCCCGCATATCCATGTTGTGAATCCCGATGATGACCTGATTGTATAAGCCAAGTACCTGCATCAGGGAGTCAAATGCTTCGGGAGTTGCCGACTGGTCGATCTGAAATTTATCCATGGGTGCATAATTCCCCAGGCGATGCTGGAACAGTGTCTCTTCGGCCCGGCCCACCACCACGGATGCAATTTTCAGCGTATCCAGCCCCTTCAGCGGTATACAGGTATTCCGGTTTTGAAGGACCGTCAGGGATGATGCAACCAGTTCGCGGTTGATCAATTCGGCTTCGGTGCTATTGATCCGGTTGGTGAGGCCCTCTGTTTTTAGGCTGGTCCACCGGTTCAGCCCCGACCAGTATTTTACGCTCAGAATGGCCTTACAACGGCGCTCAATATCAGCTTCGGTCAGGGTTCCTTTTTTAATAGCCTCCTCGATTCCCCTGACGGCAGTCTCTACGTTCTCCACAAAAACCACCATGTCGTTCCCGGCCTGTATGGCTTTTACCTCGATTTGTCCGGGCGGAGTTGCATCGGTGACACCTTTCATGTTCAATGCGTCGGTAACGATCAAACCGTTGAATTTCATTTCATTCCGGAGCAGATCAGTCACTACTTTTTTTGACAGCGTTGTGGGTATTCCCGGCTCCGGTTCCAGGGCCGGCACTTCGAGATGTGCGACCATGATCGAGCCTAACCCTTGAGCGATCAGCTTCCGGAAAGGCATCAGTTCGACCGAATCGAGCCTTTCGCGCGAATGTTTAATTTGCGGTAAAGCCAGGTGGGAATCGGTCCCTGTATCTCCATGACCCGGAAAATGCTTGCCGGTAGCCAGAATGTTTCTGTCCTGCAATCCCTTCATGTAAGCCTCTGCCCGCATGGCCACCTGGTTCGGATCTTCGCCGAAAGAGCGGTAGTTGATCACCGGATTGGCCGGATTGTTATTGACATCCACAACAGGAGCAAAGTTCATCTGCACACCGGTTTCCCTGCACTGACGGGCGATCTCAGCTCCCATTTGATAGATCAGGTGAGTATCCTGCACGGCGCCCAGTGCCATCTGATAAGGAAACCGGGTGGTGCTGTCGAGGCGCATGGCAAGGCCCCATTCGGCGTCAATGGCTATTAAAACCGGAACTTTAGAAATAGACTGATAGCGGTTTGCCAGCATTGCCTGCCTGGCAGGTCCTCCCTGGAAAAAAGCAATTCCGCCGATGCCGTAAGTCCGGATGAGCCGTTCAGTTTCAGCCTGATGTTCGGGCCCCTTGTTGGAATATCCGGCGATCATGATCAGCTGCCCGATGCGTTCGCGGGGAGTCATGGAGTTGTACACGGAGTCAACCCAGAGACTTTCAGTTTGAGCCTGGGCGGAAGATCCGAGGGAAAGGAAAAAGGAAAAAGGAAAAAGGAAAAAGAATTTCTTGAACATCGGGAAAGCGGGTTATATCAGGATATAAAATTGCAAAATCCGTTTGAATTAACCTTCCCCGGCGACGTCAATGAAGGTGACTTCTCCGATATTCCATTTATGGGCGATTTTCCCCGCCAGTTGACGACGGACGGTCCAGATCATCGATTTGGGGCTTTCGCGCAGGATTCGTTCAATAAGGGGAGCCCATCCCTTGCCGGCCAGCTCGAGCGGCCCCAGTTCGTCAATCACCAGGAAATCAGAATTCCTGCAGACATCAGGGCTCAGCCATTCCATCCCTTTGGCCAGCCCATCGGGACTAATCCTGAACCGACCGACCTTTTCCCAGTTTTCCGGGCCCTTGTTCAAACAAAAATCAACGGCTTCACCCGTGTTGATATTGACGATCCTGTATCCCTCGCGGACCCCGCCGGGTGAGTGGATGCCCTCGGCAATAAATCCGGATAAATGCATACCTCCGGAGATCATTTCATTCACCCGCTGACGCAGGAAAGTGGTTTTCCCCTCAGCACGGTCACCCATAATAAGAATCACTTTGGGAAGCGCCTGTTCCAGGTCCCGGAACCGGTCGTAAAGCTGATCGGCACGCAACAACTGCTTTTCGAGCAGCCCGCTCACCCCTTTCAGGGTATTATGTTTTTCCGTTACCGTGCCGATGATCTCGGGTAAAACGGAGAATGCCAGAGACAGTGATTTATAGAGTGGCGCAAATCCACGGCCATAGAGGATGGTTTTGATGACGGGATTTTTCATCTCGGTGCTGATGGCTGAAAAGCCTGTGAGCATCAGGATGGCGCGCAGGTTCATCATGATCCCCGCGCGGAAACCCTCGGCGGTGAACCAGTTGCCCGATTTCATTCCTGTAAGGAAAAGCGAAGCCAGAAAGGTGATCAGGATGATCTGGATCCAGAGCTTCACACGGAAAAGCTGCCTCAGGCTGCGGCGATAACTGATAAAACAGAACACCAGATAGGGTACCGGGATCAGCATGGCCCACCACTGGTTCAGACGGGTCAGGAAAATCATGACTACCGTGAGGCATACCACATGCAGAAAAAGAAGCCAGACAGAGTACTTGCCCGGATCGGAATACTCAAACAGCGTATTCGATGAACGGCTGGCCGGGCTGAAGGATCCGGCCGGTTCACGGACCCGCAGGGCGCGACGGGCAAGGGTCAGGCCCAGGATCGAAGCCAGGGCGCCTGATACCAGATAGATGCCGCATAGTATCAATAATACTTCTACACCATCAAGAGATCCAATCCCGATCTGTCGGGTAGCGAAAGTAACAAGGTTATCCAGCAGACGGGCCAGATCCCAGCCGTACAGGATCAGCAGGTTTATCGCCTTGTGGATCAGAGCGCTGAAAACGGCCAGCATACCGCCCGCTATCATGCCGACAGGGTTGACTCCCAGCATGAAAATAGCCATCTCCATAAGCAGCCCTTCCAGAAAGATACCCGTCATGGGCCCCAGGATCACGGCACTGGGCGAAATGGATTTCATGAGGGCACAGATGAGGGCAGCCCTCCAGATGATGCCCCGCCGGGGCCACAGCCGGAGGAAAGATACCATCAGCATGACGGCAAAAAATGAAAGGATTGTACCTGCAAAAGGGAGCCTCACATTATGCAGGAAACTCCCGATAATGATCTCAAAGGAAGCCCAGATGCTTCCAATAGTCGCTGCCTGCAGCCATTTGCTCTTCATAATCCTCCGGTTGCAACGGCCAAAGGTAGGCTAATTTGCATCGCTTGAGTAAATAAACAAGCAAGTGAGGGGGATAAGTTGTTGTATCCGATTGTTGAAAATAGTTGTATTGCTTACATTTGTGATTCTAACTTGCAGTTAATGTTGAAAAGAGGCTGGCTATCAGGACTGTTCTTCCTTACTATTGCGTTTTCAGGCGGTTTCGCTCAGACTACGGACAACCAATGTGCTTGCTGTTCAGAAGAGCACAAGCAATTCGACTTTTGGATAGGCGATTGGGTAGTCTATTCCAACGGGCAGATGGTTGGCTTCAATAAAATCGTAAAGATCGAGAATGATTGCGCACTCCGCGAAAACTGGAAATCAGTCGTCAGCTCCCACACGGGGACCAGTCACAATTTCTACGACAATAACCTCAAAAAGTGGCGCCATGTCTGGATCGGCAGTGACGGTATTGCGGTTGATGTCACCGGTGAATTCAAAGACAGGAAGATGACCATGGTCAGCAATGAATACCGCGATGAAAAGGGTAACCGCCTGATCAACAGGGTCACCTGGTATAATAATCCCGATGGCACCGTACGCCATACCTGGGAACAATCCAAAGACGGTGGTCTCGCTTATGCCATGCTGTGGGACGCACTGTACCGCAGAAGGAAATAGGCTCGGGAAAAGCTCGTTAACGCTCACGAATAGTTCCGTTTCACGGAACGAATGATCCTCACTATGTTCGGATGAATAATCTCTCTTCGTTCGATGAATTTATTTCAGGCCGAAGGCCTCCTTCGCCGAGCAAAGCGAGGTTATTCATTCGCGCAGCGAATCATTCGCGAGCAAAGCGAGCTATTTTTGAGCGTCAGCGAATTATTCGCGACCGAAGGGAGCTATTCTTTTAATGATTTCCCCCGCCTCTGTGAGATTGTCTACTTTTGCGTCTGCGCTGCTGAAATCCTGCTTATAGGTATGTTCGTTGGGAACGGCGATCACAAAGCAGCCGGCGCGATGCCCCGACAGGACGCCGTTAGACGAATCCTCCAGCACAATGCACTCTTCCGGATTCAGGTGTAAAGCTTTTATGGTCAGGTTATAAATTTCCGGATCGGGTTTACCAAGGAGCAGATCGTCGGAGGTTTGCACGTATTCAAAATATTTTTCAAGCCCGAGCCTGGCGGTTGCTATTTCCATTAATTCCCTGGGTGAACCGGTTGAGATGGCCAGCCTTATCCGGCCGTGCAATCCCCGGATGATCTCCATGGCTCCGGGCATTGGTTCCAGGTTCTCCCGGAACTCCTTAACCATTCTTTCGTGCCTCATATCAACCAGCTCCTGTGCAGTAAGATGCTCAATTCCAAGATCCCTCCGGTAAACCTCCAGCGATTCAAGCGGCGACCGGCCCATCTGCTTCGCGATAGTTGCCCCGGTCAGCGTTTTCCCCAGCTCCGCCGTCATGGCATAAGAAACCTTATGGTACAATGTTTCTGAGTCTATCAAAAGACCGTCGAGATCGAAAATCACAGCTTTATAACTCATAACCAGAAAATTATAATTGGGTCGGCTACGCCTCCCGAATAACTCGGCTTTGCCTCGTGAATGAGGCCTTCGGCCTGAATTATAATATTCATCGCGAAGCGATTATTCGTCGAACGAAGTGAGACTATTCGCGAGCAATAGCGAGCTATTCGCGAGGTCTATTCGAATCGTAATTCTTGCAGCGGCACTATGACAACCCATTTCTCTTCCCACAACTGGGGATCTGCTTTCAGTCCAAGGTTCTTGGACAGAAAACGATAGACAGCCTGACGCTTGTTGAAACCGTAGTCGTGGTCTTCAGTCACAAAATGGGCATTTTCCACGAGGTTTTCCTTACCGTAAAGCTTATAGATATCCCGTACGAAGGGATACTCGACCTTATCCGTGTTCCGTGTCCAGTCTGCACCGTCAGAGACCAGAAGCATGGGCCTGGGTGCAGCGGCGGCGGCAATTTCGACATTATTGATCTGCATCTTCGCGGTTTTATGGATGGGCATCCCGCTTTCGCAGACACACCCTCCGAAAAAATGAGCGGATACCTGCACAACAGGAACCGAGACAGCCACCCGTTCATCAACTGCAGCGAGGATAAAGGATTGGGTCCCGCCTCCCGATGCACCTGTCACGGCAATCCGTTTGGGATCAATGTCCTTCCGGCTCACAAGGTAATCAACGATACGTATGCTGTTCCGGGTCTGGATCTGTAAAGCCAGGGAATCCTCATGCTGCTTCGCCTGCTTGTTGTCGCCATACCCAACCATATCATAGGCAAATACCACAGAACCCATCCTGCAGAATACGGCGCACCGCTTCTGCATATCCGGCCGGTAACGGCCATAATCCGACCAATCCGACCAATGGCCGTGCGGGCAAAGGATCCCGGCAAACGGCCCGGTCTGTCCCACCGGTTCATACAGGTTACCCGTGATCCATGAACCCGGCTCGCACTCAATGGCCATATTGGTAACCCGGTATCCGTCCATCTCATGAACCTTTCCCTTTTTTACCGCCGGCGTATCACGCCTGCCTTTCATCATGTCGGCTAATCCGACACCTGTCAGGATCTGGTTCCGGATCGCTTTCTCACGCTGGTCCCATTGATGACTGTTCCTGATCATTAAATGGATACTGTCGAGGTGTTTTTTACCCTGCTCCGGCGTCCAGTAACTGCCCACGCAAAGTTCCTGAGCTGACAGAAAACCGGAGAACAAAACAAAAGATAACAAGCTGATAATTAACCTTTTCATTTTATTCTTATTGATCCCTTAAAATAGGTTTTTATCCGATATCTTATAGGTTGGTGGTTTAAATCGTACATTTATTCAACAAAATCCAATCCATGACCCGTATTTCTATTACCCTGATGATGATGATCCTGCTGTCACAACCGGTGGCAGGACAGAAGCTGACAATCCTGCACACCAACGACCTGCATTCACGTCTGATGGGATTCAGCCCTGAATCGGATTATACGCCACTTTCGGTGAATGATGATCAGACCGTTGGAGGATTCGCACGGATCGCCACCCTGATAACGGAGTACAGGAACAAACAGCCCGAATCCCTGCTCGTATTGAATGTAGGCGATGGCCTGATGGGTACGATATTCCAGACAGCCGAAGCGGAAACCGGATTTCAGTTAAGGCTTATGCAGAAAATGGGATATGATGTGGTCTCATTAGGTAATCATGAGTTTGATTTCGGAGTCGGGGAACTTGCCGGTATTCTGGCCAAATCGGCCGAAGAGGCTATTCCGCAAATAGTACTTTCCAATATCAGTTTTGACCCGAACGATCCGGCTGACGACAAACTTGAAGGCCTTTACAAAACAGGGGTGATTAAAACCTGGAGAATGGTCGAAAGAAACAGCCTGAGGATTGGCATTTTTGCCCTCATGGGATTGGAAGCCGCTTATTATTCTCCCCTTGTCAAGCCGGTTTCTTTTACGGATCCGGTTGAGAAAGCCCGGGAGATGACAGAGTTCCTGAAGGAGAGTGAGCATGCCGACCTGGTGATCTGCCTCTCCCACAGCGGTCTGGAATTCGATCCAAAGAAAGGATGGACCGGAGAGGATGTGAATCTGGCCACAAAGGTACCTGGTATCGACGTGATCATATCAGGACATAACCATATTCCTCTGGTCAAACCGGTAATCGTGAACGGGATTCCGATTGTTGTGGCAGGATGCGAAGGGCGTTACCTGGGCAAGCTTGAGATCGAAAAAACAACAGAGGGGATTCAGGTCCTGAGCGGAGAACTGATACCTGTTAATGACAGGATCCCAGGAGATCCATCGGTGCACAGGATGATCATGGACCAGCAGGGACTGATAGGCGAAAGGCTCCTGAAACCCCATGGATTCGACATTGGCAAGCCGGTTGTGGAAACTTCGTTCGACTTGCACTTCAATCAGCCTGATTGTATGGTAGATTCCAATCTGGGACCTCTTCTGGCTGACGCTGTCTACAGCTACCTGAAACCGGTCAGTCCGGCCGATGTTGTCCTGGTAGTATCCGGGCTTACCTGCGACGAAATCCTCAAGGGGCAGAAAGGCTTCCAGATGCCGGCCGATCTTTTCCGGATCATGCCGATGGGCCTGGGCGTCACCGACCATGCGCCCGGCTATTCCATATCCAAAATATATGTTACCGGCAAGGAATTAAAAACCATTCTTGATGTGATGCTGATCGCTCCCTCAATGGCTCCCGATAATTTTCCATTCTGGTCAGGGGTACGGTTCAAATACAATAGCCTCAGGATGCCGCTCGACCGGGTTTATGCCATTGAACTCGGCAATGAGACAGACGGCTATAAACCGATCAGGATTACAAAGGATGATTCGCAATTGTACAGTATAGCGGCCAATTCCTATGTACTGAATTATTTTGGGCTGATAAAAGAAATCACCAAAGGGATATTGACCGTTGTTCCGAAAAATGCCGACGGGACGCCGATTCCTGATCTGGAGCTGGCCGTTATCGACCGTGATCCGATCATGCCGGGAATTCAGGAAGTCAAGGAATGGGCAGCATTGCTGGCTTTTGCCAGCCAGTTTCCCGACCTGAACGGCAACGGGATACCCGATATTCCGCTGAAATACAAGGAAATCGAGCCACACGGAGAAAAACACACTTCCATCAATCCCGCAAGTCTTTTCAAGGCGACCAACGGGATCAGTGTTTTACCGGTGGTTCTCGGGGCGGGAATTATCGCAGGAATTGCCCTGTTGGTCTTTTAATCCGAAAAACCAACTGCCCGGGATTTTCTGATTTTTCTGATCACACGGTTGCCTTGCACCTGAAGGCCTGCTGATTCCCAGTATGGGAGAGCCTCTTCAATGACAAGGGCCAGTTCATTTTTCAGATCAGTATGCAACACGGATATATTTTCCAGTATAACCATTGAGTAAGCTTTTATGGCGATCGGCTGGGCCTCATCCTGCAGCCATTTGAACAGGGTATTTACCAGCCTGCCCATCAGGCGTTCATCTTCCACCCAGGGATGCCGGATCAGAATATGCATGAAAATCCGCTTAACCGCATCATCTTTCAGGCCGGGCAAATCCCGGATGATCTTCTTCAGGTAAGGCCTGATGAGTTCAGGGTGCCTTTCACAGGCAAAATCCATGACACGGGCAGCCCGCATGCTTACCTGACGCTTCTGCTGCATTGACAAGTCATACAACTGATTGAACAGCTGCGGGTCATTGCCAACTGTGGCAGTCACATAATCAGCAAGTGACCGGCTGGAATCCGACAGGATCGATTCAATATCCATGGCTTCTTTTCCCGTGTATCACAAAGATAAAATTTTAGTTATTGACTTGGGAGATATCATTTTTTGATTACTTTTGCAGTCCAAAGTTTTAAACTTGGGTTGATTTAATGGCCCGTTCGTCTAGGGGTTAGGACGTCAGATTTTCATTCTGGTAGCAGGGGTTCGATTCCCCTACGGGCTACGATAAATTTAGATTGTTACAACATGGCACATCACAAATCGGCACTGAAGCGTATCCGTCAGACGGAAAACAAAAGCGAGAGTAATAAATATTTTGCCAAGACAGCCCGAAATGCTGTCAAAACGTTAAGAAGCACGACGGAAAAAACCGCTGCGGCCGAACAGCTGCCTAAAGTAGCTGCAATGCTGGATAAACTGGCCAAGAAGAATGTTATTCATGACAACAAAGCTTCCAACCTGAAGTCCAGCCTGACGAAGCATGTAAACAGTCTGTAGGTCAGCCACCTGCAAAATAAATAACAACCCTGCCCAAAAAGCAGGGTTTTTTTTGTCCATTCCCCGAGGCAAACCGCGTCTATACCGGGTATGGAATATCCCAATTTTAAGATACGCGATCTGGCGGTCGAGGACCGTCCGCGTGAAAAATGTTTGCGCCAGGGGCTTGGCGGACTGAGCAATACCGAATTGCTCGCCATTCTCATCGGAACGGGTACCCGCAACCTTTCGGCACTCGATCTGGCCCGTATCGTTCTGCAGAAAGCAGACAATGATCTTCACCGGCTGGGTAAAATGACTTTGGCTGAACTAGAAAAGATCCACGGGATAGGCGAAGCAAAAGCGATCCGTATTCAGGCCAGTTTTGAACTGGCCAGGAGGCGCAAGGCCTCTCTTCCGGCAGTTCGTCCGAAGGTCCGGTGCAGCCAGGATGCATTTAAGCTTCTCGAAGGTAACCTGAGCGACCTTCAGCATGAGGAATTCTGGATCCTTCTGCTGAACCGTTCAAACCAACTGATCGAACCGGTCCGTATCAGCCAGGGAGGCATTTCCGGAACCGTTACCGACGTACGTCTCATACTCAATGCAGCAGTCGAAAAGCTGGCTTCAGCCCTTATCCTGGTTCACAACCACCCTTCGGGGAATCTCAGCCCGTCGGAAGCGGATATCAAGATCACCAGGAAAGTGAAGGATGCCGCACAAATCCTCGATTTGTCGGTGCTCGACCATCTGATCGTTTCCGATCAGGGCTATATGAGCATGGCCGATGATAACCTTATGCCATAACTCTCCGCTGTCGGCACCTGTTGGCTTTTTGGGAGAACATTGTTTCATTAATACTATCTTCACGTATCTTTGCTTTCCTAATTTAGGCCTTATCAATATGATCCTGATATACAGTCAATCTGACACTCCCAGGGTGACATGGACGATCGATCTGGTTATGGGCAGACTGCTCGGTCTTGAGTATCGGATCACTACCCTGCCCGATGAAATCAGCTCCTTCGGGGGTCCGAAAATCAATTATTCTGATTCGCCAATGGGTGATATCCCGTGGATCCCTGCATCAGGCCTGCTCTTTGAAGACGGAATCTCCGACCAGTCCAGCCGCCTCAACCCCGGTACCTGGAAAAACCTTAAAACCCTGTTCCACACCTCAATCCCGGAGTACCGGGATCTCCGCTTCGCTCCGACCTCTTCAACCATTTCAACCATTTCAACCATTTCAACCTCTTCAACCCAGTTACTTCCCTTCGACCTCTTCTCCGCCGTCTTCTACCTGGTCAGCCGGTACGAGGAATACCTGCCTTTTGAACCTGATGAGCACGGGCGCTTCCCGTCTTCGGAGAGCCTTTCCTTCCGGATGGGTATACTCGAAGAACCTGTGGTAAACCAATGGGCTCTTGCTTTTGGCGATGAACTGGAGAAACTTTTCCCTGATCAGATCAGGATAAAAAAAACAGAATACCGGTTCCTGCCTACTATCGATGTCGACAATGCCTGGGCTTATGCCCATAAGGGATGGAAGCGGACCATCGGGGGATTCTGGCAGAACCGCAAAAACATAGAGGCCCGGAATTTCCGGTTTCAGGTCCTACGGGAGAACCAGAACGATCCTTATGACACGTATAACCTGATCGCACGTTTCCATCAGGACGCCGGTGTGAGGGCGAAATGGTTTTTTCTGATCGGCGAATACGGCCCTTTCGACAAGAATATTTCACCCCATAACCAGCACTTTAAAAAGCTGATCCAAAGGATTGCGCGGAATGAAACAGTGGGTATCCATCCTTCCTATGGCTCCAACGGATCACCCGGACTGGTGGCCCGGGAGGTTAAGACGCTGTCAGGGATCATTGGCCAGCCTGTCGGAGTGAGCCGGCAACATTATCTGAAAATTTCTTTCCCTCATACCTACAGGGTACTGATCCGGCTTGGTATCCGGGAAGACTATTCCATGGGATATCCCGATCGGCCAGGGTTCCGCGCTGGTATCGCTTCTCCCTTCCGGTTTTTTGACCTGGGAGAAAATAAACCGGCCGACTTTACTGTTTATCCATTTCCGGTGATGGACCAAACACTCCGGCAATATTGCTCACTGGAACCTAAAGAAGCGCTCGCGCGGATCGTCGATCTTGCCGAAAAAGTCAGGCGGGTTGGTGGCACTTTTATCACTCTGTGGCACAATGAATCGCTCAGCGAATGGAATGAATGGGCCGGCTGGACGGAAGTTTACCGGCAAATGCTCATCCAGGTAAAATCAGAATAAAAACCCGATATGGAAATCCGGCATCTGCAACATGGGGAGATCGATAAAGTCCAATGGGACAGGACCGTTCTGTCGGTTCACGGCGGATCGCTCTATGGCCTCTCCTGGTACCTCGATGCCGTATCACCCGGATGGCAGGCCCTGGCAACACCTGATTATTCCATCATCATGCCGATGGCTGCCCGAAAGAAATTCGGAATCCAATATCTTTACCAGCCCCTTTTGTGTCAGCAACTTGGGGTTCTGTCGGCTCAGCCCCTGCCGGCCGAAACGGTAGCAGCTTTCCTTGAATCCATACCCCGGACATTCCGGCTGATCGAGATTACTTTGCACAGTAGTAACAATCTGTTTCAATCCCCCGCTGCCAGCCAGCACACAACCTACAGGCTGAACCTGTCGCATTCATACGATGAACTCTCCGGACGTTATTCGATAAATACGCAGCGGAACCTTAAAAAAGCTGCCGGTGAAAGCCTTACGTTCGAAACCGGAATACCGGCAGGAGAGTATCTCGACCTGCTCCGGCAGGATCCAGGTGAAGGCAGTCATATCCTGCTGAAGTTGAAGAACCGGAAACCGCTACTGAGATTGATCACCGCCCTGCTGGCTCATAATTCCGGCACCATTTGCGGGGTCAGGGCTTCGGATGGCATCCTCCTATGTGTTCTGCTGATGGCGCGGCAAGGGAACTCTCACTATTATCTTGCACCCGGCTCCACAGAAAAAGGACGTGAAACCCGGGCCATGTTTTACCTGGTCGACCGGTATATTCACCGGTACTGCGGAACTCCCGCCTCTATTGATTTTGAAGGTTCCGATATCCCGTCGGTGGCCCGCTTCTATGAAGGATTCGGAGCATCCGCCGAACACTATTTTTCCTTCCGGATCAATCGCTTGCCCTGGCCCCTGAAAAAAATAGCCGACCGGCGCATCAAATAACTTTTTGTTACATTTGGTCTGAGCAAATCCAACAATCATGATCAACAACCTGGGGGACCGGAATTCCATCCTGAACCAGTTTATTGCCGAAATCCGTGATGAACAGATCCAGCAGGACTCTATGCGCTTTCGTCTCAACCTGATCAGGGTCGGCGAAATCCTGGCATACGAGATCAGCAAAACTTTTGCCTATAAACCCACGGAGATCCGGACACCACTGGGGACGGCAGAAGGAGCCATTCCAACCAGCCAGGTTGTGCTGGCAACGATCCTGCGCGCCGGCCTGCCAATCCATCAGGGAATGCTGAACATTTTAGACCATGCCGAAAATGCCTTCATCTCAGCCTTCCGTGAATATGAAAAGGACGGTACTTTCCATATCAACTTTGAACACATTTCATCCCCTTCCATTGAAGACAAGGTCATTATCCTTTCCGATCCGATGATTGCCACAGGAGCATCCGTCTTATTGGCATATAACGCTTTACTCGAAAAAGGAACTCCATCTCATGTGCATATCGCTTCCCTCATCGCGAGCCGTGAGGGCATCGACTACCTTCGCAAAAAGCTTCCAATGAAGAAAACCACGATCTGGGTATGCGCCGTTGATGACGAGCTCACCTCCAAAGCCTATATTGTTCCCGGCCTGGGCGATGCAGGGGACCTGGCGTATGGCAGTAAGACCAGCGGGGGGGAGGAGCATTTTTAGTGAGGTGTTGTGAGGTGTGGTGAGGTGTGGTGAGGTGTGGTGAGGAATAATCCAATAATAATTTTCCATTTTGATCAGGTTTCTGCATCAATATAGAAAACCTTGATCATGAGTGAGTTGAACATTAATAAATTCGAACTATATATCCTGGCAAGAGAATATAGCCGATTAGCCTGGAAAATCTTCTCCGCCCTACCAAAATCGGTTCAGTTCAAAACCGGTTATCAATTCCTGGAATCTTCGGATTCTGTGTCCGCAAATATTGCAGAAGGCTATGGCAGATATCATTATAAGGACAAAAGAAATTTTGAATACAATTCCCGCGGATCACTCTTAGAATCAATAAATTGGGCTGAAATCCTTAATGAACGGGGATTTGTTACCTCTAACGATTTCGAGGAATTTATCAGTCTTGGGAACAAAATCTCAGTCAAGCTCAATAACCACATTTCATACTTAAACTCCCAATCCACCCACACCAATTCTTAACCATTCCTTACAATCCCTTACTATTTCTCACTATTCCTCACTATTCCTCACTATCCCTCATCACCACACCTCACCACCCCTCACTATCTCGGTAATAGTCAACCTCAATACCGGGTGAACTTTCTGCGGGCAGATCTCCATCAGCGGCCTGAGGACAAACTCACGTTCATGGAGATGCGGATGAGGAATGGTCAACTCCGGAGTGCTGATGACCCTGTCCCCGAAAAATAGTATATCCAGGTCAATCGGACGGTCGGAATACCCATCGCCCGTCCTTATACGACCCATATCTTTCTCAATCCCCTTCAACCATTTCAACATTTCAACCATTCCAACCTCCTCAATCCCGGTACTCCGGGATCTCCGCTTCGCTCCGACCTCCTCAACCATAAAAATGGCCGCCCCGTTCAGGTACCGGTTCCCCGACTGGTACCCCCAGGGTTCCGTCTCGATAAATGATGAGATCCTGAGGGGCGCCCCAAACCGTTCGGACATTCTCCGGATGGCTTCTTCAAGATTGGCACGACGGTCGCCGAGGTTGCTTCCCAGGCCGATGATCAGTTCTTCCATCAAAATCAGAATAGGTCGTAAAATTAGGACTTTAAACCCTATTTTTGTGAATCATCTTAATGCATGCCCAATATGAAAGGATTCTTCAAATATTTCCTCGCCAGTTTTTTAGCCGTTTGTGTCGCCCTCCTGGTCCTCTCGCTTATCGGTCTCGGAAGCCTGTCGGCTCTAATGTCTACAGGGCCCGATGAAGTGAAGATCAAATCGAATACAGTGCTGGTTCTTAATCTTGACCGCAGGATCACGGAACGGACCGTCGACAATCCGCTGGAATCTTTTAATGTGATGACAATGGGTACGGAAGCCACGCTGGGATTGACCGATATCATCCTGAACCTGACGAAGGCAGAGAAAGATCCCAATATCTGCGGCATACTGGTCAAAACAGGACAAATGGGACAAGGTGTCAGCACCTCCGATGAAATCCGGGACGCCCTTATACGGTTTAAAAAATCAGGGAAATTCGTCGTGGCGTATGGCGACATGTACAGCCAGGGGAACTACTATATCGCATCAGCTTCAGATGCCGTTTACCTGAATCCTTCAGGCATTCTCGAATTCCGCGGATTAAGGTCGAATGTTTTCTTCTATAAAAAAGCGCTGGAGAAGATCGGAGTGGAAATTCAGGTGATCCGTGAAGGGAAGTATAAATCAGCCGTTGAGCCCTTCCTTCTGGAATCGATGAGTGAAGCCAGCAAAGAACAGGTAACCGCCTATATATCAACCGTTTGGAATCATATCCTTACCGGTATATCGGACAGCCGTGGTAAAAGTGTTATTGAGCTGAACCTTCTGGCAGACGGATGGGTAGCCCGCACACCCGAAGGAGCCCTGGAAAGCGGGCTGGTTGACAGCCTCCTTTACGAAGACCAGGTCCTCGACCTGCTAAAAAAACGGTCGGAAATTGCCTCCTCCGAAAAGCTCCGTACCATTTCCGTCGATCAGTACAGGCTGGTTGCCGATCCCACCAGGCAAGAGTACACCCCCGACCGGATCGCAATTATTTACGGAACCGGATCCATCGCCATGGAATCCTCCGGCAGTCAGAGTATCGGTAAGGATCTGGCCCAGACTTTCGCTAAGGCCCGTAAGGACAATAAAATAAAAGCCATCGTTTTCCGGATTAATTCCGGAGGAGGAGATGCACTGGCCTCCGAGATCATCCGGAGAGAGGTTGAACTTACTGCAGCCGTGAAACCGGTAATTGTATCCATGGGCGATGTGGCAGGTTCCGGCGGTTACTGGATAGCCACGCCGGGGACCAGGATTATGGCAGGCTATACCAGCCTGACCGGTTCCATCGGGGTATTTGGCCTGGTACCCAACCTCGAGAAACTGTTGACCGACAAGATCGGAATCACCTTTGACGGAATCCAGACGAACAGGCTGGCAGGCACCGGATCGATCTACCGGCCATTGTTACCGGAAGAAAAAGCGGTCTTCGTTGATCAGATGAACCAGACCTACGATCATTTTCTCGATCTTGTCTCCAAAACACGGAACATGTCGAAAGAAGCGGCTGACAGCGTGGGTCAGGGGCGTATATGGGCCGGTGTGTCTGCAAAGGAAGCCGGCCTGGTAGATGAAATCGGCGGATTCCATGATGCCGTTAAACTTGCGGCTTCTGAAGCCAGGCTTGAAACCTGGAGGCTGCGTGAACTTCCTGCCCTGAAAAATCCCATCAATCAACTGATCAGCGAACTCACCGGCAAAGGATCCCCGTCAGAATCATTTCTGGCCCGGCAGCTGCCGGTTATCCGCGATCTGCAGGAGATAATCGCCGGAGGAAGGATACAGGCGCGCGTTCCTTACCGAATTGATATTTATTAATCCTTTCGGATGCAGACAAATCCGGTCATTCAGGTACTTCTGGCACCACTCAGCTGGGTGTACGGGATGCTATCCGGATTACGTAATTATTTTTTTGACAAAGGGTTAATCAAATCATTCAATCCCGATATACCGGTCATCGTTGTGGGCAACCTGATCGCAGGAGGGACCGGAAAGACTCCGGTTATCGCCTGGCTCAGTCGTGAGATCGGCAGCCGGTATCGCATTGCCATACTAAGCCGGGGTTATGGAAGAAAATCAAATGGATTCCACCTGGCTGATGCCCATTCCACACCGGAAACCATCGGTGATGAGCCATTGGAACTAAAAATGCTCCTTCCCGAAACCATAATTGCTGTTGACCGGAACCGGAAAAGAGGGATCCAAAAGCTCACCTCAGGACTTTTCGGTCCAATCGACCTGATCCTGATGGACGACGGCTTTCAGCACCGCCGAGTTAAACCGGGCTATTCCATCATCCTGGATGCCGCCAACCGGCCGATGCAAAGCGAAAAACTCCTTCCTGCCGGGTTAAGGCGTGAGTCGCTGAAATCGCTTAAAAGGGGCGATATGGTGGTGACTACTCATATTGCCGCTCAGGCTGATATAAAGGTAAACTCAAAAGATATCATCCTGGTCACAGGCATTGCCAATCCGCAGCCGCTGGTCGACAGCCTCAGCCAGACGCATCATATCATCCGGCACCTGAAATTCCCAGATCACCATCATTACACAGCCAAGGACGCCTCACTTATAGCCTCCGTATGCCCGCAAGTCCGCAAGCCTGTAAGCCCGATGATTCTGACCACCGGTAAGGATTTTGTCAAGCTCATCCGCTTTCCTGAACTTCGTGACCTTCTCCTCGAATGGATACCGGCCGATCCGGGAATTGAGCCTGAGGTCAAGGAACAAATCATAAAAAATATTCTGCACTATGTGGAACAAAATAGTTGAAACTGCTGATTTTCTTAGAAATAAAACCAACATCCGTCCTGCTGCAGGTATTGTAATGGGAACAGGCCTCGGAGGATTAGCCGATGATATCAGAATCTCCGATCGCATACCCTATTCCGGGATTCCCAACTTCTCAACCACTACAGTCGAAGGACATAACGGCAACCTTATCTTCGGAGAATTGGCCGGGATTCCGGTCGCCGCCATGGAAGGACGTTTCCACTACTACGAAGGCTATTCCATGAAGGAATTGACTTTTCCCCTGCGCGTCCTGAAAGCGCTGGGCATCAGGCAGATATTCATCTCCAACGCTGCCGGGGGCATTAACCCGGCATTCAGCGTGGGTGACCTGATGTTGATCCGTGATCATATCAATTTTTTCTCTGATAATCCTCTCCGGGGGCCGAATCTGGATGAAATGGGCAGACGATTCCCGGATATGAGCGAAACCTACGACAAGAAACTAATTGACATTGCCTGCACAATTGCTGAAAAGAAGGGAATTAAACTGCACCGGGGAGTGTATGTCGGGAATCCAGGCCCCAGCTTTGAGACGCCGGCTGAATATACTCACTACCGGATCATTGGCGGTGATGCCATCGGAATGTCGACGATCCCGGAAGTGATCGTTGCCAGGCACATGAATCTGCCGGTATTGGCCATATCAGTGATTACAAACATAGCTGTAGCCGGCCATTTCACGGAAAATTCCCATGAAGATGTACAGAAAGCCGCAAACCGGGCCAGCATGAATCTATCCGACCTGTTCAGAGAGGTTCTCGCACAATCGCCTTATTCCAGATGAATTATGAGCAACAATCTGGTATACAACAGGATTTGCGTTTACTGTGCATCCAGTACCCAGACCCCTGAACAGTATCTGGAGCATGGCCGGAGATTTGCCGAAATCATGGCTAAAGAGAAGATCGATCTGGTTTGCGGGGGCAGCCGGAGCGGACTGATGGGCGTGATGGCCAACCGAATCATGGAACTGGGCGGCAAGGCTATTGGTATTATGCCCCGGTTCATGATGAACGTTGAGTGGCATCATCCTGGCTTATCGAAACTAACCCTGGTTGAAACCATGGCCGAACGAAAAGATCTGATGATCAGCAACGTGGATGCGGTTGTCACTTTTCCGGGCGGCTGCGGGACCATGGAGGAATTCATGGAAACACTGAGCAACAAGCGATTAGGCACTTACACAAAACCCATGATCCTCCTCAACAGTTTTGGTTTCTACGATCCGCTGATCGAACTGCTGGATTCCATGCTGGAAAACCGGTTCCTTGGGTCCAGGCATCGCGATATGTGGAGTGTGGTATCAGAGCCCGAAGAGATCCTTCCGGCTATTCTGTCAAGCCCCGACTGGAATTCCGATGCGAGGTCATTTGCCCTGGTTCAGTGAACCCTGACCACTCCGCACGCTCTCTTCCATCGCCCGCTTTTCCCTGACGGGTGACGATATTCCGCTACCAGCAGATAAATGCCGTCAGATACCTGCTTTGCCTCCCGGTCAAGCCCGTCCCAGGTCATGACACCTTCTAAGCCGGCCAGTTCAAGCCGCAGAACCTCCCGGATCACCCTGCCACGACTGTCGAAAACGGTCAGGCTGCAAAACCAACCTGCTTCGGGAAATGTATAGTGCAGGACAATCGGTTCAGGGTCGGATAGCGTGTTGACATAAATATGAGAGTTGAGGAGGGAAAAGTGAGGGGTGGTAAGGGATGGTGAGGTGTGGTTGAGGGATTGGGAGTTTAGGCGGCCGGGGGTGCAAGAAGAGGTTGAAATGGTTGAAATGGTTGAAATGGTTGAATAGTTTGAGGAGGCGGAGAACCAGTTCGATTGGAGCAGTCCGGAGGCATCGGGATCGATCCGTTCCAATGATACACCGGTCGTTTCATCCAGGTAAGGATAATGCCATTCCGGATCGTATATCGCGCGATCAACTACATGTTGATCAGCGTCAAACAGTATCAGCACAGATTCATCGTTGGTCAGGGAGGGGAAATCGGAACGTTCAGCAAGAGATCCGGGATCCATATCAGGATATACCCGGATCATTTGCCGGAATGAAGGCGTCATTACGGCATACTCTCCCGGGAACAGAAGGAACGACCACTGTTGCTGGTCACTGAAACCGATGACTGTTTCATCGGGACTTGCACGGGCAATGATCAGCTTCTGCAAGTCAACTGTGACGGTTCCCCGGTTAAACAGCTCGATCCACTCCGGATTCCCGGAACCGGGATCGAACATGATTTCATTGATCACGATTCCGGCCGAATCGGGGGCAATGGGCAACGAAAAAGCTACCGGACCGGTAATCACCGGCTCGCCCCGACAGGAAAGTATACTTCCAGCTATTTCGAGACTGTACATTTGGTTTTGATCAGCCAGTTCAGGAATGCGAAAAAAGAGTCCCGGGAATCCATAACAGGGCGAAGGAAACGTTTCGGCTGGCAGCCCGCCGGGTTGCAATAGGCATGTATAATCATGCACTGCCGGATCTATTGCCAACGGACCTGAAAAGAGACAAAAAAAGAGGTCAGGGCCATAGAGTCCTGTTCTCAGGAGTATCGGAGGAATTCCGGCCGGGACTTTCATAACGACAGAATTAACAGATCCGGGCGTGCCACCGGAAGGATCAATAGAAGGCAAATAAGCGTTATCCGAACAGGGTGAGGTCAGATCGGCCAGTTCCAGTGACCAGCCTCCATTTGCCTTCAGGGCATCAGTATAATAATCAGAAGAATAATAAATGGTATGCACAATCCTGCCATCCGGATCCATCAGCGTGAGCCGGTCACCGCTATTCCTGAGCGTGGGAAAGGGATCCACTACAACAACTTTGCCAAAGGTATTCAAGGCAGCGGCAGCCGTCTTTCCGCATACAATTACATACTCCCCCGGTCCTATTTTCGAAACACCCTCTCCGCCGGTATCCACTTTGCCTACCCTGGCTTCACCGGCTTTCTCACCAACCGCCCACTTCCATCCGGCAAGGTTGAGAGTATCCGGTCCTGGATTATACCACTCGGCAAACTCATAAGGCGGCAATCCGACCGGTGGATCGGGATCGGGCATGACCTCCGTAATCAGTAACGGGCTAACGGGCTTGCGGGCTTGCGGGCATACGGAAGCCTGGGCCAGGAACAGTACCATTACAACCAACACAACCCTCACAATCCCGGAGTACCGGGATCTCCGCTTCGCTCTGACCTCTTCAACCATTTCAACCATTTCAACCTCTTCAACTTTTTTTCTTGATGCAAATATTCTTTTCATCTGACTTATCTTTATCGCCGTTTATATATAGATGTATTATTTAACCCGATTTGGAAACTTATAGATGAAAATTGCAGTTGTCGGAGCTACAGGCTTGGTAGGGGGCAAGATGCTCCAGGTGTTGGAAGAAAGGAACTTCCCTGTTACGGTACTGATCCCGGTGGCCTCGGTGAAGTCGGTCGGCAAGAAGGTCATGTTCCGCAAGAAGGAGTACACCGTTGTAGGAATGCAGGACGCCATCAACATGAAGCCGGTGATTGCCATCTTTTCAGCGGGCGGCAATACGTCCCTTGAGTGGGCTCCGAAGTTTGCAGAGGCCGGAATTACGGTGATCGACAACTCATCGGCCTGGCGTATGGATCCGACTAAAAAGCTTGTTGTACCTGAGATCAATGCCCATGTGCTGACCCCGGAGGACCGGATCATTGCCAATCCCAACTGTTCGACCATACAGATGCTGGTCGCTTTAGCGCCGCTTCATAAAGCCTATGGAATTGACAGGCTGGTTATCAGCACCTACCAGTCGGTAACGGGTACCGGCATGAAAGCCCTGAGACAGCTGGAAGCCGAGGAAGAAGACGGAAGACGGAAGACGGAAGACGGAAGACAGGAGATTGATAAAGCATATCCGCATCAGATTTACAGGAACTGCATTCCGCAGTGCGGGGTATTTACCGGGAACGGGTATACCAATGAGGAAATGAAATTGGTGGATGAGACACGAAAGATCTTCGGCGACAATTCTATCCGGATTACTGCCACCAACGTGCGGGTTCCCGTTGTCGGGGGCCACTCGGAATCGGTCAATATCGAGTTCCATAAAGAATACGAAATCGATGATGTCCGGAGGATTCTTTCGGAGGCTCCGGGATGCATGGTTATCGATGATCCGTTAAAATCGGAATATCCGATGGCACTGACTGCCAACGAGAGGGATGAAGTATTTATCGGGCGCATCAGGCGGGATGAATCGCAGCCAAGAAGCCTGAATATCTGGATTGTCTCCGACAACCTCAGGAAGGGGGCGGCGACTAACGCCATTCAGATAGCGGAATATCTCGTCAGAACCTTTCCCTCAGGTCGTGTGTATTGAACCGGCTGGCCCGCATAGTGTTGCAGAGGACAATAATGGTCCGTTGCTCACCGGTTTCACGGATATAGTAAGTGCGGAATCCTTTCCACCAGCCAGTATGATAGATCACCTTGTTCCAGGGTTCCGAAACATCGAGCCGCCATCCTAAGCCATAGTTATCGTTGGATCTGAGATCCTTGTGCTGGGGAGTGAATGCTTCGGCCAGCGTGGCCTGGCTAACCGGTTTATCGGTATAAAGTGCCTGGTCGAGCATCAGGAGGTCATAAGCCGAACAATATACGCCCTTGTCGCCAACCACTCCGTTGAGAAATGTGTTTTCGGCTTCATACCGGCTTGACGGGTACCCGGAAACCGGGTTGGGGTTCTCAGGATTTGTATTCTTATTGTAAATACTGGCATTGCGCATGGAGCAAGGCTTGAAAATACGCTTGTCCACGAAAACCTCGAATTTCATCCCTGATACCTGTTCCACGATATAAGCCAGGATAGCATAATTCGTGTTGGAATAGTTGTACCGCCTGTCAGGCAGATAATAAGGCTTATACTGATTTTTGACCATGAGGTCGATAACATCGCGGTTCTTCAGCGGGATATCTTTGTTGGGCCAATCCTCTTCGGCAAAATACATATAGTTGGGCAATCCACTCCGGTGGGTCAGGAGATGGCGGATCGTAACGTCTGGATAAGGCAGTTCCGGGATATACTTGCTTATCGGGTCATCCAGGCCTATTTTCCCTTCGTCCTTAAGAACCAGGACTGCCAGGGCAGTGATCGGTTTGGATATTGAAGCCAGTTGGAAGGCTGATTCCAGTGTCAGTGAATCCCTTGTTTTCAGGTTTCCGTAACCGTAGGCTTTGCTGAAGACCACCTCTCCTTTTTCGGCGAACAGGACCGTACCATTGAAACCGGCTCTGGCAAGATTATCGAAATAATGCCTGAGGCTGTCGGCTACTTTAGCCTTTTCAGGGGTCAGAATGGCAAATTTCGGGTAGGTAACCGGGTATGTTTCTTCTTCTCCTCCCTCTCCCACTGAAGCCGCATTTTTACAACCGATTACAGGCAGCAGCAAGAACGGAATGAAGAAGAATGAGAAGCGAAGAAATTTCTTAATAAAGGAAATCGTTGTATGGATAACGGGTTGTGTGAATTTCTCTAACCTTCGCATAAAGCAATTGTTTTAACGCTTCAAGGTTTGTTTTATATTTTGCCGAAACAAAAATACAAGGATTATTGTTTTTTGCCATCCATGAGTTCATTAATTCATCGAGGCTGATATTCTCTTTTACCGTTGGGGTCAGATCGTCCTCATCTTTTGGGACATAGGAGAAGGCATCTATTTTATTGAACACCAGAATAACCGGCTTATCGGCACATTTAAGGTCAATAAGAGTTTGATTGACCACTTCGATCTGCTCCTCGAAGCCCGGATGAGATATATCGACTATGTGCAGCAGGAAGTCCGATTCCCGTACCTCATCGAGGGTGCTTTTAAAGGATTCGACCAGGTGATGGGGCAATTTCCGGATAAAACCGACGGTATCACTGAGAAGGAAAGGCAGGTTATCGATCACCACCTTTCGTGTGGTTGTGTCGAGAGTGGCAAAGAGTTTATTTTCGGCAAAAACATCCGATTTACTGAGAATGTTCATGAGGGTTGATTTCCCGACATTGGTATAGCCAACGAGAGCCACCCTGATCATTTTACCCCTGTTTTGCCGCTGGGTATTCATCTGGAGGTCGATCTTCTTCAGATCTTCCCTGAGTTTACCAATCCGTTGGCGGATGATCCTCCGGTCTGTTTCGATCTCCCGTTCGCCCGGGCCCCTCAGTCCGATCCCCCCGCGTTGCCTTTCCAGGTGACTCCAAAGACCGGCCAGGCGGGGAAGAAGGTAGAGGTACTGGGCCAGTTCCACCTGCACTTTTGCATAAGCAGTCTGGGCCCTTTTGGCGAATATGTCGAGGATCAGGTTTGTCCGGTCGAGCACCCGGCGCCCGACAGCCTCTTCAATATTCCTGAGTTGCGTTGGCGACAGGTCATCATCAAAGATGAGCATATCGACCTCATTCTCTTCAGTATAAAGTCGGATCTCTTCCAGCTTCCCTTTACCTATGAGGGTTCCCGGATTTTGTTCATCCACGCGCTGGATAAAGCGGTTCACCACCGTTGCTCCGGCCGTTTCAGCCAGGAACTCCAGTTCGTCCAGATAGTCAAGAACCATCCGGAGGTCCTGGGTGCGGGTGGTTACACCTATTAAAACGGCAGTTTCGGTCATAAAGAAAAGTTCGCTTCGCGAATGAATGATCCTCGCTTTGCTCGGATGAATAGCTTCACTTCGTTCGGCGAATTATTTGCTAAGCACGCGAAGATAATAAATTCGTGAGGCGAAGCCGAACATTTCGCGAACGGAGTAAGCTATTCGCGACCAAAGGGAGCAATTAAAAAGGCCGCTCTTGCGAAACGGCCTTTGTATGGGTATGAAAGAACGTTTAATTCAGGATGAACTTGATAGGAATGTTGAATGAAACGTTCACCGGTTTTCCACGCTGTTTGCCCGGTTCCCATTTCGGGGCAGCTTTCAGGGCTTTGATCACCTCGTCATCAAGTGACGGGTCAACACCACGAATGATAGTGATATTGGCGATTTCACCGCGGCGGTTAACTACGAAACTGACGTGCACCGTGCCGCTGACACCGTTATCCATGGCCAGCTGGGGATATTTCACCACCGACTGGATATAAGTACGGAATTCTTCGATTTCACCGCCCTGGAACTTCGGCATGTCTTCAACGATCTGGAAGACCTGGGCTTCTTCTTCTTCTTCGGTTTTTGCGTTGCTTACCACATCGGATATGGTGATTGCATCATTCTGATTGGCATCGAATGCATCGAAGTTCAGGTCGTCATTGAGCTTGACCTCATCATCAACAATCTTCAGGTCGAAGATAACAGGTTTCGGCTTGGGAGCATCCTGCTGTTTCTGCAGTTCCTGGCGTGTGATAGGAATGATCTCCTCATCACCCTGCCCCTGTGAGATTACCTGTATGGTATTGGTTTTCAAGTCTTCCTTGGTATATTCGGCAGCACCCAGAGTGCCTAACAGCGCGATTACCAATCCAATCTCGGTAAAGAATCCCTTTCTTTTCTCGAGATTCGCCCGGTCTGTTTTCTTGCTAATCATCGGAGTAAATTTTTGCGGCTATAAAAGTAATGAACAAACATCTAATTTCAAATAGCAAGTGACGTTTTACTATTTTTTAAAAGCTCGTAATCAAACGGGTCACAATCTGTACAATTATACGTTGAAACGGTTGAAATGGTTGAAATGGTTGAAGGTGTTTAATGCCCGTTTGCAAAAAAATTATACCCGGTTTTTGAAGTGGCGTGGAAAAATGCACTATTTTAGCAGTCCGTTTTTATTCCCACACCCACACCCACACCCACACTCTCTTCGGGGGCATAGCTCAGTTGGCTAGAGCGTTTGACTGGCAGTCAAAAGGTCGACGGTTCGATTCCGTTTGTCTCCACGCAAAACGGTAAGAACACCGATCACAAAATCAGGCTTTGCCGGACAGGCATGACCACCCTCCGACGAACATGTTAACCAACGGACGCCGTCGCAAATTACCCATACTAATCATAGCAGCGATAAGGTTTTAGCCTGCATTAAAGAATTGGTCAAGGAGACAATGTTTTAACTGGTCACCTTCAATCGGAGAGGAC
>JAZDPC010000045.1:0-14389 GCA_043797975.1 Bacteroidota bacterium
CTATGCAAGACTCACTTCCGGCTGATGGTCAGTCTTTACCGTGTAGGATTGTTTACCTACTGGGTATCTACGATAGGTTTCAAAGAACATTTTTATCCCCCTATCATGGGTTTATCTTGGCGCAACTTACGTCCTTCGTCCTTCGTCACTCGTCCCCCAGTTCGAACTTCCGGATAAAATCCCGCTTCTTCCGGTCAGTTGATAATGTATACCGGTAACCACGCCACACTTTATCAAGGCGTTTCTGCTCTTTCCGGTTCAGCTGCGCTTGCTTAACCCGGTCATTCAGGTTAATGTCAGAGGAGAGGAATTGCAAAATGTTATTCCGGAAGTTAAAAAAGAACCAGTCGTTGGGAGAGATCTCCAGGTAGAAGGTAAATTCATCGCCATTCCGTTTCTTTGTCAATTCGATCTTTCCGGGTAGGTACCGGTTCACCAGTTCATCCAGGATGGTCCCGATGCCAATAGGGCCATAGGATACAAAAGATTTTGTGACCGAATCGTAGCTCATCTTCACGTCGGCAATGATCAGGGTCTTAACCAGAGCATCCGGAAACTTCTTGAATTTCCCCACCAGGTCGAGCTCCGATTTCAGTTTTTCGAGTTCTTTCTCTTCAATCAGCCTGGTGAGAATGGCGTTGAAAGGAACGTTAAAAAGCTGAATCCCCGGAAGATTGGTGGAGGTCATCTGCGTGCGAACCTTTTCCATCACCTGGTCTTCGAAGGGAAAATCCAGGATAATCCCAAGCCTGAAGGAGGATGAATCGGGAATGATGTAATAATCCATGCTGCCGTAGGTCTCCATCTTCAATGCCCCTGAATTCAGGCTCAGATTGATCTTCCCGTCCGAATGGATCTGACACTTTTCGATGTTCAGTGAGACCGTTGAGCCCAGTTTCTCGGGGTCTTTGAGTTTTTCATCCGGACCTGCCCGGAAGGTTGAGGAGGGGACCTGGTAGTCCATCATACCCGTGGTAGCAATCATCACCGTGTCGCTAAAACTCCTGCGGGGGGTAAAAAAAGCAGGGTAGATAAGTCCTTCCGAAGTAGAATAAGCCATTCCGAGCAGCAGTTTTTCCGAGCTCCGGTTCAGGATAGGATCGCTTACCGGGAGACGGACATTACCCGGATTCACCTCGGTCGAAAATTTCACCCAGTTGGGGCCAGGTTTCAGGCATTCTGTCTGAGGTGTGAAGGATCCCGAAAAAGCCAGGTTCTTTTTGGGCGCATCGAGAAGGACATTTCCTGCAAATGCGAATTCGGGGCTCAAGCGGAAGTTGGAGGAATCGAGGATCCGGCCTTCCCCCACCGTATGTCCAGTCGTATCAACTGAGATCCTGCTGAATTGAATCTCCTGGTGTTCTTCATTGCGGTCAGTATAATCGTAAGTCGCCGAGGCGGTATACTGTTTTCTCCCAAGGACATATATAGTAGCGTGGTAAAAACTGTGATAGCGGGAAGCTGTATTGGCTATGATATTGGCATCTTTAAACTGCGTCATCACAGCATTCTGAAGGATCTGTACCTTGCCGGAATCGGGATAAATGGCGGCGTCGGCAACTTTAATGATCTTGACCTCTTCGGCATCGATCACATTGGTACGAATGTTGAACCGGGCTCTCAATGCGAAAAATCGCAACGAATCCTGCTGCGGATGGAGCGAAATGAATTCCGTTCCCGTGTAGCCCACGTCTATCAGTTGAGACAAACTCAGGGTATCGGGAAGCGCATATTTCAGGTTCTCTTCGTTAGTGAGCATGATCTCTTCGTTGTTAATCATCCAGTCGAACCGGTCCATCGAACACATGTACTTGTTGATGGGAAATTCCATTTTTGAGATTCCCAGGTTCGACCGGAATTCTCCCCTGCGTTGCTCGAAATCGAAATGGGTGCGGTAATTCTGGGTGGAGATGGCTAGTTCGTTCAGGTCGTACGATTTGATACGAAAGTCGGCAATGAGCGCATCGAACGTGTGATGCAGGAAATTGAATCCCTTGGAATCCATCTCGGCATCTTTGATTTTAACGGTTCCGGATCCTCTCAGCAAGGCAGGAGTTAACCCCAGAGTCCCAGTGAACGATGACTGGGCATTGTATATTGCCATATCTTTCTTTACAGTCGTAATGCTCATTGAATCCATATAGGGAAGCCAGAACTCGTTTACAGAATCTGCCAGTACCGAGGGGTATTCCACATCGGCTATTTGCTCCCTGGCCACGAAGTTCCGGGCCAGGGTCTTCATGCTGTCGGGGTAGAAAATAAAATGTTCGGAGGAGGTGGCGGAATTCAGATAGAAGATCTGTCCATCACCGAGCAATCCCTGGTTGCTTAGGTCAACCCGCGAAACAAAGGTTCCCTTCCTTTCGTAAATTGGAAAACCGGCAGAATCGGTTGTTTTCTCAAACCCCAGCGAATAATCCGGCCGGATCTTCAGGGGTTCCGGGATATTTGGGAAAATCCCGGCAGAAACCAACTGTCCGTTAAACTGAAGGCTGTCGGTATCGATGTAGTCCAGACTGGTCAGCGTAAACGGTAAAACTTCAAAGTAGAATTTTTCCTTATCGTAAGCTCCTTTGTGGATATAAGGTTTATCCCAGTTCGCCTTTGCTGTATCCTGGTTGGTAAAGACCGGATACTCCGGAAAATTTTTCAGTCCGGCTTTATTGTCAGGATCGTCGATCATTAGGAACCCGCTCAGGTCATTCAGGGCTGTCTGGACCTTCTTCATATCATACCGTCCTGTCGTGGGATTGATCTTCCGGCTTTGTACAAAGAATTCGAGGGAATCGATCGCCGGAAGGTTCAAGCGGAACTTCTGGTATTCGAAGGAGCAATCGCGCGCATAAAAGTCAAAAAGTCCGGCTTCGATCTTCCCTGAAAACACAAAGTCGCGGTTTTGTTTCAGGGTCAGCTCCTGGTTCCGGAGCTCAATGTAAACATGTTGGGAATCGGAGAGAAAAACGCCCGGAATGCCCTGGAGTTTCAGGTCAAAATTCTCGAGGTTCAACACAGCATTGCTTTTCCCCTGTAATTCCGAAACAAAGAGAATTTCGTCGTAATCGGTCTTTTCGTTACTGGCATTCACGTAATTAAGAAGTTTGTCTTTGATCACCGCTTTTTTATCGTCCGTGTCATAGATCAGGAATCCTCTCACGCTCATGAGCAACAGCTGGGATTCCACTTGGGCCGGCGGCATCCGCCAGTATTCCACCAGCTCGTTTAAGGTAAACTCCCGCGACTGGCGACCGTCAGTGAAATTTTTGATGACCTGCAACGGATTCAGTTCATCAATGCCTTTGAGCTTTTCGTATCGATCGAGCGAATAGTAGTTACTCGATTCAAAAACTGCTTTGCTGGCCGTGCCCGGGCCACGCATGGCCTCAAAATTGATTTTCGGTTCATTCAGTTTCCAGTAAAGCGCTTCGCAATAGATCTCGATGTTATGCCAGGTGTCGAACCAGGGGCTCATGACCGCCACCCGTTCGTCTTTGTTCAGTGAAAGTTCCCGGGTCTCATCCATGTATTTCATGACCAGTCCGGGATGATAAATAGAATCCTGGTCGTGGTGAATGGTAATGGATGCCAGGGCCGAGTTGATCCTGTCGGGCCGGATGATGAGGGTTCTTGACCGGACCGTGACAAACTCCCGGTCATCCCGTTTAAAGATCACCTCCGCGTCGCGGTCTTTTACCCCGAACCCAACCACCTTCTGTCCCTCCATGGAAAATCCGCCGATGTAGTCTACATTTTTGAATATATCGCGTATGCCGATCAGGTTTTCGTAGGAATAGAAGCGGGGATACGATGCTTTCTCTTCGTCCACATCCGCCTGAACCTTGTCGATGAGCTTCCCGGGAAGGGGGGATTGAAAATATGCTTTGTTGTAAAACTCCACTGAGTTGGCCTCGTACTTCGAAAACTTCATCTGGATCTGGTAAGTGTCAAGCGTGGCGAACACCTTGGAAGGGTCAAGTCCCGCGCGTCGCCAGTCCACCCGTCCTCCCTGCCCTTCCCACCGGGTATCCAGCGGGTAGTAGATTCCCCGTGTATTATTAATGGTAAGACTATCGCGGTTCGAGTAGCAAATGAGATCGGTCGGCATGATCTCTACTGCAGGGACGGAGTCCTGGATAAACCTGTAATCTAGGGTCACCAGTTTCCATTCGGTGGAGGAGGATTTGTAGATCAGGTTTTTCCGGAAAAGATGGATGCTGAATTCAAGAAAGTTCAGGTAGTGCCGGCCGTACTTGCTCTCCACCAGTCTTTCCATAACGGCTGACCAATCGAAAAAGCAACGGTCCGACTGGTGCGAGTCGATGCACGCATTCAGGGCACAAATGTAGTTGTAGAAGTCGGGAAATGCCCGCATCCGCTTTTTCAGCATCTGGCGGCAGATGGAATAGATAATCTTCTTCTTGGCCGGACTGAATTGTTCCGATTCCCAGCTCTGGAGGAACGGGATCATGGCCGTCTCTACGATTTTCTGGTCGTCTTTGCTGATCTGGGAAAAAAGCTGGTTTAACTCCGAGATGAATTTGGTGGAATCGCCCGAGAAATTCCGAAGCTGCTGGGCCTGGGAAGCTGAGATCATCCCGGCAAAGCAAACCAGCACAGTAAAATATAACCGGGTAAATCTCTTCATCGGCTGAATTTAACTGCCATCCAATCGTTTTTTATCCGGGTTCCGATAAACCTGAATCCGTTTTCCTTTGCCCGCTCCCTGATCACCGGTAGGTCCGAGGTGTAAAAACCACTCAGGAAAAAAATTCCGCCTGGGGTCAGGTGTTGTGCATATACCGGGATCTGTTCCATCAGGACGTTCCGGTTGATGTTAGCCAGGATCAGGTCATAGGGTAAACCTGGGATGTCTTGAACATCTCCCTGAATAACGTGAATAGTCCCGGCATTATTTTTCAGGATGTTTTCGCTGGCATTTTCGTAAGCCCACTTGTCATTGTCGATGGCAACAACGGTTTGTGCCCCCATTTTATGTGCGAGGATCGCCAGTACTCCGGTTCCGCAACCCATGTCAAGGACGGTTTTCCCGTTTACTTCTTCCTCCAGCAGCCATTCGATCATCAGCGCGGTGGTTTCATGATGCGCGGTGCCGAAAGACATTTTAGGTTCGATGATGATGTCGTGAATGGGTTGCTGTTGCTTCGTCGTTACACTCCTCGCAATGACAATGGTTGCCGGATGTTTTTGATTTGTGGCTTGTGGCTCATGCCTCATGGCTTCAAACGGAGTATGAAACGGAGCTCGGATGTAACATTTTCCGGCAATCAGCACCGGCTCGTAGTTGCTTTCCCAGATCTCGTTCCAGTTTTTATCCGGTATCCGGGAAACACGCCAGACGACCGTCCGAAGACCGGGAAATTTTTGAATAATTTCACGGATCAGGGATTCGTTGAAATCTTTTTCACGGATGAAAGCCAGCAGGGCAAATTCTTCTTCGTGGAAGCTGTCGAAGCCAATCTCCGAAAGTTCGGCAACCAGGATCTCCGAATACCCGGCAGGGATGGAATGAAAGGCCACTTCGAGGCAGTCTGAGTGATTATGAACTGCCGACATCATATAATCCAGTTTCCTGCACCAATCTTTTCCATGATCCGGGAAGTCTCAGTCAAGGCCACAATATACTGTTTGATGGTAAGCATGGAGGGGTTCGACAGGTTAAGCAAAAATATGAGTGCAAGGTAATGAAAAAAGGGGTTCGTTTCCGCCACAAATTTCGTCATACACAGGCACCTTCTTCAAAGTTTTTTTATCTTTACAATGATAACTTTTTTCCCGGTATGCTCAAGTACGATATTATCCTACTCCTGCTAACTGCAACCCTTACCTGCCAGGCATCCGGGAACTTCACAATTAACATACCCGCACAAGGCTTTATCGAAAACAAAGGCCAGATCATTGACCAGAACAGCCGGCCGAATCTTGCGGTTTTGTATCTGCTGAATACACCGGGGATGAATGTGCAACTACGGAGGGGCTGGAACTTCCACCGCATCGACTTCGACCTGATCGGCTCCAACCCGAATTGCGAGATTATCACTTCCGGGTCTTCTCCTGATTACCTGAATTATTACACCACCGGAACACCCGAGGGAGGTGTTTTTAAAGTCAGATCTTACCATACCGTCACCTATAAAGAGATTTATCCTGGTATTGACCTTGTGTTCAATACGAACAAGGCCACGCCGTTCTAGTATACCTTCGTTGTCAAGACTGGGGCCTCTCTTGCCACTATCCGGATCAGGATCTCCGGGGCGGAAAATATTGCAGGGATTCCTGGCGGGCTCCGGATTGAAAACAGCATAGCAGCGGTTGATGAGATGATCCCCCATTGCTTCTACCTTCTGGATGACTTTCGGACAACTGTCGCTTGCGATTTTACCCGGTTGGATGAAAACCTTTTTGGATTCTCCATCCGCACGATGTTACCTGAGGAGGCAATACTATATATAGATCCCATTCCAACACGTCGATGGGGAACCTTTTACGGAGGAACAGGCACGGAAAATGGAGTGTCTTGTGCAGTGGATTATGTACAAGGAACCCATTAGCAAATTACATTGCATCACCGGGATCCCATCAACCCGTATTAGGTGGTTTTGTTGATGGATTTCTCGTCAAATTTGCCGATTGCTGGTCGCCCGACACAGCCCTCCAGATATATGGCCCTTCTTCATTATGCCAGAATTCTACCGGTGACGTTTTCTCCATTGACCCTATTATTACGGCAACCGACTATACCTGGTGCGTTTCCAATGGACTGACCATTACATCAGGTCAACATACTACGTCAATAACAGTAGATGTCGGATCCGCATTAGGTACCGATACGATTTCTGTGTACGGAATTAACAGTTGTGATACCGGATTTCCGAAAGTGATCACGCACAGGGTCAATACGAGACCCGTACCCTTAATAGCAGGAACCGATACCACCTGTACCGGATTGGAAAACTGTTTACCACTGCAGGGGGAAAGAGTAATTACCAATAGACAGTTTCCCCGGGAGGTAGTATTGTAACAGGCGGGACAGCCGCTGATAGTGCCTGTCTATCAATGGAAAGTCAATGGGAACAATGCAGGGATTAACAATGCAGTATTTACTTACACACCGGCCAACAACGATACCATAATGTGTATTTTGACTTCCAGTGAGCCCTGTACATCGAGCAATCCAGCATCGAGCAATTGAGTATCTATGACCGTCGCAAATGCTCCTGAAGTGACCTTCACCCCTTGCTTCGACACCATCACCACCACCAATGCAAAGCCCATCAAACTGAAGGGAGGAATCCCATTGGGAGGCACCTATTCAGGGCCGGGAGTTGATCCGGCATCCGGCATCTTCTATCCGGGCATTGCAGGACCAGGAATCCATCAGATTGCATACTCTTATACAAATTCCGCCATCTGCTCCGCAACCTCTTCATTGTCAATTGTCAATTATCAATTGTCAATTCACTCCTGCGGTACCCCTTTGCTTGATATCCGTGACAGTTCAGTTTATCCCACCATTCAAATCGGCCCCCAATGCTGGATGGCGGAGAATTTAAATTATGGATATGCGATTAACGAATATGCGAATCAGAGAGATAATTGTATTCCCGAAAATATCTTCTTCCCTCTTCCCTCTTCCTTCTTCCCTCAGCCTTGTACCAGTGGGATGAACTTATGCAATACGACCACACTCCCGGCCAGCAGGGACTTTGTCCGCCCGGCTGGCATGTCCCGACCGAGGCCAACTGGAACACCCTTTTTGCAAACTGGACAAACAATGCCTTTGCAGGTGCGCCATTGAAGTATTCGGGTTATTCGGGGTTCAATGCCCTGTTGAGCGGCGTCAACCACCTTAACCTGCAATGGGATTTTCAGGATTTTGCAACTTTTTTCTGGTCATCGACACCGCATGGGTCCTATAAGGCCTGGAGCCATGGATTAAACGATTTCGTACTTCGTGCTTCTAACTTACGTTCGTACTTCGTACTTCTGGCTTCACACTTTACTTTGGCGTATGGGATGGATGATTATGATCCCTTTTCCCCACATTTCTGAGCGCATCTGACAATCTCTACGAACTCTTCCGCTTTAAGTGAGGCGCCGCCGATCAATCCCCCGTCCACGTCGGGTTGGGAGAAGAGTTCAGTGGCGTTTTTGGCGTTGCAACTTCCGCCATAGAGGATGAGCGTATCCTGTGCAACCGGTTCGTTGTAATGATTTGCAATGAGTCTGCGGAAGTAAGCATGCATCTCCTTAGCCTGCTCCGGTGTGGCGTTTACACCGGTTCCGATAGCCCATACGGGTTCATATGCAATTACCACCTGGCGGAACTCCTTTTCTTCCAGGGGGAACAGCGATTCCCTTAACTGGGCCTTGACTACGCTAAAATGTTTACCGGCTTCGCGTTCGGGCAACACCTCCCCGCAACAAAAGATCGGAATAATTCCATGCTTCAGCGCAGAAACGACCTTTTGTGCAAGGGATTCATTTGATTCATGAAAATATTTCCGCCGCTCGGAATGGCCGATGATGCAATACTCTGCATTCATGGACTGAAGCATCGGAGCCGAGATTTCCCCGGTGTAGGCGCCGAATTCGTGGTCGTTGATATTCTGAGCGCCAACGGCTATAAAGGTCTCGTCGGTGAGATCCAGCACCATCTCAAGGTAAGGCGCTGGCGGACAAAGGACCACTTCGACATGTTCCGGGTTCAGGATTTCAATGGTTCTTACAATCTGGTCGGTCAGTTCTTCGGCTTCCTGAAAGGTTTTGTACATCTTCCAGTTGCCGGCAACAAGCTTGGTTCTCATGGTGGCAAATGAATTTGGGTTTGTGCAAAGATAAAGAGATTGCCATTTATTGCCATGAATTGCCATGCATTGCCATTTGGTTGAGTCATTTATGCAATTGGCTTTGTTTTTTCTGGTGGTTTGTTCTCACAGTTCTCAGACTTTGAATAACAATCAGCATCAACTCAGTTGCTTCCTGATGAAGCCCGGTCAATATATCTCTCATATAAACATGGGTCTCTCCAATTAGCTCCAACCAATAAATGGTTTCATCCAATTCCTCTTCTACGACTTTCATTTTATAAATAAAATCTTTAGCAGACTTTGATTTGCAGGCCGACCTGTAATTCGCTCCTACAGAAGTCGCTGCCCGGATGAGCTGATTGGCCATCGTCTGTGATGGGTACACTTTCGGCAACTCTTTGACCATATTTAATATTCCAACGGCCAGGAGTTTTGTTCTCGTGACAAGATGTTG
Source organism: Bacteroidota bacterium (assembly GCA_043797975.1). Taxonomy (GTDB): domain Bacteria; phylum Bacteroidota; class Bacteroidia; order Bacteroidales; family UBA12481; genus UBA12481. The sequence goes on from JAZDPC010000045.1 coordinate 9,280, forward strand.
AGGATTCATATAATTTTCTTCATTAATCCGAAAACCTGCCGAAAGGTTATACAGCTTGCCTAAAAAAAGTTATTAACAATTCATGGCAATTAATGTATCCTGACTCTTGGATCCAACAGCCCGTAAACAATGTCGACCAGGATGTTGATGAGGATCAGCACCACGGAGATGAACAACACCGCTCCCATGAGCACGGGGAAGTCGTACTTGTCCAAGGCGTTGACGATCACGACGCCGATGCCTTTCCAGTCGAAAACATATTCTACGAAAACGGCTCCGGCAAGCAACGAGGCCAGCCAGCCCGACATGGCGGTGACGACCGGATTCAGGGCGTTTTTCAACGCGTGCTTCCAGACGACCCTGAAATTGCTCAGTCCTTTGGCACGGGCGGTCCGGATGTAATCCTGTGACAACACCTCCAGCATCGAGTTGCGGGTCAGCTCGACCACGATTGCGAGTGGGCGGATCCCGAGGGTAAACGCCGGAAGGATCAGGTTTTTCAGGTCGAGGTACTCGCCCCGGCCCAGGTCATCTACGGAATAAAGGCTTCCGACCATGTTCAAGTGAGTGATGTCGGCTAAAACGAAAGCAAAGATCCAGGCGTTGATGATGGCTGCGAAAAAAGAGGGGACCGACATGCCCAGGACGGAGAAGACCAGGGCGAACCGGTCGGTAAGGCTGTTTTTTTTTAAGGCGCAGGCAACCCCGATTGGAATCCCGATGAGCACCGAAAATGCCATGGAGACGATCGCCAGGATCAAGGTATTGACCAGGGCCTCGGAGAGAATATCGGTGACGTCGCGTTTCGACTGATATGACTGCCTCAGGTAGGGTTTCTTTAGAACAAGACAATTTTTGCCCAAAGGGATCAGGGTAATAGTACGGCCGTACTTCTGTTTATCCAGGAACCAGGAACTTGCCTGATCTACCCGGTTGTGAATAGAAACCGGGGAAAGGTCATTCAGGTAAGCAATAAACTGGACCGGAAGCGGACGGTCGAGTCCGAGGTCCTTGTTGATGGCTTCAACCGAAGCGAGGTCAGCGCGCTGACCCAGCATCATCCGGGCCGGGTCCCCCGGGAGTACGTTAAAAAGGAAAAAAATAATGACCACAACTCCGAGGAGAACCAGGAGTCCGTAAAGAAGCCGTTTCAGGATAAAACGCAACATGAACAGCCGGATGGCTGGATCTTCAGTTATCTATTTATCGATACATCTTTTTTTCATCCACTGCCATTCCGGGAAATCATTGTAGTGCCATTTAGCCAGGATCTTTCCGTCTTTCAAAAGGATCAATCCCGGGTTTGAGCGGATCATGCTTTTCAGCACCACATCATCGGCATTGTAAAAGTCGATCCGTGTTCCGGTTTCCGATTTGAATCGTTCGATTTCAGAAGGAAGGGTGCTTGTCAGGCAGATAAATGAATACCCTGCGCCGGATGCGTGATCTGCCAGGGGCTGCAGCTTTTCAAATGCGGTCCGGTCTGTCGCGGTCAGATCATAGGCTACGAGGAAGAAGTTGTAATCAGGGATATTCAGGAAGGTCTCCGACAGGTCGTTCCCTGCGGTATCTTCTATCATCAGCAGGATCTCATTCTGAAGGGAGTTGTCGACCCGCTGGCTGACAAACATCCAGTTGGCCATCCAGGTCGAGTCATTCCAGGGGTAGTTGGGGGAGAGAAACTCCTGCGTCTCCCCCGTATAGCGGTTTTTGTACGTCACATAAAACCTGACCGGCTTGTCAACCCTCCGGGATACCGTATTCCCGGTTCTCCAGTCACTGAAATCAATCACCGGAAGGTGCCATAAGCAATAGACGGATAAGCCGGTAAAGAGCGCTGCCGTCAGGACCAGGGCGCCGAGTTCACCGGAAGCCGGTAATGCACTTTTGTATTTTTTTCGCCAGAGGAAGACCGGGATCACAAACGCCATCAATACGAGGTTCTTGATAAAGGTCTCAACGTTCGACAGTTTAATCGCATCCCCGAAACAACCGCAGTCGGGGACGAGGTTATAGACCGCATCAAAAAAAGTGAGGATAGTGAAAAAGGTCATCAATGGCAATAACGCCCAGGTCATTATCCGGAGCCAAAGGTTAAAAAGCAGGCTGATTCCGACCATAAATTCCAGGGTGCAGAGGAAAATCGTGAGCGGGAGGGCCAGCGAATTGGCCCAGCCGGTTCCGAAGGCCAGAAAGTAATCCTGCATCCGGTAGACGGTTCCAAGCGGATCGATTCCCTTGACGAACCCGGAAAAGATGAAGACAACCCCCACCAGGTTCCGGAACAGGGTTCTAAGTGTCTTCATAATCCAGTTTGATCAGTGCGAAAACTGCGTAGTTGATGATATCATAGTAATTTGCGGCAATTCCTTCGGAAATGAAGGTTTTGCCCTGGTTGTCCTCGATCTGCTTGATGCGCATCAGCTTCATGAGGATGATGTCGGTCAGTGAACTCAACCGCATATTCCTCCAGGCTTCTCCGTAGTCGTGGTTTTTATCCAGCATCAATTGCTTTGCCTCCCGGATGTAGTGGTCGAACAACCGTTCGCCTTCTGTGACCGGCAGGTTCTCGCTGGCATCCACCGCTCTCAGTTCCATCTGGATCAGGGCGATAACCGAATAGTTCACAATCCCGATAAATTCCGGCCGGATGCCTTCAGCGATCCTGTGGGTTCCCTTTGCATCGATGCTGCGGATGCGCTGGGCTTTAATATATACCTGATCGGTGATGGAAGGGATACGCAGGATCCTCCATGCCGTACCGTAGTCTTTGAGTTTTCCCAGGAAAACCTGACGGCAGGCTTTAACCACCGTGTCAAATTGTCCGGAGGTCAGGTGGGTTTCGTCCATAGCATATAGGGTCTTCAGGCGGCTAAAATTAAAGAAATTTAGCTTATCCCGCATCCCGCCCCCTAATCTCTTCTCATTTCTGTACCTTTGCTCCGAAACAGAGCCGCATGATCCTATCCTGTAACGGCAAGCAACTCGACCTCTCCACCCCGAAGGTAATGGGAGTGTTGAACCTGACGCCCGATTCGTTTTTTGACGGAGGCAGATTCAGTTCCATCGACACACAATTGGCGCGGGTGGAGCAGATGCTGGAGGAAGGCGCTTCCATCGTGGATCTGGGTGCCGTTTCGACCCGTCCGGGAGCCTGGGAAATCGGTGAGTCCGGCGAGCTGGACAGGCTCTTGCCTTCGCTGAAAGCCATCCGGAATCATTTTCCCCAGGCCTTTCTTTCCGTCGACACGTACCATCCGTCGGTTGCTGAAGAGGCGGCCGGTATGGGCACCGATATGATCAACGACATTTACGGCGGCAGGTTTGCCGGCGGTATGCCGGAGACTATCGCCAGGTTGAACATCCCGTACATCCTGATGCATATGAAACGAACTCCCGACACCATGCAGGTAAACCCTGAATACCAGGATGTTGTCGCAGAGATCTCCTACTTCTTCCAGCAACAGACCGTGAAACTCCGGGAACTGGGGTTTGGCAAAGTGCTGATTGATCCGGGTTTTGGTTTCGGAAAGACGGTGGACCATAACTATGAGATCCTGCGGAGGCTTGAGGAGTTTCAAACCCTTGGATATCCTGTTGTGGTGGGCCTTTCCAGGAAGTCGATGATCCAGAAGGTACTGGATGTATCGGCGCAGGAAGCGCTGAACGGATCGACCGTACTGCATACCATCGCCCTGCTGAAAGGCGCCAGCATCCTGAGAGTGCATGATGTGAAGGAAGCCATTCAGGCAATTACACTCGTAAGCGCCCTGGAACATTGGTGACCGGGTGACACACATGAAAAATACTTCAACTTATATTACGACATGCTTTTTTTAGATAGTCTTTTCAGTCTGCGCATTGTCGATATCATCGACATCATTCTCTTTGCAATCCTGCTATACGAGATTTATAACATCGTAAAGGGGACTGCCGCGATCAAGATCTTCATCGGGATCATTGCAGTTTTCATTATCTGGAAGATCGTACGTGCCCTTCAGATGCAGCTTCTTAGCGAAATCCCGGGGCAATTTATCAGCGTGGGTACCGATGCCATTGCCATCGTGATTTCGGAAGAGACGGGTGAAATTGCCTATAGTGTCGAAGGAAATCTCGCGCTGAACATTCCTCCTGCGCAACTGAACGAAAACCTCGAAAAACTTCTTCGGTAGTGAAACGGATCCTTGTTCTCTTTTCACTGTTTTTTTCTATTTCCTGGCAGGATATCTCTGCCCAGCACATCAACGAACATCTTTGCTCTGATTACTCACCTGATACGCTGAACTTCAAGAAGCTCTTTCTCGAGATCGAGAATACGGACTTCTTGAGTAACAACGAATATTTCAACAAGATCTGCGACGGATATACGCTTATCGGATTTGGACTCTCCCCTACGGTATCCTATTACTTCACTCCCCGGTTGAAAGTAGAAGGAGGATTCTACCTGCTGGTCTATTTCGGATTGCCTGATTACGCAGGACTAGCCCCTGTATTGCGCATCCAATACGCCCTGAGCAGGCATCTGGAACTAGTTTTTGGCCGGATCTTCGGGACGGTGAACCATCGTTTGATCGAACCATTGTTCGGATTCGACCGGTTTTATTCTGATCCCGTGGAAAATGGAATGCAACTATTGTTTAAAAGCGATCGATTCAGAAGTGACCTGTGGATAGACTGGCAACGGTTTATCCTTCCTCATTCTACTTTCCAGGAAGAATTAACCGCCGGGACCTCCAACCAGGTACATCTTCTCAATCCGGCATCTGACTGGCAACTATACGTTCTCTTGCAGGGATTGATCTTTCACAAGGGCGGACAGGTGAATGACCTGGATGGGATCTATGCCTCATCCATATTGAATATGGCAGGAGGCCTGGGAACCGCCAAACGCATCCATAAGGGATTCCTTTTAAACCTTTACTGGGATAATTACTTAGTTACCTACAATGAACTAAGTAGACCCAACCAAGCTTACCGTTCAGGGCTAGGGTACTATTCAACTTTCACCCTGAGTTCTGTTTATGGATTCCTGCAATTTGGTTACTGGAATGCCGACAGGTTTATTGCCCCGCTGGGTGACCCACTCTACCAGTCCATCTCCTTGAGGATT
>JAZDPC010000054.1:0-9821 GCA_043797975.1 Bacteroidota bacterium
ATACGAACCATTGGCCTCTCCTCGAATTGTTCACAGCTATCTTTGAGCGAATCCGTTAAATGAGGAACCGGATGCGGGAAATCCGCTCGTCCGGATCTGTGGGGGAGCGGGGAGGTAACGAACCGCTCTACCCGGAACGTAAGACGTAGGGCTTAAGAGGTGAGAACTTGACTTCCCGACTTCCTGCCCTCCTGACTAATGACCAATATAACCTTGAACCTTAAATTTGGAATTTGTATGGAAATAAGTATACTTCTAATCCTGATCGCTTACCTCATTGGGTCGGTCCCGACTTCGGTGTGGGTGGGGAGATTGTTTTACGGAATTGACGTAAGGGAACATGGCAGCGGCAATGCGGGCGCTACCAATACCATCCGGGTTCTCGGATATAAGGCAGGCATCCCGGTAATGCTGTTTGACGTTTTCAAAGGCTGGCTGGCCGTTCAGCTCGCCACCTGGATTGCCATTCCTGACACAGGCGACGAAGGAATTACGTACCTCAAAATTGCCTGCGCCATAGCTGCCGTCCTGGGTCATATTTTTCCGGTATATGTAGGCTTCCGGGGAGGGAAAGGAGTAGGCACCCTGGCGGGGGTGGGTATTGCTTTATATCCCCTGGCTTTGCTGATTGTGCTGGCGATTTTTATCCTCACCCTAGCGCTTACCCGCTATGTTTCACTCTCTTCAATCCTGGCGGCAGTCTCCTTTCCATTCATCGTTTATTTCATTACCGGGGAGAGGCATCTTGCCTTGCTGATACTGGCTATCCTGGTCGCTATCTTCATACCCATGACGCACCGGAAGAACATCGCACGGTTGCTGAAAGGGGAGGAGAACCGATTTCAGTTCCACCGGAAAAAAGTTGATAAAGGCTCATAACCCCGCTATATTCCCAGTTGTTTATCCGGATTCAATATTGTATATTTGACCCAATTTTAAATCCCTGAATCATGAAGTTTATCATCTCGAGTTCTTTACTGCTCAAGAATTTGCAGGCTATTATCGGTGTGATCAACGCCAATAATACGTTACCCATTCTGGATGATTTTTTATTTGAACTGAAAGAGAATGAACTGAAGGTTACCTCTTCTGACCTCGAGACCACCATGAGCGTCGCCATTAAACCCGACCGTTCAGAAGAACCGGGTAATATTGCCATCCCGGCCAAGATCCTGGTTGATATCCTGAAGACTTTCCCCGATATACCTCTCTCATTCTCAATTAGTGAATCAAATCAACAAGTGGAAATTTCTGCCGGCGAAGGAAAATATAAGTTGTCAGGACACAAAAGCGATGAATATCCACGGACGCCGCTTCTCGAGGAGACGACCTCTGTTGAACTCCAATCGGATGTTCTTGCTGAAGCCATCAACAAAACCTTGTTTGCGACTGGAAATGACGAGTTGAGACTCGTTCTTTCAGGAGTTTTCTGTGAACTTACCCCGGAAGATACAACCTTTGTTGCCACCGATGCCCACAAACTAGTCCGTTACAAGAGGACGGACGCCAAATCAACCGAATCAGCCAGCTTTATCCTTCCCAAAAAGCCCCTGAACCTGATCAAGAATACTCTGGCTGCCCAGGAAGTACCTGTGAAATTGGAATACAATAAAGCCAACGCTTTTTTCTCTTTTCACAATATTGAGCTTGTTTGTCGGTTGATCGACGGGAAATATCCCAACTATGAGGCGGTCATACCCACCAACAACCCAAATAAACTGACCATCGACAGGGTGTCGCTGCTCACATCCATTCGGCGTGTCTCCATTTTTGCGAACCAGTCGACCCATCAGATTCGGTTCAAGATCTCCGGGAAGGAGTTGGTCCTTTCCGCGGAAGATATTGATTTTTCCAACGAAGCGAAGGAACGGTTAACCTGTGCTTACGAAGGGGACGATATGGAAATTGGATTCAACTCAAAATTCATGGTGGAGATGCTGAACAACATAGATACCGATGAGATCACCATTGAAATGTCAGCCCCCACCCGGGCCGGGATCCTGCTTCCTGTCGGAGGTGAAAATAAAGACGAAGATATCCTGATGCTGGTTATGCCGGTAATGCTGGCGAAATAGAAAAAAAACGGGAGACATCATCCCCCGTTCTTCGCATCAATGGCATCAACTCTATGCTCTTTTTACATTGATTGCTTTTTTGCCTCGCTGATCTTCCGTAATATCGAACGCTACCTCATCATTCTCCTGAATTTTGTCGATCAGTCCGCTTACATGAACAAAAATTTCCTTTTGACTTTCGTCATCAACGATGAAACCGAACCCTTTTCTCTCATTGAAAAATTTAACTTTACCTGTTGACATAATAATAAAAAATTAATATTAATAATTCATGCGAAAATACAATTATATTTTCGTATTTAAAAAAAAATAAGTTTTTTTTTAGATTTATTCAATACAGACCAAAAAACACTGAACAAATCTTTGTGTGGTATTATTTGGTTGCATTCATCTTATCGAAAACATCCATTACTTCCCGCACGGCTTTTGCCGAAGCGTTAAGTAATTGTTTTTCCTCGTCGTTCAGCTGCAGTTCAATAATCTCCACAATCCCTTTTCTTCCCAGTTTTACAGGAACACCAAGATAAATATCCTTTAACCCGTACTGGCCCTGTAACCAGGCACAGCAAGGGAAGATCCGGTTCTGATCTTTTACAATGGCTTCCACCATCTGTGCGGCAGCAACGCCGGGAGCATACCAGGCTGAGGTGCCGAGCAGGTTCACGATTTCTGTTCCGCCTTTCTTGGTTCTTTCTACAATGGCATCCAGCTTGTCTTTTGCGATCAGCTCCACAACCGGGATACCGCTAACCGTCGTATAACGGGGCAGGGGTACCATGGTGTCGCCGTGTCCGCCCATCAGGATGGAATGGATGTCCTTCGGGGAGCAATTCAGGGCTTCAACAAGGAATGCGCCATACCGTGCAGTATCCAGGATCCCGGCCATACCGAATACGCGGCTCGAATCCAGTTTTGAAGTGAGGTAGGCGCAGTAGGTCATAACATCCAGGGGATTGGACACTACGATAATGATCGCATCCGGTGAATGTTTGATTATGTTCTCCGTACTGGTCTTTACAATATCTGCATTGATGGAGATCAGGTCGTCACGGCTCATCCCGGGTTTACGGGGAACGCCGGCAGTAATGACAACGATGTCGGAATTTGCGGTTTTGCTGTAATCGTTTGTGGAACCATGTATGCGTGTATCGAACAGGTCAACCGGTGACATATGCCACATATCCAGGGCTTTCCCTTCGGCCAGGTTTTGTTTGACATCAAGCAGGACAACTTCCTTGACGATATCTTTATGCGCGATCGAATCGGCACACGTTGCGCCAACAAGTCCGGCGCCAACTACTGTTACTTTCATATCTTATAAGTTTTTATGGTTAATTTTTTATTCCAGCTTTTTCTTTGAACCATCCGAGCGTATATGACGACGGTCTTTCAATCTGCAAGCCGAGCGCCCTATCCCAAAGCAGGGAAGCGAGAACACCCAATGCTCTGGAAACCCCGAACAAAACGGTATAGAACGGAGCTTCCATAATCCCGTAATGCCTTAAGAGCGATCCCGAATAGGCATCGACATTGGGCCATGGATTTTTTATTTTGCCGATGGATCCTAAGATCGGAGGAACCACTTCATACAGGTCGTTGATGATCTGGATAAAGCTGTCGCCTTTGCAATATTTGGAGGCAAACTCACGCTGTGCTTCAAACCGTGGATCCGTCTTCCTCAATACGGCATGACCGTAACCCGGGATAACCCTTCCGGCAGCAATGGTCTTTTCACAAAAATCATGGATCTGTTGCTTGGTAGGAGTCTGTGTACCAATCTCCTTGATCATGTCGAGCACCCAGGCGATGACCTCCTGGTTCGCATAACCGTGCAATGGACCCGCGAGTCCGAGCATACCTGCGGCGTAGGAATAGTAAGGATTGCTTAAGGCCGAAGCCACCAGGTGCGCGGCGTGGGCTGAAACGTTTCCGCCTTCGTGGTCGGCATGAATGGTAAGATACAACCTGAACAATTTGTAGATTTCGGGATCATCGTACCCCATCATATGGGCGAGGTTGGCTGACCAATCGAGATTGGGATCAGCAGGAATCACGTTCCCGTTGAAATAATGTTTCCGGTAGATGTACGATGCAATGACCGGTAGCTGGCCGATGAAGTTCATGACATCCTCATAGTAGGAATCCCAGTAATCTTTTTTGCCGACACCGGCATTGTATGCCTGGAGGAACTTGGATTCCGTGGCAAGAGCCAGAATACCGACGCTGAAATCGGCCATAGGTGCAGAATCCATGGGCAATGCATCGAGAACCCTGAAAACATGTTCCGGAACAACGGCGCGCTGTTTCCATTCCTTACCGATCTCGATCACTTCATCAAAGGTGGGTATCTCTCCCAGCAGCATCAGGTAAAACAGGCCTTCCGGTAGCGGTTCATCCTGCGGATTGAGTTTTGGAAGTTTCTCCTGCAGTTCGGGGATTGAATAGCCCCTGAACCGGATCCCTTCCTGGGGATCCAGCTTAGATGTTAGGGTCAGTAAGGTGGGTAACCCTTTCATGCCGTCAATTACCGATTCGATGGTAACCTGGCCTATTACGGTATTACCGTGATCCTTGAACAAGCTTTTTACTTCGGCTGCAACCGGTACAGCCGTTTCAACAAATTTAGATTTTAATGAACTCATGGCATTGGTATTTTCTGGTTTATAATTTATGGAGGGTGATTTTTAATGTGATAAAATTAACAATTAATTTTGGATAACCAAATTCTTTTAGGTTTTTTTTTAAAAATCAGGAAAAAAAAGTAAATTCTAGCGGTTTCGTTTCGGACCTGCTTTCAGAATCTCTTCCGGACATCCTTCAATAAAAACTTTGAAGTTCTCAATATACCTTGAAGCCAATGCATCATATTTCATCCAGTATTCATCCTTATTCCCCCATGCGTTGGAAGGATCCAACACATCATCCGGGACATCAGGGCAGGTCATAGGGATATCAAAGTTGAAGATTTTATCCTTACGAAATTCCACATTATCAAGGGAACCGTCGAGGACTGCATTTAGCAAGTTTCTGGTATGACGGATACTAATCCGTCTCCCGACTCCGAATTTTCCACCAACCCATCCGGTATTTACGAGCCATACTTTTGCACAATGTTTCTCAATCTTCCTCCGGAGGAGATCCGCATAATAGTAAGGATGGTGCACCATAAACGGCGCCCCGAAACATGCGCTGAACGTAATTTCAGGTTCGATGCCCAGTCCGAGTTCGGTACCGGCGATCTTGGAAGTATACCCACTGATAAAATGGTAGATGGCCTGGTTCATATCCAGCCGTGCGATCGGCGGCATTACTCCCTGTGCATCACAGGTAAGGAAGATCACATTCTTAGGGTGTTTACGCACCATCTTTTCAGGGATGGCGTTGGGGATAAAATCGAGCGGGTAGGATGCTCTGGTATTTTCAGTTATATGGTCGTCGTCCAGGTCAATTTTCCGGGAGGCAGGATCAAACACGACATTTTCCAGGATGGTTCCGAATCTCCGGGTACAGGCATAGATCTCAGGCTCATTTTCGGCCGAAAGGCGGATTACCTTCGCATAACAGCCGCCTTCGTAATTGTACACCCCCTCATCGCTCCATGCATGCTCATCATCTCCGATAAGGCTCCTGTTGGGATCGGCCGACAGGGTAGTCTTCCCGGTGCCGCTTAACCCGAAAAACAGGGCAACGTCACCTTTTTTACCCACATTCGCAGAGCAATGCATCGACATGACATCCTGCAATGGCATCAGGAAGTTCATGATGGTAAAGATCGACTTCTTGATCTCACCGCCGTACTGCGTATTGGCTACAATGGCAAGCCGCTTTGAAAAATCGATGACAATGGCAGTTTCACTGTTGGTCCCGTCAACTCGTGGATCCAGTTTAAAGGAAGGGGAGGCGATCACGGTGAAATTGGGGACATGGGTTTTGTATTTCTCCAGTGTATTGATGGTAAGGAACATATTGCGGGCAAAGAGGCTTTGCCAGGCTGTATCGGTAATGATCCGGATCGGCATCTGATAATCCGGGTCCGCACCGACAAACACATCCTGTACAAACAGTTCTTCACCCTGCAGAAATGCCTGTAAACGGCTGAACATACCATTAAATTTTTCCGGAGTCATCGGACGGTTGTTTTTGCCCCAGTCAATCTTATCCTCTGTGGTAGGTTCCTTGACGAAGTATTTTTCATTAGCCGCCCGGGCAGTCCATTTTCCGGTATGTACCAGGAGCGGGCCCCCGTTTACGATCTTTCCTTCATTCCGAAATACAGCCTCTTCATACAAGGCAGATTCCGGGAGGTTCCAGTAAACCCTGTCGAGGTGCACCAGGCCATGGTTCTGCAATCCGTATTCACTTTTTAAATTTGCTGCCTGCTTTTGAGCAGGAGTTTCAAATTTCAAATATTTCGACATAGTTATGTAGTTAAATTTTCAATAAAATTTTACTATAGCCAATCTCTCACCATTTTGCGGTCTCCGATGTAGAGTTCATTGGGTGAGTTCGGATCCAGCGCCCATTTGATGCGCTCAATCCCCTGGGTTATATCCTTAATCGAACCACAGGTTGATAACCTCAGGTAGCCGTCCAGGCCGAATTCTTTACCGGGAACAGTGATTACCCTCACTTTATCGAGCAGGAAGTAGGAGAGTTTAGTGGAATCTTTGTTATAATGGCTGAAATCTACGAAACAATAAAAAGCACCATCAGGTTTAGTGGCCCTGACACCCTCAAATGAATGGAGTTGTTCCATCATCACCTTGGTGTTATTTTCGAGTGTCGTGCAAAGGCTGTCCACACAGGATTGGATCCCATTGATAGCGCCAACGGCTGCAGCCTGTAATACAACAGAAGGACCCGAAGTTTGATGGCTTTGAATGTTTGTCATCACCTCTATCAGTTTCCTGTTGGCCACAGCCCAGCCAATGCGAAACCCGGTCATGGCATATTGTTTGGAAACGCCGTTAATGACAATAAGCTTCGATTCGTCGATGCTGCTTTTCAGGAAATCATAGCAACTGATGAGTTTTCTGTTGTCGAAGATCAGGCGGTGGTAAATATCGTCCATGATCAGGTAGATACTGCGCTTTTCGCAGAATTCAACGATCTCTGCAATGAACTGTTTCGAATACATGGCCCCTGTGGGGTTGTTCGGACTGTTGATGATGATGGCCTTTGTATAGGAGCTGCAAACCCTCTCGATGTCCTGCAGTTTGGGGTAAAACGTGCCGTCTTCAGGAAGGACTGGTACCGGTATCGCACCGCAAAGCTTGACCATTTCAGGATAACTGACCCAGTATGGAGCCGGGAATACAACTTCATCCTGGGGATTGAGTATTGCCTGTAACGCAACCATAATTGCTTGTTTTGCCCCTCCGGATGCGATGACATTCTCCGGGGATACGATTCGCTTGTACATGTCACCCGTGTAACGGATTATTGCCTGTTTGAGCGCAGGAATCCCATCGGCAGGCGTATAGCGGATCTCGCCTGTGTTCAACAGACTGGCCGCTCCCATGATGGCATCCAGGGGGGCTTTGCTTTTAGGTTCGCCAATTCCCAGATGAATCACAGGTTCACCTTTTGCCCTGAGTATGGCAGCTGTTTCGTTGAGTTTCAACGTTACAGACTCTCCAATTGATCTTCCAATAATACTTAGACTCATAGTTCTCGGTTATATTTAATAATTAGTAAAATACCTAAGGTCACTTACCTGCTTTCGTAGCATACTGGGCATCCACCACGGCAATGGTAGTCATATGTACGATTTCCCTGACGCTGCATTCCATCGGGACGACATGGATTGGTTTGTTGATTCCCATAAGAATAGGACCGATGACTTCGGCCCCTCCGATCTCCTGCATGATCTTATAGGCGATGTTCCCGGAACTTAAATTCGGAAATATCAACGTATTTACATCATGATTTGCAATCTTTGAAAAAGGGAATTTGGAATTCAGCATTTCCCTGTTCAATGCAAAGTTGGCCTGTATCTCACCATCAACGAGTAAATCGGGATAGTTCTGGTGCAGAAACTTTGTTGCCTGCCTTACCTTTTCCGGACCGGTGGTATGTTCTGAAGGCTTGATGAATCCGAAATTTGAATACGACAACATGGCAATAACCGGTTCAATGTTAAACCCGCGAACCTTTTCTGCTGTAAGTAAGGCGGCTTCGGCCAGTGTTTTCCAGTCGGGATCAAGGTTTACCGTAGTATCTGCAAAGAAGAACGGACCTTTTTTGGTTACAACGATGTACATACTTGAAATCCGGTTCAGGTTCGGTCGAGGCCCGATCAGTGTTAAGGCTGGTCCCATCACGTCACCGTATTCACTGGTGACACCTGACACCATAGCGTCAGCCTCGCCGGTTTCTACCATCATGATCCCGAAATAATTCCGGTTTTTTGTCAGCTCAAGGGCTTCATCGTGTGTAATCCCTTTACGCTGTCTTTTCTTCCAGATCATCTCTGCAAACCGGACCCTTTTTGACTCTTCACCGGGACTCCTTGGGTCGATAATAGGAACATCATTGATCTCGAGGTGATTTTCGGCAATGAGTTGCTTGATCTGGGCGACATTCCCCAACAGGATCGGTTTGGCAATGCCTTCATGGTAAACTTCCTTGGCTGCCTTTAAGATCTTCAGGTTAGCTCCTTCAGGATACACGATCCGTTTGGGTTCCGTTTTTGCTTTCAGTGAGAGCCCCCGAACCAGCTGGTTTTCCAAGCCAAGACGATGACTTAGCACTGATTTGTATGCTTCCCAGTCAGTAATCGGTTGGCGTGCAACCCCGGAATCCATGGCGGCTTTGGCAACTGCCGGTGCCACTGTGGTGATCAACCGCATATCCAGGGGTTTGGGGATAAAATACTCCCGTCCGAAAACCAGGTTCTTTACATTGTAAGCAGCGCTGACATTTTCAGGTACATCTTCCTTTGCAAGTTTGGCAAGGGCATAAACGGCCGCAATTTTCATCTCCTCATTGATGCAGGTTGCCCGCACGTCAAGCGCTCCTCTGAAGATGAACGGAAAGCCGAGCACATTGTTCACCTGGTTGGGATAATCCGACCGTCCGGTGGCCATTAGTACATCAGGACGTGCATCCATGGCATCGTCATAGGTGATCTCCGGATCAGGATTCGCCATGGCAAAAACAATCGGGTTATCTGCCATGGAACGGACCATTTCCTTGGAAACAACATTCTTGGTGGAAAGCCCGAGAAATACATCAGCTCCGGCCATTGCTTCAGCCAGCGTATGAATATCCCTGTCGGTGGCAAAGATCTGCTTATACTTGTTAAGATCTTTCCTGTCTTCGCGCAATACCCCTTTTGTATCCAGCATGACAATGTTCTCTTTTTTGGCGCCGATGGAAACCAGCAGTTTGGTACAGGCAATGGCTGAGGCACCTGCACCGTTAACCACGATCTTTACCTCTTCCTTTTTCTTCCCGGCAATTTCCAGGGCATTGATCCAGCCGGCAGCAGTAATAATGGCCGTTCCATGCTGGTCATCATGCATGATGGGGATCTGTAGTTCTTTTTTTAACCGCTCCTCTATCTCAAAACATTCCGGAGCCTTGACATCTTCAAGGTTGATTCCTCCGAATGTAACGGCAATATTTTTAACCGTTTCAATGAATTTTTCGACGTCATGGGTCTCAATTTCGATATCGAACACATCCACATCAGCGAAAATCTTAAACAGCAAACCCTTCCCTTCCATCACAGGTTTCCCCGCA
>JAZDPC010000059.1:0-48350 GCA_043797975.1 Bacteroidota bacterium
CTCTTCCTTGAACCGTTCGGCGATTGCCCGGCTTCCAAAAGCGGTGGCTTCCACGAGAGCTTTGAATATCATCGGTGCGTCCGTTCCCAGGGTGAGACCGGTAATGGTAGCTTTTACCGTTTGATCCGCATCGGGTGTCCGTCGGCCGTTGAACCAGTCGTTTGAAACCGGAATGGATTCGTCATCAGGAAGTTTCATGGCTTCTTCGGTCAGCCTGCCTAACAGGGAATCCGTCAGCTTCTCCCTTTCTTCCGGATCGTGAATAAACTGGAGAGGCCAGCTCATCAGTCTTTTAAACCAGGCGTAAACATCACCAAAGGCCGATTGCCCGGCCTCAAGGCCAATCAATCCGGGGACTATGGAGCCATCAACCTGCCCGCAGATTCCCTTGACACACTTACCCTCCAGATTTTCATACGGGGCAACAAGCATATCACAGGTTGAAGTCCCCATAACCCGAAGGAGTGAATAGGGCTTAATACCACCCCCAACAGCTCCTATATGAGCGTCAAAGGCTCCTGCACCGATTGCAATTTTCCCTGACAGGCCAAGTTTGTCGGACCATTCCGGGGTCAGATATCCGACCTTGTAATCAGCAGGTTGCGTGTCCGTGAAAAGACGCTGCCGGAAAGCGCCGAGGCCGGGATCAAGAGCATTCAGGAACTCTTCGGATGGAAGGCCAGCAAACTCTTTGTGCCACATAGCTTTATGGCCCGCTGCACAACGGCTCCGGACAACCTCTTCGGGCTTCACCCGGCCGGTCAGGATAGCCGGCATCCAATCGCAATGCTCGATCCACGACCAGGCAGCCGCGCAGACGGCCTTATCTTCCCTTAACACATGCAGCACTTTAGCCCAAACCCATTCCGAAGAATAGATCCCGCCTTCATATTTCGTGTAATCAACCTTCCATTTATGAGCCAGATCATTGATTTCGCCAGCTTCCTGAACGCCAGTGTGGTCCTTCCACAAAATGAACATGGCATTCGGATTCTCGGCGAATTCATCCAGCAGGGCCAGGGGAGTACCTTCCCGGTTAACGAAAACCGGCGTGGAGCCCGTAGTATCAAAAGAGATTCCTGCAATACGTGATGAAGTTCCTGATGGAGCGTTTGAAACAGCTTCCCGGATTACCCGGATCATTGAATCCAGATAATCCTGGGGATGCTGACGGTATTGATTCTTTAACGGATTACAATATAAACCCTGTTTCCATCGCGGATACAAGCAAACGGATGAAGATATCTCATGACCGTTCCGGGCATCAACAATCACTGTGCGAACAGAGTCAGTTCCAAAATCGAGACCAATTACATATGGTTTTTCCATGACAGGTTACTTCCAGAAATAAATGTAAAAACAAATGACAACAGCTAAAATGATTACAGAGTTGATGATGTCCCAATTAGTATAACTGGCCCGGGTTATAGCACGCTGTTCGGGTGTTGATGAGAAATAGGTGAGACCGACCAGCCGTTCTTCTGAAACCCTCGGGGTGAGCAAACTGATGATAATAATTGCAGCAATGCAGATGAAGAACAGATAGATACAGTAATGAAGCCAGTTTGGTGCCAGGAATGTTTGATAAAGCAACCCATCCGGATTGATTGATTTTTCGAAAACCTTGAGGCCCAGCCGGGTCATACCCAACACAAAGCCGATGATCAGTCCCCATAAACCGCCCTGGGCTGAAGTCCTTCTCCAGAAGACGCCCAGCAGGAACACGGCCGCGATACCTGGTGCCAGGAGTGATTGAACATCCTGTAAATATTGATAGAGTACCTGGCCAAGCCCTTTCATGACCGGAATCCAGAGTACACCCAGGATCGTAACAACCGCGGTCGCTATTCGTCCAACCTTGACTAATTGTTTTTGACTTGAGAGCGGTCTGTATTTTTGATAAAAGTCAACCGTAAAGAGGGTTGCTGATGAATTAAACAACGAGGCAAGAGAACTCATCAGGGCCGCAAGCAGGCCACCGACAACCACTCCTTTCAAACCGATCGGCAGCAAGTAGGAAACCATGGTCGGGAACGCTGCATCGGAACTACCGAGGGGCATCAGGCCTTTTTGATTCAAAGCGAAAGCAATCATGCCCGGGATCAGGAAAATAAAAACCGGGGTAAGTTTCAGATAACCACCGAAAATAGCACCCCTCCGGGCCTGTTTCTGATCCCTTCCGGAGAGCACTCTCTGGACAATATACTGATCGGTGCACCAATACCAGAACCCAATAATGGCTGAACCGAGTATTACGCCTGTCCAGGGGAATTGGGGATCATCCTTTGAACGTATCAGGCTGGTCATGGAATCACCTAATGGAGTAGTATGGGCGCGGCAAATCTCCATCAACTCATGCCAACCTCCCAGTTTGATCAAGCCCGTTACAAGAATCACAATTGATCCGATCAGTAAAACCGGGGTTTGCAAAACACTCGTCCACAGAATCGCTTTCATGCCGCCGAGTATTGTGTAAATCCCCGTGATCACAACGAGACCTACGGCACTGATCCAGAAGAAATCGATCCCCATAAAAGTTTCAATTCCGAGAACCTGTTTGAAAACGATACCGCCAGCATATACCGTGACGGCTACTTTGGTAAGAACATAACTGACCAGGGAGATTATTGACAATAAGGATCGTGCTCCTTTGTTGTACCTTTTTTCGAGAAATTCCGGCATGGTAAACACCCCGCTTCGTGCATAGAACGGGACGAATACCCAGCCCAGGATCAGAATGATCCATCCATGCATTTCCCAATGGGCCATTGCCATCCCGGTTGATGCTCCTGCTCCGGCCAAACCAACCAGATGCTCAGAGCCGATGTTGGAGGCAAAGATTGAAGATCCGATGGCCAGCCAAGTGGCATCCCTGCCGGCCAGAAAATAGTCCGATGAGGTATCTTCCTTCATCCGGCTTACCCAGACGATGATACCGACGAGTGCCAGGCCGAATAAGCCCAGCACTGTCCAGTCTAACCAATGAAAGCCTACCATAGAATAAGTGTGTTTAGGTTATTATACGAATGCGGAATAATAAACGTTAAAAATACACTTTAAATCAATATTCGGAAAAATTACGAAAAAACTTTGGTTTGTTTCTTTACGCGATGGAACTTACCTTTATCCCGAATCAAAATTCAAAAAAAATATGAAAGGTTCAGTAGACCGTAGATCTTTTCTCCGGATATCAGCACTGACCGGTGCTTTTATGGGAATTCCGGTACTGGCGCGCAGCAGCCGGTTGCCGGAAATTGATGAGTTGATCGAGAGGATTTCAGCAACACCGGCTTCATCGGGTAAATCGGTGATCGGATTGAAAGTGGCTCCCATCAAGCAAGTCAGGGTAGGGATTATCGGGTTGGGTAACCGGGGATCCGGCATGACCACTCTCGTTGATGCCGTTTGCCCGGATAAGGCCAAGATTGTCGCCATTTGTGACGTTCAGGACCGGTATGCCGAAGCAGCAGAAGAGCGTTTGAAAAAGCGTGGCCAGAATCCGGTGGTATATAAAGGAAGCCTGACCGCCTGGAAAGAGCTGGTCAAGCGGGATGATATTGACCTGGTCATCATTTTTACTCCATGGGAAGATCATGCACCGATGGCTTTGGAAGCCATGAGGAATGGCAAGCATGTGGCGATTGAGGTTCCCTCCGCCATAACGCTTGAAGAATGCTGGGACCTGGTGAATACTGCAGAAGAGTTGCAGCTGAACTGCATGCAGCTTGAAAACTGCTGCTATGGCAATGAGGAGCTATGGCTTCTGAATATGGCCCGTCAGGGTGTTTTCGGGACCATTACTTATGCAGAAGGCTCTTACATTCATAATCTGCGGAGCATGCTGTTCGACAAGTCCTATTATAATATGTGGCGCATCCGTCACAACGCAGCCAGGGATGGAAACCTTTACCCGACTCACGGGTTATTGCCGGTAACGCAATATTTAAATATTGATCGTGGCGACCGGATGGAAACACTGGTTTCGATGAGCTCTCCCCAGGCTTCGATGACTGAGGTCTCAAAAACGGTTGATCCTTCCAATGAATTCTATAACCGGACCGATTTCAAGCATGGGGATATGAATACCAGCCTGATCAAGACAAGCAAGGGTAAAATGATCCATGTTTATCATGATATTGTGACTCCGAGGCCTTATTCAAGGAAAGACTCCCTTGCCGGCACGAAAGCCTATCATGAAGGTTACCCGAGCAGGCTCTGCATCGGAGAGAAGGGGCACGACTGGCTCAGCGAAGCCGATTACAATGAATACCGCAAGAAGTACGATCATCCCATCTGGACCAAGCTGAAGGCCGAAATTGAAAAATACGGCGGTCATGGCGGGATGGATTTCGTTGAGATTTACCGCCTGATTGACAACCTGAACCGTGGTGTTCAATTGGATATGGATGTTTATGACCTCGCTTCGTCCTGTTCCGTAACCCCGTTATCAGAGATATCCGTTGAACTGGGTTCCGTACCGGTTAAATTCCCCGATTTCACCCGCGGACGGTGGAAAGAGGAGAGAGAGCTGCAAATACTCATAGATTAGGGCAAAAGGCAGAGGGCAGAAGGCAAAAGGAAAGGCCACAGGGAGAAGGGAAAAGGGAAAAGTTAGCGGGGTGGTATGCATAATCCCAGACTTCAGTCTGGGGGCATCACAAACCATATAGCGACTGTGTACTCACTATTCCGTATGCCCGTATGCCCGCAAGCCCGATCTTACAGGTTTTTGATCTCCCCAATCAGCTTCTGTATACTGTCTTTAGCGTGCCCAAAGAGCATCCGGGTATTGTCATTAAAGAAGAGGAAGTTCTCGATTGCTGCATAGCCCTTACCCATCCCGCGCTTCATTACGATTACACTTTTGGCTTCCCACACGCGGACCACCGGCATGCCATAGATCGGACTTGAAGGATCGTCGATGGCGGCAGGATTGACCACGTCGTTGGCCCCGATAACAACCACAACATCCACGTTTGGCATATCCTGGTTGATATCATCGCTTTCGTAGAGCTTGTCATAGGGTACATCGGCTTCGGCCATCAATACGTTCATATGTCCTGGCATACGGCCGGCAACGGGGTGAATGGCATATCGCACATCCACACCTTTCTCTTCCAGGAGTTTCTCCATCTCGTGGCAAATATGCTGGGCTTGAGCGACTGCGAGTCCGTAACCCGGAACGATAACAACTTTCTGGCTGTAACTCAGGAGGATTGCAGCATCGCTGATACTGATCTCCTTCACTGCACCGGCTTCTTTACCGGCGGAAGCGCCCCCTCCGCCGAAAGCGCCGACGATCACGTTGAGCAGGGAACGGTTCATTGCCTTGCACATGAGTACCGTTAGAATTGTCCCAGCGGATCCCACGAGAATACCACCGGTCAGCATGGCCTGGTTGTTATACAGGAAGCCGCCCATGGCAGCAGCAACCCCGGTAAAGGAGTTCAGAAGGGATATGACCACCGGCATATCTGCTCCGCCGATCGGCATGACGAATGTGATCCCGTAAATGAGTGAACAGCCAAGAAGGACGTAAGACATCCAGGCAATATCTTTAGGGGCCACATGGCCCTGGGCAAGAATGACAACCACAAAGACCAGGATGCCGGCCATGAAGGTGAGGTTCACATAACGCATGAATTTCAATTTCGGATCCCCGATCTTCCCGGCTAGCTTTCCGAAAGCGATCATGCTGCCTGCGAAGGAAACGCTGCCGATAACCAGTCCGAGCAGGATGGCTATGGAGTGCCCGTTCAACATCCCGTGCTTGATTATCAATTCGGGAGCCATCCTGGGAAATTCCATCAAAGAGATCAGAGCTGCAGCGGCGCCGCCCATACCATTGAAAAATGAGACCAGCTGGGGCATTGCAGTCATTTTGACCTTGACCGCAATGGTCCAGCCGATCGCGGTACCTATCGCGATAGCAACCAGGATCAGTCCGATATTCCGGATCGGCTCACCGTCTTTCCGGTGGAACAGTAGGGTGCATACAATGGCAATTATCATACCGGCTGCAGCCCAAAGGTTACCCTTCCTGGCTGTTTCGGGATGACTCAGCATTTTAAGGCCAAAGATGAAGAGGATGGAAGCTATCAGGTAGCTGATCTCCAGAATTGAGTCTCCGGGAGTGAAAGTCAGCTTTTCGGTGAATTCTATGATTTCTTTCATCGGATTCTATTTCTTCTTTTTAAACATGTCCAGCATACGGTCGGTTACCACAAATCCGCCTACAACGTTCAGCGTTCCAAGCACGACGGCCAGGAAACCCAGAATCAGCGATAGGGTGGTATGGGAATGCCCCATTACGATTATTGCCCCGATGATCACCACGCCGTGAATGGCGTTGGCACCTGACATCAGGGGAGTATGCAGAATGGCCGGAACATGAGAGATAACTTCCACGCCGAGCAGGATCGACAGGGCGATAATGAAAATCGCCTCTTTATGAAGATAGATAAAGTCGAGAATACCTTCCATAGCTAAAAAATATTTTACTGAAACAAGCTTTTTACACGGGGATTGTATAATTCACCCTGATGGGTGACACAGGTGCCACTGATCAGATCATCTGAAAAATTCAGGTTCAGGCTCCCATCCGGAGATATCAGCAGGTTCAGGAAATTCAAAACGTTTTTCCCGAACATCTTGCTGGAATCTTTCGGCAGGGTCGAAGGGTAGGCCGACTGGCCAATGATTCTGACACCCTTGTGGTCGATGGTTTCTGAATCGACCGAAAGTTCGCAGTTACCACCCGTTGAGGAAGCCAGATCAACAACGACTGATCCGGCTTTCATGGTTTCAACCGTTTCCTTTAGCAATAGTTTTGGGGCCTGCTTTCCGGGTATCTGGGCGGTGCATATTACGACATCGCTCTTAATTGCATGGTCGTGAATGGCCTGCTGCTGTTTTCTTTTGTAGTCCTCTGTCTGTTCAACGGCATAACCGCCTGCAGAAGCTTCATCGCGTGAACCTTCAACCTCAACGAACTTCGCACCCAGGCTTTCAACCTCTTCCTTGACCGCTGTCCGTACGTCGAAAGCTTCTACTTTTGCCCCAAGCCTGCGGGCTGTCGAAATAGCCTGCAACCCGGCTACCCCGGCACCAAGGATCAGAACCTTGGCGGGAGTGATGGTACCGGCTGCCGTCATAAACATGGGGAAGAAAGTCGGGAGATGCATCGCGGCATCCAGAACAGCCCGGTAACCGGCAGATGTTGCCTGGGAAGAGAGAATATCCATGGCTTGTGCCCTGGATGTCCGCGGAATTACATCCAGGCTGAAAGAGGTCGTTTTAAAATCCAATAATTTCTGGACCAATGATTTATCAACAAGCGGATTTAATACTCCCAGCCAGACCTGGTCGGGTTTCAGCTTTTTCAAAAGCTCTTCCTCAGGGGCTGAAATCCGCATGATTAAATCGGCCCCTGCAATGATTTCAGATAATCCTTTTATCATTGCTCCGGCCTTTACATATTGGTCATCTGATGAATAGGCTCCCGCCCCGGCTCCGGATTCAATCCATACTTCAACTTTCTTTTTAATCAGCTCGGCAACCGTTTCCGGGAGCATGATAACCCTGTTTTCACAAGGGATCTCCTTTATAATGCCAATGATCATAATCCTTTGAGATTAAGCAGACAGTAAATGTTTCTGGTTAGGTCAATAAGGCGCTAAGATAGAAAAAATGGTATATCCAATTCTGTAAGCCTGATTTTTCTTCACCGTATTGGCTTTTAAAAAAAAGTAACTTATATTTGTCGGCTCAATCAAGTATTGATGAACTCAACGGCAAAGACATATTCGTTCTCCTGGACCCTCCGGTCACTGGATATGTTAATGCTTTTGGGGTAACCTGCCTCCAGCTTACCCCCTCCTTCAAACCTCATTCGGGCATCCGGGCTTACGGGCCTGCGGGCATACGGATTTTACACTATCTGATACCTGATACCCAAAATCTCAATTCTTTAGTCTTTAATCTTCAATCTTAATCTATGTCTTATCATTTCGAAACGCTTCAGATACATGCCGGGCACAAACCCGACAGTGACACGCACAGCAGGTGCGTTCCCATTTATCAGACAGCTTCATATGTATTCCGCGATGCGGACCATGCTGCTTCTTTGTTTGCATTGAATGAACCCGGATTTATTTATACACGGATCGGCAATCCGACCGTAGAAGTTTTTGAAAAGAGGATTGCAGCACTTGAGGGCGGGGTAGGTGCCCTCGCAGTTTCTTCCGGTCATGCCGCACAGTTCATCGCGCTGAATAACATCCTCAAACCCGGCAATAACCTTGTTTCGTCTCCTTTTCTTTATGGCGGAACCGTTTCGCAATTCAAGCACACCTTTAAAAACCTCGGAATCGAAGTAAAATTTGCCACAACGGATCAGGCAGAAGATTTTAAACACCTGATCGATGAGCAGACCCGGGGTATCTATGTGGAAACCATCAGCAATCCCGGCTTTTCGGTACCCGATTTTGAAAAATTCGCAAAACTTGCCGGCAAACATGGTATTCCGCTGATCGTTGATAATACATTTGCCGCCGGCGGATACCTCTGCAGGCCTATCGATTACGGTGCCAATATCATTGTTGAATCAGCCACAAAATGGATCGGAGGTCACGGGAGCACTATAGCTGGCGTGATCGTTGATGGAGGGAATTTTCCGTGGTTCAATGGCAAATTCCCCCAATTGACTGAGCCTTCGCCCGAATATCACGGGATTCCATGGGTCAACCAGTTCGGAAACCAGGCCTTTATCGTCAGGGCAAGAACGATCGGATTGAGGGATTTCGGTCCATCGATCAATGCTATTGATGCTTTCCTCCTCCTACAGGGCCTCGAAACCTTATCAATCCGCCTCGATCGTCAATGTGATAATTCTCTCGCACTTGCCAAATGGCTTCAAAAACATCCTCAGGTGGAAACCGTCAGCTATCCCGGATTGCCGGAAGATCCCAATCATAGAAATGCTAAAAAATATCTTAAAAACGGTTATGGGGCAGTACTGTCAGTTATATTGAAAGGCGATCCGAAACGCAACCGCCATCTGGTTGAAAAATTTGAATTTATCAGCCACCTGGCTAATGTGGGTGATACTCGAACCCTGATTATCCAGCCTGCAGCGACTACTCATCAGCAGCTATCCGAAGCTGAGCAGCTGGCTGCCGGGGTTCATCCGAATTTATTCCGGGTATCGGTAGGGCTGGAACACATCGAGGATATCATTTCTGATTTTGAACAGGCAATCAAGAAAATATGACACAGCTGGAACCACATGTCTTTGAGTTTACAAAGCCTCTGAACCTTGAGTGCGGCAGGGTTTTACCCAAATATCAGGTTGCCTTCCATACTTTCGGAAGGCTGAACAAAACCCTTGACAACGTTATTTGGGTTGCGCATGCCCTGACCGCCAACTCTGATGCATACGACTGGTGGCCGGGCATGGTTGGTCCGGGTTTGTTGATGGATACGGATAAGTATTTCATTATCTGCGCAAATATCCTGGGATCCTGTTATGGAACTACAGGACCGCTGTCAACCAATCCAGCAACCGGGAAACCTTATCTGCACGATTTTCCCCTGATAACAGTCAGGGATATGGTAAAGGTTCATCAGGAGCTTCGTAAATTTTTGGGAATAAAGAAGATACATCTTGGAATAGGAGGCTCTCTCGGGGGACAGCAGATACTGGAATGGGCCATCCAGGAACCTGACCTGTTCCGGTTTATAGCGCCGGTTGCGACCAATGCGCAAGCCTCAGCCTGGGGAATAGCTTTCAGCGAAGCACAACGGATGGCTCTTTGCGCCGATGAATCATTCAAATCAGGGGATCCTCACGGAGGCTCTCTTGGTATTCGCGCTGCCCGGGCTATAGCCCTGTTAAGCTACCGGAACAGGAATACCTATCAGAAAACGCAAACAGATCCTGACGAAAACAAGGTTGAGGATTTCCGCGCTTGTTCTTATCAGCAATACCAGGGAGAAAAGGTGGACCGCCGGTTTAATGCTTATTCCTATTATGCGATCACCAAATCTTTCGATTCGCATAATGTCGGACGAAACCGTGGAGGCGTTGAAAAGGCTTTGTCAGAAATTCACGCAAAAACAATTGCCGTGGGAATTTCAAGCGATCTCCTGTTTCCCCCGGAAGAGCAAAAACTGATAACAGCCTGCGTTCCCGGTGCGGAATACCATGAGATAGACTCTTTTTACGGACATGATGGATTTCTTATTGAAGTTGAGGCTCTCACAGGAATTTTAAAACCGATTATAAACACTAAAAACGATGATAACTAAAGGTAACGGAAAACTGGTGATCGGACTCTTCGGGTTCGGAACGGTTGGCCAGGGCTTGTATAAGGTACTCCAGGAAGTACAGACAGCTGATGCTGTTATTAAGTCGATCTGCGTAATACATCAGAATAAAACCCGGATCCTGCCGCCGGAAAAGTTTACTTACGAGCCGAAAGATATTTTAACAGATCCGCACATAAACCTGATCGTTGAATTGATAGATGACTCGGATGCTGCTTATGAGATTGTCAAGACCGCATTGCTTAATGGAAAATCGGTGGTGTCCGGGAATAAGAATATGCTCGCTCACCATCTCTATGAACTGATCGGAATTCAGAAAGAGAGAGGGGTGGCCCTGTTGTATGATGCCTCAGCCTGCGGTAGTATCCCCGTGATACGAAACTTGGAAGAGTACTATGACAACGACTTGCTGCAGTCCATCACGGGTATCCTTAACGGTTCGTCCAATTTTATTCTGACCCGGATCTTCCAGCAGGACTGGGACTATCAAAAAGCGCTGAAGCATGCCCAGGAATTGGGATTTGCAGAGAGCAACCCCGTGTTTGATGTCGATGGCTATGATAGCATGTACAAACTGATCATTCTTGGTTTACATGGGTTCGGTGCCCTGGTGGATCCATCCGAAGTGTTCCATTATGGTATCAGTAATATTTCCGCCTGTGATATCCGCTATGCCCGGGAGAAAGGTAAAAAGATCAAGCTGGTAGCTCAGGTCAACAAGGTGAACGGAAGGAAATTCAGCATGTTCGTCCTTCCAAAGCTGGTTGACGCTGCTGAATATATCTATAGTGTTGAAGATGAGTATAATGGAGTGATCATTGAAGGCCAGTTCTATGATAAACAGTTTATGTTCGGCAAGGGCGCCGGTGCTTTCCCCACGGGATCGGCAGTTCTTTCGGATATAACCGCACGAAAGCATAATTACCGGTATGAATATAAAAAGCTGAACTTCTTCACCCCGCCGGTCTATACCCGCGATCTTAAGATCGAAATCTATCTGAGATATCATGACCTGGTTGATCTGAGCCACTTCGAATTCGAAACGGTCACTGAAAAATATAGCAGCCAGGATTATAACTTTGTGATCGGCCGGATCAGGCTTGAAAACCTCTACAAGCTTAGGAACCTCGTCCGGAACTTAAATGTTTTCATAGCCTGGACAGGCAAGATTGAATAAAATGATCAGGAATAATTCCTATACGCGATTACAGAAGGCCCTGACAGATAAGATACTGGTTCTTGACGGGGCCATGGGAACCATGATCCAGAAGCTGGGATTGTCAGAATCCGATTATTTAATTTCGGGTCTCGAAAATCCTTCTGTTCCGCTGAAAGGTAACTATGATCTATTGAGCTTATCAAGGCCTGATCTGATACTGAACATCCACAAGGCATACATTTCTGCAGGTGCACATGTAATAGAGACCAATACGTTCAATGCCAATGCGATATCCCAGTCGGATTATGGCCTGCAGGAATATGTGTATCGGATCAACAGGGAATCTGCCAGGATAGCCCGCGAAGCGGCAGGTGACAAAGTGTTTGTTCTCGGTTCAATGGGACCCACAAACCGGACTGCTTCCATGTCCCCGGATGTAGATGATCCGGGATACCGGAACATTACTTTTGACCAACTGGTTGCAGCTTATAAGGAGCAGGTATCCGGTCTGCTCGACGGGGGAGTCGATGGCCTCCTGGTTGAAACCATTTTCGATACCCTTAACGCAAAAGCTGCCATTTTCGCCATTCAGGATGAATTTGAAGCAAGGGATCAGGAGTGGCCTGTGGCTATTTCTGTAACGATAACTGATGCCAGCGGCCGGACCTTGTCAGGTCAAACGCCGGAAGCATTTTATTATAGTATCAGCCATGCGCGGCCTCTGGTCATAGGCCTGAACTGCGCCCTGGGAGCTAAAGAACTCTTGCCGTACCTGCGTATTTTCAGAAAGTTGGCTGATGAAGAAAACCGAAGACCAAAAACCGAAGACCGAAGATTGTTTGTCAGTGCCCATCCCAATGCGGGACTGCCTGATGAGCTGGGCGGTTACACTCAGAGCGCACAGGAGATGGCCGAATGGATCAGGGTTTTTATTGATGAAGGTCTGGTTAACCTCGTTGGCGGCTGCTGTGGCACCACCCCCGACCACATCCTTGAAATTGCTAAAATAGTAAGATCTCCTCAACCATTTCAACCTCTTAAACCATTTCAACCTCTTAAACCATTTCAACCATTTCAACCATTTCAACCTTATCAACCTCCCACAGTTTTTGCCGGTCTCGAACCCCTGATCATCCGCCCGGAAACAGGTTTTATCAACATCGGCGAACGCACAAATGTAGCCGGATCGAAAATGTTTGCCCGCCTGATCCGGGAAAATAAATACGAGGAAGCACTGAAAGTTGCCCGCGAGCAGATTGAAGGCGGGGCCATAATGATTGATATCTGCATGGATGATCCTCTGCTTGATGCGACTGAATCCATGGTAAAATTTCTGAGGATGGCGGGAACGGATCCTGATATCGCAAAGGTTCCTTTCATGATCGATTCATCCCGCTTTTCAACTATAGAGGAGGCGTTAAAAAATATTCAGGGCAAGCCTGTGGTAAACTCGATAAGCTTAAAAGCAGGCGTCGAGCCGTTTATCCGGCAGGCCAGGCTTATCAAACGTTTCGGTGCTGCTGTTGTAGTCATGCTCTTTGATGAGGAGGGACAGGCCGGCACATTAAAGAGAAAGATTGCTGTTGCCCGGCGCTCCTATGATCTGCTGACCGGTCGGGCAGGATTTTCAACTGAAGATATCATTATCGATCCGAATATTCTGGCTTTAGCCACCGGACTTGAAGAACACAATCGTTACGGTGTCAGTTACATCGAGGCTACGGTGTGGATCAAGCAAAACCTCCCCGGCGTCAGGGTTTCGGGCGGAGTCAGCAATCTCTCTTTTGCTTTCCGGGGGCAGGAGATAGTTCGGCAAGCTTTGCATGCCGTCTTTCTTTACCATGCAATTCGTGCCGGAATGGATATGGGCATTGTGAATCCTTCACTGCTCCAGATATATGATGAGGTAGAACCTGAATTGCTCAAACTGGCGGAAGATGTGGTGCTGAACAGGAGCTTAAATGCGACCGACAGGCTACTTGCTTACGCCCAAAAGAACATTGAGGCTAAGGGAAGCAGCGAAGAAGCCGAAGATAGAAAATCAGGAGAAAAGGAGAATTGGAGACGGAAAGAGGTAAGAGAAAGATTGATACATGCATTGGTGGCCGGGATCCCGGATTATATAGAAGAAGATGTGGAAGAAGCCCGCCGGGGATTTGGCTATGCTATTGAGGTGATTGAGGGACCACTGATGGATGGGATGAATATAGTGGGCGACCGGTTTGGCTCAGGCAAGATGTTTTTGCCGCAGGTCATAAAAAGTGCCCGTGTAATGAAGAAGGCGGTAGGTTACCTAACACCCTATATTGAAGAGGAAAAGCGATCAGGGGAAGCCGCAAATGCAGGGAAAGTGATCCTGGCAACTGTTAAAGGAGACGTGCATGATATTGGAAAGAATATCGTGGGTGTTATCCTGCAATGCAATAATTATGAGGTAATTGACCTTGGAGTGATGGTCCCGGCTGAGAAGATTCTGGAAAGAGCCCGCCAGGAGAAAGCTTCAGCTATCGGACTGAGCGGCCTGATCACGCCTTCACTCGAGGAAATGTGCCATGTTGCCAATGAAATGGAAAGAGAAGGTTTTAATATGCCATTGCTGATTGGCGGAGCGACTACATCGGAATTGCATACAGCGCTTAAAATCGACCCGGCCTATTCCGGTCCTGTAGTTCATGTCAGAGACGCTTCCCGTGTTGTGGCAGCCACTTCTGCAATGATTTCACAGGGGAAAGCGGCGGATAAAAAATCAGAAATCAAATCAGCCTATAAAAAAATCAGGGAAGATTATCAGAACCGGGATTCAACCGCTAAATACATCTCATTTGAGCAGGCACGGGCCAATAAATTGAATGTGAGGTATTGTGAGGAAATTGTGAGGAGTGGTGAGGTGTCGGGAGAGATTGTAAGACCTGCTCAGCTGGGAGTTACCCCTTTTTATGATTTTCCGCTGGAA
Organism: Bacteroidota bacterium; assembly: GCA_043797975.1. Classification (GTDB taxonomy): domain Bacteria; phylum Bacteroidota; class Bacteroidia; order Bacteroidales; family UBA12481; genus UBA12481. The sequence continues at coordinate 14,439 of JAZDPC010000059.1, forward strand.
CAATTGGTCCCCTATATCGACTGGTCGTTCTTCCTTTATACCTGGAATATCAGGGGAAGGTATCCTGCCATCCTGAACGATCCTCAAAAAGGGGAAGAAGCCGGGAAGCTGATCGCTAATGCCCGCGAGATGCTTGATGATATTATTGGAAACAAGTGGCTTACCGCTAACGGGGTGGTCGGGATTTTTCCGGCTCGTTCCCTGCAGGAAGATATCCTGATCTTTAACAAGGATGTTTCTTCAATTGAGATCGAGCGGTTATTCTTCCTGCGAAACCAGGAAAAGAAAGAAGCAGGGATACCCAATCTCTGCTTATCCGATTTTATAAATCCGATGGATTCAGGAATCGATGATTATATCGGTCTTTTTGCCTGTACTGCCGGTATTGGAGCCGATAAAATGGCCAGGGAATTTGCCCTTCAGAATGATGATTTCAGATCCCTGATGATCAAGGTCCTGGCCGACAGGTTGGCTGAAGCTTTTGCAGAGTGGTTGCACAAACAGGTAAGGGAAGAGATATGGGGCTATGCATCGGAAGAAACTTTGGATAGTGCTGACCTGTTAAAAGAGGCTTACCGGGGTATACGTCCGGCTGTCGGTTATCCGAGTTGCCCTGATCACCAGGATAAGCTTACACTGTTCCGTTTGCTGGACCCTGAAGGAAAGACAGGTATCAGCCTGACTGAAACCCTGGCAATGAATCCCGGAGCTTCAGTATCAGGTTTCTATTTTGCGCATCCTGAATCACGTTATTTCCAGTTGGGAAAAATCGGAGAGGATCAGGTGCTGGATTACGCCCGCAGGAGGGGAATATCCATCCGGACCGCAGAAAAGAATCTCACCACGAATCTTAATTACCGATGAAAGTTACAGAGCATATTGCAAAAGGAGAGCGGACGAAAGTTTCTTTTGAGATTTTACCGCCAACCAAGGGCTCAAGTATCGCGACTATCTATGATACACTGGATCAGTTGATGGAATTCAAACCGCCCTACATCAACATTACCTACCATCAGGCTGAGATCGACCTGAAGCTACGCCCTGATGGGCTGCTGGAACCAAAAGTGGTCAGGAAGAGGCCGGGTACGGTCGCCATTTCGGCAGCAATCCTGAGCCGTTATCAGGTAGACGTGGTTCCTCATCTTATATGCGGCGGTTTTTCAAAAGAGGATACAGAGGATGCCCTCATTGATCTTCATTACCTTGGAATCAGCAACCTGTTGACTGTCAGGGGTGATGCCAATCCCTTGACTGGAAGGTTCATGCCTGAGAAAAACGGGCACGAGCATGCAATTGATCTGCTGAAACAGGCAATTGATCTCAACCATGGGAAATATCTGGAGGATGATCTCGTGAATCCACAACCGACCGATTTCTGTATAGGGGTGGCCGCTTATCCCGAAAAGCACATGGAGGCTCCCAATGCCGAAAGCGATCTAAAGTTCCTGAAAGCTAAAGTGGATGCGGGAGCTGAGTATATCGTAACCCAGATGTTTTTCGATAATCAGAAATTTTTCAATTTTGTTGATTCCTGCCGAAAGGCTGACATCCGGGTTCCGATTATTCCCGGCCTGAAACCGGTATCGATCAGGAAACACCTTAACCTGCTTCCTCAATCCTTTAAGGTCGATATTCCTCCCGCCCTTGCACAGGAGGTTGATAAATGCAAAGACAATGAAGCCGTGAGGCAGGTCGGGATAGAATGGGCGATACAACAATCTAAGGAATTGATTCATAGTGGGGTACCTATCATTCATTTTTTTACGATGGGACGCGCGGATAATATCAGGAAGATCGTTGAAGGAATCCTGTAGAGACGGAAAATTTTGTTTTCTTTCCGATCATTGTCACAGGGATTTCGGTATTTTTATCCCATTATGGAAGTCGACCTGTTTATTCCCTGTTTTATCGATCAATTGTTTCCCGATACCGGATGGAACGTTCACAAGGTTCTTGAGAATGTCGGTTGTACGGTCCTTTACAACCCTGAACAGACCTGCTGCGGTCAGGCAGCATTCAATGCCGGTCATTGGGATATTGCCAGGGAACTTGCAACGAAGTTTTTGAATGATTTCAGCGGATCACGGCCTATTATTTGTCCTTCGGCCTCCTGTGCGGGATATGTAAAAAACAATTACGCCGAGCTCCTGAAAGATACCATCTATGCCAACCAGTTCAACCGCCTGAAACCACAGGTTTACGAATTCACCGATTTCCTTGTCAATGTGCTGCAGGTCCGTGATGTCGGGGCCCGCTTTCGCGCAAAAGTGACTTATCACGATGCTTGTGCGGCTCTGCGTGAGTATGGTATTAAAAATGAACCCAGAACGTTGCTGGAAAAGGTAAGAGGACTGGAACTGCTTGAAATGCCTGAAACAGACACTTGCTGCGGCTTTGGAGGAACCTTTTCAATCAAGCATGAACCGATTTCTACCGCAATGGCACAGCAGAAAGTCGAAAATGCCCTGTCTACAGGTGCTGAATATATTACCAGCACCGAGATTTCATGCCTGATGCACCTGGAATCCTATATCCGTAAACATCACCTCGGGATTCGTTGCATGCATATTGCCGATATACTCGCCACCTCCGATCAGGGTATACTATTTCATTGACGATTTACGATTTAAGATTGCCGATTGACAAAACCTGATACCGATTTAACCCAATAGTTATGAAAATAATTCACTATTCAATTTCAATCGTTATGCTTGCAGGATTGACAATTTCCGTAATAGCCGCTCCGGAAAGTACCCGGAAGGACCTGGACAAGAATCTGCCCAGGATTTCCATTACTTCGGAGCAAGTGAAGATGTACGTGGATGTGATGGAAGCAAAGGTTCATAACATACGGCCTGACAATGCTTCAATAGTCCGATATGCAAATGAAGACCTGAAAAATCAGACCGAATATTGCTTGTTGTATCTGCACGGTTTTTCAGCCAGCCCCATGGAAGGTTATCCTGTCCATATAAATCTCGGAAAGGATTTTGGGATGAATTTGTATATTCCCAGGCTGGCCGATCATGGTCTGGATACACCCGATGCGCTATTGTACACGACTCCGGAAAACATGTGGAATTCAGCTAAGGAGGCTTTGGTGCTGGCCAAGGCCTTAGGAAAGAAAGTTATACTGGTGGGAACCTCAGGAGGGGGAACGCTTGCATTACAATTGGCTGTAGATTATCCTCAGGATATCGTAGCTCTGATCCTGTATTCACCTTGTGTTAAAATTGCGAATAAAGCAAGCTGGTTGCTGGCCAGACCATTCGGACTGCAACTCGGGCGATTGTTTTCGGGCGGTAAATACCGGATCATAAATAATGGTCCGGAATCAGATCCGTACTGGAATAAAAAATATCGGGTCGAGGGAGTGGTCTACCTGCAGAAGCTGATGGAAATGACCATGAAGATCAAGACTTTCAAAGCTGTGACGCAACCGGTTTTCACGGGCTATTATTATAAGGATAAGGAAAACCAGGATCAGACTGTCAGTGTGAAATCAATTCTCTGGATGTTTGAAAACCTGGGAACACCTACTGATAAAAAAGTTGCAATAGCTTACCCGGATGCACATGATCATGTCATTTGCTCTGATTTGTTCAATCCGAACTATATGAAAGTCTATCAATCAACGGTTGCTTTTCTGACAAAGACCCTCGGTCTCGTTCCTGTTAAAAAATGATCTGTTTATGAAACCAAATAATTCCGTCCTGTTTCTGGCTGCAGGGATGACTATTTTATCTTCCTGTACGATGAAACTTCATAAGTATGAAGGAGTTGCCTTTAAGAAGAAAACTCCTCGCGATTGGGAGAACCCGGCTGTCAACAATATTAATAAGGAAAAGCCACGGGCAGATTTCATTGCCTACGGAACCAAAGAGGCAGCCCTCACCGGAAACCGGGAAGCATCGGAGTTTTATCAGAGCCTGAACGGTAAATGGTCATTTCACTTTTCATCGAAACCGGCTGACAGACCTTTCTATTTCTATGAGGAGGACTATGATATCCGTGATTGGGATATCATTGAGGTTCCATCAAACTGGGAGCTTCTGGGCTATGGCATAGCTATTTACCGGAACGCCGGATATCCGTTTGCCAATCCCGATCCACCGCTGATCCCGGCAGATAACAATCCCGTTGGATCCTACCGGCGGGATTTCCAGGTTCCTGCAACCTGGAAGGACAGGGATGTCTTCATTCACCTCGGTGCAGTAACTTCAGCTTTTTATATCTGGATAAATGGTGAGATGGCCGGATACAGTGAAGACAGTAAGACTCCGGCTGAATTTAACATCACAAAATACCTGAAAAAAGGTAACAATACCCTGGCAGTCGAAGTGTATCGCTGGAGCGATGGAAGCTACCTCGAAGATCAGGATTTCTTCAGGCTCAGCGGGATTACCCGGGATGTGTACCTCTATTCGAGGAATCCGGTACATATCCGCGATTTCTTTGTCAAGTCGAATCTTACTGATAATTATACAGACGGCCTCTTCGGACTGGATGTGGAGCTATGCAACGGGATCAGGAAAATTTCTGCCTGTGAGGTTTCAGTGACACTGATGGATGGTCCTGAAATGCTCTGGCAGGATACCAGGAAAATCGAGATAAAAGAAGAATCTGCGACTATTCAATTCGGTAAAACATTGCCATCAGTGAAGAAATGGTCGGCCGAACAGCCGAATCTTTACACTCTCCTGATCAGCCTTACGGGCAGCAAAGGTGAACCCGTGGAGTATATCAGCCTCCCGGTCGGCTTCAGGAGGATGGAAATCAAGAATAAGCAATTCCTGGTTAACGGAGTGGCTGTTTATCTCAAAGGGGTTAATATCCATGAACATGATCCCGAAAAGGGACACGTTGTTGATGAAGCCATGATGAAGCTCGATATCCTGACCATGAAATCTCATAATATCAATGCAGTCAGGACATCCCACTATCCGCAGCCTGAAAGGTGGTATGAATTATGTGACCAGTATGGCCTGTACCTGATCGGAGAAGCCAATATCGAATCGCACGGTATAGGATACAACAAGGATGAGACACTCGCTGACCGCCCTGAATGGGCTTTGCAACATATGGAACGGACGGTCAATATGGTGGAGCGCGATAAAAACCATCCGTCGATTATTATCTGGTCCCTTGGAAATGAGGCAGGCGACGGGCGTAATATGCTGGCTGATTATAAGTGGATCAAGCAACGCGATCCCTCACGACCGGTACAGTACGAGCGGGCTGAAAAATCAACGAATACAACCGAAAGGCATACTGACATCTGGTGCCCGATGTACGCGCGAATCGATTATTTGATAAAATATGCCCAGAATCCTGACAATGACCGGCCGTTGATTCAATGCGAATACGCTCATGCAATGGGCAATTCAGTTGGTAACCTCCAGGATTACTGGAATGCCATTGAGTCGTACCCGAACCTCCAGGGTGGTTTCATCTGGGATTGGGTCGATCAGGGTATAATAAAAACCAATGATAAGGGTGTTAAATACTATGCTTATGGTGGTGACTGGGGTCCACCCGGCACACCGACCGACGGGAATTTTTGCATTAACGGGCTGGTCTTCCCCGACCGTACACCGCACCCTTCACTTAAAGAAGTTAAAAAAGTATATCAATATATCAAGTTTAAAGCTGAAGATCTGAAAGAAGGAAAAATCCTGATCAGGAACGGATACGCTTTTACCAATCTGGGTGTTTTCAGGCTCGACTGGCAGATTGAAGGAGATGGCCGGGTTATATTAAAAGGCTCCATGCCCTGTCCTGATATTGCTCCCGGCCAATCACTGACGGTCCAGATCCCTGGTAAGCTGCCGGCAGCCGAACCAGGTGTTGAGTATTTCCTCACTGTCTCTGCTGTCCGTCCCGATGCATGGACCATTGTGGAGGCTGGTCATAACTATGCAGCTGAACAGTTTAAACTACCGGTTTATGCTGAACGGATATCGCTTCAGGTGTCGGACTTCCCAGACCTGGTTAAAAATCAGGATGGGAATACTGTAACAGTTCAGGGACTCGGTTTTAGTGTCTCTTTTGATCTGACCCAGGGTAAAATGATTTCCCTGAAAAACAGCAAGGATGAATTACTGAAAGCGGCGTTGCTGCCTGACTTCTGGCGTGCACCCACTGATAATGATTTTGGCAATGGAACACCCGAACGATGTGAAATCTGGAAAGAAGCAGGTAAGAATGCCGTGTTAAAAGGTGCTTTAAGCGACTTCTCCAATCCCAAAATGGCGGTGCTTGATTTCATGTTTGATCTCAGGGATAAATCGGGTGTTTTTGCTGAATTGGGAGTACAGTACAAAGTATTTGGATCAGGCGACATAGTCATTGATTATCGTTTTTCGAAGATCCGGGAAAAACTGCCTGAAATCCCGCGTGTCGGAATGAATATGGTACTTGCCAGGGAGTATGATCAGGTCAGCTACTTTGGCCGGGGTCCGTGGGAGAATTACATGGACAGGAAAACGGGCTCATTCATAGGTCATTACAAGGCTAAAGTTGCGGATATGTACACTCCTTATGTCCGTCCTCAGGAAAACGGTTACCGTACCGATGTGCGTTGGCTGAGCCTGACCAACGACAAGGGACAGGGACTGTTGGTTGCCGGTGAGCCAATGATTTGTTTCAGCGCTCTGCATAATACCGTAGAGGATTTTACCAGCCTTCACCGTAATTTTGATGAACGATTGGATAATCCTGCCCAGTATAACAGGCATATTGACGATGTTGTACCACGGAATCTCATCAGTTTGAATATTGACCTGGCTCAGATGGGAGTGGGAGGTGATGATTCCTGGGGTGCCTGGGTTCATCCGGAATACCGGCTTGAAGGCAAAAGCTATCAGTATAGCTTCCGGCTAAAGCTGATCAATACGGAAGAAGGGGTAGATAAACTGGCTCGTCAAAAACCGGAAATTCGATGATCCTGTTACCGAATTGACAAAAAGTGTATATCACTCCGGATCTACCGGTTGAATTCCCTGTGCCATTCCGTAACTATAGCGGCCTTATCCGGACCAAAACGCCGCATGGAGGAGAGCACCTCTTCGAATGACCTTTCCTGTGTCAGCCGTTCCGGGTTCTTCGAGAAGAATTTATCACTGTATGCGATAATCCTTTCCGGGAGAGAGATTGGGACCATCATCCTCCGGGGAAGTGAAAGATGCTGTTTGTCAATATCTTTAATAGTCAATCCGGCTCCGGTATGCCGTTCACAAACTAGGGCATGATGAGCTAGGCCTTCTTCCACTAACAGATCATGACCCTTATATCCATGGCATATATAAGGAAAATCGCCATGGCATCCTATATCGGGGGCATTTGTGAAAATAATCCCGATATCATGCAGGATTGAGGCTTCATGGATAAAGGCTGTTTCTTCAGGGCTCAGATTCAGATATCCCGCAATGACGGCTGCTTTACGGGCGACTGCTTCGCTGTGAATAATAAGGATTTCAACTGCCCTTGAATCTTTCGGGTAGTACTTCTCAATGATCTGATAAGGATCCGTCATTGACTACCTTGATCTCACATGACCACTGCCGGTAATACTCGTATCGATCGATGGATTGCCCGAGTAAAATACATTCCCGCTTCCGGAGACATGGGCCGTGAGCCGATCTGTTACATATAGTTCCATATCTCCGGATCCCGAAATATGAAGGTCTGCAGAATGAACCTCAAGTTCTGAGGCACGGATATGGCCTGAACCCGAAATGCCGGAATCAAGGCGATCGGCCTTCCCGCGCATCGTGATGTTACCTGATCCGCTCACCCTGGTATAGATATCGTCTGCTTCGATATCAAGATCCAGATCACCCGATCCGGAAACCTTGATTTCCAGATCTTTCAGGTTTTCAAAATGGTTACTCGTAAAGACATCACCCGATCCGGAAATTCTGATCATCCGGAGTTGTTCCATAGTGATATATATCTTGAGAGTTTCACACCTCCAGACCGGCCTTTTATTCTCAATCCGCCAAACCTCTCCCGTGACTGTGGTGTTCAGGTTGTCAATGATATTTTCCTGACCCTCAATCCTGACATCCTGATTATCACCTTGTGTCAGGTAGACTTTGGCAGAACCGGGTACGGAAATTCCTCTGATATGATCCAGTTTAATCTTGCGTTCTACAATGGGACCCTGTCCCTCGATTCCCTGCCAGGGACTACCGTCATAACAGGATGACATGCACAAGAGCAGGGCAAACAATGGAATGGTATGGGATTTCATTTTTTATTAAATTGATTATCGTTTATCGGTTACGGCGGACGGTCCCGCTACCGGTTATATGCAAGTCGACTTCAGGATTACCCTGATAGAATACGCTTCCGCTTCCTGATATTGTGACATCAAGATAATCCTCAACATCTACGTAAGCGTTTCCTGAACCGGATATCGAGATCTCAACTTCCCTGGTTGGTAAGTCAAAGGCATCTATGCTTCCGGAACCGGAGATGCTTATATCAAGATATTCAGTTTTTCCTCTGAGATCCATATCACCGGCGCATGAGATGCGTACTTCAAGTTCTTCCGATTCTGTTTCAATATCCATGTCTCCTGAACCTGAAATAGACAGATCCAGGTGCCCGAGGTTTTCAAAGGCAGTTAATCCGATAATGGAACCGGTACCGGATATGGCAGCTTTGGTGAGATCAGGAACTGTGATGAAGATTTTAACCGGTTCTGCCCGGAGTACCAGGTTGTGATACTCAATAAGCCAGATGCCATTGCTGACATGCAGCATGATGTTATCTATAATATTCTCCTGGGCTTCAACCACCACCTCTTGTGTGTCTCCCTGGGTCAGGTAAACATCGGCTGCGATCGCACACACAAATCCCGTGAAATCATCAGGATAAAGTGAGGCTTCGACAATATCCCCTTCACCTTTAATGCCCGGAAGATACTCATCGGTGCATGAGGTGAATAATATCGTCATTACTGCTAATACCGCAATTATGGATTTTAATGGTAACAGGAAAGATTTCATAGTACGTCTGTTTGGTATATTGAATTAAAACGAACAATTATCGTGCCGTGTTACAAGGATATCTAATTTCCTGAACCTCCCATCCGCCTGTGGCAAAATGATATAGGATATCAAGACAGCCATAATCGGGTAATTCGGGATTATCGTATTTCAATGAAACACGACCTGTAAAATCAACGCTCCCGTCACGATTTCGCAGGTTCATTGTAAAACCTGAGAAGCCGGCAGGAATCATGTTGTCATTAAAGGATGGTTTCCCGGCTGCATTGAAAACTGATGAAGCAGGCGAAGACACCGGAACAGCAACCTGATGAACTTTCCCGTCAGGCATCAGAACACCGATTTGTCTGCCTTCTGAAAATCGTAATGCTGATGGTAACATATCGTTGGAACTGAAAATCAGGACCGGTTCCTTGAACGGGATGGCATAGATGTATTGAAGCGTGACAGAACCCGGTTGATCAACCGGGATGCTGATCCAGATATCCGGAGTTCCATCACCGTCAACGTCATCAATTTGGAATGTGGGCAGATAGCTGATTGGAATCTCAGGAAGCATTTCAAGGAACCTTGATCCGTTTGTAAATTCGAGTAGCAAAAGAACGTTCTGATAAGCCAACTGGCCTGTGTCTGCAGGTTGAGCCAGCAGGCTGGTTGTACAGGATATCTTTTTCGTTACAATCCTGCTTTTCTGTAACAGTTCCATCTCTGCCGGAGCCTCAAATTCTCCACTGATCCATGAAGGCGCTATCATTTTCGTGAAGATAATATCTCCGTATTCCACATAATCCTTATAAACGCAGGAATAACCCCTGTTGATCCAGTTGGCTGAATATTTAGCTTTTCTATCAGATAGCGCTGACCGGCCAGCTGTGAATGAGGATCCAAGAATCACTGAGATTTCTTTTTCAATGGAATCCCGCCGGAGCGAATCCAGCTGGAGGACTTCCCTTGCGTAAGAGTTTCTGGCTGCAGTATCCCTGATGATCAGATCGGTCTGCTCCTGAGTCCGTGACCTTGCGGGATGATAATACCGGAACATGATTCTGCTGACTTTTTCTCCCGTGAAGTAAAATTCAAGATTTCCTGTCCTGCCGAACCATGTGTCTGAATAACGAATTCCTGCCAAATAAGCCTGACCGGCTAAAGTGTCGATGATTTCTTCACCATCGCCTTTCTCTTTCGTCAGGTTATCATATGTCCAGGTTTTCAGAATACGATAGGGATCGAGTGGAAATCCCGGGATATTCTGGGAATGAACCGGTGTGATAAAAAAGGATAGAAACAGAAAGCTGATAATGTGTAAGTTAGTTGGTTTCATCCTGAATGGTTATATTATTATCCCTGATGTTTCGCTCTGAAGGTTACAATATCCCGACAAATGGGAAGTTAACCGGTCAATTACCGGTATAACCATAGCTGGTCCGTAAAATCCCGTGATCAGCATCAGTATCGATCCTGTTTCCGTTTGGATACGTGTTCGCATGCAATCGGAAGTGGGGCTCCCTATAACTCCCGCCTCGTCACGGTAAACCGGTAAGCTCTCAACATTTAGTGGTCCCCGGCCAATAGCCTCAAATTCTTCGCCGGGCCGGCCAATGCCAAGCTCGATTTCTCCCCGGATGAGCGACTGGTCAAAACCACCAATAGTGATCCCGGTTTCAATGGAAACCAGGTTCAGGATATCAACGACTGTATTGATACTGTAAAGTTCTTGTCCTTTAACGATCCTTCTCATAAGAGCCTCAGCGGAAAGCCTGTAACGGTTAGGATCCTTGCCGAGTTGCCGGTAGCCATTTTTACCCAGCCGGATACCCTCAACCTGCCTGATGGATTCAGCGTCCATGGTTGAAGCTATCTCACCGCTCCTCTTTTTTATCAGGTTCCAAACATCAGGATGATTCTCACTGTTCCTGACAGAGCCTGACAGATATCCGACGACGATATCCGGGAATACTTCTTTTATTTCCCGACCGATCCTGATCACGATGTCTTTGTGTTTACTGGATTGAATTGTTTTGAAGATCAAGCATATAACGATAATCCCCGTGTTTGTTCATCAGCTCATCATGCGTTCCTTGTTCAGATATTTGTCCGTCGCGGATCACATAGATCCGGTCGGCATATTGAATGGTTGACAGACGATGCGCAATGACGATGGTGGTGCGGTTACGCATCAGGTCCTGTAAGGATTCCTGAACCAGCTTTTCCGATTCGGAATCGAGCGACGAGGTAGCTTCATCCAGGATGAGAATGGGTGGATTCCGGTATACCGCACGTGCCAGACAAAGACGTTGCCTCTGTCCGCCGGAAACAGTTCCCCCGCGGTCACCCAGACGTGTTTCAATACCCTGCTCCGTTTGCTGAATGAATTCCCAGGCATGTGCAACTTTAGCGGCTTCGCATATTGCCTGAATATCGGGATGATCATCTCCGAAAGCAATGTTGGAACCAATGGTATCATTGAACAGCAGCGGATCCTGCGGTACAATGCCGATGAGGTTGCGGAGAGATTCGGTTCGGATGTTACGGACATCCTGTCCGTCGATCAGGACAGAACCTGCCTGTACCTCATAGAAACGGGCCAGCAGATCAGCCAGTGTGGACTTTCCGGATCCCGAGGGACCTACAAGTGCGATGGTTTCTCCTTTACGTATGGTCAGGCTGACCTTCCGGATCACCGGCTGATCTCCGTATGCAAAGCTTACGTTCCGGAATTCGATCGATTCATTAAATCGGTCAGCCTCCACTGCTTGTGGACTGTCAAGAATGGTGACCGGGGCATCCAGCACCTGGTTGATCCTGTCAATTGAGGCCAGTCCTTTGTTCAGATGATAATAAGCGGTTGATAAGGATTTCGCCGGATTCAATATCTGTGAGAAGATGGCAATATAGGCAATGAAAGAAGGAGCATTCAAACCGCCCTGGCCTTTAAGTACCAGGTTGCCGCCAATCATCATAAGTCCCACAACAACGATTGAGCCAAGAAACTCAGAGAGGGGAGAAGCCAGATCGCGACGGCGTGTTATCGAATTCATGATCCGGGTGAAAACCTGGTTCTCATTGCGGAAGCGTTTCTCCGACCACTCACCGGCATTAAAACCCTTGATAATTCTGAGGCCTGAAAGTGTTTCCTCAAGGATCGACATCAGGACACCCATCTGAACCTGACTTTTAGCTGAAGTTTTCCTCAGGTTTTTTCCGACCGTTCCTATCAGGATCCCGCTGACAGGGAGGAGAATAATGACAATCACGGTCAGCTTGGGACTCATGACAAACATTCCGACCAGGAATATCAGAATATTCAGCGGATCACGGAAAAACTTCTCGAGCGAAGCCATCACTGACCACTCTACTTCCTGAACATCCTGTGTCAGCCTGGCCATTATATCTCCTTTTCTCTCACGTGTATGATAGGATAATGGAAGGTCAACAACCTGTTTGTATATCCGGTTCCGGATATCCCTAACAACTCCGTTGCGCAAGGGAGCCATGAAATAATTCGCCAGGTAGATATTGGAGGTTTTCAGGAAAAACATCATCACGGCCAGTCCGCTGACAAACAGAAGAGCGGCAGGTTTGCCTTGTTGTTCAATCAGCTGGCTAAGGAAGAAATTGAAGTTATGCTGGATGGATTGCTTTGTCAGTTCAAAAGGAACCTGCGAAGTGGTAATTTCCTGCAGTCCGAAGAGAATCTGGAGGAAAGGCCCGATCATTACAAGACTGAAGAGGGAAAAGATAACGCCCCAGATGTTAAAGAAGATATTCAATCCGGCATATCCACGGTATGGATATACATATTGGTTAATGATTTTGAAAAAGGATTTCATCTTAAAATCCGGGAAAAACTATAAACGTTCAACCGGGTAGGATTTATTGCCTGAGATCCCTGATTCCGAGATAATTCCACGGTGTGATTTTCTTTAATTCATCCTTAACAGGCTGGCTTACATTGAGCTTGTCGATAAAGAGCTGTATCTCAGATTGAGTGATTTTTTGGTGGGTCCGGGTCAGCTCTTTCAGGGCTTCATAAGGGTTTGAATAATTTTCCCGGCGCAGGATAGTTTGAATGGCTTCGACAACAACGGCCCAATTATCTTCCAGGTCGGCGTTGATTGCATCCTGGTTGAGCAACAGTTTATCAAGACCTTTCTGGAGGGATTTAAAAGCCAGCAAACCATGGGCCAGCGGGACACCGACATTCCGTAAGACGGTCGAATCGGTAAGATCGCGCTGAAGCCGGGAAACAGGTAGTTTATTGCTAAAATGCTCATATATGGCATTAGCTATCCCGAAGTTCCCTTCGGCATTTTCAAAATCAATCGGATTCACTTTATGGGGCATGGTCGAGGAGCCTACTTCGCCTTTTCTGATTTTCTGGCGGAAGTAATTCATGGAAATATAGGTCCAGATATCTCTTGAAAGATCGATCATGATCACGTTGATCCTCCTCAGACAATCGAAAATGGCAGCCAGGTTATCATAATGCTCGATCTGGGTGGTCACCTGTGAACGGTTCAGCCCCAGGATTGAATTGACCAGGTGGTTCCCAATGGCAACCCAGTTGTAGTCAGGGTAAGCAACAAAGTGGGCATTGAAATTTCCGGTTGCTCCGCCGAATTTAGCGGGATAGGGAAGCTGAGTCAAGATATCAATTTGTTTTTCAAGACGTTCCACAAACACAAGGAGCTCTTTCCCGAGGCGGGTTGGCGAGGCAGGTTGTCCATGTGTCCGGGCGAGCAAGGGTACGTCGTACCATTCATCTGATAGTTCCTGCAACCGGTTCTTGATTTTCAGAAGTACCGGCAGATAAACCTGCCCGATGGCTTCTTTAATAGATAGCGGCACAGCTGTATTGTTGATATCCTGGGAGGTCAGGCCAAAATGAACGAACTCCTTGTATTCACTGAAACCCAGCTGTTCGAACTTTTCTTTTACGAAATATTCCACGGCTTTTACATCGTGGTTGGTTATGCTTTCGATTTCCTTAATCCGGATTCCGTCTTCAGGGGTAAAGTTCAGGTAAATGCCGCGAAGGGCGTTGGCCTGGTTATCCGGAAATTTTGCAAGCTGCGGCAATGGAAGCCCGCAAAGGACCAGGAAATATTCTACTTCGATCTGTAAACGGTATTTCATCAGGGCCCATTCGGAGAAGTAGGCAGCGAGCTCCTTGGTTTTATTACGGTACCGGCCGTCAACCGGTGAAATGGCAGTGAGTTCGTCGAGATTCATTGTCTTTCAATTAGAATGGTAAAGTTAGCAAAAAGGCTGGATATAGCCGGGAAAGGGTTAACTTTGACTGACTTGTCAGATAATCCTTTCGGAATGAAAATCTCCGTTGTCAGCTATCTTAATTCCGCACCTCTGGTTCATGGAATTCTCCATTCCGGTTATTTGGATGATTGTACGGTAAGCATTGAGATTCCTGCGATCGGTGCTAAAAAGCTTACTTCCGGGGAAGCCGATCTGGCTTTGGTTCCGGTTGGCGCTTTTTCGGATCCGGGATGTGTGGAGTGGGTTGGAAATTACTGTATCGGTGTCGAGGGGCCGGTCCGTTCGGTCTGCCTGTTTTCGGAAGTCCCCGTTGAGCAGATCAGAAAGGTCTGGCTTGATCCCCATTCCCGGACCACTGTAAGACTGATCAGAATTCTGGCAGCATACCATTGGAAGGTTCATTGGGACTATTTGCCGGCTTCTGAAGGCTTTGAATTAAGTGATATTAAGGGTGAGAAGGCGGGAATTTGCATCGGCGACAAGGTGTTTGCCATTGAAAACCGTTATCCTTACCGCTATGATATGGCTGAAGAATGGATCCGGATGACGGGCCTCCCCTTCGTTTTTGCAGCCTGGGCAATTAAAAAGCCTGTTCCTCCCGGACTTATCGAACGTCTCGACCGGGCACAGGAATACGGGATTAAAACCATACTCCGGAATACAAGGGATTGGAGTAAAAAATGGAATCTGCCGGAATCCTTGATCCGTGACTATCTGACCCGGAATATCTCTTATCCGTTTACAGACCGAAAAAAGGAAGGGATGTCATTGTTTCACGGATATTTAAATAAAAAGGAGGGCTGAACCCTCCTTCGCATTTTGAACCTTGTATTTCCTGAATCCGTTCGGTTCTTAATCTCCCGTCATAATCAATAACGGTTTGAAATCGAATGCATTATAATTCGGCCGCAGGCGGTCGGTATTATAATGTTGCTTGATATCCACAAACTTCTTGGTGGCTGTTACGACATCTAGAGGAGCATTATCATAACGACCGTTTTTCAGGATAACCAGGCGGCCGTGAATTCCTTTCAGGATCAGGTCCAGAGCCAGGTTGCCGAAAGCCATCGGAACGATGGAATCCAGTGCATCCGGATCTCCGCCGCGGACCAGGTAACCCAGGTTCTGGTTGATGATATTGATCTTTTGGCCGTTATTATAGGTGGCAGTCCGTTCTTTAATGAGAGTTCCGACAGTATTGCCGATTCCGCCAAGCTTGGCATGCCCGAACATGTCTTTCTCGCCATTAATGAAACACATGTCTTCCATTCCTTCGAACGTAGCACCTTCAGAGATCAGACAAATGGAATATTTCGAAGGATTGTGGTTACGGTCTGCAACCAGCAATTCAGTCAGACGGTCGATATTGAATTTGTACTCGGGTATAACGCACCGGTGAGCTGCTCCGGCCATCGTCGGTAGCATGGCGGTAAAGCCGGCATATCGGCCGAATACTTCGATGACCAGAATCCTTTCGTGCGAACCGGCACTGGTTCGTAATGTATTGATAAGATGAATGGTCCGGCTGACACAGGTCGAGAATCCGATGCAATAATCTGTTCCGGGAACATCATTGTCCATGGTTTTCGGAATGGCAACTACCTTCACTCCTTCGCCATACAGACGAACGGCATAACTGAGGGTATCATCACCCCCGATCGGAATCAGGTAATCAACGCCTAACCAATCAAGGTTTTTAAGAACCTCGGGTGTGATGTCGTTGATTTCAGCAGTGTACATATTCTTATATTGCTCGGGTATCGCACTTTTTGGTAAATGACTCGGCCGGGTCCTTGAGCTATGCAGGAAGGTACCTCCGGTACGGCCGGCACGATTAACCTCTTCTTCCGTCAGGTGTGTATAGCAGTTGCTGTTGTCTGCTTTTTTATCCCTGATCATTTCAGTGATACCTGCCCATCCGCGGCGCAGGCCGATTACATCATATCCTTCACGAAGTGCCCTGATGGTCACCGCACGGATCGCCGGATTCAGACCGGGAACATCCCCTCCACCGGTTAAAATTGCAATTGTGCCTTTCTTTTTCATTTTCTTTAATTCTGGTTTGCGCCCAAAATTAAGAAAAAAACCATAGTGGTTTTTTTACCTTTGTTTAAATTATACTATCCCCTGAAATGAACAGATTATTCTCTTTTCTGGCCACTGGCTTTATATTCGGTATTTCAGTTACTTCCCTCGCTGCCGTTGATATAGCAATGCCGGACAGGATACCTGAAAATCCAAGAGTTTTTGTTTTTTCCATGAACCGGGAAGTGGATAAGGGACTATGGAGGATAACAAAAAATGCATTTGAATATTCAGCAGAGTGGAAGGCTGATCTGGTCATTATCAGGATGAATACTTATGGTGGACTGGTTGATATGGCCGATTCGATTCGTACTAAAATTCTTTACTATCCAAAACCGGTTTGGGTTTTTATCGATAATAATGCGGCATCGGCCGGTTCACTGATATCCATCGCATGCGACAGCATTTTTATGAGGCCGGGCGCCAATATCGGAGCTGCCACCGTGGTCAATCAGACCGGGGAAGTTGTCCCCGATAAGTATCAGTCTTATATGCGATCCACCATGAGATCAACAGCAGAAGCGCATGGCAGGGATACGGTCATCCGCGGGAAAGATACCACCTACATTTGGAGGCGTGACCCCAAAATTGCCGAAGCCATGGTTGATCCCTCAGTTTATATAGCAGGATTGATCGACACCGGTAAAGTGCTGACCATGACCACCCAGGAGGCCATACGTTGGCATTATTGTGAAGGTGCAGCGGAATCGATTCCTGATTTGCTGACTAAACATGGGGTGAAAAATTATGAGCTTAAAGAGTATAAAATTTCTGCCCTCGAGAAATTCATCAGCTTCCTGCTGAGTCCAGGCGTTCAGGGAATTCTGATCCTGATGATCATCGGCGGAGTCTATCTCGAGCTGCAATCCCCTGGTATCGGATTACCCCTTATCGTAGCCGTCATCGGTGCACTATTCTATTTTGCACCACTGTATCTTGATGGCCTTGCTGAGCATTGGGAAATTTTAGTTTTTATCGCAGGTCTTGCCCTGCTGATCGTAGAGATTTTTGCCTTCCCCGGTTTCGGCGTCTTCGGCATCAGCGGCATCGTACTAATGGTTGCGGGATTGTCATTAAGCCTGATCGGTAATGTCCGCTTTGATTTTAGCGGTGTTAGTGTCATGGATGTTTTTCAGGCATTTGTTTTGGTGGGATTCTCGGTTTTGGTGGCCTTCATAGGCTCAATATGGTTAAGCGGGAAACTTTATACCAATAGTCCTTTCAGCTGGCTGGCCCTGAAACAGACACAACAAAAGGAAGATGGATTCGTCGCTGCGCCGGCGGAACTGTTTACCCTGACCGGCAAGAGAGGGGAGGCGTATACTATTCTCAGGCCAGCCGGTAAAGTGATGATCGAAGGAAAAGTCTATGATGCGGTGGCCGATGTCTCGTGGATTCCCAAAGGTGCAAAGGTTATCGTCGTCAGGCAGGAGTCTTCACAGATCTATGTGAAAATAGCAGAATAAAAAACCCCGCTCATTGAACGGGGTTTCCATATTGATAAAATCTCTCTTAGAATCTTTTTTCCTTGATACGGGCTTTTTTGCCGGTAAGGCCACGGAGATAGTAAATGCGGGCGCGGCGAACCCTTCCCCTCTTGTTCAGTTCGATATGGTCAATGAAAGGTGAAAAAACCGGGAAAATTCTTTCAACTCCGACACCTCCGGAAATTTTACGAACGGTAAAGGTTGCCGTTGTTCCGTCGCCCCGACGCTGTATAACTACACCGCGAAACATCTGGATTCTTTCTTTGTCACCTTCCTTGATCTTATAATGTACGGTAATGGTATCACCGGCTTTGAATTCCGGATACTCCTGTTGAACCGCAAATGCCTGCTCTGCAACGTTTACTAAGTTCATTTCGCTAATTCTTATGGGTTATTACAAAATTGGCTGCAATATTAGCATTTCTTTCCTGAAATAACAAGCTCAATGTCAAAAATAACCCCCGAAAAATTCGTATCCTCCGCCCTCTTCTGTCGTCAGCCACTATTTTTTCATTTCGACTACCTTCAGAACCTCACCGGCGTTCTCCTTGACCATTTTTTTCCAGGCCTCAGAGTACCCCGGTTGATCAGGCATTACACAAACACCCGTACCGTTATCCAGGAATTTGCCATCCTGTTCTTTTTTAATGTTTCCATCGATATACTTGACCAACAGGTATTCGGATAATTCTTTCCAGCGCTGGAATGTATATTGGCCCATATTGCAGGAATAATCAGTCAGGAATTCACGGGCCAGGTTTGGATCCCTCACGATCAGCGCCTGAGCAGCTTTATCGATAACTGGGGTGTAAGCGGCAAATTTGTCGGTAAGTTCCTTCTGAACTTTCTGCACATCCTTAACCATAGAGTTATATCGCAGATAGCACATGTTAGAAACTCGGTTGAAGATCCAGAAAGCAGCCGTAGGAGAGTATTTGAGCATATCCCCATTTCCTTCGGCAAATGTTTCCGGCACAGCAAGAATACCGCAGTACATCGGTACATACTGGGTTGTTGCTGCATCATCAACACCAAACCAGAAAATACCGCCAATGGGATCCTGCAGCCATGAACGCGACTGAGTCACAAAAGAAAAACCGGTTTGCTGGGTTGCAATAGCCCGTTCGTTCAGGTAATCTTGTCCGTCAACGGTAAAATGCATGGGTCTCCATCGGTATGGGCATTCAAACGGACCGGCGCCAAGGTCCTTGGTCATATCCATCGGGGTCCCCTCATAATGATCGCCCATATAGCCCATTAATTCCTGGGCAGTAAGCTTATAATCCGGCTTGATCCAGAGGGGGATAGGTTTGCGGGAATCAAATCCCATTGCATAATCAAGATACTGTTCCATGCCTTTTGCAATATGATTAAAGAAGGCATATACCCGGGCTTCACAACCCCTGAGACCTCCGAATTCCAAAGGAGCATACGTGTCGCGGAAGGAGAACTCTTCATCTTTACCACTAAACCAGCCTTTTTCCCTTGCAAATGAAATGATGTCTTTATTATAGAGGCAGTTAGCCGGATCATTTAGCGGGAAGGTTGTTATACGTGCCTGATTGGCATGGGCGCAGACATATCCGTCGGGAATCTTTCGAGCAACATAATTGATACCATTTTTACCCGGGCCTTTGCCGATGATCTCCATGATCCAGACTTCATTGGCGTCCGCAATGGATAAAGATTCACCGGAGGAACAGTAACCGTACTTTTCGCACAGATCAACCCAGATCGTAATGGCTTCACGGGCGGTCTTTGCTCTTTGCAGGCTCATGTAAATAAGGCTGCCGTAATCCATGATCGCCTGGGGATTCACTAATCCTTCCCTTCCGCCATAGGTTGTTTCGCCAATCGTAAGCTGATGTTCATTCATGTTTCCGATGACCGAATAGGTATGTGCAACCTGCGGTATCTTTCCAAGAAATTTCCCGCTGTCCCATTCATACACTTCCGCCATGGTGCCTGCCGGATAATCGGCCGCCGGCCGGTGATACAGTTCGCCATACAAAACATGGGAATCAGCTGCATAGGAGATCATCGTCGATCCGTCAACCGAAGCACCCCTGGTGACGAGGAAATTGGTACAGGACCAGAGAGGACCGGTACCCGCCGTCAGAAGGGCCAGAGCAATTATTATCTGTTTTTTCATAAAATAAAACTGATTATTATTATCTGTAAAATGTTGTACTATAAGTTGTTGTGTTATTAAGCTGATCAGATACCTGCAGTACAAATTTATGTTGTTTACCGGTACCGATCCTTTGCGGATCTATTTTGTATTCAAGGAGGTCATTCTTCGGATCGTACTCAATTAAAACCCATTTCCCATCCACCTCACCCCGGTAATGACCAATCCCTGAAAAATCATCCTTGACTGTCAGCTTGATTGCTAATGCATTGCGAAGATCTTCCGGACTGTTAAAATTCAGGGGCCTGATTTCGGGCTTCAAGGTATCAACGCGTATACAGAACATCCCGAAACTCCGGGTGCGGGTGACCAACCGATTGCCTTCCCAGGTGCCTCCAACCGGTGAATAGTGGTTGTTTTCCGTATTTTGGGCGATGATAGCCTGACTCTTCAGTCCGGCAGGCAGACTGATAGCTTCAATGGCAAGACTGTAATATTGATGGAGGGGGACATCTGTCCTGTGAATGCAATGAACAAGCGAATAACAACCTGCTTGCGGTTCCTTGACATCATATTGAAAATAAAGGTCATCGTAAAGGGCTCCCCGGGGTATCCGGATCTCAATGCCGTTTGAGGAGAAAGTATTGGTCTCCTCGCAACTGAACCAGGCATCATAAACAGGTATAAATTCAGGATCCCGCCTGAATTGCAAAGGATTCAACCTGACAGGCACCTGCGCTTCAGACCGGTTGCCGGCAGCATCTTCAACGATCAGCCTGACTGTATGTGTGTTTTGATCCTTCAATTCGATACGGCCATGATTTCTGGAAAACCGGAACAGGCTCAACTGATTGTTAGGCTCAATGTAAAGCCGCAAAACCAGCCGGTGATTACTGACGAAGAGCTTGTAGTCCATGAAGCTGTTCATGTAACGGGTTTCTGAGAATGCAAACTCGTCTGCAACAAATTCATAAAACAACTCTCCGTCGAGAAGCGCCTGAATGCGATAAATACCGCATTTATTGGAGGACCCGTTAAGCAGGTCCCAGGTTTCGATTCCGAGTCCGCAAATGTCATCAAGGGGAAGGGGAGCGTTCGAAGCTGGCTTATATAAACCACCCGACAAACTAAGCTGACTGCTCACCGGCTGAATCCATTCCTTCCGTCCGGATAGTGAGAAAGCATATACCCTGCTTATGACAGGCTTGATATCGTCTTTTACAGGTATGGATCTCACCAGTGGATTAACCGTATTTTCAGAGGCTGTTTCCCGGATTTCAAAATGGAGATGCGGTCCTTCGGAACCGCCTGAATTCCCGGATAATGCAACGATATCTCCTTGTTTGACGGGGAACCTTGCGGATTCAGGGAACAGGTCCACGGAAAAAGATTCCCTGCGATACTGTTCTTCCTTGACATATTTCTCAACCGGTTGACTGAATTCCTGTAAATGAGCGTAAACAGATGTGAATCCGTTATCGTGCCGGATATAAAGCGCATGTCCATAGCCCCCCGGTTCAATCTTGATCCGTGAAACCGTTCCTCCTGCGATGGCATGAACAGGAACCCCGGCAGCCCCGTTAGTCTTAATGTCTATTCCGGAATGAAAATGATTGGCCCTGGGTTCAGCAAAGTTACCTGCCAGGAACAACGGAATGTCGACCGGAGGAACCAGCAATTCTTTTCCCGGTCCGACTGACTCCTGACCGGATAAATGCGGAACTGCCAGTATACCAGTTAATGATGTGATGATCAGAACCTGATGCAACTTTACTCTCATGGTTGCCAAAGATAATCATCGGGTTCAATTTCTCCAGATATTTTGATTTCAGCTCGCAGTATGTTACATTTGTATTAAAAATAGACCATGACTTTCGAACAGGAGGAAATGATCCGTCAGCTTAAGTACAAGGTGCGACTGCTGATGGCTAAATTCCAGACCCTGAAACGGGAAAACGAAGGTCTGATCGCCGAGAAAAACGAATTATTAACAGTAATCGAAAAACAAAAAAGAGACATTAGCAATCTTGAACAGCAATATACTACGGCCAAACTGGCAAAATCGGTTCTGATACCATCAGAAGACCGTGAGACGGCAAAAGCCCAGATTAAAAGGATTGTGCGGGAAATAGATGAATGTATAGCTCTTTTAAATAAATAGGGAAAACAGGTGGATAGCAGCTTCCATATTAACATACAAATTGCGGGACGCCACTATCCCCTGGTCATTGACCGGAACGAAGAAGAAAAATTAAGAAAAGCAGCCAGGGTGATCAATGAAAAAGTGGGACAGTATCAACAAAAGTTCCGTGATAAAGATGGTCAGGATTTCCTGGCAATGGCAGCATTTCAGTTCGTTCTTAAACTGATTGAATTGGAGGAAAAGTCAAGTGAAGTCCCGTTGGTTTCAGCTCTGCAGGAAATTACCGATGAGCTGGAAGAGTTCATGCAGAAAAACTAGGCGTTCTTTGAATAAAACATACTGCCCGTATTAATCCTTAAGCACTGTAAAAACTCAACAAGATTTACATTGGAGCATAGCTCATAACTTCCCAGGACAGGCCTAGGTTATCCCGGTACCCCGGGAGAGTTTCACTTGAAACCGTTGGAAGTTCAAAGAAGTTGGCGGCTCCATCCCTTTCAAACTGGGGTTTTTCCTTGCATTAAGGTATTAATACGGGTTTTTTTTAAACAATAGGAATAATTGCATTGTATATATAACAAATTAATATTGAATAATTTATGGAAATAATAGTTGGTGCAATAGCCTTTCTGGTCGGTGGCACGATCGCCTTCATTACCGGACGACGAATGCTGCAGTCGAAGGCGAAAAACATACTGAAGGATGCTGAGTCCGAAGCTGAAATGATTAAAAAAGACAAGATCCTTCAGGCCAAAGAGAAATTCATTCAACTGAAAGCAGAACACGAAAGGACCATTAACGAGAAGAACAACAAGCTCCTGATGGCTGAGAACAAGTTTACCCAGCGGGAAGCAGGCCTTTCGCAGCGCATGGAGGAACTTCAGCGTAAAAAACAGGAAGTTGAAGTTATCCGCACGAACCTGACCCAACAAATTGAGCTGATTAACAAAAAAAATGAGGATCTTGACAAGGTCACGAAACAAGCAGTCGAAAAACTCGAAGTCGTGGCAGGATTATCGGCCGAAGAAGCCAAGGTTCAGCTCATAGAATCTCTGAAATCTGAAGCCCGGGCTGAGGCGATGAACTATGTTTCGGAGGTGATGGATGAAGCTAAATTATCTGCCAGCAAAGAGGCCAAGAAGATTGTTATCAATACGATTCAACGTGTTGCCACGGAAGAGGCTATCGAGAATTCCGTCACGATCTTTAATATTGACAATGATGATATCAAAGGACGGATTATAGGCCGCGAAGGCCGGAATATCCGTGCCCTGGAGGCTGCCACGGGAGTGGAGATCATTGTTGACGATACCCCTGAAGCCATAATCCTTTCAGCTTTTGATCCTGTCCGCCGTGAAATTGCACGCCTGTCTCTCCACCAGCTGGTGACCGATGGCCGGATTCACCCGGCAAGAATTGAAGAGGTTGTTAAAAAAGTTGAAAAGCAGGTGGAAGAAGAGGTCATGGAAGCCGGAAAACGGACCTGTATCGACCTGGGTGTTCACAACCTTCATCCTGAACTGATACGACTGGTTGGTAAGATGAAGTACCGTTCGTCCTACGGGCAAAATCTTCTTCAGCATTCCCGCGAGGTGGCTAACCTCAGCTCGATCATGGCTGCTGAACTGGGCCTCAACGCAAAAGCCGCCAAGAGGGCCGGCCTGCTGCATGATATCGGAAAGGTCGCCGAGGAGGAACCGGAATTGCCGCATGCCGTATTGGGAATGAAAATAGCAGAAAGGCTGAAAGAAAAGCCCGACGTTTGCAATGCAATCGGCTCGCACCATGAAGAGGTTGAAATGACCACCCTCCTGGCCCCGATCATACAGGTTTGCGATGCTATCTCAGGCGCACGTCCGGGTGCCCGTCGCGAAGCTGTCGAATCCTATATTAAAAGGCTTAAGGAACTTGAAGATATGGCCCTCAGCTACCCGGGTGTCGTTAAAACCTATGCCATCCAGGCTGGCCGCGAATTGAGGGTGATCGTCGGAAGTGACAAGGTCAGCGACAAGGAAGCTGAAACCCTATCCTATGACATCGCCAAGAAGATCCAGGATGAAATGACCTATCCCGGACAGGTTAAGATAACCGTGATCCGTGAAACACGTGCGGTTAGCGTTGCCAAATAGACATGGAACCCGACAGCACTGTCAGCGAACTTTTTATCCGTTTATTTGAGAAATGGTCCGGCGAAAGCATCCGGGCCATTTCTGCTTTACCTGAATCAGGCTCTTACCGCTATTATGCCCGAATTACGGGTGAGTCTAAACACGTTATTGCAGTTCATTATTCGGATCTCAGGGAGAACCGGGCATTCCTCGGATTTGACAGGCATTTCCATTCACTGGGATTGCCTGTTCCGGAAATCTATGCGGTAAGTGCGGATCAGACAGCTTATCTGCAGGAAGATTTCGGGGACAAAGACCTGTTTGCTCTGTTGCATGAAACCGGTCCCCAGGTAAATTATCCGGAGAAGAGAAAGGATATCCTTGAACAGGTGATCCATTGGCTGCCCAGGTTCCAGGTAGAAGGCCACAAAGGACTCGATTATTCCCTGGCTTACCCGCGCCGGTCATTCGACAAACAATCCATGCTATGGGATCTGAACTATTTTAAATATAACTTTTTGAAACTGGTCAGGTTACCTTTTGATGAACAGGCTCTCGAGGATGATTTTCATACCTTTTCGGATTTTCTTTGCGAAGCGCCGACCGGTTTTTTCCTGTATCGTGATTTTCAGTCCAGAAACATTATGGTTACCGGTAACCGGCCCGGATTTATAGATTTCCAGGGGGGAAGGATGGGATTCCCGGCCTACGACCTTGCTTCGTTGCTTTTTGACGCCAAAGCAGGTTTCTCACCTGAAGAGCGTGATTGGCAATACCAGTTGTATCGTGACAACCTGGCCTCTTTCCGGGATGAATGGGCCGGGGCACTTGACCGCTATTACTCCGGGTTTATCCTGATCCGGAAAATGCAGGCTCTGGGTGCTTTTGGATTCAGAGGCCTGATTGAAAACAAAAAGTCCTTTCTGCTCAGTATCCCTCCGGCAATGACAAACCTGGAGTACGTGACCGCGCATTATTCGCTTGAATTAAAAATACCGGAATTGTGGAAAGTCCTTTCGGATCTGCCTCATTGCCCGGGAATGAAGCGGATTCTCTCCGATATTAAAAAAAATCACGCCGGATCATGAAAGCATTTATCCTTGCTGCAGGCACCGGAACACGCCTGAGGCCGGTCACTGACAAAATTCCTAAAGCACTTATTCCGGTTGGTGGTGTACCTCTGCTCGAAATCGTGATCCGCAGACTCGCCGGAGCCGGATTCACAAGCCTTGTCATCAATGTTCACCATTTTTCTGATCAGATCAGGGAATTTGTCGCTTCAAAAAACGCTTTTAATCTCGATATTTCCTTTTCCGATGAATCCAACCGGTTGCTCGATACCGGGGGAGCCATCCGGGAAGCAAAACCCCTCTTTACGGGCGAGGAGAATATCCTGGTCCATAATGTCGATATCCTGACCAATCTCAATTATCAGTCATTGGTTACTGCACACGTGAACAGCGGAGCGCTGGCCACTCTTGCCGTAAAGGAAAGGCCTACAACCCGGAATCTTCTCATCGACCGGCAGGGCATGCTTTGCGGCTGGGAATATCCGGACAGGCATTTGCGGATTTGTACGCGTGAGAACGCTAAGGGGCTTTCGGCCACGGCATTCAGCGGAGTTTATATGCTGTCCGCCCGGATTTTTGAAAAATTTCCGGACGAAGAGGTCTTCGGATTCATACCTTGGATGCTGAACCTGGCTTCCACGGAGAAGATCCTGACCTGGGACCAGTCTCCTGCATTCTGGTATGAAGCCGGTCGGCCTGATTCCATAGAAAAGGCCTCAAGGGAACTCGTTTTCGATACTAACCACCCTGAGTTTATATTGCTGAAATAGGGACGTTTTTTGTAATTTCCTCCATCAGATAAAACCTGGCTTGTCCAATTTTATTATCTACCGTGCCTCTGCCGGATCAGGAAAAACATTTGAGCTGGTCTGGAAATACCTTGAAAAGGTGTTTGAGAGCCCGTCAGCCTATAAGGGTATACTGGCGGTGACTTTTACCAATAAAGCGGCGGATGAAATGAAGAGCCGGATTTTCAGTGAGCTTGACCGCCTCGACCGGGATACCGGAAATTCAAACTACCTGAATAAGCTCAGGGAACGTTTCAACCAGCCTGATTCCTGGATCCAAAACAGGGCTGCCCAGATCAAATCACGAATGCTCCATGACTTTTCAAGAATCTCGGTCGGAACCATCGACAGCTTCTTCCAGGTCATCCTGCGGTCCTTTGCCAGGGAAGCCGGTCTGGCTCCTGCATTCCAGCTTGAGACGGACATGGACCGGGTACTGAATGAATTTGCCGCCGATATCTTTAAAGGCATCGACAAAAATCCTGAAGCACGGGAATGGCTCACCGTATGGATCAGGGAACGAATGGAGAACGGCGAGAAGTGGCACAAACTGGAGGCCGATATTATTAAAACCGGCAAAGAACTCCTCAAAGAAGAAATACTTGCAGGAATCGTGGATTCAGGATCCGCCGGCCTTACAGAAACCGATGTGTCGGATCTAAAAAGACAATGCGGAAAAATGATCCGCGATTTCCGGAAGGTCTTGGATGACCATGGAAATGAAGCCCGACGAATCTTCGAAGCCTATGATTTATCCCCGGAAGATTTTTGGCATAAGGATGGTGGCCCCGCCGGTTACCTTTTTAAACTGACAGGGAAGTCTGATCCTCCCGGCAGGCGTTTCCTTGATAGCGTCGATAATATTGAATGCTGGCTCCCGGGAAAAAAATCAGGGCATATTGATCCTCCTGTCAGGCAACAGGTGTTTGAGATGTTCAATCGCCTGACAAAAGAAGTTATAAGCCATCATGATCAGGAATATACCGACTACCGTACGGCCCTGGCAATTAGCAGGAACCTCTTTGCCCTTTGGTTCACGGGCAGCCTGATCCATTTCCTTCAGCAGTATGCGAAAGAAAAAAACCTGATCCTGCTGAATCTGACACAGCCGCTTATTCAATTGATAATCAAGGATAATCAATCCCCTTTTATCTATGAAAAAACCGGCACCTATTATCACGATTTCTTAATTGATGAGTTCCAGGATACATCAGACCTGCAATGGAAGAATTTTCAGCCTTTGGTTGAAAACAGCCTGTCCGAAGATGGCATGAGCATGGTTGTCGGAGATGTCAAACAGTCTCTTTACCGGTGGCGGAACAGTAACTGGAAATTATTGCATTTTAAAGCTGAACAAGACCTCCGCGTTTTCGGTATCACCGACATACCGCTGGATGAAAATCAAAGAAGCCGAAGCGCGATCATCGATCTTAATAATTTCTTGTTCAGCCAGTTGCCTGAAAAGGTTTTGTCAGGCCTGGATTTTTCCGATCATCTGTTGAATGTGTATGATCAGGCTGTACAAAAACCGGGAAGAAAATCGGATTTAAAGGGTAGGGCAGAGATACACTTCATCGATAAAAAAGAAAGTGAGCTATCCTATCGTGAAAGAGTTGCCGTAGAATTGCCGGCGATAATCGAAGATCTGCTTGAAAATAAGGGATATAAACAGGAGGATATTCTCTTTTTAGTCAGGAAAAACACTGATGGCGATTGGATTAGCCAGATGCTGACCGATTATCTGGCTAAAAATCCGCGAGAAAAAAGGGAGTCCTGGTCCTTTGTTTCTGCTGATGTTTTCAGAATATCTTCCGCTCCCGTTATCCGGATCATCATACTGGCTTTCCGTTATCTGACAGATCAGGAAAATGATTATTACCTGAAACTCCTGGAATGGGAACTTTGCAGGAGAGAACCTGCGACCGGTGAGAAAATCATCGTTCGGGACTTTAGCGTTTCAACGTTTTATGGGCCGGAAATACTAAGCCTTCGGAACAAAGATCTTCTTGCCATTTGCAATGAACTGATCAGAATGTTTCATCTTGATCTTCAGGTCAATGACTTGCCATACCTGTTTCAGTTCCATGACCAGATACGATCGTTTTGCCTGAAAAGCAGCGGTAGCGTCGCAGGATTTCTATGCTGGTGGGATGCTTCAGGTTTTAAACAAAATCTGGTAACGGAAAACCAATCATCCGCCATGCGGATCATGACCATTCACAAGGCCAAAGGACTTTCGAGTCCCGTGGTGATCATACCGGATTGCAGCTGGAGCATGGATCATCCACCTCAGCATGGCCCCTGGCTATGGGTTAGCACAGAGAAAAGCCCTTTTAACTCGGTTCCGCTGGTCCCGGTTCGATATAGTTCAGGCCTGACAGAGACCAGGTTCTCTGAACAATATTTCAAAGAGAAAGCTGAAGCAGCGCTTGACAGTCTCAATTTGCTCTATGTGGCCTTAACCCGTCCGACTGATGTCCTCATGGTTTATTGTCCTCTAGGTAACAGAAGCAGAACGGTTGCAGATGTTCTGCATGAAAGTCTCATAAATAAACTTGAAAATGGGATCTGCCGGATGGGAGACCCCGACTTCATGAATCCGGAACCAGTAAATCCTAATCCAGGTACTGTTTTAATACCCTGCCGACTGAGTGATTCAAAGACGATTGACAAGATTGCTCCGTTGATTGAGACCGTTGGTGAAGAGGCAAGGTTTGGCCGGCTGATCCATGATGTTTTGGAGAAGGTTCGGAGCCAGGCTGATTTTGATACCATTCTTGACCGGATGATAACAGCGGGTCAGCTTTCACCGGATGACATGCCTGGGGTCAGGCAACGGATAGATCCTATTTTCAGCTTGCCGGAAATCCGGGAATGGTTTGACGGCAGTTGGGAGATTCTGACCGAACCGGTAATCTTGGTTCCCGACTCCGGCGAAAACAGGCCCGACAGGGTTATGGTCAGAGACAATGAGGCTATAGTGGTTGATTACAAGACAGGTATTCCGGAATCACGCCATCAGCATCAGGTAGCCACTTATATTGGACTGATCAGAAGGATGGGATACACTTCCGTCAAGGGCTATCTTCTCTATCTGGATAAACAGGTTCTGGTTGAAGTTAATGCGCCTTAACCGATTTAAAGTTGAAGTCTTTCATAAACATAGTTGCGCAGGATCTTTGGAGGTACACCCAGGGTAATTTCAAGGATGTAATTGTTGTTTTTCCAAACCGAAGATCAGGTTGGATGTTCAGGCGGGAATTGCAGCATCTGGCTGATAAACCGGTTTGGGCGCCACAGATTGCCAGCATCGATGACTGGATCATCGGGCTTTCCGGAATACAAAAGGCTGACTCATTAACCCAACTGATCCACCTTTATCCGGAAGTGAGGAAGCAGCTGCCCTATATGGATTCGTTTTCAGGATTCATGGATTTGGGTGAAATGATTTTATCGGATTTCGATGATGTCGATAAGTATCTGGCAAATCCGGAACGGCTGTTTCAGGCATTGAAGGAACTTAGGAAGATAGATGAGGTTTATGGCCTGACAGGAGAGGATGAGGTAATAGAAAGGATCAGCCATTTCTGGCATTCTTTTGACCAGAGTCCTTCCACACATCAGAAGAATTGGCTGGCCGTATGGGAAAAACTATTCCCGGTTTACCAGGGATTTCAGCAGTCCTTGCTGAAAAAGGGACTCGGAACTTCAGGCATGTGTTACCGCCATGCTGCAAACCTTGTGAGCAGCGGCAGGGCAAATCTGGATAAAAGCCGGAAAACGGTTTTTGTTGGTTTCAATATACTGACGCGTGCAGAGGAACTTATTTTCTCAAGTCTGAAGAGTGAAAGGAGAGCTTTATTTTACTGGGATTACCATCCCTTATATACGGAAGGAAACCACGAGGCGGGTCGGTTTATCAGCAATTATATCAAATCTTTCCCGCCACCGGATACATTTGAATTATCGGATCCGGCGGTATCCGGTTTTTTCAGCGCAAATCAGGATAATAAAAGCCGGATCAGGGTGGTTCCTGTAACATCTGACACTGGCCAGGTGCAGGCGCTGGTATCTGATCTTTCTTCAACCAGGCGAGGTTCCACCGCAATTGTACTTTCGGATGAATCATTGCTTCCCGATCTTATTCTGGCATGGCCAGATCAGGCCGGAAAGGTAAACTTTACATCAGGCTACCCGCTGGGAACAACTCAGACAGTATCATTTCTCCGGGCTTACATCGAAGCATGCGAGGACATTATTTCCCATGCTTCCGAGCTGTCCGTCGATACCGGTTTATTGTTTACCCTGACGGATCATCCCTGGTTTTCGATCCTTATCAGTCAGGAAGACAAACAAGAATTGCAGAGGTTAATCAACCAATACAATACCAGATTTCCTTTGATGGCGATCGAACCAATTTCCGGAATGGATTGGCTGTCAAAAAGTTCCACAGTCGAAGTTTTTTTTGTCAACCTTGAATCCCTGATTTTTAAACTGATACAGATTCCAGACGTATTGATCCCGCTTGAGAAGGCAGGCTTGCAAATGATCCATGATTATGCAAAGGAAGTGGTCAGGATCTTGTCGGGACCTCAGATAAAATTGGAATTCAAGGCTTTAAAGAGAATATTACTGAAGTATTTTCAAAATGCCCGGATAACGCTTGAACCTGAAATGGATGCTCTCAATCAGGTATTGGGGATACTTGAAACCCGGCTTCTCGACTTCGATCAGGTCTGTATTCTCTCTTTCAATGAGGGGATTTGGCCTTCAAAGGCCCTGGCGGGTTCTTTGATACCTTATTCTCTCAGGCGGTATTTCCGGCTTCCGACTGCAGAAAGCAGGGATTCCATGTATTCCTATTACTTCTACCGCCTGATTCAAAGGGCATCGGAAGTTACCCTGTTTTACCTGTCGGGTCACATGGATGATAATTACCGGTCGGGAGAAATGAGCCGGTATATCAGCCAGTTGATGTTTGATTATTCCGTCCGGGTTGATCATCTTACAGAACCACCTCTTGTGATTTCATCAGAAAGGGCACCGATAGTCATTGATAAAAAGGAGGAAACATGGAGATCATTAATCAGGTATCAGGACGACAGATCTCATAAATATCTATCAGCCAGTGCATTAAATGATTATCTTGATTGTCCTCTCCGGTTCGCGCTTAAATATGTCCGTGATTTCAGGGAACCTGACGAGCTGGTCATGGCATCGGAACCCAGAGGATTTGGCAAGCTTCTACACCTGGTCCTGGAGAATATCTATAGACCGTTTGTCGGAGCTGCTTCAGGACCTAAGCGCGAATGGTATGAAAAGATATTGGGCGATCCTGTCCGGTTAGAAAATCTGGTACTCTCGGCATACCGTTCCATCCGGAAGGATGACGAGGCTGTATGGCCCTCCGGAAAAGATTATCTGGCTATCGGAGTAGTGCAGGAGTTTATAAGCGAGACTCTTAAGATTGACGGTCACCAGCCTCCTTTGCAGATACTCGACCTGGAAAGTGTATTCTACAAACAGTTCGGTACTGTCAACGCCAAGGCGGTTATCGACAGGGTGGATAGGTTTGCAGGTCTTACAAGGATTATTGATTATAAAACCAGTACCTGTGATCTGGAATTCAAATTAGTATCCGAGTTATTTGACCCGCAATCCGTAAACCGGAAGAAGGAGATTTTCCAGGTGTTGTTTTATTCGGAATTATTACACCCGGAAACAGGTTTCGCAGGTGACATCATTCCTGCATTGTATCGTTTCATCCGGTTTAAGGCCGGCACAACTGCAAGTCAGGTTGAATACCGGAAAATGCCGCTACTGTATTCAACTGTGCGGTGTGAGTATGTAGAGAAGCTGATGGTATTGCTGGCTGAGATTTTTAATCCTGAAGTCCCTTTCAGGCAGACAGAGAATACCAATATTTGCCGAAACTGCTCGTTTTCAGGTCTTTGCCGGCGCGACTAATCTTTCAGGAGATCCGGACGAAGCCGGCGGGTGCGTTCCAGGGACTGTTCGTGCTTCCACTCATCAATTTCCTTGTCTTTTCCTGACAGGAGGATATCAGGAACCTTCCAGCCTTTATAATCTGCCGGGCGTGTATACAATGGGGGTGCAAGAAGATCATCCTGAAATGAATCGGTGAGGGCTGATTCTTCGTCAGACATAGCTCCGGGAAGCAACCTGACTATTGCATCAACCATTACTGCCGCCGCTATTTCTCCCCCGGTAAGAACATAATCCCCGATCGAAATCTCCCGGGTTATCAAATGATCCCTGACACGCTGGTCAATTCCTTTGTAATGGCCACAAAGGATGATGATGCTATCGAGGCAAGATAACCGATTGGCTAATTTCTGATTGAACGGCTCACCGTCAGGTGAGGTGTATATGATCTCGTCAAATTCAGTTTCCTCGCGAATGGCTGTCAACGCCCGGTCAATCGGCTCGATAGTCATAACCATTCCTCCTCCTCCGCTGAATGGGTAATCATCCACACTGCTGTGCTTATCAGTCGAGTAATCCCGGAGATTGTGGATCCGGATATCTACAATACCGGTCTTCCTTGCCCTGTTGATGATCGAGTGATCAAACGGGCCTGCCAAAAGTTCCGGAACAGCGGTAATGATGTCTATTCGCATGGTAATCAGGATTCCGCCACAAATATAGCTTTCTCAGGCGGGTTTTTTAATTAATAATAAATGACAAAATGGCATTTATTGTCATTATAAAAATGACATAATGGCATTAGTTTGATAATGGTATATCGTTTGAAAACGTCAGGTGTAAACGATAAAAAATAGTAAAACCAAATAGGAGGAACGAACAATGAAAATGTTAAGATTAAACGACAATGGATGGATGCCGGCAAGGTATGGTTACAGGGATTTTGATGATCTGTTTAGCTTGTTCAGCGACGGATGCAGTACTAACAGCTGTCCTGCATGCCCGGCTTCGAACATCATTGAAACCAAGGATGGCTTCAGGATTGAGCTATCGGTCCCGGGCTTTGAAAAAAAGGATTTCCATATTAACGTTGAAAACGATTATCTGACTATTTCCAGCGAAAAGGAAGAGAAAAAGGAAGATAAAAAAGAAGAAAAGAATGAACGTTACACGCGGAAAGAATTTGTAAAGCAGTCATTCAACCGTAGTTACCATTTGTCTGAATGGGTGGATTCGGAGAATATCCAGGCCCGTTATGAAAACGGGATCCTTTCAGTAGAAATTCCGAAACGTGATGAAGCCAAAGCAAAGCCGTCACGACAGATTGAGATCAGCTAATTCTGAGCTGCCGGTTTGAAGGAGCCACCTCTTCGCAGAGGTGGCTTTTTTATTAAAAAAAATAGGTATTTTTGTGAGTTGTGTTCATCTGGGCGTTGCCCGGTTTCTGTTCGTATGAACAACTCAGGATGCCTGAGGTATAGTAAGGTTAAAATCTTTGATTATGAAAGTGAAAGATAAGCTCGCTGAAGAGCAGACGCCTGTCGAAGGCCAGGAATTAATTGAGAATGTTACGGAGCCCGCTACTGAATCACCAGTTGTTGAACTATCTGAAGCAGAACCAACTGTTGAGGAATCTCCTGAGGTTGAACCTGTAGTTTTGGAACAACCAATTGTTGAGCAGGTAGTAGCTGAACAACCTGAACCTCAACCGGAACCGGTTGTCGCAGACCAGCCCGAACCCGAACCAGAACCGGAACCGGTTGTCGCAGACCAGCCCGAACCCGAACCAGAACCGGAACCGGTTGTCGCAGACCAGCCCGAACCCGAACCAGAACCGGAACCGGTTGTCGCAGACCAGCCCGAACC
>JAZDPC010000005.1:0-3159 GCA_043797975.1 Bacteroidota bacterium
AGAGCATAGCCAGGGAAGGATAAGTAAGAAGGTTAGAGCTGACAACTTCACATGCTTTTTAGCTTTCATCGGGTTATCGGTTTAAAGTTGTCAACTCTAAGGTACTCCTGCCGGAGCTCTTGATTTGAATGCTACCCTCACGGCGGACCTGAACCTCAAACTCGCTGATATCAATGCTTTTATGAAAAACCTGGCGATTGATCCGGGAATTTATCGTATATACAGAAGGGTCGAGCATATCATCGGCCTCCAAAAATTTCAGAGAAAAATCGGATTGCAGAAAAATATAAAACGGTGCGATCCAGTCCTGCAGCCAGCGTATCCAGCTCCTGGTACTAATTGATAGCGGCAATTGATCAGTAATGGTTACCTGCCGGTCAAACACCAGGGGCACACGGAAGCAGGCTAAGAAAAAGCTGAACAGCTGGTTATCCCTCGACCCTTCATAGTGGGTAAAATAGAACAACTGGCCATCATTAACAAACCATGCAGTGGCATTGCCCTGACGATCATAGATATATGAATTATTGTAAAAGTCGGTATGAACTTCCCATTCCGAGTCAGTTCCGGACCGATCTTGCCCGGCAGCAGACTTGACCCGGATCTTTTGCCCGGGGATAAAATGCAGTGCCTTTTTCATCAGGCCGTCAGGAATCAGGTTTGACACCCAATCATTTTCATCCGGACGGGCATAAGTTCTCAGTGAATGCTTGCCATTTTGATCAAGCAGGTAATATCCGAACGGGTAATCGATGGTTGCGGCATCGATATTAGGTTCTGTCTGAAACTGAAAATGAAGATGGGGTTCGGGCGACCGGCCGGAGTTCCCTGCCTGGGCTAATTCCATGTTAGTCAGGACATAATCTCCCGATTTCACCCGGATTGTTCCGGGCTTCAGATGCGAATATTTTGAATACAGTCCGGCAGCATGCCGCACAACAACCGTATTCCCCCAGTTCTGACTGGTATTGGTATCACCCGGCCTGTTATCGGGTATACCATCAACAACTGAATCAACTACCCCATCAGCAGCGGGATAGACCGGCTTTCCGTAGCATTGATAATCGGACAATTTTGATCCATCGCCAATGAAGGTTCTGCGATCAGATCCTTCCTTGACAAAATCCCACGCGAACCGCCAGTCGGACTGATGGGTTAAACTCCCATTGTGTCCCTGGCTCACCTTCCATTTTCCAAGAAGAGGCAAACGAAAAAGAATCCCGGCCTTCTGACTCAGGCGGTTGCGGTAGTTGGACCAGGCGTACAGATTTTTCTCCGGCGAATTATGCTGAATGACAACCGGTTGCAGTCCGGCAGGACGGTTCCGGCGCTGTTGCAGCACATACAGAAATGCCGGTACCAGAAGATTGAAAGGCAGGGCATATATCGATAAATGGGTACCTGACAGCAATTCTTCCATGCTGACTGTCAGAAGAGTAACAACCGGAATCAGGACAATCGTCAAGAGAAAGGTATAGACTGATGGGATCAGAAAAAAACCACCGATGGCAATAGCAGTAAGGATATAATTAAATCCGATATAGCTGTAATCCAAGGTATTAATATCCAACCCGATAACAGAATAGAAAAGATAAGCCGAAAAGAAACCGGTAAGGGACAGTAAGAAAGCGATACGGGAATAGATGATTAATCCGGTTGCGACAGCGATACCTGCGATCAGGTTATATTGAAAGAATACCGCGCCCAGCGAGATCAGGTAAGTTTTTATCCCTTCCGGGATCATCAGTCGGTTCAGCCATTCCACTCCGTGAACCAGGGGAATCCCGCCCATCTGGTATAACCGGTTCCATTCGAAGAGAGACTGATCGCCGACTTCGACTGAAGAGAACCGTCGGACTGCCAGCAATACAATCCATAGGCCGATCACAAAAGGCCAGCTGAGGAATGGCAGGTTGGATTTCAGCATCCTGCTACGGAAAACAACGGTAAGTAAGAAGGTTAATATCGAAGCAAAAACTACGATCAGGATCAATGGCCAGCCCGGTTCAAAGAAGAGGCCAAGCGGCAGGGTGACCAGGAGAGTATTGTAACTGAAGATACCCTTTGATATCAAGCTCTTATCGAAACCCAGCCACTTAGCAAGTAATATGGAGATACAAACGCCAGTCATCCCGGCGATACCCGATGCAGGTATGAGGAAGGTTATCAGAAGGATCAGAACTGCAAAAACCGGATTATCTGAGAAGAACACCTGGGAGTATGAATTCAGGACCCCTTCGCACAGGTTTCGGATTTTTCCCAGATATCTGATTTGCCACAGACTTCGGATATACCCCAGACTTCGGATATACATTATGTTCCCGCGGATTTTCAACTTGATAGGTAATCAGGTGTTAATTCGTGTTGAATCAAGGCATCAAGGGTTTCGGCTTTACGAATGAGGTGAGGCCTTCCATCGGTTCCAATCAGAACTATATTTGGCCGGTAGGTAATAAACTGGAGCCACTGGGTCATATTATAGGCACCGACCCGGGAGACCACCACATGGTCGTCCTTTTTCAGGAGAGGCAGCTGCATCTGGTCGCGGATCATATCTATATTCATGCATAGTGGCCCGTAAACAACGGCATCTTCGGTAGTTTCCGTCATTTCCTGAGCCGGATGAATGGCATGGTCATACCAAAATGAAGTAAAGAGCAGGTTCACTCCGAAATTGAAGATCAGAGCCTTCCGTCCATCCATCAGGCGCTTGGTTGCCAATACGGTGCCGGCCAGATATCCGGCATCATCCATAAGAGCGCGGCCGGTTTCCAGGATGAGCATGGGAAGATTATCCGGATCGAATCCGGCACGGTATAGTGCCCCGGTGATCGCCTCGGCGTATTGATCGAAGCTGGGTGTGGTATCGGCGGCACTATGGTAAGCTCCCTTCAGGTTATTCAATGAAGCAAATCCGCCTCCCATATCGATATACAATATCCGCTGATGGAATTGCCGTTCAATGGCAAGCGCGAGTACAGCCAGTTTTTCTGCAGCTACCCGATAGGCGGCAGTTGAGGAGACATAAGTACCAATATGTGTATGCAATCCGACTAATTCAAGTTTTCCGCTCCCGATAATTTTCCGGATTGCTTCCATTGCCTCGCCGTTCTCATAATTAAAACCAAAGCGGTCCCATTTCGGGAATATTCCGGCATC
>JAZDPC010000011.1:0-75105 GCA_043797975.1 Bacteroidota bacterium
CTGAAAGAAAAAACAAAAATATCAAATAAACCAAAACGCCGGCAACCAATCCCAAAAATGCCCCGCGCGTGCCTGTGTATAAAACATTCAGCATCCGCACACATCCGTGGGTAACTGGCATACCGATCATTCTTTTGTACAAAGTACCGTGAACCATGTATCCGTCGCCTATTTCCAGTTTATAATCCCCTAATGTGTACTGATCAAAACGGGATTCATCCCCGGGAGGAGGAATCGGCAGTCCTTCTTCAATAAATGCCCAGTCGGGTTTAGCCCATACCGGATGTTCAGCTTTGCGCTGGACTTTATGGACTCCTCTTGGTGTTTTGAACCGGAATTCTTTTTTACCGGCAATGAGTTGAGTGTTTTTCCCGGTTGAACAGGGTCCTGTCCTGATCAGCTTATTGTCTGCATACAGGTAAAACTTATTCTCGGTGGTGTTTACAATCAGGTAGGGTCCCTGATTGGTCAGTTTATCAATTTTCTTCTCGAGGGTGGCAATCTCTTTCAGCACTTTTCCGGAATCTACTATGGCGGGAGCCTGATTCATCAGGGAATCTGTTCCGATACCACGTGACAGGGCGATATCCGGGCCTTTAGGGATAATAATAAACAGCATATATAAACAGAGAAAGATAAAGACAACAAATCCGAAGAAGGCCAGTATCCATCCCAGAATCCTTTTCCTGACAGACATCCGGGGTTTTTCCTCAAAAAGAGTAATTTCCGGAGCTACCGGATCGGAGAGAAATTCATTATCGGTCATGGTTTTGGTCCTTTTATCACTTCAAATAACGGTTGCAGGGAGCCGACAATTGTGACGGGGCATCCCACGGAAACCTGCCGGTACAAGGCATCCATCTGGTTATTATCCAAAGCTACACAGCCGTCTGTCCAGTTAATCCCTTTACCTCCGCCGCCGTGTATCTCGATCATACCACCAATTTTTGCGTATCTGGGCAGGGTTTTCGTACGGATTTCTTCCTGAAAGCGACGCTTATCTTCATCATTTGGATAATTGATCAGCATTGCTTTATAGTATTTTGTACTGTGTCCGTCTTTTTTCTTCGTTATCCTGTATTTACCCTCCGGTGTTGCCTTGTCGCCGGAATACCGTTTTTCACCGATCCAGTTTTTACCCAATTCAGCGTCGTAGGTTGTTTTCAGTACTCCGTTACTGTAGAGGTAACACTTTCCGGCAAATTTATCAACAATTATGGCATAGGTTTGGTTTTGGGCCGATTCTCTTATTGTCTGGTCAGCCCATCTCTTCCAGGTTCCAAGATTAGCAAAGTAGTCGCTGAGAAGATTTTTGGTATGACGGGCAACATCCGAGAGATTGTTCTTTGCTATTTCAAGCTTGGTCCGGCAGACTTTATAATTCTTTTGTTCCAGGTTTAATTGTGCTTCCTTGAGAAGCATCAGGCCTGTTGAATATTTTTTATTGATGGTTGTCGGCAGAGGAAGACGGCTGTATAGTTGTTCAATTTGCGCGGTATCTATCTTGATGGCTTCAATATCCCTCTCGATGGTGGCAAGGAATTCTTCTGTGTTCTGACTGGCGATTTTCGGACTGACCAGGGCCAGTTGTTCCGCACGGATGGCGAGGGTCCGGATTTTGTCGTATTTTCTTTTCAGGATAAACCGTTCATTTTCGATTTTCCAAAAAGTCATTGCAGAATCGTAAAGGGCGACTGCCTGATTGAAAGCAGGCGGGATAAAATCGGCAGGGATGACTTTCTTGGCTTCCGATATGGCAGAACGGGCCTTGTTCATTTCCAGATCCGGTGGTTCCGGGCTTCCCCAGTAAAAGATTCCGGCAATGATCAGGGGAATGAGAAAACCAATGATAATAAGTGAGTTTCGAACTTTTTTATTCAGTTTCCTGGCCATTCTTGCTGAGTGATTTAAAAAACCCCGGAACCAAATCTGATTCCGGGGTTTACACGAAGTATTACGTTAGTACCTTGAATGGCTTACTTAATTTTTCCAGTTTTTTTCAATACTTCGGTCAGTTCGGTATTGATACCGGTGGCTTTTTCTTTCAATGATTTAGCCTGGTTCAGAGCGCCGATGATATCATCACTTGCGAGCTTGTTGTTGACTTCGCCAACACCAGCTTCGATGGTGGTCAGATCAGCTGCAATAGCTTCCAGAGCTGCTTTGCCTTCTTTTCCTTTCGGAGCTTTGGCAAGATACTCTTTGTTCTGTTCCATCAGGGTGGCGATTTCGGTCAGAGCAGCAGCAGTTTCCTGTTT
Source organism: Bacteroidota bacterium (assembly GCA_043797975.1). Taxonomy (GTDB): domain Bacteria; phylum Bacteroidota; class Bacteroidia; order Bacteroidales; family UBA12481; genus UBA12481. Next base: position 2,259 of record JAZDPC010000011.1, read on the forward strand.
GTACTGTTCTTTTTTAGCTACTGCATTGTTTTTTACAATTTCAGCTTGTGCAGTAGTAGCAGTCAGTTTGGCAACTTCATCTTTGTAGTTGTGGAAAAGTTTTGATTTTTCTTTTTCAACAGCTGCAAGAACGGTTGTCAATGAATCCTGAAGAGCATTGAATTCTTCGGGAACATACAGGTTAGCCTGAACGGCTTTAGTAGCTTCGATTGCAGCATTAGCAGCGTCAACTTCAGCTTGCGGGTACTTCTGGCAACCAGTAAAAATTAGGGCAAGGCCCACGATAGCGATACCGGATAACAGTTTAATTTTCATTTTAATCCTCCGTTAAAGGTTTTTGTGATAAATGTTAAATAATTTTTTTGTTTTCAATTTTCCTGAACTTCATCGCCGACCTTGTAATCGTGCTGAATATTAAAGCCTTCGTTTACTATAAATCAACCTTTTGAAATTCGCTACAAAGGTATTATTTATTTTATTCGGTGGTAATTTTTTTTATTTTTTTTTTCAGAGTTTATTTCTAAAGCCCGTACCCTGATATGTTAGGCTTTATAACGATCAGAAAAACAGGTAATTAAAAGGTTATATTTTTTCCTCAAGCTTGTATCTTATCCTTAATGATTGACCATCTCTGTATATTCTGAATGTCACAATCTTACCTTCTTCCCCATGCAAAATATTATTAATATCATCCAGAGTAAGGTTAAAAGCCGGTTTATAATTAATATATTCAATCACATCACCAGCTTTTACACCAGCCTGATCGGCCGGTGATCCGGCTATGACATGATAAACCGTATACATGGGGAGTGACCGCACCGGCTTTTCAACTTCCATTCCACTCCGGTTATAGCTGAACGATGCATTATAATTACTATTTGGCTTAAGGTACATGGACCGGCCGGCATAATCCATAATGACGGTAAACCGGCGTAATAGATCATTGCCAATGCTTCCGTGCCTTTCGCGGTTCAGACTAATGCTTCCCAGGGAGGCTGAATCAGGGTATGAAACAAGTGGCTTCTTAAACACAAATGGCCCCAATCTGGCTTCGTTGATACGACCGTTGACTCCCGATATCTCTCCGTTCAGTCCCTGGCCCAGCAGTGACTTGACCGTTTTGGCCGGCATGTGGATCAGGGTGTCAGCCTGTGGAGCTATCCAAAGGGAAAGGCTGGCACCGGTATCAATCAGCAAACGAGTACTTACCTCTGTTCCATCGTCCTGGATCAGGATTACATCGGTATAAGCCTTGCCACCGTTTAGGATAAGCGGTATCCTTTTGTAGTTCCTGCATTTTTTCTGAAGATTGAAATGGTCACGGCTAAAAAAAGTGATCGTCTTGATTTCAGGATCGATCTTAACCACGAACTGGTTGAAGAGTTCGGATCCGATGAGTCCGTTCACCGTGATTCCGAGCTGTTTTGACAATTCAAACTGATTCGATTCCAGCACATAGATCTCCGACGATTCACAAATGATCCCACCTTCTGATCCATCGGAGCGGTCAATCACCAGCCTGTTTCCTTCTGAAAACCACGCTTCTACCGATGTGCCGTCGCCCAATCCGGTTACTTTAATCTGACGGGCAAATTTGAGTGAAAGGGTATCTGCCCCGGTCAGTTCGGTCACTATTGTATTGTTAATCCCTGAATCAAGGACAAAACGTAAAGTTTGAGATTGATTGATCCTGACAGGTATTATCATCAGGTTTTGCGACATCTCCATCGGGAGTGTATACTGATGATCCTCATACAATTTAAAATGGAATCCCGACGGGTTTTGGGCTTGTCCTGAATTTATGGGTAACAGCGCTATGAGCAGGATTATGACTGGGATTTTCATCAGCAGAATTTAGCACTAAATTAGGAATTCATTGGTGACTTTTAAGGGTCCCGGGAGAAGTAAATAACCGTAAGTTTCTTTCTTCCCTATAACTGCACTTCAAGAGGTTGACCTTTTTTCAGAGAATACTGCTTCTTACCTATATGAATGTTGATCCGGCGGTTCTCAATGTCTTTTATCCTGATCTTATTCCGTTCGATCTGAATGTCGATTACATGCCCTCTGAAATGGATCGAAAAAGAGAGGGATTTCCACGTACGGGGCAGCACCGGATCGAAGAAAAGCTGGTCATGTGTAACCTTCATGCCACCGAATCCTTCCACGATAGCCAGCCAGGTACCTGCCATGCTGGTAATATGACAGCCTTCATGAACCTCATGGTTGTAATCGTCGAGATCAAGGCGGCTGTTTCGCAGGTATAATTCATAGGCTTTGTCAGTATAGCCTATTCTTGCAGCAAGAATGGAGTGAATACAGGGTGACAGCGACGATTCATGTACTGTTCTTGATTCATAGAAGTCAAAATTCCTGCGGATGATCTCCTTGCTGAAATGGTCCTCAAAAAAGTATAAGCCCTGCAGCACATCCGCCTGCTTGATAAAGCACGAACGCAGGATACGGTCCCATGACCAGTGCTGGTTGAGAGGACGCTCCTCCGGATTCAGGTCTGATGCCAGGATCTGTTCTTTATCAAGATATCCTTCCTGTTGGAGAAAGACTCCAAGTTCCTTGCTTTCAGGAAGATAAACATGATTAACTATGGTTTCCCACTTCCGGGCTTCCGTATCAGGATTAAAACGGGTTTTATTTTTAATGCGTGCAAAATCCTCCGGATTCGTGCTCTGGATCAGCCCGATGCATTCCAGTGTATAGGCGAGTGTCCAGGATGCAATATAATTTGTGTACCAGTTATTGTTGACGTTGTTCTCATATTCGTTTGGCCCGGTTACACCCAGCATAACGAATTGTTGTTTCGGATCAGAAAAAGTAAATCGCTGAGCCCAAAAACGGGATATGGCAATCAGAACCTCCAGGCCATATTCAGCCAGGTACATGTCATCATCGGTATGCCTTATATAATTATATATTGCATAAGCGATAGCTCCATTCCTGTGGATCTCCTCAAAAGTGATCTCCCACTCATTGTGGCATTCTTCACCGTTGATTGTGACCATCGGGAAAAGGGCAGCACCATTCAGGAAACCCAGTTTTTTCGCATTCTCGATAGCTTTTCCAAGATGATTGTACCTGTAAACAAGAAGGTTGCGGGCAACGCACCTGTCAGCCGTATTCAGGTAGAAGGGCAAACAATAGGCTTCCGTATCCCAATAGGTGCTTCCCCCGTACTTTTCACCGGTAAAACCTTTGGGACCGATGTTCAGGCGGGGATCATGACCCGTATAGGTCTGATTCAGGTGGAAGATGTTAAAACGAATTCCCTGTTGTGCAGATATATCCCCTTCAATAATAATATCGCTGAGCTTCCAGCTTTGTGCCCAGGCATCCACCTGTTCGGCATACAATGATTCATACCCCTGACTGATCGAGTTCCCGAGCACCTTTTGTGCCTGCTTGTCAAGCTGATCGATTGAATAATCCCGGGAAGTGGTAACGGCAACAAACTTCGTGAAAACCATGGATTCACCCTGTTTTACGGCAAGAACATACCGGTCACTGACATAGTCGGTAGCAGAAGTCTGTTCCGGAAATATCTTATTCCCTGTTTGGGAATGGATTAGCTCTGAACTCATTCCGTAACAGACTTCAAAGCCGCTTTTTTTTGTTCTGCTCTTCAGGAAGCAGTATCCATCATGAATGGAATGTTCTACAGGTTCCCAGAATTTCTCATCATAATTTGAATCTTCATTGATCACATCCCCATCGACATACAGATCGGCCTGAAGTGTACCTGAAAAATTTAGGGGAGTTAACTTATATTGAATAATCCCGAGTTCCCGTTTAACCAGCGAAACAAAGCGGACGGTTTCCACTTTCACTGTACGGCCATCCGGCCAGCTGGCTTCAAATTCGCGTGATAACACCCCTTCCTTCATATTCAGAACCCGTCGGAACCGGGTAACTGTCATTTTATTCAGATCCAGTTCGTTCTGATCGAGCCGGATTCTAAAGCCGATCCAGTTAGGGGCATTTAAAACCTTGGCAAAGTATTCCGGATACCCGTTCTTCCACCAGCCGACCTTGGTTTTATCCGGATAATAAATACCGGCAATATACGTACCCCTTAGAGTGGGCCCGGAGTAATCCTCTTCGAAGTTAGCCCTGAGACCCATATGACCATTTCCAAGGCTGAACAGTGATTCCGATCTTCTGTGATTTTCCGTATCGAAACCCTCCTCAATGATCAGCCATTCATCTTCCAGAAGATATTTTCGCATACCTCAAGGATTTAAAACGATAGTAAACTAAAATCCAATCCTACAAACCCGGGAATTACTTTATCGGCTTTTGCCAGAACATCAGGCTTACCGACACCGATACAACGCATACCGCCTCTGTGAGCTGCCTCGATCCCTGCAATGGCATCTTCGAAAACAACACACAGGGCAGGGCTTAATCCCAATCCTGCAGCAGCTTTAAGAAAAACCTCCGGATCTGGTTTCGCCTGGGTTACAAGATTACCGTCAATGATACAGTCAAAAGTTTTTTCAAGACCGATTTGTTTAAGGATCATGGCCGCATTTTTGCTGGCTGTCCCTAAAGCGATCCTGATCTTGTTGTCTTTCAATATTCTCAGGAACAACATGACTCCCGGCAATATTTCAGCCGGTGTCATTTTACTGATATAATTCACATACCACTCATTTTTAAGAGAAGCCAGTCGCTGCTTTTCTTCATCAGGGAAAGAGATTCCCCCGATTTCGAGCAAAATATCCAGCGAGGACATCCGGCTGACTCCCTTGAGCCTTTCGTTATTCACAACCGTAAACTCAAATCCCAGGTCACGAGCCAGACGATTCCAGGCCAGGTAATGATAACGCGCTGTATCGACAACCACGCCATCCAGGTCAAAGATGCATCCCCTGATCAGGCTATCATTATTTGTGATCATCGGCATCCTGGACAAAAATGACAGACAGGGCGGCCAACAACATTGATACTCCTCCAAATACGAGGGCATAAATGGCGTGGCCGCTAAAGATATTCCGAACCATGAATCCAAGGATCGTAGCAGCAAGTATCTGTGGGATTACGATGAAGAAATTGAAGATCCCCATGTAAACTCCCATTTTATTCTTTGGCAATGAACCCGTAAGAATGGCATAGGGCATCGAAAGAATACTGCCCCAGGCAAGGCCGATACCGATGAAAGGCAGGAGGAGCAAATATTGGTCCTTGATCAGGAAGATACTGCACAGGCTTAAGCCCCCGATCGCCAGTGAAATGGAATGTGTAATTTTCCTTGATGTCCATTTGGCCAGTAACGGAAGCAGGAAAGCAAAAAGAGCCGCACAGCCATTGTAAACTCCGAAAAGTACACCAACCCAGTCGGCACCGTCATTGTACAGCTGGGTAGTAGTGTCCTGCGCACCAAAAACACTGCTTGTGACTGCTGCCGTGGTATAAATCCACATTGAAAACAGGGCGAGCCATGAAAAGAACTGAACAATCGCGAGTTGTCCCATGGTCTTCGGCATGTGCTTCAGATCAGTAAGTATTTCTGTTAAACCATTTGATACTCCAGTTTTTTGAAATAATCCGGTAATAATTTGGAGCAAGCCGAAAAGGGCAAGGCCAAATCCCAGGATATAAAGTTCTTTTTCCAGATGGAAGCCGATGATCAATCCGGCAATAATCCCACCTGCAAGTAGCCAGATAATGCCTTGAGTGATGAATTTTCCAAAAGGCTCAGATACGGCAGTTTTTGGTTCTGCAGTTTCAGCCTTCGCTATTTTTCCAAATTCGGCAAGTTGCTCGGGACTGTATTCCCTTGAGCGGATAACGGTCCACAAAACTGCCGAAATAAAGACAATGGCTCCCACATAGAAAGACCATTTCACTGAAGGGGGGATCAAACCTTCCGCGGCCGTGTTACTGATTCCGAGCCAGTTTGTCAATATGTACGGCAGTAGTGAAGCCACTACCGCACCGGTTCCGATGAAGAAACTTTGCATGGCAAAACCAATGGTCCGCTGCTCCGATGGAAGGTTATCCCCGACAAATGCCCTGAAGGGTTCCATGGAAACGTTGATCGAAGCGTCCATGATCCAAAGGGTACCGGCAGCTACCCAAAGGACAGGTGAGTTTGGCATGAGTACCAAAGCCAGGGAAGCGAGAATTGCACCGGTGAGAAAATAGGGGCGGCGCCGGCCAAGCCTTGTCCAGGTTTTATCACTGTAATGACCGATGATAGGTTGAATGATCAGCCCCGTAACCGGCGCCGCTATCCACAGGATCGGAATATTTTCGATTTTTGCTCCCAGCGTTTCAAATATCCTGCTCACGTTGGCATTTTGTAAAGCAAATCCCATCTGGATACCAAGAAATCCGAAACTCATGTTCCAGATCTGCCAGAAACTTAGTTTTGGTTGTTTACTCATATATTGTTTTCAAGGATGGTCAATCAAATATAACTCATTGTATCTGCATTGGTTAATATATTACTCTTGGCCAACTTTTACAGGCGGGACATATAGTAACACAAACCAACGTTTCAATCGGTTGCAGAGAAGACCGGAAAACTAGTCAGAAGCGTGTTGACTCACGGATGATCAGTTCGGTTTTAATGACCTGATGAATAAAAGGCCGGGGAACCTGATTGTTCATGAGACGATCGAGAAGGAGTTGAACCGATGTCTGACCGATCTGGTAAGCGTGCTGGTCTACCGTACTTAAAGCCGGATTAGTGACCTGGGTGATCAGTCCGTTGGAGAAACCAAATATGGATACCTGGTCAGGGATCTTTATTCCCATGTCATACAATGATTTAACCACACCGGTTGCGGTGAATTCGTTGACAGTAAAGAAAGCATCGGGAGGATCAGGAAGGTTCATCAATTGTTTGGTCCGGATAAGGGCATGTTTGAAATTATCACAATAAATGATCCGGTCCCAGTTGATTTTCAAGTTGTTATCTTTAAGGGCATCAACATATCCTGCCCGGCGTAAATCAGCAATCGGCAAGCCCGGAGGACCTGAGAGGTGGGCTATTCTCCTGCACCCTGTCCGAATCAGATGGCACACAGCTGCATAGGCACCCTGGTAATCATCAACAGTAACCTTGTCAGTGTCAATATCATCACAAATCCGATCAAACATAACCAGAGGGACACCCCGATCGAGAACATTGTGCAGGTGATCAAAATTACGGGTTTCCTTGGAGAGTGAAATCAGGATTCCTTCAACACGGCTATTCATAAGTGCCTGTATTGCAATCAATTCCCTGTTATATGATTCATTTGACTGATAGATCATCACGTTGTACCCGGCATCATAAGCGACATCTTCGATTCCGCTGATCACGGAGGAAAAGAAATGATGAACGATCTCAGGAATGACCAATCCCACTGTTTTTGTGTGACTGCTGCGCAAGCTCAGGGCAATGGGATTGGGATTATAATTGAGCTTTCGTGCCAGCTCATTGACCCGTGCACGGGTTTCCTTGCTTATATCGGGGTGATTCTTAAGAGCTTTCGAGACAGTTGAAGGGGAAATTCCCAGTTCTTCTGCCAAGTCCTTAATGGTTACCTGTGCCTTTTGTTGCATCATCACCGAAATCGTTTGAATTCATAAAAATAGCAATATCTGGGATAATAATTTCCAAACCGTTTTTTAAAGAAAATATCACTTTAAATTCTGAAGTTGCTGTTTTTTGTATCCTCAAACCTAAAATCGACTTCATGGAGTTGAACCTACACGCTTATCAAACCAAAATACACGGTTAGATATTGATTTTCGACGGATGATTCTAGGAAAGTTCTGCATGGTTGATTTTTTCAGAAATCGATTGAAATCAAGCCGAGTCAGCAACATCAAGCGTATCTTTCAGGCTTTTCGGGAGTTAGGAATAAAAATCAGCGCAGAACCTTTCTTTTTTACTTATATTTACCCTTAAGCCAGATAGGTCCTAAACTAATTAACTATTAATAAACCTTTACTAAAAATGAACAGAGATAGTTTTTCAATTCTCGGGAAGCTGTTCCTGCCGGTTATTTTCCTGTTGGTGTTTGGCCAGACGGCTTTTGCTCAGCAGGTGATTACGGGAACAGTGACTGATGCACAGAATGGCGAAGTCCTAATTGGCGCTTCGGTCACTCTGAAGTCTGATCCCACCAAAGGTACAACTACCGATGTGGATGGGAAATTCAGGCTAAGTGCAGCGCAGGGGCAGACTCTGGTCTTCTCCTATGTAGGCTACATCCCTCAGGATGTAACAGTCGGATTGCAGACCGCTTTAACGGTTTTCCTTGTACCGTCCACTGAAACCATTGCCGGTGTAGTAGTTATCGGATACGGTACGCAGAAGAAAAAAGATGCTACCGGATCAGTAACCGCAATCGGCAGCAAGGAGTTCAACCGGGGAAGCATTGTTTCACCCCAGGAGTTGTTGATCGGTAAGGCCTCAGGCGTTCAGATCACAAGCGGCGGTGGCGCGCCTGGTTCCGGCTCAACCATACGTATCCGTGGCGGCTCTTCCATGTCGGCCAGCAATGATCCACTTATTGTAGTCGACGGAATTCCGCTGGATAACGAAGGTGTGTCGGGTATGAGGAATCCGCTGAACGCCATCAACCCAAATGATATTGAGTCATTTACAGTGCTGAAAGATGCTTCGGCAACAGCCATTTACGGTTCCCGTGCTTCGAACGGGGTTATCATCATCACCACTAAAAAAGGTGTGGCCGGAAGCAAGCTGAAAATCAGCTATGATGGTAAAGCATCCTATTTTACTGTCCCTAATACGATTGACGTGTTAGGCGCTGAAGAATACCGTGCCTTGTATACTCAAAGATATGCCGATAATCCTGCCGCACTCGCTGTCCTGGGCAATACCACCACCGACTGGCAGCGGGAAATCCTGAAGAATTCATTTGGCCATGATCATACCCTGAGTGCAACCGGGTCGGTTAAAAACCTTCCTTACCGCGCTTCAATAGGTTACTCAAACATGGATGGTATCCTGATGACCTCTTCGATGGAAAGGATGACAGGAGCCGTGTCACTGGATCCGGCTTTTCTGGATAATCGGTTGAGGTTGAGCATTAATGCAAAAGGAATGCGGGAAAACAACCGCTTTGCAAGCACTGGTGCTATCGGGAGCGCTATCGGGTATGACCCGACACAGCCTGTTTATACTGATAACACCGCATACGGCGGATATAACGAATGGCTGCAGCCTAACGGGAACAAGATTACCATTGCAACGTCCAACCCGGTAGCTCAGCTGATGATGCGCAATGACCGTGCAAATGTCAACCGTTTCATGGGAAACGTTCAGGCAGATTATAAATTCCACTTCCTGCCGGAACTCAGGGCTAATCTTAACATAGCAACTGACCTGTCTCAAAGCCAGGGTTTCATTAACGTAGCGGATTCTGCCTGGCAGAATTATGACATTGACCAGAGTGGCAATCTCATTGGCGGTATCGATGCCGAATACAAGCAGATTAAAAAGAACGAGCTGTTGGATTTCTACCTGAATTACGTGAAGGAATTCGGATCAAGCCGACTGGACGTAATGGGTGGTTATTCCTGGCAGCATTTCTACAGGAAAGGCAATTATTTTGAAGCCAATGCTGCAAGAACCATTACGAATACCAATACCGATTATGAATCGGAAAGCTACCTGGTATCTTTCTTCGGCCGTGTGAACTATTCACTGAAGGACAAATACTTACTGACCTTGACCTTGAGAGATGACGGTTCTTCACGATTCTCCAAAGCCAACCGCTGGGGTCTTTTCCCATCGGCTGCCTTTGCCTGGAAAATGAAAGAGGAGAATTTCCTGAAAAATGTGGATATCATTTCCGACATGAAACTCCGGTTGGGTTATGGGGTGACCGGTCAGCAGAATATCACTTCGGGTGATTATCCTTATCTGGCCCGGTATACCTATTCGGAAACAACGGCCCAGTATCAGTTTGGCAACAATTGGGTCACGACTCTCCGTCCGGAAGGTTACGACGCCAATTTGAAATGGGAAGAAACCTCTACTTACAACGTTGGTTTGGATTATGGATTCCTCAACAATAAAATAACCGGATCAGTGGAAGCATATTACAGGCTGACCAAAGACCTGATCAATACCATTCCGGTACCTGCAGGAACCAACCTGACCAATCAGATCCTGACGAATGTCGGAAACCTGGTCAACAAAGGGATTGAATTCTCCATTTTAGGCAGGATCATTGAAACCGAGGACCTGTTCTGGGAGGTAGGTTATAACGTAACTTTCCAGAATAATGAGATCACCAAGCTGACCGCTTCGGACGATCCGAATTATTTGGGAGTCTTTGTTGGTGGTATTGGCGGAGGTGTCGGTAACACCATTCAGATCCATTCTGTCGGATATCCTTATTATTCCTATTATGTATACGAGCAGGTATATGGTTCCGACGGGAAACCGATCGAAGGCTTGTATGTCGACCGTAACGGGGATGGAAAAATTACGGCAGATGATAAATATATGTACCATAATCCCGCACCGGACATTTTCATGGGATTGACAACACGGCTGACCTACAAGAACTGGGATTTCTCCCTGGCAGCCAGGACCAACCTGAATAACTACATTTACAATAACGTCGATTCAGGCAACGGCGTATCGGCTTATATGTACAATAATGCCGGCTATTCAACCAACGTTGTCCGAAATGCCGTTTACACCGGTTGGGTGAATCCGAAATACTGGTCGGACTATTATATCCAGGATGCTTCTTTCTTCAGGCTTGACAATGTCACCCTGGGATATCAGTTTAAAAACCTGGCCAACAAGGACCTGAACCTGTACCTATCGGCAACCGTACAGAATGCTTTGGTAATCACCAAGTATACAGGACTGGATCCTGAAGTTTACGGTGGTATTGATAACAACATCTATCCGCGTCCACGCGTCTTCCTGATCGGACTGAAACTTGACTTTTAATTGAAAGGAAAATGAATATGAAACGATTTTCAACATACTCACTCCTGGTGGCAGCCCTGGTTATCGGATTCGCATCTTGCGTGAAAGATCTTGATACGGTGCCCCTCGATAAAGATGAAGTAACTTCTGTATCCGTGTATGAAAATCCGGCTTCCTACTACCAGGTCCTGGCAAAAGTATATGCCGGACTCGCATTGAGCGGTCAGCAGGGACCAGCCGGTATGCCTGACATCAGCGGTATTGATGAAGGGTTCTCGACATACCTTCGCCAGTACTGGTGCGCTCAGGAGCTTCCAACCGATGAGGCTGTGATCGCATGGAACGATGGTACTCTAAGAAACTACCATGAGATGAACTGGACAGCTTCGGGTGAATTTATTACAGCTATGTACAACAGGCTCTATTATCAAATTTCCCTGTGCAATGAATTCATCCGTGAATCTGCTGATGCCAAGCTGGATGAAAGAGGAATCTCAGAAACGGATAAAACCCTGATTCAGGGTTACCGTGCTGAAGCACGCTTCATGCGTGCCCTCAGCTATTATCATGCCATGGATATGTTTGCAAATGTGCCTTTTGTTACGGAAGAAAACGCTGTTGGCGCCTTTTTCCCGGAACAGATTCAGCGTGCAGACCTGTTCACTTATATTGAAACCGAACTCAAGGAAATCGAATCCTTGCTGCCGGCTCCGAAAGCCAATGAATACGGCCGGGCTGATCAGGCTGCCGTTTGGTCGCTCCTGGCTAAAATGTACCTGAATGCTGAGGTCTATACCGGTACGGAAAAGAATGACGATTGTATTACCTATTGCGATAAGGTTGTTGATGCAGGTTACAGCCTGGCACCTGTTTATCAGCATAACTTCATGGCTGACAATAACACTTCACCTGAAGTGATTTTCCCCATTTGTTTCGACGGTCTTCGTTCACAGACCTGGGGAGGAATGACCTTTGTCATTCATGCAGCAGTAGTCGGGACTATGCCTCCAGGTGATTTCGGTATTGATGGAGGATGGGGCGGAACCCGTGTGACAAAATCGATGGTTAAGAAATTCTACCCCGATATCGAAGGCAATCAGGTTCCGGGTCCGTTTGTTTCCCCGGTTTATCTACCCAAAAAATCAACCTATCCGGTTATCTATGTTCCCGGTTCTCACCAGGGATGGGATCCTTCCAATACTTCCACCGTTCTTGCTTCAGTCAACAGCGATGGCAAATATGAAGGCTATCTCAACTTCGCCGATGCCGGAACCCAGTTCAAATTCTGCGAAGGACCAAACTGGGACAACAACTACGGTGATGACGGTGCCGACGGCACCCTGGACCGGAACGGGGCTAATATTGTTGCCGCTGATGCAGGTTATTATAAGATCAATGTCGATCTCAATGCACTAACCTACACGTTCCTGAAAACCGATTGGGGTGTGATCGGATCTGCTACCGAAGGTGGCTGGGATTCCGACCAGAATATGACCTATGATCCGGCAACCGGATTATGGTCTGCTGTTCTGGACCTTGCAGTGGGTGATATCAAATTCCGGGCAAACGATGGCTGGGATCTCAACTATGGTGATGATGGTGTCAATGGCTCACTCGAGCAGAATGGTGCCAATATCGCTATCGGAACGGCCGGGACCTATACGGTCACGCTCAAACTGGGAGTACCGGATTATACCTACACCATCGTACGTGCCAGCTATGACCGCCGCGCTATGTTCTATACCAGTGGACAAAACCTGGAAATTGAGAACATTTTCGCCTCGACGGATGGATATGCTGTCACAAAGTTCACTAACCTGACTTCCACCGGTGCGAACGGGTCAGACATGACATTCGTTGACACCGATTTTGCCCTCTTCCGCCTGGCTGATATCTACCTGATGTACGCTGAAGCTGTTCTCAGGGGAGGCAACGGAACCATTGCCAAAGCTCTCGATCTGGTGAACCAGGTCAGAACCAGGGCTTATACCGATGAATCGGGTAATATTTCACAGGCTGATCTGACACTCGATTTTATCCTCGATGAAAGAGCCCGTGAATTATACTGGGAAGGAACCCGCAGGACCGACCTGGTCAGATTCGGCAAATTCAGCGGCGGAGAGTATCTGTGGGAATGGAAAGGTGCGGTTGCTAACGGTGCTGCCACTGATAGCAAGTTCGACATTTTCCCGATCCCGTCAGCCGATTTGGGAGCCAATCTGAATCTTGTACAGAATCCGGGATATTGATGAAAAAATAAAATATTTATGAAAATGAAGAGATTAGCATATATAGCACTTGCCGGAATCCTGATCATGGCTTCCTGCAACAAAGCTGAACTCGGACCGGTCATTTTGGATAATCCGATCGCTCCGACACTAACGGCTCCCGCTAACGGTGAAGCCATTGTGCTTACCGAAGCCACAGCGAAAGACACGGTGACTTTTGCCTGGACTACCGCCGATTATGGATTCGCTGCCGGTGTTACATACACCGTTCAGTATGACAAGGCAGGCAACGATTTTCAAACCCCTGTAACATTGGGACTGACAACCAACGATACGTTAAAGGTTTCAGTGGAAGATCTGAATAACAGGATGATAGCTTTGGAAATTGCTGACGGGGTCCTGACCAATATCGAGTTTCGTGTTAAGTCCTATCTCAGCGATCTTGTCACGGACCTCTATTCTCCCGCGCTGACCGTTGGGGTAAATCCTTACCTGGTTCTGGTCGTTTACCCGCAATTGCAGGTTCCGGGCGCTTATCAGGGCTGGGATCCGGCTAACAATACTACTGTCATATTCTCGCTGAAAAGTGATAATAAGTACGAAGGGTATATTTACTTCCCGGAAGCCGGCAATAATTTCAAGTATACTGTTGGACCCTCTTGGGGTGAGAATTATGGAGATGATGGGGCTGATGGTACGCTGGAGCCAAATGGAGCCAACTTAGTAGCAACAGATGCCGGGATGTATAAGCTGAATGTTGACCTGAACAACAAGACCCATACGTTTGCCCTGACTAACTGGGGCCTGATCGGATCGGCAACCCCCGGCGGCTGGGATACGGATACAAACATGGATTACAATGCTGACACCAGGCTCCTGACAATTACGATCGACCTGGTCGTAGGTGATATTAAATTCCGCGCAAATGATGCATGGACTCTAAATTACGGCGATAATGGCGCAAATGGAACCTGTGAGCTCGATGGAGCTAATATTGCCATTACCGATGCAGGCAATTACACCATTACACTCGACTTGAAAGGACCGGTTTATAGGTATAAGATCAAGAAAAACTAACCTGTCCTGATTAAAGCCCACTTGACCGGTAGCCTGGTTGAGTGGGCTTTTTTCTTTTTATTCCAATGAAAATTAACGCGTTAGGACTCATATTGATTCTGCTGGGATTGTCAGCCGGTAGCAGTGCCCAAACTGCGGATTATACTATCCGGCATCTCGAACCACCCTGCTGGTGGGTGGGGATGAAAAATCCGGCCCTTCAGCTGATGATCCATGGTAACGGGATTGGCGATCTCCAGCCTGTGATCCTGCAGGAAGGCGTTGTGATTGACAGCGTTGCCCGGACAAATAATCGGAACTACCTGTTCATCTATTTGAATATCAGTAAAAAAATAAATGCCGGATCCTTTGATATCCGGTTTCAGAAAGACGGGAAAACCGAGCTTTCCTATAACTATAGCCTGCTTGAAAGGCGACCGAATTCCGCAATCCGGAAGAGTTTTTCCAATGCAGATGTGATCTGCCTGATCACACCGGACCGGTTCGCGAATGGCGATCCGGAGAATGACAACAGCCCCTTGACCCTGGAAAGAGCTTCAAGATCAAATAAAAACAGACGCCACGGAGGTGATATCCGGGGTGTAATTGAACATCTGGATTATATAACCGACATGGGATTTACGGCAATCTGGCTGAATCCTGTCCTGGAAAATAATCAGCCCGCCTATTCCTATCACGGCTATTCAATCACTGATTTTTATCGTACAGATCCCAGATTCGGTTCCAATGAAACCTATCTGGAGTTGAGCCGAAAAGCGCATTTCATAGGATTGAAGCTGATCATGGATCAGGTGATGAACCATTGCGGATCGGGCCATTGGTGGATGAGTGATCTGCCATCTCAGGATTGGTTGAGAACAACCGAAAACTATGGCCCTACCAATCACCTGAGGACCACAATTACCGATCCCTATGCCTCAGCAAAGGACCGGGACATGTTTGTAAAGGGAGCTTTTGTTCCAACTATGCCGGATATGAACCAGGATAATCCGCATCTGGCCTGCTACCTGATACAAAACAGCATCTGGTGGATCGAGTATGCTGACCTTGACGGGATCAGGCATGATACGCATTCTTATGCAGGAGCGGGGTTCATGTCGGATTGGGCTTGCTCTATCCTCAATGAATATCCTGATTTCAATATTGTCGGGGAAGAATGGAGCCTTTCTCCTGCCATTGTATCAAGGTGGCAAAGGGGTTATAAAGGAAATGCCAACCTGGCGTCCTGCCTGCCAAGCCTTATGGATTTTCCCCTTCAGATGGCTGTTTCCCAGGCATTGGGTGAAGATGAAACCTGGTCCGGCGGATTCACTAAAATGTATGAAATGCTTGCCAACGATTTTCTCTATCCTGATCCGTTCAACCTGGTCGTTTTTCCGGATAACCACGACATGACTCGCTTTTATACCCAGATAGGAGAAAATCCGGGTCGGTTCAAACTCGGGATGGTTTTCTTTTTAACTACACGCGGTATCCCGCAGATATATTATGGCTCGGAAATACTGATGACCAGTCCCTACCGGCGTGACGATGGATTGGTCAGGTCAGATTTTCCCGGAGGCTGGGCCAATGATACCGTAAATGCCTTTACTGGAAAGGGATTGACAAGTCTGCAGGCAGAAACACAGGCTTTCATGAAAACCCTGCTCAATTGGAGGAAATCTGCACCCGTCATCCATTCCGGTAAACTTCTGCATTATGCACCGGCCAATGGTGTGTATGTTTACTTCCGCTATGATGAGCGGGACCAGGTGATGGTTATCCTGAACAAGAATAAAAAACAGATTGATATTAATGTAGCTGCCTATCCGGAAATGTTAACTCATCCATCCCGGTTCAGGGATATCCTGACGGGAAAAGAATTTTCTCCTGTCAATCTATCGGTTCCTGCTGAATCTGCCCTTATCTTGGAGGTTCGTTAAACTGATTATAATTGCCATGAAGCAGAACCTGATCCTCCTGGCCTTTCTGGCCCTGTTCCCGGTTGTGTCGGGGCAGGTTATCCGGACTGAACCCGTCTTTCCCACCCAAAATGATTCGGTCAGGATCATTTTCGATGCTTCACAGGGTAATGCCGGATTGGCCGGCTATACTGCTGATATATGGGCCCATACAGGCGTTATTACCGATAAAAGCATATCCGGAACCGATTGGAAATATGTAGTAGCCACCTGGTCGACCAACCTGGATAAAGCGAAAATGACATCCCTGGGCAATAATCTCTGGGAGTTGAAGGTTGGACCCTCCATCCGGTCGTACTACGGAGTTCCCGGGAATGAAATAATACTCAAAATGGCCTTTGTCTTCCGGAATTCAAGCGGAAGCAGGCAAGGGAAAATGCAGGACGGGTCCGATATTTTTACCAATGTTTATGAAGCCGGTCTAAACCTGACTATTACAAGTCCCGATAAAGAATTCCTCGCTGTTGAATCCGGCTCGGTCATCAGTATCATGGCTGATGCAATCAGCACCGATTCAATTGCTCTGTTTCAGGATTCAGCCCGGTTATTCAGCCAGACCGGAACATCCCTGACCTATAATCTGACTGCTGCTCCGAACGGTTTTCATCAGGTGGAGGTCTGGGGCTACGGGCAGGGACAGGTCGTTACCGATTCTTTCAGTTACCTCATCAAAGGCGGTGGGCAAACGGCCGAGCTTCCTGCAGGTGTGAAGGATGGAATCAACTATCAGGGAACCAACCAGGTTACGCTTGTCCTTTATGCACCCGGAAAGGAATTCGTTTTCACTTTAGGTGATTTTAATAACTGGGAGACCGATCCGGATTATCAGATGAAGAAAACACCTGATGGAAAAAGGTTCTGGATTACACTGGATGGTCTTGAACCGATGAAGGAGTATATCTTCCAATACCTGGTCGACGGTGAGATCCGGATCGGAGATCCTTATGCCGAAAAAATATCTGATCCCTGGAATGATCAGTATATAACCCGGGAAACCTATCCTGATATGCTCTCTTATCCGACCGGTAAAACCACTCAAACTGCCGCTGTTTTTCAGACGGGGAAGACACCGTATATCTGGAAAAACAGTGCCTTTACGCCTCCGCCAAAAGACAAACTGATCATCTATGAGTTGTTGCTCAGGGATTTCCTTTCGAACCATACATTCCTGCAATTAATTGACACCCTGGATTATCTTGCTGACCTGGGAATTACTGCCATTGAACTGATGCCTGTCAATGAGTTTGAGGGTAATGAAAGCTGGGGCTATAATCCTTCATTTTATTTTGCAATTGATAAATATTATGGTCCCGGATACAATTTTAAAGCCTTTGTTGATTCCGCACATCAGAAAGGTTTGGCCGTGATCATGGATATGGTCCTGAATCATTCATACGGACAGTCGCCAATGGTCAGGATGTATTGGGATGCTGTAAACAGCAGGCCGTCTGCCGATAATCCATGGTATAACGCGGTTTCTCCGAATTCAACCTACTCATGGGGCTATGACTTCAATCATGAAAGTGAAGCCACAAAACGGTTCGTAGACAGCGTAAATACATACTGGTTATCTGAATTCAAGGTAGACGGATTCAGGTTTGATTTTACAAAGGGATTTACAAATGCAACCGGGGAGGGAAGTGCCTATGATGCTTCCAGAATCGCAATCCTTAAACGGATGGCTGATAAAATCTGGCAGGTCAATTCCGGGGCTTATATCATTCTCGAACACTTCACGGCCAATACGGAGGAAATGGAGCTGGCGGATGATGGAATGATGCTCTGGGGAGACAGCAATTATAACTACCGCTATGCTGCATCGGGATGGCCTTCGGGCTCAAGCTGGAACTTTTCAGGGATTTCGGCTCTAAACCGCGGATGGTCTGATCCGGGACTTGTCGGATACATGGAAAGTCATGATGAAGAGCGGCTTATGTACGATTGCGTCAGATCAGGGAATACTCAAAATCAGTCATATAACTTGAAAGATACCTTGATTGCATTGAAGCGGATGGAACTGGCGGCCAATTTTTTTATACCGGTTCCCGGTCCGAAAATGATCTGGATGTTTGGTGAACTGGGATATGATTATACCATCAATTTCAACGGAAGGGTGGGTAATAAGCCTATCCGGTGGGATTACTACGAAAACAGCCAGAGGAAAAGGCTTTACCAGGTGTATTCTGCCCTGAATGCGTTGAAAAGCCAGTTTGATACCTTTGCCACAACCGATTACCAGACGGCATTTCAGGATACTGTGAAACGGTTGCACCTCAACTATCCCGAAATGAATGTTACGGTGTTGGGTAACTTCGGCATCCGGTCCTCAGCTGCCGATCCCCATTTCCAGCATAACGGCTGGTGGTATGAGTATTGGTCGGGCGATTCCGTGGAAGTTGAGGATCCGGATACAATCCTGTCACTGAATCCGGGTGAGTACAGATTTTACACGGATGTGAGGCTTGAAAAGCCCGATATCATTTCAGGAATGGATCCGGAAACCTTTGATGCGGATCAGGATCATGTACTGGTGTTCCCGAATCCTGCATCCGACCAGATTTGCCTCCTTCCCGGAGAAGCCTGGGGCAATGAGATAATAATCAGTATTACAGATATTTATGGACGTTTGGTTGCTGAGGATCTATCATCAGGCCTCTGGTCGGGTCAGGAAATCACTCTTGATATCAGCCAGCTCACCTCCGGGATTTATTTTATCAGAATAGATTCGGGCAATCAAAGAACCGTTCGTAAGTTTGTAAAAGAATAAACGAACCGGGAAAATGACTGTTAGCGACTTCAAAAAATCCATTCTCGAAGGGATTCCTGATTCTTTGCCGGAACCCAGTGCGTACGATCCTGATATTAATCATGCACCCAGAAGAAAAGATATTCTGACCGCTGCAGAAAAGCAGCTGGCCGTCAGGAATGCACTGCGTTATTTTAACGGTTCGCTTCATCCTCTGCTGGCGAAGGAATTTTTAGAAGAACTCCTGACTTATGGCCGGATCTACATGTATCGTTACCGTCCCCTCTACGAGATGAAAGCCAGACCGATCGATGATTACCCGCATTGCTCAAGGCAAGCCGCGGCCATCATGATGATGATCAGCAATAATCTTGATCCGGCGGTTGCCCAGCATCCGCATGAGCTGATTACCTACGGGGGTAACGGAGCAGTATTTCAGAACTGGGCTCAATACCGGCTCACCATGAAATATCTTGCCGGGATGACTGATGATCAGACTCTGGTCATGTATTCGGGCCACCCGCTGGGATTGTTCCCGTCCCATCCCGAAGCTCCGAGGGTTGTGGTTACCAATGGAATGGTTGTACCGAATTATTCGTCGCAGGATGACTGGGAGCGGATGAATGCGCTGGGAGTATCGCAATACGGCCAGATGACAGCCGGTTCCTTTATGTACATCGGACCTCAGGGCATTGTCCATGGTACCACCATTACCGTCCTGAATGCAGGTAGGATGAAGACAAAAGTGCCTTCGCGGGACCTGAGGGGAAAAGTATTCGTAACCTCAGGATTGGGAGGCATGTCGGGAGCACAGCCGAAAGCCACCGTTATTGCAGGGGGTATCTGTGTTGTCGCCGAAATCAATCCCAAAGCCGCTAAAATAAGGCACAGCCAGGGATGGGTGGATGAACTTTATACAAATCTTGATCAACTTCTGGTCAGGATGGAGGAAGCAAGAAGGAGAAAGGTAGCTGTTTCCCTTGCCTATCAGGGTAATGTTGTGGATCTCTGGGAAAAACTGGCGGCTGAAGGTTTTGAGATAGATCTCGGATCCGATCAGACTTCCCTGCACAATCCCTGGGCAGGAGGCTATTATCCGGCAGGAATCTCATTTGAAGAATCCAGGCGCTTGATCAGCGAAAATCCTGGTCAGTTCAGGAATCTTGTAAAAGAGTCGCTCAGACGACAGGTAAAAGCAATCAATACCCTAACTGCCAGGGGCATGTATTTCTGGGATTATGGAAATGCTTTCCTTCTTGAATCGGGCAGGGCTGGAGCTGATGTTTTCAATAAGGAGGGGACCTTCCGCTATCCGTCCTATGTGCAGGATATCATGGGACCCCTGTTCTTTGATTACGGATTCGGTCCTTTCCGGTGGGTTTGCACTTCCAATAAACCTTCTGATCTGCAGGTTACGGATACTATTGCAGCTGAGGTACTGGAAAAGCTTTCCAGAGAAGCACCCCCCGAAATCCGTTCCCAATTGGCTGATAATCTACATTGGATCCGTCAGGCCGGTCCGAACAAATTGGTGGTTGGTTCCCAGGCAAGGATTCTCTATGCGGATGCCGAAGGCCGGATCCGGATTGCCGAAGAATTCAACAGGGCCATACGGGAGGGCAAAATCAGTGCGCCTGTGGTTATTGGGCGTGATCATCATGATGTTTCAGGAACGGATTCACCTTACCGGGAGACATCGAACATATATGACGGATCTTCCTTCACTGCTGACATGGCAATCCAGAATGTGATTGGCGATTCTTTCAGGGGCGCCACCTGGGTATCCATCCATAACGGCGGAGGGGTGGGATGGGGAGAGGTAATTAACGGAGGTTTTGGAATGCTCCTCGACGGTTCACCCGAAGCTGGCCTGAGGTTGAAAAGTATGCTGTTCTGGGACGTCAATAACGGTATAGCACGCCGCAGCTGGGCCCGTAATCAGGGCTCTATCGGTGCCATTATTGAGGCGATGAAGAAGACGCCCTCTTTACAAGTGACCCTCCCTTCATTAGTTGATGATGGCGTTATTACGGATCTTAATATAACACAATAATAATCAATAAGATGAAACATTTGTTGCGTTACGGAATTGTTTGCATGACAGCTCTGCTCGTGACTTCCTGCGTTTTTGAGGAAGGTAATCCTGATCTATCGGGATCCTGGACCTGTACCGAAACCAGCGAGATATTCCTGAAGAACACAAAAGGGACCAGCATTTACCAGGTGACTTTTGAAAAGGATGCCTCCATTCAGGACAAATACTATATCAATAATTTCTATAAGCTGGGTAACAATATCCACGTTTCGGTCATAAAATCCGGCTATACCATCAGTCTTCCCAAACAAAGCGTGAATGGGTTCGTTTTTGAGGGTTCGGGGGAGACGAATGATACTTATGATATGATTTATATGACCTATACGGCTGATGACGGAGGAGGGGAAGTCGACCATGTGACGGCAGAGTACGCGAGGTAAAGACTTAAGAATGAAGACTTAAGAATAAAGATTCTTTACTTCTTAATCAAAATCTTTAGTCTTTATTCTTTATTCTTGTGTCTTCAGCATGGCTACAGCGTATACAGCTACACCCTCTCCCGATCCAACGAATCCCATCTTCTCCGTGGTCGTGGCTTTGATGGAGATCTGATTGGTTTCAATTCCGAGTACACCGGCTAGTACGGATTGCATTTCAGTGATGTAGTCCTTAAGCTTTGGTTTTTCAAGGCAGATCGTGGAATCGATGTTCCCGACTTCCCAGCCTTTAGAACGGATGATTTGAATGGTTCTCGACAAAAGGATCTTGCTGTCAATATCCTTGAATTCAGCGGAAGTGTCGGGGAAATGATATCCGATGTCCCGGAGGGCAAGGGCGCCGAACAAGGCATCACAAACCGCGTGGATGAGTGCATCGCCATCGGAGTGTCCCAACGTGCCTCTTTGGAAGGGGATTTCAATACCGCCAAGGATCAGTTTCCTGTTTTCGGTCAAACGGTGAACGTCGTATCCGAAACCGATCCTTTGCATTACTTTTTGTTTTTCAAACCGGCGATG
This sequence comes from Bacteroidota bacterium, assembly GCA_043797975.1. GTDB lineage: Bacteria > Bacteroidota > Bacteroidia > Bacteroidales > UBA12481 > UBA12481. The sequence continues at coordinate 24,249 of JAZDPC010000011.1, forward strand.
TCAAATAACAGGCTGAACCTAAGGGTGTTAGCCAGAGGATTTTCCTGATAGATCGGAACCAGGTAGGCAAAATCAAGGCCGAAAACATTAAGTCTCAATCCAACGCCCACGGTAAAATATTTCCGGGCACCCTTGGTGTTATGCTCCATGAAATAGCCTCCCCGGATTGCAAACTGTTTGGCGTACCAATACTCTAAACCGAAGGAGTAGGTGATTTCGTGCAGTTCTTCGACAAATCCTCCCGGAGCATCATAGAACGAGCGGAACATCCCAACCGCTATGGAGACATTGGGATCATATCCGTATTGAATGACCGGATCTCCGTTGATGTCCAACGAATCCAGGTAATACTCCGGAGGGGTGGGAACCAGCAGCTTGTTAATGTCAATGGCAGCGGTAAGGCTGTTATAGTCGTCAAAGTCAATAGTATAGGCGGCTCCTAATTTCATGTTGATCGGGATAAAATCTTTTTCGTTGTCTTTTGAATAAGAGATTTTTGAACCGATATTGGAAATATTGGCACCAAAAGCAAAAGTGGCGTCATAGTCACCGACCCGAAGTTCGTCGTTTCGGTAGTAAATGGAAACATCCGAAGCAAAAGCGATTCCGGGATGTGATTCAACCCCATTGACCGTCGCTCCGCCAGTCAGGTTTGAGTAGATAAATCGGAAAGCAAGGCTGCCGGAGAATTTGTCGCTGAAGGAACGGGCATAGGCTCCGTCAACTGAGAATTCATTCGGGTTGAAACTTTGCATGGTATTACCCACAACATCCGTAAACACGATGGAACCCAGTGAGAAATATCTAAGTGAGAATCCGATAGTCTGATTTCTGTCGAGTCTTTTATACCCGGCCAGGTAAGCAAGGTTGATATCCGGGATCAGTCGTCTGAGCCAGGGGGTGTAAGACATGGAAAAGCCCATGTCGTTTGGAGCGAATGCATATTTGGCAGGATTCCAGGCCATGGAATTGGCATCCGGTGAAAGGGCTACTCCGACATCTCCCATTCCGCCCGATCGGGAGTCAGGAGCTATGGTCAGAAATGGAACCGATGTGGTTACTGTATTAATTTTCCCTGACAATTGATCTGTTGTGATCTGCGCAAACGATGGCATAATCAGGCTGACAACGGCCAGTAATGTAATGATACGCTTCCGAGCAACTTTCATGAACCCAAAATTTTGAGGACAAATATAATGATTATGGAAGGATTAATACAAGCCATCCGGTTATCCATTACTCAAAAACAGGCAGATTGACTATTTATTGCCCTCACGGGGAAGATTATTTAAGAATAACAAGCTTTTGGAAAACTTCTTTGGTCTTTCCATCTGCAGTTCTGACTTTTACACGGTAGAAATAAGTTCCCCGGCCGATCCGGTCACCATAATCGTCGAGGCCATCCCATGAAACGGGTCCCACCCTGAACGATCCGGGTTGCACCTGTGTCTGGTCAACAGTCAGAAACTCGAAACTTTTAACCAGTTTTCCGCTAAGGGTAAAAACCTGGATCAGTACATCCAGCGCCTGATCGCCCTGGTTGTGTTCAAAATAGAAATCGGTTTTAGTCGTAAAAGGATTCGGGTAATTAAGGACATGTTCCAGTATCAGCTCATCTGATGAGTGGACCGTAAAGTCTATCTGTGTTTCTGTAGAATTATTGACAATATCCCAGACCTTAACCTTGATGGTATGGTTACCGGCTTCCAGATTACTTAGGGGATATCTGATCGACCCTGAACGATACTCATCGAGATCACTTTCATAGTAATCGTTGAGAACGATTGAGCTTTGCTGTTTGTTATCGATTGTTGCCGTAATGTCATGGCCGATTCCGTTTCCTGTTGTGTTGACTCCGCTGCTGTCTTTAATCCTGATAACAAGCGTTGGATTCTTACCTGTAATTCCGCCGGAGATAAAAGTGGTATCATTCATGAAAACACCCACTTCAGGACCGGTTTGGTCGTTGGTGGATGTTCCCTCCGAGCCGCCGATCAGGATGCTCTGATCAACCCCGTGTGCATCGGTAAAGTCATTCTTTCCGTAAAAACTGAATTTTCCCGTTCCCACATTATAGGCGATATCCCTGGGAACCGGAAAACTGAAGAAAAAATCGCCATTCTTTACACTGGCTTTTCCCTTGAAAAGGATGTTGTTTCTGACAGAGAACTCCATTATCGCTCCTCCGTCGTTGGCCAGGTTGGTCTGAGTGATCTCTTTGTCGTAAATCGCAGGAATCACGATCCCATTAAAATTTTCAATCTTATTACCCTGAAGATCAATTACATGGCCTTTAACGGTGGTAGTTGAAAGTGCTTTCAGCGTATCGGTAAATGCAGAAACCTCTTGACCATTAATCTCAGTCATCCTTATTCCCATTTCCGGATAACTCAGGATCAGTGCAGGATCACCGATAAGGGTGAAGTTGAGTTTGTTCTGTTCCTCGCCAACAGCATTCTTGGTCAGCCTCATTACATCGCCCAATGCTAAACGGTTGCCCTGATCGTCCCGCTTGAACGCATAATTGTAAAATTCACGGTTCAGGATGAAATTGGGAGAGGAATAAACGAGCCTGGTTGTCGACAGCAGGGCTATACCACCACCCTTGGGATTTAAAAGAACCCATTCTCCTGCAGAAACCAGGGTGGTGTCGTCAAACCTGCTGAATTCACAGGTAGCTGTTATAAACAAGGGGAAATGATCGGGATTTTCCCAATTTTTAATATCATCATTGCGGAGGATCTCCTCATGAGCCAAACCCTTTTCACTTCCATGACCGAGGTAGTTCATGATCAGGGCACCTTTCTTCATCCGGTCACTAATGGCCTGATTGACTTCCGGGTAACGGTCACCGGCAGGTAGTGATACCTGCTGATAGGCATCGAGGAATATCTTGTCAATATTGAAAGCGGGGTATTCTGTGCTGAGTTTGTCGGCAAGTGTATTGGCATCCCGCATATGGGAGTTTCCATCCTCGTCATCACCGATAAAGCAAACCAGGTTGCGCCAATCACCCAGGGCAGCGGAGGAATAATACTGCTTCACCTTGTCAATTACGTTGGATGCTTCTGTTTCTGATATCACCGGCAGCCGGCCGATCCCAATGTCGAGAAGACCGGGTTCCAGATCTTCCCCGGTGTCCAGCAGTCCGAAAAAGTCATCCGTAACATAGGAACTCGTTGGATAGAGCGACTCAAGTGACTGATAGGTTGGCAGGCATGTCTTAAAATCTTTGAGGATATTTTTATTATCGTAAGATCCATCTCCGAAAAACAGGAAATATTTCAGCCTGAAAGAACCTCCTGTTGACCGGTCGTAGAACATTTTTAAAAAGTCACGGATTGCGGTTACATCAGTCATTCCGCTGGAAAACTCATTATAGATCTGGATGGGTGAGACAAGGATCGTGCTTAGACCTTCTTTTTCCGAATGGAGATCCGCCAGTTGCTGCGCATAGGATTTCAGGTCGTCGTGGACGAGGATGATCATATCCGGACAAGCCATTCCATGGAGATTCTGGTTGGTCAAAAGCCCCAGGCCCTCTCCTGTGAAAGTGGGTTTATACAGGGATGCAGAGGCTGGATCAAAGACCAGGTACTCCTTCAATTGATCAGCTGCTGCAATGAATTCAAGCCCTGATCCGCTCTCCTGAGCAGTGATCTGGACAATATTCGTAATATCGGTGATGTCCCAGATCAGGTTTGCCGAAGTGGCATCGGCAATCCGGAACCTCACCACCTTTCCGATTCCCGTTTCACGGGTGTCACGGAAAGCAAGCTGGCCGTCCGACAGTTTATTTGTGCAGCGGGTATTAAGGGTCAGGTAATCGAGCCACCCCTCTCCGGATGGATTGCTGTTGATAAATTGAAAATTTATTCTGAACGATTCCGTGCCCGGAGTGAATTTACTGTTTGAGATAGCTGATGACGCATAAAGGGCCTCTGAATTAGTAGTGTAAACACCGGCAAGCCCGACAGCTTCAAAGCGGGTATCTCCATTCTTGATGTAAAAGACAGAATTCGGGCTTGTTTTTGGAGATCTTGCCCATAATGAAGTGGTTACTTTTACCGGCTCTGCTGCTACCTGGCCGGGGAAAGAAAAATCAAATCCACAGGTGGGCGCATTGTCGTTGAAATATTTCCAGCACCATAGCCTTCCTGATTTGATCAGGTTAAGGGAATCCTTTTCCCTGAAATCATAGGCATCATATTCAGTCACAGTACTCTGTGGAACCAATCCGCTGGCAGGAAGTGCCTTGACTCTTCTTCCGGGTCCAAGGTCTTCAGTCAGGAAATAGTAGGAATAATCTGAATATAGATGAAGACGGTGAGCGAACAGCTTCTGAGTGGCGTCGTACTTCCAGGTAGTGCTTCCCTGCCCGTAAAAAAGGAGGTAATCCCCTTCATTGAACAGGTCATCTGACCCTTTCTCAAAATAAACCTGGTTCTCCAGCAGGTCATCAGGCCGTTCCAGTCCCGACGAATAGGGTAATTGTCTGCCGCCATTCCCAAAAACCCGGACATTCCCGGGATCCTGAAAACCGATTTTTTTCAGGTCGGCATAGGTAAGTTTTTGAATGCCTGACTGAGAAACCTGGATTTTGTACCATCTGCCATCGGCCAAAACAGAACGTGAAGTATATTGATGGGTGATCTTGCCTGTTTTAAGGATTTCGGCAACGCCGGCAACTTTTTGTAAATCAGGGACAAAACTTACCAGTCTTTCTATCTGTCCGGTTGTGGGATTCTTTCTCAGAGGAACCAACGAAAATCTGGCAAAATACTTTTTACGTTCAATCTGAAGACTGGTTCTGACGGTTAGCTCAGTGTTTGTCACTTTTCGGGATAACTGCCGGAGCCATTCCGGGTCGCCGGTTACCGGTTCAAACCTGGCATCCTTTAAAACAATCTCCGGTTGTTCATCCGTCCGGCCGGTCCACGGTAACCGTTCCGAGTACACCGGGAGGCTGTCTGTATCATTAGGGTATATCGCCTGCTCAAAACGGAGCGCAGCGGTCCATAGGATAGTGCGGGCATTACGGTCTTGCGACATCAGCGGAAATGTCATAACCAATAAGCCTGCAGCCAGAATCAGTTTATTTTTCAGATGGGTGATTGAGCCGGTCATGTGTTCGAAAAAAACCTTCGCAAATTACTATTTTGATTGTCAAACTGACTATTCTCTACCAGGCTAAACGTAGTACCTGGATTGAAATTGCCTGGATCCTTGCGGGAATACGGAAAAATATTAACAATTGCTAATGAAAAATAATCCGGTTATCACACCGTTATACTTCTGACTTTAGACGAAATTTTCATAATTTCGGCCGGATTTAATCCGGTAAGCCAGTGTGTATCATAAAAATAGTTAGTTTTACGGATTGATTTAATTTTCAAGTAAAGTTATGAAAGTCAGATGGTTTGGATTTGTTCTGATCGCAGTTGGAGCGGTTTTTATGATGGGCGGTTGCAAAAGTAACCTGAAATCAACGAAAACTGGTTGGAACTACAATGATATTGACAATGGCGGATACGATTATCTTGCCAACTTTAATCAGGCGACAGGTCCGGGTTTGGTTTTCGTTGAAGGTGGCACATTCACGATGGGTCGTGTAGTCGATGATGTCAGGTATGAATGGAACAACATACCCAGACGGGTTACGGTTTCTTCCTTTTATCTGGATGAAACCGAGGTTACAAATGCTGACTACCGCGAATATCTCTACTGGCTGAAGCGCGTATTTGCAGATTATCCTCAGGTATACCGGGAAGCTCTTCCGGATACCCTCGTCTGGAGAGGTGCCCTGGCCTTCAACGAACCGCTTACTGAATATTACCTCCGCCACCCCGCATACAATAATTATCCGGTCGTAGGTGTATCCTGGTTACAGGCCAGCAAATACTGTGACTGGAGAACCGACCGTGTAAATGAGATGATGCTGATCAAGGAGGGCATCCTCAGGGTAAATCCAAATCAGGTTGGAGCGGATAATTTCAATACTGAAGCCTATCTCGCAGGTCAGTATGTGGGAGACACAAAACAAGATCTTCCGAGCAATGACCCGAATGTCGTTACCAGGAAAGCCAGGATGGAAGATGGATTCTTCTATCCAAAATATCGTCTCCCTACTGAAGCAGAATGGGAATTTGCAGCCCTGGGGCTTGTGGCACGTAATGAATTGATTGACAATAAGAGAATTTACCCCTGGAGGGGCAACTATACCCGGAATGACGAAAAAGCAAACCGGGGTATGCTCATGGCCAACTTCTCCCGTGGGAAAGGTGATTATATGGGTGTTTCAGGTTCATTGAACGATGGATTTGCCTATACATCACCTGTTAAATCGTACTGGCCTAATGATTATGGTTTGTATGACATGGCTGGCAACGTCAATGAATGGGTTTTGGATGTATACCGTCCTCTTTCGTCTGTTGATTTCGACGAACTCAGCCCTTACCGTGGGAATGTTTTTTCAGTTCAGGTTCGGGATGCCGAAGGCAACATTGCCGAAAAGGATTCCCTCGGAAGAATACCGCACCGAGTGATGACCGCCGAAGAGAACATGAAACGGATGAATTACAAACGATCGGACAACCGGAATTACCGTGACGGTGATCCGCAATCAAGCATTACCTATAACTCCGGCGAGCAGAACATTGAGAAAAGTACTACCAGAATGTATGATAACGAGATCGAAAATACCAGCAGAATTTCCGATCAGGCGCGCGTTTTCAAGGGCGGTTCCTGGAGGGATCGTGCCTATTGGCTGGTTCCTGCAACCCGCCGCTATCTTGATGAAGACAAATCAACGGATGATATCGGTTTCCGATGCGCCATGTCGAGGCTCGGCCGTGCCAGTGGAAAATAGAATGTGACTCCGCAAGATTTTTATACGATTTACCTGCAACATCCGCAGGTTTGCACAGACAGCCGGAAAATTATACCCGGCTGTCTCTTTTTTGCCCTTAAAGGCGATCAGTTCGATGGTAACCAGTTCGTTTCAGAAGCATTTGAAAAAGGTTGCCGCTATGCTGTGGTGGATTCACCTTCAGCTACCATAAATGACCACTGTTTTTTAGTTACTGATGTTCTTGCTTTTCTGCAGGAATTGGCATCCTATCATCGCAGTCGGCTTTCTATCCCTGTTTTAGCTCTGACCGGAACCAACGGGAAAACCACCACCAAAGAGCTGATCCATTCAATATTGCAGCAAGGAAAAATAACAGTTGCTACAATGGGAAACCTGAACAATCACATCGGGGTTCCGCTCACTATCCTGTCATCTTCTGCTGATACGCAAATTCTGGTGGTCGAAATGGGTGCAAACCATCCGGGGGAAATCCGTTTTCTGACAGCCATCGTAAAACCAACCCACGGATTGATTACAAATATAGGCAAGGCCCACCTCGAGGGATTTGGTTCATTTGAAAATATTATCCAAGCAAAGAGTGAGCTTTTTGAATACATCCGGGAAACAGGCGGCATTTGGTTTTCCAATAACGGTGATCCTTTGCTGAACGATGTCAGGGGTGATTATCCGGCAATAACCTATGGCACGGATCCCGGTGCGATGATCAGAGGGTCGGTCACCAGCAAAGGATTTCATCTGGATGCAGAGTTTGCATTACCCGGCAATGTGGCCTTTTCGGCAAGTACACATCTGACCGGCAGCTATAACATAAATAACATTCTGGCTGCCGTTGCAGTTGGTTTTCATTTCAATATTCCTCCCGATAAAATTCAAAAAGGCCTGGAAGAATATACACCCCGGAATATGCGTTCCGAATGGAGGAAAACCGATCAAAACACCCTATTCCTGGATGCATATAATGCCAATCCGACCAGCATGGAACTGGCAATACGATACTTCCATAGTCTTGATATATCTGGAAAAGTACTCATCCTGGGTGACATGTTTGAACTCGGAATAGAGGCGGAACCGGAGCATCGCGCAATCATCCGGCTGGTTACCGAACTTGGGTTTTCGAGGGTGTTTTTTATCGGTCAGGAATTCAGCATGCTATCTTCGGATTCGCGGTTTGCTTTTTTCCCCGGCAGGAATGACCTCATTGCGGAATTATCGAAGAATCCATTACATGACTGTACCATACTGGTCAAAGGATCGAGGGGGATGGAGCTTGAAAAGATCGTGGATTATCTCTGAGTTCGGAGATCGGAAAAAAACCGGACGCCCCGCAGGAAAAATCCAAAAACAATGCTGCCATTGTAAAATCCCGTTATCCGGGTTGGTTGTTCTTCTATCGGGCCCTGATAATCTGAATAGTACTGCTTACGCATCAGCCGGGATTCTTTGTGAGCCCTGACAACCGCCTTGAAGTTTGCCACTTTTCCCCTGACCAGATACTGCAAGGCTGCTGCCCAGTCGAAAAGCCTGCGTGTAAAGAGTATTAGTTTTTTCGATCTGCGTGGCAGGTTTTTATGCAACAGAAGGAGATTGTTCCTGAAATTCAGAAATAGTTTATAAGGGCTTTCATTCGGTAAAGTCCCGCCGCCGACATGAAATACAGAGGTATGGGGATAATACCAGACTTCAAATCTCACGGCATGAATCCGCCAGCACAGATCAATTTCTTCCATGTGAGCAAAGAAAAGCGGATCAATTTCACCTGCCTGTCTGTAACATTCCATCCGGACCATCAGGCATGCACCCGAGGCCCAAAACACTTTTTCAGGAACGTTGAACTGATTCGTATCTTTTTCAATCGAACTGAATATCCTGCCACGGCAAAAAGGAAACCCAAAGCGGTCAATCCATCCTCCGGCGGCTCCCGCATATTCGAAATGCTCACGGTCGTCATAACCCAGGATCTTTGGAGCAACTGCGCCGGCCTTTGGATGAGCTTCCATAAAGTCCAGCAACCCTGAAATCCAGCCGGGTATTACTTCCACGTCGGAATTGAGTAAGACTGCATAAGGCGTGACAATGGATTTCAGTGCCCGGTGATATCCCCCGGCATAACCCAGGTTATGATCGAAAACCACACATTCAATTCCGGAATGTTCCCGGACAAGCCAATCAACTGTCCCATCTGTACTCCCATTGTCGACTACAATGATTTTGGCCAGTTCACAGGGGGTATGGCTTATGAGAACCGGGAGGAACTGTTTCAGAAACTTCAGGCTGTTCCAGCTTAAAAGGACTATGCTAACCTTTTGCATCGTTCAAAAGTACATTCTCTTTTCCGTATTTCCACCGACGGTGCGTCCAAAGCCACAGGTGAGGCTCGCGGATGATGGAAGCTTCAAGAAGGCTGGCGAATCTGGAAGTCATGGCATGTTCCGGAAGATCTTCGTGTCCGTCATAGAGAACTTTCAGTGATCCTTCATATCTTCCGTAACTTGTTTTATGCTGATCAAAGTATAAAGCAGGCATCTTAAACCTCAGGGCAATTTTTTCTCCACCGGTAAAAAAAGCCGTGTCCTGGTTCAGAAACCGGGTCCAGAAATGAATATCACCGCGTGCAGGAATCTGATCTGCCACCAGCAGCAAACAGAATGGGGATCCGCTATGGTCCTGTTCCATGCGAACCGCACGGATGGTTTCCTTCATCGGAATAAGTGTGAGACCTGGTTTTTGGCGGATCCGGTTCATCAGATCAGTGGCTGGCTGGCTGGATTGCGGTTTGTATACGGCCAGTACCCGGTAACCATTAGCAAGCAAGCTCAGTGTTATCAATTCCCAATTGCCGTAATGTCCGGCCATAATCACCAGGTTCTGGCCTTTTTTCAGATAATCCTGTAAAAGCTCCGGCTGGATCACGCACAGGGACCTGGGTGATGTTTTTGATTTCAAACGGACAAGACCGATGATCTCGGTAAGTATCTCTGAAAACTGATGATAGAATTTTCTTTCAATCTCAAGGTAGCTTTCCGCTGAGAGGGAAGGGAAGGAACGTTCCAGGTTTTCTCTGACTACCGCCTTCCTGTATCCCAGTAATCTGTAAACAAAATAGTAAATGCCTTTTGATAATAACCGGAGAACACTATCCGGAATCCAGGATAATCCTTTGAGAAACCACCAGATAATCCTGGATTCCATCAGTTTAAGAATAGTGGATCTGATTTACCTTTTAAAAATAAACTCCTCAAAATCCTCACCCCAGGTATCAGATACTTGAAGTTGAACATTTCTGACCAACAGTTCTTTTATCCAATTGGTATTGTAAATCTCACCAATAGCATCGGAATGAAGCAATGTATAGTCCGTGCCAACCAGATTAGGGTTGTAGAACAGGAAATTCAAGTTATTTTCATGTTCAAAATGATTATAATGCCAGTAAATGCAAGGGTACGAACTGGGCTTATGCTTCTTGTCAATGACAAAATCCGGAACTCCGTACTTTAACATAATCCTGCCCATGTCGGTTTCAAAGCCATGCCGGATTTTTGTTTTATATGCATCCTCAACCATCAATACCATGGACTTGTATCTGTTCCATTCGGCTTCAGGATTCCTCTCATTCCGCACTTTCCAGAAATTATAGAGAAATTTTTGCATCTGGCTGATATCTTTTATTCCTGACACGTTTTTCGCAAATTGAATCTCTATCATGGTTCCGACCGGTATCAGGCTCAGAATATAAAACCGCAGGGAATCGACCGATGTGATTTTCTCGGCGAATGTTGATGTGATATCAATGCTTGAGATATCTGAAAGGTTAATCAGAATGCCGGGATTGCTTCGCTGCAGAAAGACCTTTCTAGATTCGAGAATTTCATTGTTCTTGTCTCGGGCTTCAATTACGAGATTGTAATTTCCGCTGGGCAGGTCATTAATGGGAAAAGTTGCCAATATCGGATTTACTGCAGCCGCTTTCTGGCGTTGGAATTTTGAATAATCGCTCAGAGACAGGTTTGTTTCAAATGATTCCAGGTAATACCGGTAAAGGAAATCCTGCAGATTTCCAATTTTCTTATCCAGATTATAGAGTTCAATATAAAAGGTCAGGTTATTTTGCCCTTCCCCGAAAAAATCACCTACATAAGGTACCAGGTCAAAGCCGCTCTTAGACAGGATATTTTCACTCTGGGTTGCCTTATATGATTCAATAAATTGAAAATCAGAAAATTTCAGGTCCTTATTATTGAATTCCATGGCGAGCTCTTCAGCATGCTCCATGGGTTCTGATTTTGAGTTATTGTCCTTAACGAACAGTTCGAGCTGGTAATTTCCATAGGGCAGTGGTATCCTCTGCTGATCAATGAAATTTGGCATTCCTTTGGTGGTGTCTGTAACTTCGCCGCTCAACAGGTTGTACTTCCGGAAATCGGTGATTTTGTCGTCTTTTTTGAAAAGCAACGTAATTTCCAGGGAAGCCTGATACGTACCTCTGGGGGTTTTAACATATTCAGCCGAAGGCCCGAATACTTTGAGGTAGGTTTCAACAAAAGCACCTTCAACAGGACTGAAGAAGCTGGCATGATAGAACAGTGCCTGCAAATCTTTTGCCTGCGTCCGGGGAATCAACAGGAAAACAAGGGTGGCGGTGAGGAGGAGAATTTTTTTCATACCTGGTTTTATTTGGATTCATTTATTAAGGTACAGATTGGTAGCTGGGATCACGGACTTTGTCCATCTGGTTTCGGGTGGGTGAATAGATACCTTTTTCGCCGGCACCCAGCCCCATGCGAAAGGCATTTTTAGTCATTACACTGCTGTTGTAAAACAGGACTTTACCTGCTCTGACGGAAACTTCAACCTCATCGGTTTTACGGGGTGCATTGACCACGAACTTTGTGCCGGTCACATCAATACTGGCCAATCCTGCCTTAACGGTAAAAGTGCGCATAGGATCAGCGACCACCTCAAAATAGGCTTCTCCGGTCAAGGAGACAATCCTTTGACCTTCTGCCATATCCTTTGGGTAGGATAGTTTGGAGCCGGGGCCGAGGTTTACTTCGGTACCATCTGGCAGGAAGAAAGTCTTCGTGGCAAGTTCCCTGTTGCGGATTGTAGTGGATTGTCCCTGGAAGAGCAGGATCATTCCTGTCCCCAGAAGGATCAGCACAGCAGCGGCGGCGGCCAGGAGATATGTGCGAATTGCCGGTGATTCCGTTTGCTTAGCCGGGATTGAATGATTCAAGCGGGTTTCCAGTTCTAACCATCTGGATTCAATTTCGTTAGAAAGATCTTCCGATAAGTCGTCCGACCAGAATTTCTTTAGAGTATCAAGCCTGACCTGATGAGCAGAATCTGAATTCAGCCATTGTCCGATAGCCTGGTTCTCTTTCGCTTCAGTAAGCCCGCTGATAAACCTGAACAATAATTCATCTGTGATCATGGATTGCCTTTTTATAATAAGGCACCCACGAATAAAAAATCCCCCTATGGCTAAAGGATTTTTTTCAGCCGGGACCTTAAAATCTTTTTAGCCCTGGCAAGGTGATTCTCTACGGTCTTTGCTGAGAGGCCCAGGTAGGATGCTATTTCAGACTGATTTTCTCCCAGGATCACCGAACGGGTAAAAACCTCACGACACCTGTCAGGGAGTCTGCGAATTTCTTTCTCAATGGTCTCGATCCGCAGGGGATCATCGGGTTCTCTTGAAATAATTCCAGGGAACCAATTCTGGATTTCCACAGGGTTTTGGGCATACTGGTTCCTTATTCTTAAAGCCCGAAGCCAGTTCAGGCTTTTATGATAGATGGCAGTGAACAGATAAGCTTTAACCGAGCCTTTGATGTTCAGAATAAACCTTTTTTCCCAGGTTTCGAGAAAAAGATCCTGAACCAGTTCGCGCGAGGACTCAGTATCTCCGGTAATTGTTTCGGAGTATCGTAACAGCGGCGGGTATAACTCTTTGAACAGAGCCTTGAAAAGATCCTGGTCGCCTGATTTCAGGCCGGATATTATCAGGTTACTGTCGATCGCCAAGGTTCTGTCTGAAATGTTTTGCCAATACATTCAGGAACTCTGCCTGGATAGTACCGTTGGTTGCCACGTAAGTTTCGCCGAAGAGGAAATCGCTCCCACCGTAAAAATCGCTGGCCAGGCCACCGGCCTGCCTAATGATAACTGTACCGGCTGCCACATCCCATGGCTTCAGGTGGTATTCCCAGAAAGCGTCATATCTGCCGCATGCCACATAGGCCAGGTCCATTGCAGCCGATCCGAGACGGCGGATTCCGTGTGTGCAAGCCATCAGATCTTTCAGGGAGTCCATGTATGGTTCCAGCAAGGAGAAATCAGTATATGGAAATCCGGTTGCGACCAGTGCCTGATCCAGCTGGTTGCAACGGCTGACATGGATTTCTTTACCATTTAGCTTTGCAGAACCTCCCAGCCAGGAGGAGAAACACTCTTCCTGAACCGGATCAAAAACAATCCCGGCAACCAGCTCGTCTGAATCCATCAAAGCAATGCTGATACAGAAAGGACTGACCCCATGAATGAAATTGGTGGTGCCATCGAGGGGATCAACGATCCAATTGTATTGTTTGCCCTTATGGGTACGTGTACCCTCTTCCGCAATAAAGCCTGCTTCGGGGAGGATCTTATTCAGATCGATCAGCAGGCGCCGCTCTGATTCTTTATCCACATCAGTTACGAAATCCATCTGGCCTTTCGACATGATCATGCCATCATTCAGCTTACCGGTCATGGACTTCAGATAGGATCCGGCCGAGCTTGCGGCCTGGATTACAGATTCAGTAAGGGCAGATAGATTCATCGGTATAAAGTTAGCTATTCGATGGGATTAACGAACCCGTTAAAAACTCTCCGTGCAGGGATTCGATCCTGACTTTCACAGCCTTATGCACCAGCTCGGATTTCCATGGCAGAACCACTTCGGCATAATTATCGGTGAATCCAATCATGGTTCCGTCTCTGAGTTTCTGTTCAAAAATGACCAAATGTTCTTGTCCGATCAGGGTTTGATAGAACCTGATTTTCAATTGAGTACTGATTCCATGAAGTATTTTGCTCCTTTCATCCCTGATCCGTTCAGGCACCCTGCCTGTCATTTCGGATGCGGGTGTACCGGGTCTTTCCGAAAAAGTGAAAACATGAAGGTAGGATAGCGGAAGACTTTGAATAAACGAGCATTCGTCCAGGAAATCCTCATCGGTTTCACCGGGAAATCCTGCGATGACATCGGCCCCGATGCAGGCATCCGGCATTAATTCCTTGATTTTTTTAACCTTGTCGGCAAATAGGTGCCTCAGATACCGCCGGCGCATCAGCTTTAATATTCTATCGCAGCCTGATTGCAAAGGGATATGGAAATGAGGAGCAAAACGCTGTGAAGCAGACACGAAGCGGATGAGTTCATACGTAATCAGGTTGGGCTCGATTGAAGAAATCCGGAAACGAAGGATCCCTTCAGTCTGATCGAGTGCCCTTACCAGGTCGATAAATGATTCTCCGGTGCTCTTGCCAAAGTCACCGATATTGATCCCGGTGAGAACAATCTCCTGGAGCCCTTCCGAGGAAAGTTCTTCAGCTTCTCCGGTGATAACGGAAATATTCGGATTTCGGCTCTGGCCGCGGGCTTTTGGTATAGTACAATAGCTGCACTTATAATCGCATCCGTCCTGTACCTTGAGAAAAGCCCTCGTACGTTCTCCTGAGGAATGAGCGGAAAAGTATTTACCCTGACCGGCAATTTCGCAGCTGTGAATCTCGGCTTTATTTTTCTTACTGGTATCCCCCAGGTATTTTAAAAGATCAAACTTGTCATTGGTGCCCAGTATTAGGTCGACACCTGGCCAGGATGCAATTTCTTCAGGTTTGAGCTGGGCCAGGCAACCCATGGCAACGATAAAACCATCCGGAGAAGTGTGAATGGCCTTATGGATAGCCTGCCGGGTTTTCCGGTCAGCTGATCCCGTGACACTGCAGGTATGAATAACTGTAACATCGGCCGGTTGTCCGAACGGTACCCGCTCAAATCCTGCTTCCTCGAGCTGTCTCCCTATTTCACTGGTTTCCGAGAAATTCAGCTTGCACCCCAAAGTATGAAAAGCAACCTTCTTCAAATCGTCAATCATAAATCGTCAATCGTAAATCATCAATCAAAGAAGATCGCTGGCCAGCTCTGCAAGGTGGCTGCGCTCTCCATGAACCAGATTTACATGTGCAAAGATATCCTGGCCTTTAAGTTTATCGGTGAGATAGGACAATCCATTTGATTTGGTATCAAGGTATGGGGAGTCAATTTGCTGAATGTCACCGGTAAAGACGATCTTGGTTCCTTCGCCTGCGCGGGTAATGATGGTCTTGACTTCATGGGGAGTGAGGTTCTGGGCTTCATCCACGATAAAGAAAACCTTGCTCAGACTGCGTCCCCGGATATAAGCCAACGGGGTGATGATCAGCTTTTCTTCCTGAAGCAACTGGTCTATTTTCTGAAATTCCTTGCTTCGCTGGTCAAACTGATGACGGATAACCGACAGGTTGTCGAAGAGCGGCTGCATGTAAGGCTCGATCTTTTCATGTGCATCGCCCGGCAGATAACCAATATCACGGTTACCGAGCGGGATGATCGGGCGTGCCAGATAGATCTGATGGTAATCGCGGCGTTGCTGGAGCGCAGCAGCAAGGGCCAGAAGAGTTTTACCTGTACCTGCCTTCCCGGTGAGGCTGACAAGCTGAATATCAGGTCTTGATAAAGCATCGAGTGTAATGGTCTGTTCTGCATTCCGGGGATCGATACCATAACATTTCTGCTTCTGGACAACATGCAGTGCGCTGGTCCTGATATCGAAAATGGCCAGGGCGGTCGAACTGGTACCCTTGAGAATCATGTACTGGTTGGCCATCGGATCGATACCCAGGTTAAACTCCTCAATCGATACACCTTCCATAGATGAATACAATTTACTGATTGCTTCATCGCTCTGGTTCTCAATCGTCTGGAGACCTTCATAGAGGTATTCAATATTTGTAACCTGTCCCGCACGGTAATCCTGGGCGGTAAGTCCGATGGCCTTGGCCTTGATCCTCAGGTTCACATCCTTGGTTACCAGGATAACCTGTTTCTCCGGATTTTTATTCCGCGTATAATCAGCAATAGCCAGGATTTTATGATCGGCGATCTTTTCCTCAAACGACTCTTCCATTTCCCTTGAGAAGGGCTTACCGGTCTCGATATACAAACGGCCTAATCCCCTTCCCAGTGATATTCCTTCCGTAAAGAGCAATTCACCTGCCAGCTGGTCGAGTTCCCTTACAAATTCACGAGCCTGAAAATTGATCAGGTCGTTGCCCTTTTTGAACTTATCAAGCCCTTCCAGGACGGTGATCGGCAGGATTATATCATGTTCCTGAAACTGATAGATGCATTTATAATCGTGCAGAAGCACGTTAGTATCAAGCACAAAGATTTTCTTCTGATTAACCATGTTTCATTCCTTCTTTAAGGTTAAATATAGTAAAATTGTAATCTATGAACTATAAAGAAACCACCGACTGGCTTTTTTCGCAACTGCCGATGTTTCATCGCATCGGGAAGGCTGCCTATAAAGCCAATCTTGATAATACCATACGGCTCGACAAGCATTTTGGTTTTCCGCACCGGAATTTTTATTCCATCCATGTTGCAGGAACCAACGGAAAAGGATCGGTCTCCAGCATGCTGGCTGCTGTGTTGCAGGAATCCAGCTACCGGACGGGTCTCTACACTTCCCCGCATTTGCAGGATTTCAGGGAGCGTATCCGGATTAACGGGCAAATGATAGCCAAAAAGGAAGTCACCGGATTTGTGGAGAACAACAAAGCATTTCTGGAAGAGATCCAGCCTTCATTTTTTGAGATGGCTGTAGCTATGGCATTCGATTACTTTTCAAGGGAAAACGTTCAGGTGGCAGTAATTGAAACCGGATTGGGCGGCCGCCTCGATTCAACCAATATCATTGACCCGGTTATATCGGTAATTACGAATATCGGGTTGGATCACATGGATTTGCTGGGAAACACTATTGAACAGATCGCCATGGAGAAGGCGGGGATTATCAAGCAGGGGATACCGGCAGTGGTTGGGGAAAAGAACCGGGATACCCGGCGGATTTTCGAGGAAACTGCTTCACGGGTGGGGGCTCCTCTCTATTTTGCCAACGATTATTTTCAGATTCCCTGGTCAGTGATAACTCCTGAAAAGAAACAGTATTTCCAGGTTCTGAAAGGGAAAACTACGGTTTTTCCCGAGCTGTGCAGTGATCAGCTCGGACTGGTTCAGCGCAAAAACCTGCCGGTTGTCCTGGAAGTGCTTGAACTGCTCAGGCTGAAGGGATGGCATATCACTAACGAAGCAATCTATAGCGGGCTTGCGATGGTCGGTACCCTGACCGGTTTCCGTGGCCGGTGGGAGATCATTGACGAGAATCCCAAAACGGTCATCGATACGGGACATAACATCGACGGTATCAGGCAGGTAGTTTATCAATTGCAGAACAGCCGGTATAAGAACCTTCATCTGGTTTACGGAGCTGTCAAGGACAAGGAGATCGATAAAATCCTACAGGAGTTGCCAAGGGATGCAGCCTACTATTTTACCCAGGCTTCTATACCAAGGGCTCTGGATGTTAAAATGCTTGCTGCCAAAGCTGCTTTTTATGGACTTAATGGCTCTATGCATGAAACCGTTCCCGAAGCCGTTGCCGCTGCGCGCAAAGCAGCAGGACCAGGTGACCTGGTGCTAATCACCGGAAGTACCTATGTGGTGGGAGAGGGGTTGTAGGCCTGTTATTTGTTTCCGCCTATCTGCATCGCTTTGATCCTGAAGGTGGGGCATGCAAATGTCCGGTTGCGGTCGATATCTTTCCCCATCATGTCTATATCATTCAGGATCTGTGTTGCGGTTCCGGCGATCGTAAGTCCTTTAACCGGGTGAACGACTTTACCATTCTCTATCCACAGGCCGCTGGCGCCGCCGCTGAAATTGCCGGTCACGGGATCGATTCCGTAGCCGGTCACCTCTTTCAGGAGCAGTCCGCGAGTTGTGGCGGCAATGATCTCTTCCGGGGAATAGGATCCCGGTTCAACCGAGATATTATGAGTACCCGTTCCGGGAAGGGAAGAATAGCCATTCCGTGATGCGTTACCTGTACTTTTTGCTCCGGCCCGTTTTGCTGATATAGTGTTGTATATGAAACCTTTAAGAACGCCTTTATCAAACAGTATACGTTTTTCGGTTGTAACTCCTTCTCCATCGAACGGTGCACTACCCAAACCTTTTGGCAGGGTGCCGTCATCTATCAGGGTAAGTAGATCGGATGCGACTTTTTTATCGAGCGAATCCTTCAGATAGCTGGCACCCTGGTTCACACGCTCTCCCATGATAGCCCCGATCAGACCGCCCAGGAGTACGGGGGCCATATCCGGGATAAAGATTACACTGGCTTGCTGGGTTTCTACCTTTAAGGGATCAAGCATCTCGGTGGCATTCTTTGCAGCTTTGGCGGCAATTTCAGCAAGCGGTTTAAGATCGGTAAAGAATACCCGGGAACAACCTTCATCCCCCGTAGTTTTTTGTTCGCCTTTCTCAGCCACGACGCTGACTCCGACATAGCAACCCGAAGATTTACCCGATTTGCTTAACCCATTGGAATTGGCAATGAAGACTTCCAACTCACCTTCACCATAGTAGGATCCGGAACTTTTACTGATTCCAGGATACGCCATAGCCAGTTTTTCAACTTCAAGGGCCATCCCGATTTTCTTTTCCATCGGTATTCCGGCAATAGCGGGATCATACAGATCCGGGACGGTAATGATTGATTTATCATCCGGCAGGACATTGTTATCATCCGGAGTAGTGAGTTTGGCAAACTCCACCGCACGCTTCAGAGTATCATCGAGTGATTTTTCATTCAGATCATTACAGTGGCTGAAACCTATCTTCCCGTCCACAATGACTCGAAAACCCACTCCTGCCGAAGAGGCTTCCTGAATGGTCTCAATCTCACCATTTAAAATATTGATACTCAGATTCCTACCGGATTCCAGATACACTTCGGATGCATCAGCGCCATTTTTCAGGCATTTCTGAACCAGCTCCTCTGTTAACTTCTTGTTGTCCATAGTCTTTATTTTGTTCCCCGGGTTACAACCCGGGGTTACTGATATCTTTATTCTTTAGTCTTTATTCTTTAATCTTTACCCTCTGCTTCCCCCCACGTTGATCCCACGTATCCTTACCGTCGGTTGTCCTGCTGAAACTTCAGCCTGCTGACCTTTTCCACAGATGCCGGGACCGAAATCAAGATCAGTGCCCACGGCATCAATATTAGAGATGACGTCCAGGCAGGAACCGATGAGGGTAGCTCCTTTGATCGGAACTGTTTTCTTGCCGTTTTCGATCAGGTAGGCTTCGCGGCAGGTGAAATTGAATACTCCGGTAATCGGATTAACGCTGCCGCCGCTAAGGCTCTGAACATATATGCCCTTTTTCGTGGAAGAGAGAATATCGGCCGGATTGTCTTTGCCCTTCTCAATAAAAGTATTGGTCATCCTCGGTATCGGGATGTACCGGAACGATTCCCGGCGTCCGTTGCCGGTCCGCTCCATACCCAGTTGTTTCGCGCTGAGAATATCGGTAAGGTAACCTTTCAATATACCGTTCTCGATCAGCACATTACGTTTGACCGGGGTTCCTTCATCATCATGATTGATAGTGCCACGGAAATTTGGCAGGGAACCGTCATCCACCATGGTAAAACAGTTGCTGGCTACTTTCTGCCCGATCTTTCCTGTAAACACCCCGATACCTTTGGCTATATTATCGGCTTCCAAAGGATGTCCGACAGCTTCATGCACAAGGACGCCGCCCCAGCCATTTTGCATCACCACATCCATCATCCCGGCGGGGGCTTCCTGTGCATCGAGCATGGCAATGGCTTCCCTTGCGGCATTTTTCGCAATGGTCTCCGGAGTAACCTGGTCAAACATTTCAAATCCGGCATGCTGGCTTAGCCGCTCGCGGGCCATATGACGGGCTTTCCCATCATCACTCATAGCTTGTACGATAAAGAAAAGCAAAGGCAGCTCATCTTTCAGATAAACACCTTCGCTGGTAGCGATCACCCGGCTCCGGACCTCATCATAATAGTCGATCATGGCCATCTTGATCCGCGGATCATAATCCAAAGCAGCCTGATTGGCTCGCTTAATGATATCGATACGCCGTGAATCGGCCACCTCGCCAAGGGGTACTTTCACCGTGATATAGGAATTCCTGTGGGTGTCCTTCAGGTTAACCGGTCTGGCCGGTGTGCCATTCAAGGCCACGAATGAAGCCACTTCTGCAGCTCTCAGCAGTTTCTCCTCGCTGATCTCATCTGTATAGGCATATCCGGTTTTATTTCCTGATATAACTCTGACTCCGGCACCCTGACTGATCCCGTACAGGCCGCTTTCGAACTTGGATTCCTGCATGATGATCTGCCGGGCGATCCTGTTTTCCAGGTACACATCTGCGAAATCACCACCTTTTTCAAGGGCTTTTGCCAGGACTTTTTTCAGAACCGATTCATCAAGACCGAGTCCGGCAGCAGCCTGACCCGAAGTGCTGCATGACCATAAATTAGTTAAGAGCGCCGGTGATGCGGCAACAAGGAGTCCGCCTTTCATGCTCATTTCAAGGAATCTCCTTCTCGGGATATCCCGAACGGAATGATTGTCCATGGGAAGTATTGTTTAGTTCAATAAAATCTGACGACTGATGTAAGAAATAGTTACAGGTAAAATTACTTTTAATTAATCTTTTCGGTGACCGTCGCTATCCAGAAAATTCAGTGATCTGGTATAACGGCCATAGGCCAGAGTATCCAGCGATTGATCATCCAGTTTGAAGCCCTTTATTTCTCTGGTTTTGCAGGATCCGAAAATGCCATGACCGTTGATCAGGTTTGTGTAATCAAAAACCTGAAACGGATCTGGGCTTGCCAGCGTCGTGAGATAGACGCCAAGCGACTCATTCCCGGCGATGACAAAAACATCAGTACTGATGAATATTCTGAGCAACGCACTATCGGCCGGAATCGATTCAGACAATCTCTTATAGAATTGATTACTGTTAACAGAATAGGAATAAAACCCACCGGGATCGTCCCGATAAAAAATCATATTGAATGGTATGGCAAACGATTTATTTTCAGTCCGGTCGCCTTCCATTTCCTTGTAATGAACTCTGAACCCAACCTGGTAGACGGCTGCATTAAGGCTTTTCGTCCAGTGAATCACCGGACTATGATCTTCCAGCATGTGAATATCCCTGACTTCAGGATAAACCGGATCGACCAGATCAAAATCATCCAATGTTACAATTGATGAACAGCTTACATAATTCCACTCCCCGATGTCAATAGTCAGCCGGTAAGTTGTATTATCCTTGATTTTAAAGACTCCCTGGTAAATCCAATTCACGTCATTCGGGAAAAAACCCGAATCTTTCTGAATCTTATGAGGCTCCAGAATGAATTCACCGGTAATCCGGGAATTTTCAACAACTTCAATGATGGCATTAACCTTTCCGGGTATGGTCAGACTATCTGAGGAAGCTGGAGGTATAAGCCCGTTTTGGGACAGATAAGAGCGGCTGATTCTGAGCCGTTGGATGGAGTCAGCCTGATTCAGGATACAATATACTATGGGAACCGGCCATGAATCATCCGTAACATCAATGCCGGTCTCGCACGAAAAGGCAAATAGTAAGAGAATGATCAGTGGATACTGTTTCATGTCTATTGTAAGAACCTGATAATTACGTCAGTGGTTTGATCTTCCTCAATTGTGAAATTGTAGCTTGCAAATTTCTGGCCCCATTTGTTCCCCGGAAAGCCGCCGGCTGAGCAGCTGTCACCTTCGCACAGACAGGCGATTCCGGCAACCAGGTAATAATTGCCGGGTGCCAGACAGAAACTGTATTTCTGTTGTGAATTGGTAAGATTGGCCGATTGAATGTAGTTTCCTTTATATAATTCATACACATTGACGGCTATATGCAGATCAGTCCTAATGATCCTGTCGGTTGGAAGCCATTGGTGAGTGACCGGAAAATCGACTACCAGCGTCCCGACGGGATCATCCGGTGTGATAATAATCTCTCCTGGATCAATGTCAAACGGATCGCAGGCCATCAAGCGGGCCGCAATCAATATTAGAATGGCTTTTTTCATAGTAAGCAAAGTAACCGATATGTTGTGGGGGAACACTCAAATGTAGATAAAAATCGTGAATCATTCACACGAGACGTTTTTAGGATTAGACCGCGAACTGATAGTGATGATGTACTTTGGGAGGCCACTTCGACAACTTTTTCAGGGTAAATCTTAAAAAGGTCTTGCAAGCTTCTAAAAAGCAAGTATATTTGCACCCTCTTTTGGGCGCTTAGCTCAGCTGGTTCAGAGCATCCCGACTGCAAGTCGGGAGAGTCACTGGCCAAAAGGTATTTGAAATAGGGCGCTTAGCTCAGCTGGTTCAGAGCATCTGCCTTACAAGCAGAGGGTCACTGGTTCGAATCCAGTAGTGCCCACCCTTAAAAAAGCCTTCCGAAACCCGGGAGGCTTTTTCTATTTTTATTTTAGTTTGGTAAATATTATATTTATCATTTTAAAATAATTTCCAACGGAAAATCAACCAGACAACGGTTTTCAATCCGCAGATTCAGATATCCTGACTTTATCATTGCTTCAGGCAACCCTGGATGCCATGAAAGACGGGATCCTTGCCGTCGATCTTGAGAACAGGATCACTGCTTACAATCAGAAATTTGTTATGATCTGGAACATTCCGGATTCTATTCTGAACACCAGAAATCACAATACCGCATTAGAATATGCTTCGGACCTGACAGTGGATCCAAAGGCATTTATTGAACTGATCAACGGACAGATCAGCAAGCATGTGGAAGCTGAAAGTTCGGATCTGATCTATTTTAAGGATGGACGGATAATCGAGTTGCACTCTTTGCCACGGAGACTCAATGGGATTCCCATCGGCCGTGTGTGGAGTTTCCGGGATATAACGGAGATGCACCTGATGAAGCAGGAACTGTTGGATCAGAAACTTTTACTGGATAATCTGCTGAAAACCATTCCTGATAATGTCTATTTTAAGGATTTGCAAAGCCGCTTTCTTCGTGTCAGCGATGCGATGATCCGGTTTTTTAATATGGGGAGCCAGGAAGATGTTATCGGAAAAACCGATTTTGATTTTTTTCTGGAGGATCATGCCAGGGAGGCTTTTAATTGTGAACAGGAGATCATCAGGACTGGCGTTGGCGTGAAGAACATCGAAGAAAAAGAAACCTGGCCCGATGGAAGGATTACCTGGACTACTACATCAAAGGTTCCGTTAACCAACCCTGATGGAGAAATATCCGGTACGTTAGGTATCTCGCATGATATCTCGAACCGAAAGAAAATGGAGCTTGCACTGGAAGAGGAAAACCGGACCAAGGATAAGTTCCTGTCGATCATTGCCCATGATTTAAGGAATCCGATCGGCAGTATCATGGGTATGTCGGAATTGGCTTTAAATGAGCTCGATGAACCTGACAGGGAAACGCTAAAGAAAGATTTGCAGATAATTCATTCCTGCTCCAGACAAACCTTAAGCCTGCTTGAGAACCTGTTGCAATGGGCCCGGGCTCAGCAGGGGCGAATGGTTTTCGATCCTGAAAATATTGACCTGGCGAAAGTAGTTGAGCAGGAGATTAACTTCAATGGCGATTTAGCCAGACAAAAAAGTATCAGTGTTCAATCGGAACTCCCATCGCCGTTCTTCGCAGTGGTTGATCCCAACATGATCAGGACCGTATTCCGGAACCTGATCAACAATGCCTTGAAGTTTACCCGACCGGGGGGACTGATAACGATAAGCTGCGTCAGCAAAGAAGATGAGAATGTTTTCGTCGTTTCAGACAACGGCGTGGGGATGTCGGAAAAGGTGGCGAATCAGATTTTCCGAATCGATTCAAAATATACGTCAGCCGGCACCTATGGAGAGAAGGGTTCCGGTTTGGGCCTTATTCTATGCCGTGAATTCGTTACCCGCCATGGTGGGGAAATATGGGTGGAAAGCATTGAAGGAGAAGGAAGTACATTTAAATTCAGCATCCCGCTTCAGACCTCCTGATCCTTCATCGGCGCAACCGTTAATCCACAGACTTGTTATTCTCAAAATCGTAGAATGTTTTCCGCATGATATCCGATATCAGCAGTTTGTAATTGATATAGGAATCCAACCGGCTATTGTATGCTGTATTCAGCCGCTCCCGTTCAAGGGCCATGGCCTGGCTGTCGATTTCCCCATTAGCGTAACGCTGGCGTGATATATCGAAACTCTTTTCAGCGACAAGGACATTTTTTTCCAGGAGCTGCAAACGCCTCAGACTGCTCTGCATCTGTTCAACTTCAGTTCGTATTTCTCTCTCGATGGTTACCTTATTGCCTTCAAGTTGCAGATGATTCTGCTCCAAGGTAGCCAAAGCTGAATTTACGCGCGCCCGGTTTCTACCCCAGTCAACAATTGGTATGCTGGCGGTAAGACCCACACCAAAACTGCCGGGACGGTCGGTCAGGTTTTGCCAGGTCCGGTCGAACGTAGTACCAATCGGAACCGAGAGATAATCTTCACCCACTCCGATGAAATTATAATTGAGCATAATATCGCCGCTCGGCATTCCAGCCGCTTTCTGTCTTTTAACGGTCATTTCCTGTAATGCAATCTGGATCTCGTTTTCCCTGAGTTCCAGACGGTTTTCCATGGCCAGCTCCACGGCTTTTTCAACATCCACGAGGACAGACTTGTACTCAAGGTCGCTTTTGATGATCACACTGTCGCGGAGGTTGATCCCAAGGCTCTCCTTGAAAAGGCTGGCCTGTGAATTGTATTCTACCTTGGCCATATCATAGTTGTTATTGGCAGCACTCAGGTCCACTTCCATTTGCAAGGCCTCGACCTCACGGATCAGCCCCGCCTTGAACTTGCTCTGGGCTATCGCGTATGCCTCCGTCTGCTTCTCCAGGCTCAGTTTGGCTATATTCATGCGCTCATGAAAGGACAGGAGTGTATAGAATTTCTGGCTGATATCGTACACCAGGTCAAGCTCGGCACGTTTGAGCTGTTTCATGGAAAGCTCGTAGGCTAGTTTGGCCTGTTTGACCCCCAGCCGGTTGTTGTTATACCCGAAAAAGGCCTCGATGGGTTGCTGCAGGCCGACACTGGAGGTAAACTGAGCATTCCGGTCATTTGCGTAATAGTCAACATAGTTAAGGATGCCGGTCCTGACGTACAGGTTGCCATCGGTAGGAAGGGGTTGCATGATATTAAGGGTGCCTCTCATCTGACTCTGCTTGAGCGGGTAAAATGTGATTCCGGTACTGTCCTGCCATTGTTGCATGGTTTCGGTATACTGCGGAAGGATCAGATCCATGCTAACATTCGTCTTATATGCACTGGTGGCAGCTTTTAGGTTATAAGCGGCTCCCTTAAGCTGTTGCCTGAGTATAAGCATCCGGTTACTCTGCTCTTTTGCCAGAAGGATGCTGGTTTCAAGGTCGAGGCGGTGGATTTCCTGGGCAGGAAGCATGGACACCAGGGCCATCGGGAGTATAAAAAATAAGGCTGATTTTTTTATAATATTCATAGCGAGCTCATTTACAAATGGTTATTAATTCAGATTGGGTTGATCGCTGGTGATCATACCGTCTTTAATATGAATGATCCGGTTGCCGTATGCGGCGACATCATGTTCATGGGTAATCAGAAGGATGGTGTTCCCGTCGCGGTGCAATCCTTTGAATATCTCCATGATCTCGGTGCTGTTTACTGAGTCAAGGGCTCCTGTTGGTTCATCTGCCAGGATGATGCCGGGATTGTTAACCAAGGCTCTTGCGATAGAGACCCTCTGGCGTTGTCCTCCAGACAATTCCGATGGCTTGTGGTGCATCCGGTCAGACAGCCCGACTTTTTCCAGGGCGGTCCTGGCCAGCCCCTGCCGTTTAGCCTTATCGATTCCGGCATACATCAAAGGCAGTTCAACATTGTGCTGGGCGCTGAGCCGGGGCAACAGGTTGAACGATTGAAAAATAAACCCGATATGTTTGTTGCGGATGGCCGAGAGTTCGTCATCGTCCAGGCGGGTAATGTCGACAGAGTTGAACAGATACTGTCCTTCGGTGGGAATATCGAGGCATCCGAGGATGTTCATCAAGGTTGATTTTCCTGATCCTGAAGGCCCCATAATGGCTACAAATTCATTCTTTTCTACCTGAAGGTTGACACCGCGAAGCGCAGCCACTTCAACCAGGTCGGTCTGGTAGTTCTTTTTCAGGTTCTGAATATCGATTAACATGGTTTGATTGGTTTTGGATTAGCTATTCATGCCGGATAGACTCGATCGGGCTCAGGTTTGACGCCTGTTTTGCCGGCAGATATCCGAAGGTGATCCCGACCAGAACTGAAAAAGCAAAAGCGATCACGATGGAATAGAGAGTCAGGGTAGTCTGAACATCGGTTACCCAGGTTATTCCCAATGAGAAAGTTATTCCCAGAAGCACTCCAATAATCCCCCCGGCGATGCTGAGAACAACCGCTTCGGTGACAAACTGTTTCATGATGTCTTTTTTTCGCCCTCCAATGGCACGGCGGACGCCGATCTCCTGAGTCCTTTCAAGAACGGAGGCCAGCATGATGTTCATGATCCCGATGCCGCCCACAATCAATGAGATAGCGGCGATTGAGGCCAGCAGAAGGTTATAGATCCTGCTCTCCTTTTCCTCTTGCTTCATCAGTTCATAGGGCACAATAATGCTGAAGTCATCATTGTTGAAATGATGCCGACTCAAAATGCTTCTGATCACAGCAGCTGATTGCACCAGTTTTTCTGATTTTTCCAGCTTTACAGTCAACTGTTTGATCTCACTGGCAAATTGATTCTCCTTCGGGATTCTCTGGGTAAAGGTCGACAGCGGGATATATACATCATTGTTAAGATCCCGGGAAGCCAGCTCTCCTACCGTTTCCGTGAACAGTGCTTTTGTTTCCATTACACCAACTATCTCGAACCACTGATCATCAAGCTTAATGCTCTGTCCGACAGGATTTTCATAACCGAACAACTCTTTGGAAATGTTGGCTCCCATGACGCAAACCTTGAGTTGCCGGTCATAATGATCCTGATTAATAAAAGCACCATTAGCTGCCTTATAATTCAGAACGCCAGTAATTGCAGGGGTAATCCCGATGACAGTAGCTTTTGAAGACCGATCGGCATATTTCGCTTCCAGTTTGGATTCCGATTGGGGTGCAACACTGAGTACACCGGGCACAACTTCCTGGATCGTCCTGGCATCTTCCAGTGACAATCCCTGGGAGAATTTCATTCTTGCCGCCTCCAGCTCCGTTTCCGTAAGGTCTTTGTCACGCACAATAATGTTACTGACACCAAGGTCCTGGTATTTGGCCATTGCCTGTTTTTTAGCTCCTTCACCGATTGATACCATGGCAATTACGGAAGCGGTACCGAAGATGATACCGAGGATAGTGAGGAACGAGCGGAATTTATGGTCGATCAGGCCCAATGCCGCTACGGTTATATTTTCCTGGAACTGCATGTACTATGATTTTTTTTCGTTGAGGATTTCTTCAAATGGAACCAGCCTCTGTCCCGGTTTAAGATTCGTGAAAATAAGCGTATGGCTGCTGTTGGAAGGTCCTGATTTAACCTCGGTTTTCCGTGGTGTCTTGCCTTTTTTCAGGAAAACATATGAGTGACCGTTTTCCCGGAGAAGACAATTATTCGGAACATAAAGGTCATCACCCGTTTCGTGGCAGATATATTCGCAGCTTACCGTCATGCCCGGCTTGAGCCTTAGATCTGATTCTTTTATAGTAACCACAATGTTGAATACCTTTTCCTTTTCTCGTGGCAGACACACACGTGCCAGGCTGCTGATTTCCCCGTGAAAGGGGACATTAGGTAAAGCGTCCAGCCTGACAATTACTTTCATCCCCGGGTGTACTTTTGTATAATCCGCTTCATTGACGAAGGTTCTGACCTTCATATGGGCAATATCCGGAATGCGTGCAATAAGCCTGCCCTGATAAATTTCATCGCCAACCTTGAATTCCTGTTGAGTTGCGAGGTATGGATTCCTTGCAACCTGAAATAATCCTTCTCTTGGGCTGGTTATGAGCATTCTGTTCAGCGTGGCCCTGGCACTGGCCAATTCCGTCGTACGCTGCTGAACCTTAATATTTTGAACGATCAGGTCGTAATTGTCCAGAACGGGTTTCATCTTTAACTGCCGCTTTACTTTATTCAGGCGTATAGTGGCTTGCTGGAATTCAAACTCTTTGATTTTCCGTTTGTTTTCAGATTCGTATTTGACCCGCTCGAGTTCAAGCTTTTTCAGATCATATGATGCTTGTTCACTTTTAAGTTGAGCCTGGAGTTCCTGGACGTTGTTTTGCATCTGAACGCTCTGCTTTTTAGCGGCTGCATTTTCGCTCTCGAGGGATTCTTCTTTCTCGATAATGAATTTTTCAACGGAGGACGGATCAATACGGACAACAGTATCACCTTTCTTAACCATACTCCCATGCTCTGCCAATCCGATAATCTTATATTCATAGCCATATTGCCAACCCAGCCTGGGCATAGTCATGGCATCAGCACTGACTGCCTCGAGTTCCCCTGTTTCGGTGATTGATTGTCTGAAGGAACCCTTCATGACCGTATATACATCTTCCGTTGTTCTGCCGCAGGAAAATCCAATAAATGCCAGGATAAGCGGTATCAGATATTTTATTTTGTACATGTGATTCCTGTTTATTGATTCTTCGCAATGGATGAATTGTCAGATGAGTTTTCTTCTTTATTCAGGAAAGGATCTGACAGGGCAATCTCATCTTTCTCTGACAATCCTTCGATGACGATGGCAAAATCCGTATTTGTCGATCCGACCTTGATGTCCTTTCTCTTGAATCCCGAATGGATCTTAACGTAAACGAACTCGACACCTTCGCCCCTGAAAATGCTCTCAATTGGAATGAATAAAACATCATTGATCTCGCTGACCAGTATTTTGCAACTGACTGTCAGTCCCGGTAAAAGTTTGGGATTTAGTCCATCGATACTGATTTGTATAGGGAATATCTTGATTTTGGTTTTAGAGTCTTTGTTCTGGGCGAGATTTGCAACAGTGGTGACTTTACCCGTGAAGGTGGTATCTGAGTATGCATCCGGGATAATGACAACTTTCAGCCCTGGTACAATCTTTGAAACATCGACCTCGTTGATCTTGACTTCGGCAAGCATTTCATTCAGGTCGGGAAGATCAACTATTGTTGATCCGGGATAGGGCTGATCATTAACCTGCCACTTTTGCCCGGTCATCCAGTTGTCTCTGATAATTGCAATTCCCCTCGATGGACTTACAACAAAAAGACTGTTGATGGATTTGTTAGCATCCGCTAGTGATGTGGTCAATTGCTTGATAGACAAATTCTTCTGAATGAGTTCCTCTTTGTGGATTTTCTTTTTATTCTCGATCTGTTCTTTAGCCCTTGCCAGTGAGATGTTGGCTGTTTCAAGTTGCAAGCTTATCTCCTTGCGAGTCACCTCTGATTCAAAGACTGCCTGCTCGAAATTGATTTTGGAAATTTCCTGGGAAATCCGGGTGATTTCAAGATCGGCTTCAAGATCCTCAATGTCCGATTCCTGGGTTGCTTTCAGTTTATCATATTCAGCCTTGGCTATCTCCAGTTGCTGCTCTGAGTTGATAATGGCCTTTTTGATTTCCGAAGGATCAAAGGTTAGAACTGTATCTCCCTGCTGAACTTCCTTGCCGTCTTCGATCATAGAAGTGATTTTAAGCATTCCATAACGATATGAAATGATCGGTGCAATGATGGCGGTGGAGTTTTTTGCTCTAACAGTTCCTTCTTCGGTAAGCTCTTCCGAGAAAGTGCCCTTCCTTACCAGGGTGGTTTGAACTTCAGTAGTGTCTTTGCCATTGCATGAGCAAAGTACAACGACCAGTAAAATCAGCAGGTATTTATTCATTGGTTTCTTTGTGTGATTTATCAATGTATTTCAAAGGGGGTTCCATCAGTGCAATGGTCTCATTGCCTACCAATCCTTTGGCGATAATGGTTTGAGAGCTGTTGGATAATCCGGTTTCCACCTTAACGCGAACGAACTTGTCCTCATGTGCTACAAAAACCCATTTGGCGCTGTCACGTTCAAAAATGGCCATGGTTGGTATAACTATTGTGTCCTTTGTCAGGTTGACCAGGATGTCACATTTCGCTGTGATTCCGGGTTTGATTTTCAAATGGCAACTGTCTATGCTAATAATGACCTCGTATACTTTAATGTTTGACTGTTTTTTGGGTTCACCATCGTCATAATATTCGGGTTCACTCTTTTTACCAGCCAGTGCTTTCTTCTTTACCAATCCGGTTGTGTTCACTTCCTCCGATCCATTTACTCGAATTGTTACCTTTTGTCCTTTTTCGATTCTTTTATACTCAACTTCCGGAACATCGACAGCTACCTGCATTTCATTCAGGTCCGGCAGGCATCCGATTTGCATCTCTGACCAAACGTTGGAGCCTTTTTTTAGTATTCCCCAGACGGAAGAAGGGAGAAATATTCCGTCAACAGGAGCTACAACCGTCAGTTTGTCGACTTGTTCTTGAAGCATATTGACGTAATTCTCAGCCTGGATGATCCTGGATTTGTTTTGCCGGATATCGGAAGCGATGATTTTCTTTTGTGCTTCTAACTTCTTATTCAGTTTCTTTTCCTCAACCCGAGCCTTTTCAAGTTCAAGAGCGAGAAGTCTTTTCTTCACAGGTGGAGCAAATTTCATCTGGATCGAATCAAGCTGACTGATTGCCATTTGCGCCTTGTTTTTGTCAACCTGCGCCAAAAGCATCGACATTTTCAATGCATTATCGGCTTCCGTTTTTGTTAATTCTGCCTGGATTGTTATCAGATTATCTTTAAATCTGTCGAGATAGGTCATCAATGGGGCACAATCCAGAATGCAAACGGTATCTCCTTTTTTAACAGAACTTCCGAAAGTGATTATGCTGTTGACAACCATGTCTCCAAAGTTCATTGTAGGGCCAGTGACACTCACGCTGCTAACAGCCTGGGTTGTTCCCGATGTCTGTATTTTTTCGATAAAGTCGCCGCGTTTCAAGTCATAGGTAACAATATTTACCCGGTCCTGTTTGCAGCCCTGCAGAAATAAAATGAGGACCATGACGCAAACGAATGCATGCTTCATGAGTGTGGTCAGATTAAATGATCGGATGGTCTGTAACAAAATCAGTTGTGTATGGTCAAAGCCTTGGGGACAACTGTTATAAAATTAATATTGGTTTGGGACATAATTAACTGGAAAACGCAAGTGAGCAGGAATTATTGTTAAGTGTGTAATATCATATCATCACTCATGGAATCAAGTATTCATTACCTTTACTATCAATAATAAATTAAAACCCAACTTACTATGACAACTGAGGAATCAACATCATGGAATCCTTGCAAGGAGAAAACGCCTCATGTAACTAACAACGCCGCTGCCGGTGCTGTTTACGGACTGGGGCTGATTGGTGCTGCAATCTATTTTATCGGCCATGCAGCAACATTCTGGGCCGGCGTGCTGGGCTTCCTGAAAGCCATAATATGGCCCGTATTCATGGTCATCAAGGCTTTTGAATTCCTGCAGTAGCAGTTTTCAACTTACCACTGACTGTTTGATACAAAACCCAGATCACGGGTATAACGTCCCTTGATCAGGGAATCCTGTGAACGGTTTGATAAAGACAGACCGGGGAAGGAGACCGTATATTTTGATCCGATCACGCCGATGGCTCCGGAAACATTGCCGTTAGGATTGATTTTATCATCAATCTCCATGGTGTACCAGTTGATATATCGGGCCAGTGTGGTGTCGACGGCAGTAATTTCAATATCGAGATTAACTGCTTTCCTGTAATCAACCTCCTCGTTCTTCAGTACCTGCGTACCGATATATGCAAAGAAAGCGTCTGAATAGTAACGGTAAACATAACGGTCAAGGCTGAATTCCAGGATCTCCGGCTTGAGTTGCCGGTTGAAACGGACCGTACGGTTATACTTCTCACCTGATTTTAGTGATTCCTGATAAGTCAGGATGAATGAAAGCTCATAGAGTCCTGCGCCCGGGTGTGGCATCCAGGCAAAAACGGTGGGATCTTCATAAAAATAGAAGCGCTTGAAACCGGCTTTAGGTAACAGTACTTTTAAAGCATCTATGATAGCGAACCTGGCAGATAAAGTGTCTCCACTGTCGGGAAGCTGAATGTTTAACAGGTAATATCCCGCCGATAGCTTTTTATTCAAAACATAGGCTTCATTCGGCAGCTGCGGAAAATATCCCGTATCACGAACCAGACTGTCTTTCAACTCAAAATAGGCCCTGTCGGTGTCACTATACCGGTAAAGATAGATACGGGCACCGTCATAAAAAACATTCCCGTGTGCTGCAGCGAGTTCCCGGGGATCTTCTTCACCGACGAAGGATTTTGTGAGTTTAACGTAATGCACGGGATCGTTCACGTCAAATACTCCGTAAACCACCGGTACCGGGGGACCCGGGTAAATGACGGAGATATCGTCGTTACAGGCGGCGAAGCCAAGAATAATCACCAGGATAACTGCGTAACGAAACTGCAATGACACGTTTGCCCAATTAAAGAGCTCAAAAGTAAGGAAAAGAGTCAGATCCGACAGATACTTTTCCCTGCGACTAAAACAATTTCTACTTTTGTCCCTTTACCTATCAGAAGATTTCATGAGCAGACCCCTTATTTTGGTTAGCAACGATGACGGATACAAAGCCCGTGGGATACATGAGCTTACGAGTGTTGCCAGTTTGTTCGGCGATGTAGTGGTAGTTGCCCCGTTGACCGGCCAATCGGCCATGTCACATGCCGTTACCCTGAACCATCCGATCCGGCTCCGCACCATTAGCCTGAACGGCGGAACCAGCATTTATGCCTGTACGGGAACACCGGCAGATTGCGTGAAGATTGCCATCAATCAGATATTGGACCGAAAACCCGATCTGATGCTTTCCGGCATCAATCACGGCTCCAATTCGTCCGTTAGCCTGTTTTATTCCGGAACCCTTGCAGCAACCATTGAAGCCTGTATGAACGGAATTCCATCGGCGGCCTTTTCGGTGGATGATCATTCACCGGATGCTGATTTCAGGCTCGCTGTGAGCTATGCGGCCCCTGTTATCGAAAACCTTTTAAAGTCCGGACTTCCCCTGGCTACCTGCCTGAACATCAATTTTCCGAAGATCACACCGGAGGAATGCCGTGGAATCCGTGTTTGCCGGCAGGCAAGGGGCGTTTGGAAAGAGGAGTTCGAGAAGCGACAGGATCCCCAGGGCAACGATTACTACTGGCTGACCGGAGCGTTCTCCAATCAGGAACCAGGCTCAGATGATACGGATGAGTGGGCCCTGGCAAACAATTTTGGAGCGATTGTACCCGTTAAGGTTGATATTACCGATTTTTCCAGCATGGAAAAGATACGGGGCTGGAATTTATAGGAATGAAGAAGCTTGATAAAGTTGTAATAGGTTGTGTGATTGGAATTCTGGTTCCCCTCATTGCCTTTACTGTTTTCTATTTTGTCAGATACAGCGACCTGAGCCTGATGGAATTTCTGAAGGTTTACAAAAGCCTCGGTATTTTGACGCATATCGTCTCCTTATCCGTCATTCCGAATTTGCTCGTTTTCTTCGGATTTATACAGAAGAACTTGCTCAGGGGAGCACGTGGCGTTTTGCTTGCCACATTCATTTTTACTTTTACCGTCATTATCCTCCGGTTTACATAAACCAATTTTAGAATAGCTGAAAGCGCATGCGTTATTTTCTCGTAGCCGGTGAATCATCTGGGGATCAGCATGCTGCAGACCTGATGGTCAGGCTGAAAGAGGCTGATCCTTATGCCGTTTTCAGCTTTATCGGAGGCGACCGGATGAGTGAGATTGGCGGGGAACCTTTGATACCTATTCGCGAGCTTGCTTTTATGGGATTTACGCAGGTAATCGGACGACTGGGACTAATCCGGAAGAGCTTCAATCTTTGTCATGAAGAGATTATCAGGTTTAAGCCTGATATAATTATCCCCGTGGATTATGGCGGATTTAACCTGAGATTGATACGGTGGGCTGCAAAAAAAGGGTTCAGGTCGATTTACTATATCACTCCGAAAGTATGGGCATGGATGCCTTCAAGAGCCAGAATTCTGGCAAAGTACACCGATAAAACCCTGTGCATACTTCCTTTTGAATCTGCCTTCCTTGAAAAGTACGGTTCAAGTTCCGTTTATGTTGGGAATCCGGTCCGGGATTCGGTCCGGCCGGTTTGTGAGCGCAATGTTGCCGAATTAAAATCGGAATTGGGCCTGGGTGAAAAACCCGTGATAGCCATTTTGCCCGGAAGCCGTGATCAGGAGATCCGGAAAATCCTGCCCAAAATGATCTCGATGGTTCCGGAATTCCCGGATTACCATTTCGTTGTTGCCGCTTGTGATCCGTTCAGCGATTCTTATTACGGGTCCCTGATAAAGGATTCCGGCGTCTCAATTGTGCGGAACCATACACATGAACTGTTACGAATCGCCAATGCTGCGCTGGTTACCTCCGGAACGGCAACGCTGGAAGCCGGTCTTCTCGGGACTCCCCAGGTAGTTTGTTACCGGACTTCCCCCTTTTCATACCTGATCGCAAGGATGCTGGTCAGGATCCGGTATATTTCCCTGGTAAATCTGATCCTCAACAGGAATTGTGTCGAAGAACTGATTCAAGGGAGGTTCAATAGACGGTCGCTTCGCGTTGCCCTGAAAAGGATCGTTTCCGATGAGGAGGTTCGCAACGAAATGCGCACCGGATATCAGGAGATGACGAAACGATTGGGCGATAGTGTAGCTGCCAGGGAAGCTGCAGGGATAATCTCCTCCTTAGCGGTTAGCGGGTAAGCCCTAGTCCGTACTGTTTTTTTCATACATTTGCTCCAGTTAAAATTTGCGCTTTTATGTGGACTCTATTCTGGCGGGAGATTAATAGTTTTTTCAGTTCGATCACCGGGTATGTCGTTATTATCGTCTACCTGGCAGTGACCGGATTGTTCCTCTGGGTTTTTCCGGGGGAGTTCAATATCATCGAATCCGGGTATGCGAGTCTGGATTCCCTGTTTATCATTGCACCATGGGTTTTCCTTTTCCTCGTTCCGGCTGTTACCATGCGGCTTTTTTCTGATGAAAAGCGGACCGGAACTCTTGAACTCCTCCTGAGCCGGCCAATAAGCGACCTTAAGATCATTCTCGCTAAGTACCTGGCCGGAGTGGCTCTTGTATGTCTTGCTATCCTTCCCACTCTCATTTATTATTTGTCAGTCAGCGTTCTGGGTGATACTCCCGGAAATCTCGACACAGGAGGATTCTGGGGTTCTTTCATCGGACTGATCCTGTTAGCCGGGATCTATGTATCGATCGGATTATTTACCTCCTCATTGACCGATAATCAGATTGTCTCTTTCATTCTTGGAGTAGTTGGTTGCTTTCTCCTGTTTCTGGGATTTGATTCTCTTTCTAAACTGGGTTTTTCAGGGGGGCTTGAAAATTTCATCGCCAGTCTTGGAATTTCTTTTCACTATAATTCATTGGCCAGGGGGGTGATCGATACCCGGGATCTAATTTACTTCCTGACGGTTATTGCTGTTTTCACCCTGTTCACCAAGGTTGTACTGGAGAGTCGCAAATGGTAGGAGGAAGCATGGACAAGAAAAAAGTAAAACGGCAAAATATCCTGGAACTGGGATTATTACTGATACTGGTTATTTTGATCAATCTGGCAGGCTCTTTTATTTTTCACCGGTTCGACCTGACGCAGGAAAAGCGGTACTCCATATCGGAAGGGACCCGCAAATATCTGAGTGACCTGAAAGACGTCGTCTATATCAAGGTATACCTCGAAGGCAAAAACCTTCCATCAGGTTTTTTGCGCCTGAGCAAGGCTACCAAAGAGCTCCTGAGTGAATTCAAGGTTTACGGAAAGGAAAATATCGAATTTGAATTCATTAATCCTTCTGAGAGCCCCGATGAGAAAACCCGACGGGAAGTCTATACACAACTGGCAAAGGATGGATTGAGGTATTTCAATATCCAGTCACAAACTTCCGGAGGCGCTGCTGTTCAGCAGGCTGTCTTTCCCTCTACGCTCCTTTCATACAGGCAGCATGGCCAGGAGTACGAACGGGTGGTTAACTTCTTTTCAGGCACCCTGGGAAACAGTTTTAATGATGAAACCATCAATCGCGCGATAGAGACGCTTGAATATGAATTTATATCCGGTATCCGCACTGTTTCACGCGAGAATACCCCCAAGGTTGGCTTTCTGGAAGGCCACGGTGAGTTGAATCAATATGAATCAGCAGGTTTGGCGCGGGCATTGACCGATTTTTATCTGGTCGAAAGAGTGCAGATTGCCGGCCGGCTCAATGCTCTTGACAAGTTTAGTGCGCTCGTGATTGCCGATCCGAAAGAACGCTTCTCTGAGCAGGATAAATTCATTATTGACCAGTATATCCTCCGGGGTGGTAAAGTTTTATGGATGGTCGACGCCATCAAGGTTGACATGAACCGGATTGCCATCGAAAGTGAAACAATAGGTGAGGTCAACAGTATTATCAATATCGGTGATATGCTCTTTACCTACGGCGCCCGCGTCAATTCCAGCGTTATTCAGGATGTCCAGTGTGCGGTTCTTCCCGTTGACACACGTGAAGAAGGCGCAGATCAGCCTAAATGGCAGCTGGCTCCATTCGTTTTCTTCCCGTTGCTTGCCGGAAGACCCGATAATCCCATATCCCGGAATATCAATCCGGTAAAATTTGAGTTTGTCAGCCCGGTTGATACTGTCGGCGAGGATCCGGAATTGAAGAAAACCATTATCATGACTTCTTCAGGAAACTCCCGGATAGTGAGGACTCCCGTCCGGGTAAGTACCAGTATTTTCGCAGAAAAACCCGATCCGTCAAGATTCCCGATGAAATATCTTCCGGTTGCAGTACTGCTGGAAGGTAACTTTACTAGCCATTTCAGAAACCGCCTGATGCCGGATCTGGTGAATAATGATGTTTTCAAAGTATTTGAGAAAAGCGAAAAACCCTCCAAGATGATCGTTATTGCCGATGGTGAAGTGGGACGGAATTTTGTTCAGGTTCGTGACAGCCAGTATTATCCCTATCCGCTGGGATACGATCAATACACTCAGACCACTTTCGGTAACCGTGATTTTCTCCTTAACTGCGTAAACTATTTGTTGGATGATGAGGGAGTAATGGGGCTTCGGTCGCGGGAAGTCAAAGTCAGGCTTCTGGATTACGACCGGATTACCGGGGACAATTTGTTATGGAAGCTCTTTAACCTGATTTTACCGGTGGCTATAGTCATTCTCGCCGGTTTGGTTTACCTTTTCATCCGCAAAAAAAAGTATTCAAAATAAAATGAAAAAAAACACGCTGATCATACTACTCATTCTGGTACTCGCCGGAATCGTTGTTTTTTTCGCCTTGCGTAAATCCAACAGCAGCGTCAAGCGCGAATTGAGGGACTTTGCAGTTGAGGATACGGCTTCTATTGACAAAATCTTTATGGTCAAGAAGGACCTTAATCAGATTACACTGACCCGCTCCGGAAACCATTGGCTGGTGAACGGAAAATATCTCGCCCGTCCAGATGCAGTTGAAAATCTGCTGAAAACCCTTAACCGGGTGAGGATTAAATCCCCGGTTTCCAAATCCCAGATGGATAATGCCGTCAAGATGCTGGCTACGAGGAACACCAAGGTTGAAGTGTACAATGGACGGAAACTGATAAAAACCCTGTATGTCGGGGGCCCCACACAGGACCAGATGGGAACGTTCATGATGATTGAAGGATCATCGGTTCCATTCGTTGTTCATATTCCCGGATTTATCGGGTATTTGTCGACCCGTTTTTTTGTGGATGAAAAGGGCTGGAGATCAACGGAACTATTCCGGTACAACTTCAATGATATAGCTGCCATTACAGTGGAAAATCCGGCCAAACCTGACGAATCTTTCCGCCTTGAATGCCTGGGGAATAACCGGTTTGCCATCCATTCGCTATCAGGCAGAACGATTCCCGGCCAGCTCGATACGGTCGGGACTAAATTCTTTATCAGCCAGTTTGAAAAAATGAATTTTGAATTCTTCGCCGACACTATTCCGGAACAAACAGTTGGTCTAATGCTATCCACACCTCCAACAGGGATTGTGACACTGGAGGACCGGTCTGGCGCAAAACGACAAGTCAAAATGTGGAAGAGACCGGCATTTGGCAAAGAGGATAGTGAAGGCAATCTTCTTGAATGGGATGATGAAAGGTTGTGGGGGCTGATCGATGACAAAGACTGGGTGGTTGTCCAATACCATGTTTTCAATCCCGTTTTCCTCCGGTATGATGATTTTTTTGTGAAAAGAGACTGGAATTAGATTAGCGTATCAGCAGTTTTTGCTAATTTTAAAGGATTATCACATAACCGTGACCGAATAGAACCTGAATAAAACATTACAGTATGAAGTTCATAATATCCAGCACTGACCTGCTATCACATCTTCAGGCAATAAGCCGTGTGATCAGTACCAAAAACTCCCTGCCGATCCTGGACAATTTCCTGTTTCAGATGACCGGCAATGATCTTGTTGTCACCGCTTCCGATCTGGAAACTACCATGATTACATCAATCAAACTGGAAAATGCGGATGGTGACGGATCCGTGGCTGTTCCGGCCAGGATATTGATTGATACTCTTAAGGAATTCCCTGAACAACCTCTTACCTTCGATATCAACCTCGATTCGCTTGGTATTGATATCATTTCCGAAAATGGTAAGTTCAGTATTGTTGGCAAGCCCGGTATTGATTTTCCGGTCATGCCCGCATTGAAAGAGGATCGTATCACGGAGGTAAGTTTCGCTGCCGAATCTCTCAGCAAGGGGATCAGCCGTACCCTTTTTGCCACTGCCGACGATGAGCTTCGTCCCGTTATGAACGGCATCCTGGTGGAACTTCGTCAGGACCATGCCACATTTGTTTCATCCGATGCCCACAAACTGGTCAAGTATACAAGGAAAGACATCCATTCGTCACAGGAGGCCTCTTTTATTCTGCCGAAAAAACCAGCCAACCTGCTGAAAAACATTTTGCCCAGGGAAGAAAACGAAGTGACCCTGGCTTTCGATGAGAAGAACGCGGTTTTTACCCTGTCTGAATATAAACTGATCTGCAGACTCGTTGAAGGTAATTACCCGGCCTATGAGTCGGTAATACCCAAGAACAACCCGAATAAAATGTACATTGACCGGGTTGAGTTTATGAATACACTGCGCAGGGTATCTGTTTATTCCAATCAGGCCAGCAACCTGGTTAAGCTTCAGCTACGGTCGAACCAGCTCGTAATATCGGCCCAGGATATTGATTATTCCATTTCCGCCGTTGAGAAACTGAATTGCCAGTACGGAGGAGATAATATGGAAATCGGCTTCAAATCGGTATTCCTGATTGATATCCTCAATAATATCGTATCCGAAGAGGTAATCGCTGAACTGGCTGATCCAACCCGCGCAGGCATTATCCTGCCGAAGGAGGAGGAATCAGAAGACGAAAGCCTGCTGATGCTGTTAATGCCAATGATGATCAACACCTGATAATAACCCCGCTGCGGCGGGGTTCTTTTTAGTATCCATGAAACAAAAACCTAATCAAATGGCTGACCAGGGTTCCTTGGTTTTCAACAACCTTTCACTAACCAGGCCAATTGTTTTTTTTGATATTGAATCCACAGGCTTAAATATCGGAACAGACCGGATTGTGGAACTGGCTCTCCTCAAAGTGGATCCGGCAGGGAACAAGACGATCAGGACTTACCGGGTCAATCCGGGTATACCCATACCGCCCGAAGCTACACGCATTCATGGGATTACAGATCAGGATGTTGCCGATTCTCCCGGTTTCCAGATGATTGCTGGTGAAGTGGCTGCCTTGATCCGTGGCTGTGACCTGGGCGGTTATAATTCCGATAAATTCGATATCCCCATGTTGGCCGAGGAGTTTGCCCGGGCTGATTATGATATCGATCTGAAGGAGAATAAATTCATTGACGTTCAGGCGATTTTCTTTCTGAAGGAACCCCGTCATCTGGCAGCGGCTTATAAGTTTTACTGCAATAAGGAATTGGTAAATGCCCATTCGGCAGCAGCTGATGTGGAAGCTACCTGGGAGGTTCTGCAGGCACAGCTCGACCGTTACAGTGATCTCGACCGGACCGTTGATTCGCTTTCTGCTCTTGGCCAATCAAACCGGTTTGTTGATTTTGCCGGAAGGATCATCTTGGATGATGATAACAACGAAATTTTCAATTTTGGACGATACAAGGGACAGAAGGTCATCGATGTTTTCAAGAGGGATAAATCCTATTATAACTGGATGATCGACGGGGATTTCCCGGCTTATACCAAGCGAGTCATTACCAGGATCTATATGAAACTCAGAGAGCTGTAGCTATGAAAATCATTGCAGTCGGCCGTAATTACCAAAAGCACGCAGCGGAACTGAACAATCCGGTCCCATCGGAACCCGTTGTTTTTATGAAGCCTGAGACTGCCCTTGTAAAAGGAAATAAGCCTTTCTTTTACCCTGATTTTTCAAGTGATGTTCAGCACGAAGTTGAGATTGTACTGAAAATATGTAAAGTCGGTAAGAACATTGAGCAACGTTTTGCCGGTCGTTATTTTGAAGAACTGACGGTTGGAATTGATTTTACTGCCCGTGATTTGCAGGAGCAGGCAAAAGAAAAGAGAATTCCCTGGGAAATCTGCAAGGCTTTTGACGGCTCTGCTCCGGTTGGTATGTTTATCCACAAATCCACCCTTCCGGATCTGAACAACTTCTCTTTTGGCCTTACTCTGAATGGAAAGCGCGTGCAAACAGGAAGCTCATCCGACATGATATTCTCATTCGATTATATAATTGCTTACGTGTCCCGGTTTTTCACTCTCCAGATGGGTGATCTCTTATTCACGGGAACTCCGGCAGGGGTGGGGCTGGTCCATCCAGGTGACCGGCTTGTGGCAGACATTGAAGGCAATGTCCTGCTCGATTTTGAGGTGAAATAGTCCTTTATCCGGCTTGCCCGAGTGTCTCAACCACCAGGGAACAGAGCTCCTGAAATTCCTCGTTACTGATGATGAGCGGTGGGGCAAACCGAATGCTATCCTTGCAAAAGAGAAAATAGTCAAACAGAAGGCCTTGTTTAAGGCTTAGATTAAAAAACATTTCCACCCGTTTTTCCGAATCAAGCTTCAAAGCCAGCATCATACCGCGGCCTCGTATTTCCTGTATTGATGTATGGACGAGCAGTTTCCTTGCGATTTTTTCAACTTCCCGGGCCCTGAGATGAAGCTGGTCGCGCTTGATTATTTTAAATGCAGCCAATCCGGCAGCACAGGAGACGGGATGTCCGCCGAAAGTGTTAACATGCCCGAGAACTGGATCGAAGGTGAGGGTATTCATGATCTGCCGGGAAGATATGAAAGCACCCAGGGGCATTCCTCCGCCTAAAGCCTTGGCAAGAATGAGAATATCGGGTACCACATTTTCATTCTCAAGGGCAAACAGATCGCCCGTTCTTCCGAAGCCGGTCTGAACCTCGTCAAACAATAACAGTGCCCCGACTTCCCGGCACCGTTTTCTGACTGCCTGGAGAAAACCGGGAACCGGAGTGATGATTCCGGCTTCGGCCTGAATCGGTTCAATTATCACGGCTGCTGTTGAGCCGGTAATGTGATCCAATTGATTAAAAGCATTATAATCCAGAATGCTGACTGACGGCAGGAGCGGCCTGAAGGCAGTTTTGTAGAGTTCATCACCCATAAGGCTCAGGGCACCATGAGTGGAGCCATGATAAGCATTCCGGAAGGTCACCAGCCCGTGCCGCCCTGTATATCTTTTGGCAAGTTTTAAGGCCCCTTCTACGGCTTCTGCACCTGATACTGTAAAAAATACCTGGTTGAACGATGAGGGAAGGGACTCGATAAGTGCTTTGCCGTATTCGATCTGGGGGGAGAGTATATATTCCCCATAGACCATGGTATGGAGGTACTTCCCTGACTGCTCACGGATTGCTGAAATGACTTCAGGATTTGAATGGCCGATGTTACTGACGGAGAATCCGCTGATCAGGTCAAAATATCTTTTTCCTTGGGGATCATACAGGAAACATCCGGATGCATGATCAATCTCAAGCCCCACAGGATAGGGAGAAGTCTGTCCCAGGTACTTCAAAAACAATTCCTTGGAATGCTCCATTTGGGTTAACGGGACATAAGGTTAATGTTGGCGAGCAATTGTTCGCGGTATGATTTCCCTATCGGGATCTCCCGGTTGGTCTGTCCGTTCCATATCAGGAGACTGTTTCGATTGATCGTATTGATTCGGTTGATGTTAACAATATGTGACCGGTGAACTTGAAGGAACTGATCCGGCGGAAGCTTCCGGATGATTGCCTTGAGAGTAAAATGAACCGTCAGAATTTCCTGTGTGGTATAAACGAGGACATAGTTTTCAAGAGCTTCAATCCAAAGGATGTCTTCATAGCTCAGCCTGACCAGGCTGGAACCCTTCCGGATAAAAATATCGTTTTGGATTTTCTGTATATTCTGTTCCCTGCGCCATTGGGTATAGGCTCTCGAAACGGCTTTGTAAAAACGCGTATAGGAAACCGGCTTGACGATATAGTCGGAAACATCGTTTTCGTATGCTTCGAGGGCATATTTCGCCTGTCCGGAGAGAATAATCACGGCAGGTTTATCCGTAAGAGCCCGGATATATTCCATACCTGACATTTCAGGCAACTCAATATCGAGCAGGACCATATCGACCTTTTCCTCGGGATTGGATGCACGGATGGCCTCAATTGCAGAGGAAAAAGAGCCCACCAGGTTCAGCATGCGGGTTTTCTTAACGAACTCCTCAATCAGGATGCGGGAATCCTCGCTATCCTCAATGATGATGCAGTTCATTGGCTTGATGGACATGCTCCTTGGTTTTGATTATCAAATATATATCTTTTTTCAAGTAAGTCGGAGTCACGAATGCTTTTTCGAAGCCAGTCCAGGACCAATGTATCAATTTCATGTT
This sequence comes from Bacteroidota bacterium, assembly GCA_043797975.1. Lineage (GTDB taxonomy): Bacteria > Bacteroidota > Bacteroidia > Bacteroidales > UBA12481 > UBA12481. Next base: position 67,512 of record JAZDPC010000011.1, read on the forward strand.
CAGGCAGTTGCCAATTCAGTTCAGATTTACGGAGATTTTGGTTTAACGTATATAGGGCAATAGCTGCTGAGACGGAGATATTAAAGCTTTCTGTAAAGCCGGACATCGGTATCCGGAGGAATTCGTCGGCTGCAGACAGGGTTTCGTCGGTCAGGCCTCTCATTTCGGTACCGAAGAGGAGCGCGACAGGGCCTTTAGACAGGTCAAAATCATCGAGACTGACATCGTCGGTATGTGGAGTGGTGGCGACGATACGATATCCTTTTGATTTCAATTGGTCAACGGCTGTGATGGCCGGGTTTGGCCCCCTATTATATTTATACAGGTTAAGCCATTGGGCTGATCCCAGTTCAACGTCTGGATTCAGGCTATAGCGGTTTTTCTTTTCGATGATATGGACATCCTGAATGCCCAGGCAATCGCAGGTACGAAGGACAGCGCTGGCATTATGGGACTGGTAGATATCTTCCAGAGCTATAGTGATATAGCGGGTTCGTTCCGAGGCTACTTTCCGGAGGAGGTTAAAGCGTCTGTCGGTTACGAATTGGGAGAGGTATTCAATCAATTGTTTCATTGCAAAAAAAAAGGGAGTGCACGGCACTCCCTGTCAATACGGTTGAACCGGTTATTTTACTTTACCGGTCAGTTCAGTTCCAGCTTTGAATTTAACCACCTTTTTAGCGGCGATTTTAATTGGGGCTCCAGTTTGGGGGTTACGTCCGGTCCGGGCATTTCTCTTTGATACTGAGAATGAGCCGAAACCGACAAGGGCAACACGGCCACCACCTTTAAGGGTATGGGCAGTAGTTTTTACGAAGGCGTCCAAAGCTCTTTTGGCATCAGCTTTGGTCAGATTTGCATCCTTTGCAATTGCGTCAATTAATTGTGCTTTGTTCATAAAAAGTGTTTTTATGGGTTAGTGAATAGTTGCAATCCTATTACAAATATAGGCCATTATTGATTTTACGCAAATCTTAGCACTTTTTTTTTTGCATATAATGGCTAAAAATCAGGGCTTTGTTGATAAGTGTTTGATTTTATGCACTTTTTTCCATAATCTGGATGTGATCTCACTGTTTTCGGGAGGTTCAGAGGGGGGGCTATTGTCATGATCAAAGTGGTAATTCGAGAAAGATTTATATTTTTGCGCCACGGAGAAATGGCAGAGTGGTCGAATGCGGCGGTCTTGAAAACCGTTGTACCCTTACGGGTACCGGGGGTTCGAATCCCTCTTTCTCCGCCAACAGCCTGCCTCGCGATCTGCGAAGCAGGCTTTACTTTTTGCGGCTGCCGCCAAACTTGTTTGGCGAGATGCCGCAAAAATGCAAAGCCTTCTCCGACAGGAGAATCGCGAGGCAGGCTCCTGGAACCTCCTCCCCCTCAGGGATCATGCCGACCAAAGGGAGGCATAATCCCGGGCGATCTGCAAAGCCTTCTCCGACAGGAGAATTAGAATAGAAAAGGCCGAGGTATTCCTCAGCCTTTTCTATTTCAATCAAACAAATCAGCTAGTGGATGTCCCAGAAGATTTTGATATTCAGGTCGTCTTTGGCTTTAACGGTTTGATAGTTAGCGTCGTTCAGGTCTTTTTCCGATTGCGGATAAAGCCAGCGGACAGGTGGAGCCGTCTGCTGACTGGTTGGATCAGCAGGGAAAATAAGTGCCGGAGCGTCGAGACGGCGGTATTCAGCCCAGGTTTGAGGCATTTCTCCCAAACCCGTGTTGATCCATTTCTGTGTTCCGATCAGGGCAATCTTATCGGAATTACCATCCCAGTTAACGCCAGGTCCGTTTATATAGGAAGTAATATCTCCGGTCGACGGTTTGTCCAGAGGTGTCCTGTAGGTACCGGTTTCATTAATACTGAAATAGAGTTCGATAGACTGTTCGATACCTTTTTCATAAGCAGCTTTGGCACTTCCTGAACCATAACCTTTATGAATAGCTTCCGCCTTGATAAAGCTGACTTCGGCTGCTGTGATGATGAAGCCCGGGAACAGGTCGTTGCGGGTGAATGACGATGTATCGTATCTGGAAACCAAACCTGCAGTCAATTTGGTATTCTGATCCGTTTCATTATCCATCGGATCCATGCCGATATATTCCCCATTAATGTTGGGATCGAAGATGACAGGCAGCCTCGGGTCTCCGTTGTCAAGCATGTTTTTAACCATGCTATAGGGGGCAATGTCGTACTGTCCCCATGTTTCCATAGCCGAACGGATACCTCCGTTCTTGCTGGATGTGGTTGCATACATGTCAGGACCACCGGCATCGTTCATGATGTTTTCGGCATTTGACTCGATAATCGGATAGGTTCCCGGATCTCCCAGGATTTCAGCAATTTCGGTTTGAGCCCTCGTGGTTAAAACATCGGAGACGCGCATCAGCATACGCAGTCTCAGTGAATTACAATATTTCCGCCAGAGGGTGATATCTCCATTATTGATGAAATCTTTTTTCGTAAACAGGCCGGCATAGAAAGCCGGAACCTGGATCGTGGACAGTTCAACTGCTAATAATTTCAGATCATCCATCATCGTGGTATAAATCGTCTGGGCATCATCGTATTTTGGCAATGCCTCATCCAGGTTACCGATGGTCCTGACCATACCGGCTTCTGACCATGGAATGTCGCCATAAAGGTCAATAACCTGCTGGGTCTGATCATAGAAGAAAATGGTAGCTGCAATCATGAAGATTCTTAATTCTTCTTTAGCAGCGTCGTCTTTCGCATCATACAATGATTCCATGACCCTGTATTGGGTGACCAGGTTATAATACTGGTTCCACCTCCAATCCATGGCTGCTGCCGGCGGAATGTACTGGTCTTTCGAATTAAACCAACCCATGGTGTGTGTATAATGGCCCAGGGTTGGTTGTTCTACCACGAAGAATCTCCAGTACCAGGGCAGTACTACCTCATTCGCAGTTTGAAATAGTCCCGTCAGGAAATTTTCAACTGTAGCAGTGGACGATTTGCTCGGATCCGGGTAAAGCGTCTCCAGTTCGCTCTTCTTGCAACTGTTCAGAATGACAGCGAAAGAAGCGAAAACCATCAGTGCTAAATAAATATACTTTTTCATATCTCTATGTTTTTTCATGGTTAGAAGCTTGCATGTATAGAGAAACCAAGGCTTCTGGTAGCGACGGTTGAACCATCGACCACTGCGGCACTGATCCAGTTTGTACCCAGAGTGGTTTCCGGATCGAAGTCCTTAAAGGTTCTGTACAGGTAGAACAGGTTACTGCCTATGAGAGCTATCCGGACATTGTTGCAACCCAATTTCTTGGCAAAACTGGCCGGCAGGTTATATCCGATTGAAAGTTCCCTGAATTTCACATAGTCGTTTTTCTTGACCGACAGGTCATACCGGCTATAAGGAATACCCCATGAAGGGTTAGCTCCCCAGGTGTAAGTGTTCAGATAGTAGTTGGCTGCGTCAACGATCACATTATTCGGGGATCCGTCTGGCAGAACACCATCGAGAATAACGCCGTCATGGAACATTTTTTCTCCATTGGGACCAGCCTCTCCTTCGAATGCAATTTTCCTGCCGGTCAGGGATTCTCCGGAAGCTCCGGTATATCCTTCGATGTAATAAGATACTCCACCATGTTCTGCATCACGATACTGTAATGTTTCTTCGAACATCCCGGCACCGGTCATGTAGTGCGAAGCGATGGAAATAACCTTACTTCCCAGGTTGTAGTCAATGGTGAAATCCACAAAGAAGTTTTTGAATTCAAAGTAGCTCGTGAAACCTCCGACCATTTTCGGCATGACGTTACCCACTGTCTGCATTTCGTCGAAATTAATCTGATACAAACCGTCAACCGGATCGACGATATAATTTCCATTTTCATCAACCTTAGGCAGGTAGCAGATAATGTCACCCATTGGCTTGCCGGGTTCCGAAATGATTTTAGCTGCACCGGCGTCAATTTCACGATGGGTGAGGCGATCGACTCCTTCCATCAGGCTGACTACCTCGTTACGGTTGAAAAGGAAGTTGGCGCTGACATCCCAACGGAAATCTTTGGATTCAAGTGGTGTGGCATACACTCTTCCTTCGAAACCGACATTTTTCAGTTCACCGACGTTAGCCAGCATAGTGCTTGCTCCGACGGTGGTAGGAACAGACAGCTGCAGGATCTGGTCAACAATCCGGTTGTGGTAAAAGCTTGCTTCAAATCCCAACCGGTTACCGAGGAACTTCATTTCAAGACCGGTCTCAAATTCATGTTTTTCTTCCGGCCGGATGAAGTCGTTACCGTAGCTGGTGGATACCGTGTTGTAAACGATACCGTTTATCGATCCCTGATTGTAGGCATTGTTAGCAGCATACAGGTTCGGTGCGTTACCAACGATACCATAGCCGACACGAATTTTACCAAAATCAATTACTGACGGCAGGTGGAATGCATCGCTGAAAATAAAGCTGGCATTAACCGAAGGATAGAAGAACGTATTGCTTTCCGGTGGCAGGGTGGATGAAGATTCCTGCCGTCCGGTGATTTCTACGAAAGCATAATCCTTGAAGCTGAAGCTGGCTGTTCCGAAAAATGCATATTTCAGCAGTTCGGTATAGGAAGCACTTCCGTTTTGGGTACCGGTATTGACGCTGGCATTGATATGGAACCAGTTTTCGGTGCTCAAACCTCCGGAAGTCCATACACTCGTTGATTTAACGGCTTCACGGCGGGTGATAAAACCTGCATTGACAGTCAGACCGAAATCGTTACCGATTTTCTTGTCATAAGTCAAAAGAGCGTCAGCATAGGTGTTGGACAGCTTATCACTGCTCATTCCAAATGATCCTGAATTGCCAATGCTGATCGGATATTCGTTCGGGTTGCGCTGTTCGATCGAAATCGATGTGAAATCATTCCCGATCCGGCCCCTGAAGGATAATCCGTCAAAAATGGTCCAGGTAGCCGTTGCGCTGGTGATCAACCGGTCCTGATTCTCTTCATTCTTTTGATTAAGAGTTTTCCAGAAGAAGTCAAGAAGGTCATATCCCCTCATATTGTAAATGATGTTTTCATCCGGAGTGGCACTGGCATTGCCACCTGTCCGGTAATAGTATCCCTTGCTGGTCTGGTAATTATCCAGGTACCATTGAGCGTCATCGAACCGGCTGAGGAATCCGCCATAGTTGTTGGTGATGCGGCTGATCCTGTAAGCACGGTTCAAGGTATACTGATTGATATAATTGGCCTTCAGGTCAACTTTCAGGTTTTTACTAAGGTTCAGTGTAGACATAATGTTGAAATTGTTCTTGTTATGTCTGCCTCCGCGCTGGGTACCCTGGTAATCGAGACGCGTGTATGAAACACGGAAACTGCCAAAATCGCCTGATTTGCTGACAGCCACGTTTGCTGTCGAGTTCATGCCGTTTTGAAACAGATTCCGGTAGTTATCAGGCTGGGCAACATATTCATGAATCTTATTGTCCCAACCGATAACCTGCCGGCCGTCGAATTTCGGACCGAACTGGGCATAGGCCCTGTAAGCCGGCCTGTATAAGTCCCCATCGTAGATTTTGTATGTTCCGGAAGCTTCATCATAATATTTCGGATTGGATACTGTCAGCCAGCTGTCCGAATCCGTTCCAAAGCCTCCGACATTGGTGCCAAGATCATATCCCGGGCCGTACTCATTCTGGAAGTTTGGCAGGGAGGTAGGGGATTCAACCATATAATTGTAGTTGGCTTCTACCCCCAAGCCTTTCTGTTTAGTGCCCTTTTTGGTGGTGATAACGATAACCCCGTTGGCAGCTTCGGAACCGTACAGAGCAGATGCTGAAGCACCTTTCAGAACCGTAAGGTCCTCAATATCCTGCGGGTTGATATCGATGAGTCCGTTACCCCTGATCCGCTGATCACCCCAGTAATCCGCGTTATTTGCTTCTCCGTTCCTGATCGGAACACCATCAACAACAATCAACGGCTGATTGCTGTAGTTAATTGAGTTCATCCCCCTGATGTTGATGGAAACAGCACTGGTTGCTCCACCAGGTGCAGTCTGGATCCTGACACCGGCGGCTTTCCCGTACAAAGCAGACGCAAAGTTGGGGGAACCAACCTTTGTGATTTCCTTTGCTTCGATTTTACTAACAGCGTAACCCAAGGCTTTCTGAGCCCTGCGGATACCGAGAGCAGTGACCACTACTTCGCCCAGTTCCAATGCTGATGGAACCAGAGCGACACTAATCGTGGTGTTGTCACCAACTGACACTTCCTGAGAAATATAACTCAGGTAGGAGAACACAAGCACACTACCTCTATTAACGGAGATAGAATAAGCTCCGTTAGCATCAGTAGCGACACCGATGGTCGAGCCTTTTACTGCAACGTTAACCCCGGGTAGTGTTTCACCGGTTGCCGAATCGGTAACCCGCCCACTGACCCTGAGCTGCTGTGCGTAAACGCTTGCGAACATCAAGAAAGCGGTCACAATAAGTGCGACGCACCTCTTCAAGCTAAGTTTGCTACTCATAGGAAATAGTATTTGGTTAAACATTATCTGATCTTCTATTATTATTTTGGAGTAAACAATAGAATCAATTAATGCAAAAAGGCTTCTCTATACAGACGAACTTCACTTCACAGGTATAACAAAATTAACAGGAAAATAAGATCTGCAAAATTTATTTTGCAGATCTTATTAGTTTTCAAACGATGGAGATTGTTCTCTTGGTCAACCTTTGAGATTAACACAGCCGGTTGGCTTATGCGCAGGATTCACCACTTTTTCCACCTTCTTCACAGATTCTCTAATCCCCGGAATTACTTGGTGAAGAACATTTTGATAGCGACAACGATCAGGAAAACACTAAATATTTTCCGGATGATGTTCTCTGGAATGTTGATGGCAATTTTTGAAGTGAAATAACTCCCGATCATAAAAGCAATTGCCAGAATTAATGCGAACTTCAAATTCACCTGTCCCGCTTTATAGAAATTATATGCTGCAAACAGGCCGATAGGGGGCAACATTACAGCCAGACTGGTCCCAATAGCCTGATGCTGGGTAAAACCCATGAGAAAAACCAAAGACGGTATCAGAATAACACCACCACCTAAACCCAAAATGCCGCCAAAGGCTCCCGTCATCAGGCCGATGAGAGCCAATTTCAGTAAAGTCGCAATGTCCATCTTATTTCGCTAAAGCCAGATATGCTTGGTATTTTGCATTGTAAAAAGCCGCCCTTGCAGGATCCGGGTGGTAAATCGTATCAAATCCTTGTTCCATGGCTTCCATGGCCTCTTCAACCTTGTTGTAAATACCGGCGACGGTAGCTGCAAACATGGCAGCGCCTAGTGCGCAGGCCTGGTCGGAAGAAGCAACACGGATATCCGTATTCATTACATCAGCGAGTACCTGCATCACGAAAGGTGATTTCTTAGCGACTCCTCCGATCGCAATGACTTCCTGAATGGGGACTCCCTCTTCCTTGAACCGTTCGGCGATTGCCCGGCTTCCAAAAGCGGTGGCTTCCACGAGAGCTTTGAATATCATCGGTGCGTCCGTTCCCAGGGTGAGACCGGTAATGGTAGCTTTTACCGTTTGATCCGCATCGGGTGTCCG
>JAZDPC010000012.1:0-3359 GCA_043797975.1 Bacteroidota bacterium
GCCCGTTCCTTCTGTGTTCAGATAAACAAAGGGTTTACCAGTTGTGCAGGGATCTTCGCGGTGCCAGTAGGCATAAAAGTGCCCTTCATCCGTGCGTTTACCCTGACCGGTGAAATCAATCTCGGCCTGAACTTGTAAGGGTTCGGATGAATTCTTATCAGAGACCAGCTCAATACGGGCTGATTTACGGAATGGCATTGGGAGATAGATATAATTCACATCTCCTGATGTTCCCAGGAAGAGTGATTTGACCGCCGGCTCTCCGAAACTGTAACCGAAGAAATCCCCGACCGGACAGGATACAGCGGGCTTTTTGTCATTATCCCAGTATATATTTATGACGATGTCGCGCTCTTTGCCGGCAAAAAGTTTGGCGGGTCCGAGTTTCAGTCCGACGATCCGGCCTGGCTTATTGATCGTAAACAATTCCGTCGTCTGGCCCGGGGCCAGGGACTTTGTCACCTTGCGGTTTTCAATTTGGGTTCCTTCGGCGACCAGGTATCCGGAGATATCGGTACCTGAGGCCTGGAGTATCTTGCTGATTTTATTTATCTTCTGTGACCATTCCGCGGTTGGAGGATTCTGAAAAGTGGGAAGTATGGTATTCTTGGGATAAGTGGCATAGTTGATGTCATAAAAACAGAAGATCGGTGCCTTTACCACTATTTTGCAGGAATGCTGATAAGTTAGGGGGACATAGATATAACGGCCACCGACTCCTGCTCCGACCAATGGTGCAAGAAACGGTGAGTGCTTGCCATCGACCATTTCGGTAATCTTCATACTGATTCGCGGAGTTTTTTCTCCATCAAAATAGAATTCGATGATCCCATCCTGAGGACCGGGCATGTGCATACGATAGACAGCTCCCGGGCCCTCCATTTCTGCTATCACGAGGTCATTACCTTCTTTTCTGATAAATGAATACTTGCCGCTGAATCCATCGTCGTTCCCTCCGGTGCGGTCATAGCTGGAGAACATCCCGGTAAAGATCTGGGTTTTCAGTTGCGGCAGGAGATCCAGGCGCATCAGGGCATCGGGTCCGATCGCCGTTGTTGTGGCAATTTGTTCAGATTTAACTGATTGCGCATAGGCAGTTATTGCAACGGATAACATTGCAATGCAGAAAAGGAGCTTTTTAAGTTTCATGGATTCAGGTTTAATCAGAGTTTGAATTTACCACTCTGAACCTAATCCACAAAGGATTGGCGGATAATTGATTTGAGGGTTTTTATTTCCGATGAGGAAAGGGTGCCCTCGATCCTGATGATCCTGGTTTTGTCGATAGTTCGGATCTGATCGATTGCAATCCACCCTGAAATGTTTCCTTTAATGATGCTGAACCGGGTGGGATAGGGCTTTGATGTTGAGGTTAAAGGGACAACCACAACTGTCTGCAGGTGCCGGTTCATCTCATCAGGGGAAACGATAACGCAGGGCCTGGTTTTATGGATTTCACTGCCGATCGTAGGATCGAGGTTGACCAATGCGATCTGGTATTGAGCTATTTCCATTCTTCAAACTCCTCATCCGGAAAAACATCGGGGATCAGCAACTGATCATCGCCATTGTCATGCATACGGCTGAATGCCTCATCCCAACCGGTCCTGGGTTTGGTCATTGGTTTAAGTAAAATGCAATCCTCCTACATGACCAATTCGATACTGTCGGTGATATGGTATTGCTCGAGAACTGTTTTACTCAGGCGGATTCCTTTTGAATTGCCGATGCGGATAATGGGGATTTCCATGTTGTTTTAAAATTGTAATTACAAAGTTAGTACAAAATTGTTATTTCACAAAGCGTTCAACCCCTGCAACACCTCACGTCCTTAACGTCCTCACGTTCCTCACGTTCTTTTCGTTCTTGACCTTCTTTACGTTCTTATCGTCCTCACGATCTCCCGTATATGCTCCGGCGTTGTCCCACAGCAGCCGCCGATGCAGTTGGCTCCGGCCTTTATCAGCCCGGCCACGTATGATGCCGTGATTTCAGGGGTTTCACTAAAGATACTCTTGCCATCGTGGTAACGGGGTTTGCCGGCGTTGGCATGAACCAGGATGGGAACGGCGGGATCAGTCCGGCGTATCTCTTCCACGATCGGGATCATGTTTTCCATGCCGTTGCCGCAATTGGTGCCGATGATATCAGCGCCCGCTGCCTTGAGCGCAAGGGTCATCTCTGCAGGCGATACTCCCATCATGGTCCGGAAATCTCCCTGTATCGTTTTGTCAAAGGTCATGGTGCAGACCACTTCCAGATTGGTATGCTCTTTCGCTGCTTTTATGGCCAAAGTAGCCTCATCCAGGGCTGTCATGGTTTCGATGCAGATGGCATCGGCACCGGCTTCGGCCAGCGCAACGCATTGTTCCTTAAATGCTTCATATAGTTCTTCTTCACTGACTTCGCCCATCATCAGGATAACCCCGGTAGGCCCCACCGATCCGAGAACGATCCGGTCCGGACCGATAGCCCGGCGGGTGATCTCAACGGCCTTACGGTTAAATTCAACCACCTTGCCCTGAAGGCCATAATGGCTCAGCTTGAACCGATTGGCTCCAAATGTGTTGGTTTCCACTGCTTCTGAACCGGCCTCGGCATAAGCTCTGGCGATAGCTTCCACCCGGTCGGGGAAGTCAATATTCCAGGTTTCCGGACAAACTCCGGGTTCCAATCCGGCAGCCTGAAGCATGGTGCCGAGTGCACCATCTGAAATGATTATTTCACCTTTTTTAAGCCGTTCACTCAGTTTTGTTGTCATTTTTTCTTTTTTGGATATAGTTCGCGGGCGGCATTTTTCATTGCCACCAGGTTTTCAAATGGTACTTCCGGTTCTACCAGGTGTGTAGGACCGAGGATGAGTCCGCCTTTGGAACCAACGGTGCGGATGCGGTCGAGGGAAACTTCCCTGACTTGCTCCGGAGTTCCAAACGGAAGTAATTGCTGTGTTCCCAGAGTTCCCCAGAATGAGAGCCGTTTGCCGTATGTTTCGTGTATCTGGTTAAAATCCATGCATTCAGGCTGGATCGGATTCAGGATATCGACTCCGCAATCTATCAGTCCCCCGATAAAAGCAGTGGCATCGCCGCAGGAATGATAGAAGACCAGAACATCGGGATTTATCTCCCGGGCGGCATTAATCACGGTTCTAAGGCGCGGTTTGATCCATTGTTCCCAGAGATCGACACTCATCAGGGGGCCGCTCTGCATACCAACGTCATCGCCAAGCGAGGGGATATCCACACCAGCTTCGGTATAGATTTTAACCCTCCGGATGGCATATTCGGTAATTCGATCCAACAGGATGGTTGCTTTTTCATCGCCGAGCATCATATCCATCAGCAGATCAGGCATCGACC
>JAZDPC010000027.1:0-50577 GCA_043797975.1 Bacteroidota bacterium
TGGGCTGTTCGCCCATTAAAGTGGCACGTGAGCTGGGTTCAGAACGTCGTGAGACAGTTCGGTCCCTATCTGTTGTGGGCGTTGGAGATTTGAGAGGACCTGACACCAGTACGAGAGGACCGTGTTGGACATACCTCTAGTGTACCTGTTGTGGCGCCAGCTGCATCGCAGGGTAGCTATGTGTGGAAAAGATAAGTGCTGAAAGCATCTAAGCACGAAGCTTACCTCAAGATGAGATCTCCCTTAAGGGTCGTGATAGACCATCACGTTGATAGGCTGCAGGTGTAAAGGCGGTAACGTCAAAGCTGAGCAGTACTAATTACCCGTGGCTTTATGGCAATTCTGATAAACTCATTATTACTTTCTTTATGAATTTTCTTCCCGTATGTCATTCTTATTGTCCCTCTAACCAGGGTATGATCTTTAGGTGGTTTTAGCGGCGGGGTTCCACCTCTTCCCATTCCGAACAGAGAAGTTAAGCCCGTCAGCGCCGATGGTACTGCATTATTTGTGGGAGAGTAGGTTGCCGCCGACTTTTTATAAAAGCCCCGATTCTGTTGAGTCGGGGCTTTTTGTATATTTACCGTTCATGAAAATTCTCCTCTCCATCTGCCTCATCTCCCTCATCCCGGCACTGGCTTTTTCGCAGACCGGAGAGCAAACCGTAACCCGCAATTCCACCTGCATGGCAAACCTGAGGGAAACCGCTGTACCAGTCGATACAGCCCTCTCCGGCTCACAAATACACAATCCCCTGTATGGCAGGGAAGCCTCCTGGAGCGAACTTGGAAATGCAGGACTCCCCGCTATCCGGAACCAGTACCGCCCCCTCCGGAACAGTATGTCCCCCCTGATAGCCGAAGGTTACGAATCATACGGCGCACCTGATGAAAACCTTGTTTTCTACAGAGCCAAAAGCCCGTTCACCATGGTCAATTATAATAGCGGCGGAGCTCAGGATAAAAACGGTCAAACCATTCGCGGCCTCTTTGCCCGCAACCTGAAAAAGGACGGCAATATCACCGTCTACGGCACCTATATCAATTCCGACGGGCATTTCAACAACCAAAAAAGCAACATGTCGATGATCAATGCCAATTACCGGCTGATGCGGAAGAACTATACCCTGATAACCGGACTGGCGCGGAAAAAATTCAACTCAGGAGAGAACGGCGGACTAAAGGACGATGCATCACTCGCAGGCTCTTCCTACCCCAAACTCCTTACCGTTAACCTGTTGAAAGCCTCCTCCAATACAACCGACCTGGCCTGGCAGGGAGTCCAATCGATCCGTTTCGGCATGAAAAACAAGGCCCCGGTTACCGATAGCCTTGCGCTGCCCGACTCGCTCAATCCCGTTCCGCCTGCCCGGCAACCGGAAAAATATATAAGGATTGACCATCAGTTCCTTATCAGGGACTTTAACAGGAAATTCCTTGACGATGACCCTCCTGCAGATTTCTATCCGTTTAATCCGGGAACCCTCAACAGCGTCGAGGATTCCGTGCGGTTTACAACCTGGACCAACAGCATAGACTTTGTTCCGGATACCCTTGTCATAAAAGATAAATCCTTCTCACTCCGGGGCGGCGTGCGTCCCGATTTTTTCCGCTATCAGTATGCTGATACAGCTCAACTGGGCATGAGACTCGGTATTGGCGGTGAGATCCTTTATCACGGTCAGAAGAACACGATAACTGTTCGGGGGAACTGGATAGCCGCCGGGTATGCCGCAGGGGATTACACAGCCTCCGTAACATTTAACAGGGCTTTCCTGGCCGGCAGCGATAAAGAATCACAACTTGCCATGACGGTTTCAACCAATAAAGCCGGTGCGGATCCAATGGTCAGGAAATACAGGTCAACCCTCTTTACCTGGGATAACGAATTCCTGAAGCAAAATGAAGCGGCAATCGTAATAGCTTACTCCATTCCATTCATCAGTCTTGATTTTTCTTTAGCCGGATTTTATAATGAACACCGGATCTATTTTAATTCCGATGCCATTCCGGCACAGCTCGCCGATCCTATGGTAAGCGGTGCTTTCCGGGTAACCAAGCGATTCAGCGCCGGTCCTTTCCGCTCATCGGTCAGCCTGATGGCTCAGTACTCTTCATCTGAAATCATCAGGCTTCCGCTCCTGACCGGACACTCATCCACCTTCATGCACCATGATATAAAGTTCGCCAAAACTCAAGGTGTCCTTGAAGTCGAATACGGATTTGACCTCCGTTACACCACGAGGTTTACAGGCTATTCCTACATGCCGGCTACAGGTATCTTTTACCTCCAGGATGAATCCAGTGTGGGGAATTATCCGTGGGTTGATGTTTTTGCACAGATAAAGGTCAAGCGGACCCGCCTCTTTGTGGAGTGGTGCCACACTTTTTCAGGGTTAATGGCTGCCAATTCATTCTCCGTCGCTCACTATCCCTATATGAGGCCTCACCTTAAATACGGTGTCTACTGGCATTTTTATGACTGATAAGCTGATCGGCCTTATTGAAAAGGCGTTACAAAACGGCTTGCCCGGGGCCAGTGCACAGGGACTCATGGCTCCTTCCCTGAGGCCTCCGGAAAGAATGGACTTTGATACTTCCGACCCCCGCTCCAGCGGCGTCATGATCCTCCTGTTCCCCACAGAAGAAGGGATCAGTACCATTTTCATTCACCGTACACACTGGGGACCTCACGGAGGGCAAATTTCACTGCCAGGCGGCAAAAAGGAACCGGCCGATGCCGACCTGGTCGCTACTGCCTACCGTGAATCCGAAGAAGAGGTCGGTATCATACCCGGGCGGGTGAGAACCATCGGCTTGCTGACACCTCTTTACGTACCCTACAGCAATTATCACATTCAACCGGTGGTCGGTTATTCGGGAACGCAGCCTTCATTCGTTCCCGATAAAAAGGAGGTGGAGACGATCCTGATAGTCCCGCTCGGCAAACTGTTCCATCGCGATAATCGCAAAACAATGATCCTCAAGAGGCTGGACATGGAAATCGAGGCTCCCTACTATAACGCCGACGGGTATCGGGTATGGGGTGCAACGGCTATGATCATGAGCGAGTTTGAAGCGGTGCTTACTTCCTGTATTTCCTGATAAACTCTTCAACCTCGGGGACACCACCCTGGTAAACCAAATAGCCGTTATAAGGCTCCCTTCCCGTTATCTCGTCATTGACAGGCTTTAACATAATTTCCTTGACCTTGGCAAGGTCCTGGGTCTGCCCGAGCGCCCATCCGAGCTTTATATATGCAGCTTCCGGAAGCATGTTCTCAAGCGGGATCACACCCATCGACATCAGGTCGCGCCCGGTATCGTAAACATACATGTGGACATAACCCCAAAGAGTCTGCACGGTCATGAAGATGATCACTCCCTTTTCCGCAGCCCGCTCAATGGCCGGGTAGAGCTCCTTGTTCACATGCCCCAGTCCCGTACCGATGATGATGATCCCCTTATAACCCAGGTCGACCAGGCTGTCAATGGTGTCGGGATGCATATGCGGGTAGAAGTAGATCATGGCTACCCTGTCTTCAAAAAACGGATAGATATCAACGTTTCTGTCTTTCCGGCGGTGGTTGTACTGCTTTTTAATGGGCTTTACCTCCCCGCGCTTTACTGTAGCAATCGGGGTGTCCCCGATGGTGCGAAAGGTTGACCGGTAGGATGAATGCATCTTCCTGACCCGTGTTCCCCGGTGCAGAAATCCATATTCATCTGAGGTGGGACCGAACATGCAGACCATCACTTCGGCGATGTCCCCGTGACCGGCAGCATAGCACGAATGCATCAGGTTCAGTGCAGCATCGGATGAGGGCCTGTCGGATGATCTTTGGGACCCGACAAGTATGATGGGTATTGGAGAATTCTGGACCATGTACGACAGGGCAGCAGCGGTGTGATGGAGGGTATCGGTCCCGTGCCCGATGACGATCCCGTCGACTCCGCTTTCAATCTCTTTCTTGATGGCGATGGCAAGAGCTTTGTACTGATCGGGTCCCATATTCTCGCTGAATACTGCGAAAACCTTTTCAGTGGTCAGGTTGCAGATTTCAGCCAGTTCGGGAACCGCACCATACAATTCACCCGGAGAGAAGGCAGGAATCACTGCGCCTGTACGGTAATCCAACCGGCTGGCAATAGTTCCGCCGGTTCCGATCAGCTTGACTTTCGGAAGGTTGGGTGTAACGGGGAATTCCTTTTCAGGTATTTTGTAATTAGCCTTAAAGTAGCTTACTTCCCGCATAGAGCGGATGGTGCTGGTTGCTATTCCGATATTATACCCGGTGGCAATCTTGACCACGATATGCTTATCGTCGTCATTTTCTGCCCTCGGCAATACGGTACCTTTGAAAAACCCCCTGGTTGTGTCAAACTCGGCAACCCCCCAAACCCGCACATTGAATTTTTTCAGGATATCCAATCCTTCTCCTTTATAGCCCTGGAAAAAATCTTCAATCATCGTAGCCCTCCGGCAGTTATTCGGTTAGTTCTTTTTTTATCTGGATTTCAATCAGCTGGCTGTACTCATTCAACGGAATGTTCCCCAGGGCCTGGCTCCGGATCTGTCCCATCAGCCAGTTCAGGATCGCCCCCGGATCAGGTGATTTGCGGATCTCCTTGAATTTCTCGACCAGAAAACCGACAGGCGCCAGAAGATCATCCTTTGAGCGCTTCTTGAATTTCAGGCTTGTCAGGATACTTGGGAAATCCATTTTCGGATAATCCATCAGAATAGCGAGCATCGGTCCCGCTATCGCGGGGTCGAGATGGTTTTTATAAATGTATCCGAAGAGAGCATATATCTTCTTCTGATTAAATTCTTTATGAGGTTTTTTCTGACCTTCAAGGTGCTTTAGGGTATGGCCGAGAAAAATGCCGGTCCTTTTAGGTTCAAAGCCGAAATCCTGGTTGATTTTTTCAATCAGGGGAACCATGTTTTTCTTTAAAAGAAAGTGGTAAGTGTCCGATGGAATCCCCCATTCGCGCATTTGTGAGATCCGGTCGCAGACCGGCACAGGAATATTAAGCCTGAGTTTGTCGATATAATCATCGTCAAGGGGTATCGGGGCGGAATCGGTATCGGGATACATCCGGTCAGCTCCCGGTAAAACCCTCTCGAATATGGTTGTTCCATCCTTGAATGACTTGCGGGTCTCACGAGGAACGCCCGTGAATGCCATGCGGCATCTCTCTTCGATGGTTTCCAGGGCAGTCTTTATGTCGGCCTCCGGTCCCCAGAAAATAACCTGAGCATCATTATCCGAAGCATTCAGCCATTTTCTGACCTTGTCAAAATCAATCCCGCATCCCGGTTCACCGAAATGTTCTGAGTGGATCATGTTTGGCTTCTCAAGACAGGCGATCACCTTAAGCCTGTCTGACAGTTCATTGGCAAAACATTTCCCGGGCTGTGTAAAATGAGAGAGGATACCCTGAAAGTCCGGGAGGTTGACTGCAACGACCCTGTAACCTGAATTGCCGGCTTCAATCACAGGGGCATATCCGGAATTCAGCTTCTCATGGTTAACGGGGACGGATTTGATATGCCATTCCGCAGTGTTTGCAATCCTTTTTTTGAGAATGTCGCGGATCCGGAGCAGGGCGAACTGGCGAAAGGCTTCATTGTGGCTCAGCAGGGGGATCCATTTGTTATGGGAAACGCCTTTGATCTCAACCCTGTCGCCTCCGCGGCAACTGACATTCACATCTTCCCGCCCGGAACCGATCCCCGTGCGCACTTTATCCGTGCTCCGGTTGAGGAACCGGATATATTCGGCCGCTTCCCTGAGCTCATGAGGCGTTGCACAATCGGGATAGGTCACGGTCTCGATCAGAGGCATGCCCAAACGGTCAGTCTTGTACATTCTCGTATGTCCGACATCCGAGATCTCCCGGCATGAATCTTCTTCGATACTTAACTGAATGAGCCTTACCTTTTTATTGGATAGCTGGATCTCCCCTTCGACTCCGAGGATCGCAGTCCTCTGAAAACCTGTCGGGATGCTGCCGTCGAGGTACTGCTTCCGGGTGATATGAACCTCACCCACAATGTTCAGGTTGGACAGAAGCGATATCTCGAGGGCATAACCAAGAGCTTCCAGATTGATCTTGAACGGGGGAGTATCATCGATATCGTAGGTGCAGGCATTCTCATTATTGATACGGTAAATGATCTCTTTGCGGGTCCTGAACTCCATCAGGGCAGTGCCGTCATATTCTCCCATCTCGCTGAGAGTCGGACGCATGTGCCGGATCAGTTCACCGTTAAAGTCTTCATGATCATGATAGATTCCGGCCGGACAGCGGCAGAAGAGCTTTTCGCGGGTATTCAGCTGCTGATGAACTTCCAGCCCGGACATGAATCCGATCCGCTGCCAGTCTTTGGCAGTAGCCTGGTGAAGCGGTATAAAACCGATCGCTTCCATGGTCTCTTCATAGTTCCTGAGGGGATCAAAGTGGTTTCTCATAAAGGCAAGAAAAGTCGAAAATTAGTCAAATTTTATTGTTTTGTCCGGGCTGATGCGGGTTAAAATCCCCGCCGGGATCAGCATCATCAACATGGTCAGGATCAGGGTCCCTGCATTTAAAAGGATCATGTGAACCGGATTCAGCAATATGGGTACCGAATCAACAAAATAGGACTGCGGATTCAAAGGGATCAGGGAGAACCAGTCCTGGATGAAGGCCAGAGTCAGCCCGATCAGGTTGCCCAGGATCATCCCTTTCCCAATAATATATAAAGCCTGATATAGAAAGATGCGTGTGACGGAACGGTTATCTGCTCCCAGGGCTTTCAGTATCCCGATCATGCGGGTACGGTCGAGGATGATGATCAGCAATCCGGAAATCATGTTGAATCCGGCGATGAGGATCATCAGGGCCAGGATCACCCAGACGTTCGTATCGGTCAGGCTCAGGAAGTCGAAAAAACCTGGCGCCAGTTCCCTGATGGTCCTGACCTGGAGAAAGGATACTGTCTCTATGGAGACCTGATCACAGAGCCCGCGAACCTCATCAGCAGCTTGTTCCATTTTTCGCGGATCCGCCAGGTTCAGTCCGTAACCGCTTATTTCATCGGATTTCCAGCCGCTGATCTCGCGGATGTGATCAATCTGACAATAGACAAACAACCGGTCATATTCTTCGAGTCCGGTGCGATAAATTCCGCTTACATAAAACGGCCTTGGCATGCGCGGGGGATCCTGTACAAAATACAGGATGAGTTTTTGCCCGACTTCAATCCTCAGGAGGTTGGCAAGAGAGCGGGAAATAAGAATTTGCGCCGTATCCGGCCGGTCCATGAGAGGCAGGCTTCCCGATTCAAGGTTTTCCCTGAAAAAGCTCCAGTCAAAATCAGTGTTGACTCCCTTAAGGACTATTCCCTGCAGCTCTTTCCCTGATTTGACGATCGCTGTTTTTGTGGCAAAAGGAAAGACCGAAGTAACCGATGGGACTCTTTTTAACTGACTGATAAACTGATCATTATAAATGATCGGTTCTTCTTCATAGGAGTTATTGGAGTCGAGCTTGCTGATCTGGAGATGCCCGCCGAAACCGGTCAGCTTGTCCTTAATTTCCTTTTTAAATCCGGTCAGGATGCTGACTGAGAGGATCATGATAATCATGCTCAGGGCAATTGCGATGTAGGATATGCTCACAAGGGAGTTTTTGCCGGTTTTTTCCCCCCGGTGACCGCGAATGCTTTTTTTTACGATGAAAAACTCGAAATTCACAGGCAAATCCTGATTTGAAGCAAATGTATCAATTATGAAGCGAAATCTTGTGGCAATTCTCCTCGTCGTGATGGTGTCCGCTGGCATGCTGGGTGCGCAGATTATGCCGGGTCTCAAGACCGGCAACATAACCTGTGGTGCGGACCGGACAGGTGAATACCTGGACCTTCTGAAAACTGCCAGGGTCGGTGTTGTCGCCAATCCATCCAGCCGGTGTGGTGATCTTCATCTGGTTGACTTCCTGCTCAGATCGGGCATTAAGGTCAGCAGGGTTTTTGCTCCGGAACATGGATTCCGCGGGGAAGCCGAAGCCGGTGAAGTCATACGGGACGGCAAGGATACAAAGACAGGCCTTCCGGTAGTTTCATTGTACGGGAATCACAAGAAACCTACCCCGGAAGATCTGGCGGGGCTTGATTGGATGGTTTTCGACATTCAGGATGTTGGGGTGCGGTTTTATACGTACATATCCACACTTCATTATGTGATGGAAGCCTGTGCCGAAAATTCGGTTCCGCTTCTGGTCCTCGATCGCCCCAACCCTAACGGTTTTTATGTCGACGGGCCTGTTCTGGATACTGTATTCCGGTCATTTGTCGGCATGCATCCGGTACCGGTTGTTCACGGTATGACGATCGGGGAGTACGCCCGGATGATCAATGGCGAGGGATGGCTGAAATCGGGGATTGCCTGCCGGCTGATCGTGATTCCCTGCATGGGTTATGACCATCAGACAGAATATGTATTGCCGGTTAAACCGTCACCCAATCTGCCGAACCAGGTTTCCGTGTACCTCTATCCGGGATTATGTTTTTTCGAAGGTACTATTGTCAGTATCGGACGCGGAACAGAATTCCCGTTTCAGGTATACGGACATCCCGATATGAAGAGTAATTTCTCTTTCATCCCGGCTTCGATACCCGGAGTAGTCCAGCGGCCGCCCTACGAAGGGGAAAAATGCTTTGGTACCGATTTGAGGCTGACAGGCATTCAAGAGATTGCCTTTCGACATGGTATTGTATTGGATTGGCTGCTGGGAGCTTATGACGAACTGGGCAGAAAAGATAGTTTCTTCACTTCCTATTTTAACACACTGGCCGGAACGGATAAACTGAGGCAGCAAATAAGTTGCGGGATTCCTCCCGTTGAGATTCGCAGGTCATGGAAGAAAGGCTTGGAGAGGTTTAAAAAAATCAGAATAAAATACCTTTTGTACCCGGATGTTGATAACTAGGGCAAAGTATTAACAATCAGTTTTTTCATCGGTTCCATTCCCTATTTTTGTAAATTATGTATCCGATGAGATCGCTCCGAGCCTTTTTGGTCCTCTTGTTGATCTCTTTTGGAAGTAACTCTTTTCCGCAGGCTTCCAACCAGAGGTTATTTAAATATTTTGAGGTTTACGGAGGGATCGGCTCTTCGCATTTTTTCGGAGATATCGGAGGTTCCAGCTTGCATAAGCCATTGCTTCAGGGACCACTCAGCCCGTTGGATAACTTCCTTGACTTTGATCCCCAGAGTTCCAGGCTGAGCCTCAGCCTGGGGGCCCGTTACCTGTTCGACAGAACCTTTGCAGTGTCGGCACAGATAGCCCCGATCTGGCTGAGCGGCAGCGATAAGGGGTCGAGATACAACAACAGCATCATGTACCGGGATTACAGCTTCAATGCGTTCCTGACAGAGTTTCACGGGCAAGGAGAGTACTATTTTTTGCGCCGCTATACCGGTGTAAACCCTTATGTGTCGGTTGGTTTCGGGGGATTTGTGGGTCGGTCACGTCTTTCCCGGCCTGAGCAACCGCCGCTCGAGACCCTGGTTAACGGTCTGTATCTGTCGGGAGCCTTCGGACTTCGTTTTTCAAAGAACAAGCTCTGGACTTCCAGCATCGAGCTTGGATACCGAAATGGTTTTCTCCGAAAAGATTTCATCGAATTGATTAACTCGGGGTATGGGAATGACTGCTACTATCTGATCCAGTATAAACTATCATATCACCTGACCCGCGGTTCAATATACTCAAGAAAAGGCTTTGTCCGGAGAAGCTTGCCGGCCATCATCAAGGATCGCTGGGATACCTTTACGAGAATGAGAAATGAGCTGGAGGTAAGGCAGCATGGACCGGAGCTCACTTTTGCGGAGAGGCTCCGTGTCAAGAACCACATCAAACGGGTTTACGGTAAAAAATGATTATTGGATCTTACTGTACTGATCCAGAGCGATCCGCAGGCATTCAATGGCATTTTTCAGATCATCGAGCTTCAGTACATAGGCTATCCTGACCTCATCCAATCCCAGCCCCGGTGTGGCATAGAATCCTGCAGCCGGTGCGAGCATTACTGTCTGATTGTTGTATTGAAAATCGGTGAGCAGCCATTTTGCAAAATGGTCGGCATTTTTAACCGGCAGCTTTACCGTGGTATAAAAGGCACCTTTCGGCCGGGGACAGATGACTCCCGGAATAGCATTCAGGCTATCGACAAGGTAGTTTCTGCGGGCAATATATTCGGCAACCACATCATCGAAATAAGATTGAGGAGTATCCAGGGCGGCTTCTGCGGCGATCTGCCCGAGTCCGGGAGGGCTTAACCTGGCCTGCGCAAATTTCATGACAGTCGACATCAGGTCACAGTTGCGGGATATCACACATCCGATGCGAACGCCACAGGCACTGAAACGCTTGGAAACGGAATCAAACATGACCGCATGTTGTTCAAGCCCTTCCAGGCCCAGGACGCTGTAGTGTTTCAATCCATCATAGCAGAATTCGCGGTACACTTCATCGGAGAAAAGAAAGAGGTTGTGTTTCAGAACAATGGTTCTTAGTTTTTCCAGCTCTTCGCGCGAGTACAGATAACCGGTCGGGTTATTGGGATTACAGATCATGATGGCCCGTGTCCGGGGGGTGATGAGCTTTTCAAAGGCTTCGATCGGCGGCAGGGCGAATCCGTTCTCAATGTGGGATGATACCGGTACCACTTTGACGCCGGCGGCAACCGTGAATCCGTTATAATTTGCATAGAACGGTTCAGGGATGATTATTTCATCGCCTGGATCCATGGTGCCCATGATCGTAAAGAGTATGGCTTCGGAACCCCCGGTGGTGACTATAACCTGCGAGTGGTCGATGTTTATGCCCAGATTGGTATAGAAAGTTGCCAGCTTGCGGCGATAGGTTTCATAGCCTGCCGAATGAGAATATTCCAGTACGGGTTTATTGATTGACCGGATGGCTGCGAGGGCGGTTTCCGGAGTTTTTATATCAGGTTGCCCTATATTCAGGTGATAGACGATCCGGCCTTTTTTTTTGGCCTCTTCAGCGAAAGGAACAAGTTTTCGTATTGGAGAGGGTGGCATGGCCACGCCCCGTTTGCTGATTACTGGCATGAAATACTAAATAAAAATGAGCTATTATTTTTTTGTCGCGGTACTGGTTGTCTTTTGCGTGGCTTGCTGAGTTCCGGTTGTTGTTGTCTGATTTTTCGCGGCTTCGCGCTGCTGAACCATTTTCTTATAAGCCTCTTTCTGGGCAACCTTATCGGCCGGAATCCCTATTTTCGGATCGACTCCGGAGGTTCCTTCGTTTGCAGCTTTTTTCTGATATTCTTCTTCAGCTTTCTGGTCGATAACCTTTTGTTGGTCAGGCGTAGGTGCACCCGGTTTCAGGTCGCTTGGCTGTGCGTTCACTTTACCGCGGATAACCAATCGGACCGGTGAATTGTCGGCATTGGAAAATACTGCAATGGTTTTATTGAATGGCCCCGGCAACTTGGTGTTGTAATTAACCTTCACAGATCCCGTCTGTCCTGGTTTTACCGGCTCTTTGGTCCAGCTGGGAACTGCGCATCCGCAGGATGACTGGACATCGTTGATAATAAGGTCCTTGGTTCCTTTATTGGTAAAGGTAAAATCAACATTACCATTGGCTCCATAAACAATTGAACCGAAATCATGGGTGACAATACCATCGACTACTTTATCAAAAGCCATTTCCTCTTTTGCTTTCTTTGACTGCCCCATCATGAGATTGCATCCAAGAAAAAGAGTAAAGATCAATATAACAAATCGTTTCATATCAGATTGATTTTCTTAAGGGTTTACAAAATTACATTAAACCCAGTAATAACGAAAAAGTCGCAGCATTATTTTGTTCGAGAATGTTGCTATTTTTACGGCACTTTTTTACCGGGTTTCCGGCACAATGAACATCATCAGAATGAATAAGTTGGATATTCCTGCAAAATACGATCCTTCCATTACGGAGGACAAATGGTACGCTTACTGGATGGAACAGGGCTTTTTCAGGTCTGAGCCTGATTCCCGGGAGCCCTATACCATCGTGATTCCTCCGCCAAACGTTACCGGTGTCCTGCACATGGGCCACATGCTGAACAATACCATTCAGGATATCCTGGTGCGGCGGGCAAGGATGACGGGGAAAAATGCATGCTGGCTTCCCGGTACAGATCACGCTTCCATAGCTACGGAAGCGCGTGTTGTTGCCAAACTGAAGGAGCAGGGTATCGGTAAAACCGATATAACAAGGGATGAGTTTTTAAAGCATGCATGGGAGTGGACCGATAAGCATGGCGGGATCATTTTAGAGCAGCTTAAAAAGCTTGGCGCATCCTGTGACTGGGACCGGACCCGGTTTACCATGGATCCGGTATTGTCAGAAAGTGTTCTGAAAGTATTCGTCGACCTGTACCGGAAAGGGTATATCTACCGTGGAGTGCGGATGGTCAACTGGGATCCCCAGGCTATGACTGCCATTTCCGACGAAGAGGTTAACTACAAAGAGGTTCGGTCGAAACTCTATTATGTCAGGTATAAAATTGTGGGGGAACCTGACGGCTGGCTCACTGTTGCCACTACACGCCCGGAAACCATTCTTGGTGATACTGCGGTCTGTGTCAATCCTCATGACCCACGCTATCAGAACCTTAAGGGTAAAAAGGTGATTGTTCCGATGGTTGACAGGGAGGTTCCTGTTATCAGCGATGAATATGTTGATATGGAATTTGGTACAGGCGCCCTGAAAATCACGCCGGCACATGATGAGAACGACTATGCAATCGGTTTAAAATACAACCTTGAGGCAATCGATATCTTTAATGATAACGGAACGATCAGCCCAAAAGCCGGATTGTTCTCAGGCATTGATCGTTTCGCAGCCCGGAAATTGTCGGTCGGGCTTCTCGAGAAGTTGGGCAACCTGGTCAAGGTTGAGGATTATACCAACAAAGTGGGCTACTCCGAGCGGACGAATTCCGTTATCGAGCCAAAATTATCGAGGCAATGGTTCATGCGGATGAAAGATCTGGCTGAGCCTGCCCTCGAAAATGTCATGAACGACAATGTCCGGCTGATACCTGCCAAGTTCAAGAATACCTACCGCCACTGGATGGAAAATATAAAGGACTGGTGCATATCCCGGCAGCTATGGTGGGGGCACCGGATTCCCGCATGGTACCTGTCCGACGGTCAAATCGTGGTCGGGCTGAATGAGGAAGAAGTGTTGGCAGAAGCGAGGAAACTGACTGGCAATCCGGAGCTTGACTTTTCAGACCTGACGCAGGATGAAGACGTTCTCGACACCTGGTTCAGTTCCTGGTTATGGCCAATCTCGGTTTTTGACGGCATCCGGAATCCCGACAATGAGGATATCCGTTACTATTATCCGACCAATGATCTGATCACTGCCCCTGATATACTGTTTTTTTGGGTTGCCCGTATGATCATTGCCGGATATGAATACCGGGGTGCCAAACCTTTCAATAATGTGTACCTGACCGGTATGGTCAGGGATGCCCAGCACCGGAAGATGTCGAAATCCCTGGGTAACTCCCCGGATCCTCTTGACCTGATAGCTAAATACGGAGCCGACGGTGTCCGCGTGGGAATGCTTCTGTGTTCGTCGGCCGGCAACGACCTTCTTTTCGATGAATCGCTTACCGAACAGGGCAGGAATTTTGGCAACAAGATATGGAATGCCTTCAGGCTGGTTGCCGGCTGGCAGGTGGACGAGAAACTGCCTCAGCCCGATACATCACGCCAGGCGTTCGAATGGTTCGAGTCGAAGCTCAACCGGGAGATGGTAACCCTGGTCGATCATTTCAGCAAATACCGCCTTTCGGATGCACTCATGGCATCTTACAAACTCTTTTGGGATGATTATTCTTCCTGGTATCTTGAGATCATCAAGCCTGGTTATCGGCATCCGGTAGATCCCGTCACCCGTAAACAGGCACTGGACCTGATGGAAAAACTCCTGCTGATTCTCCATCCTTTCATTCCCTTTATAACCGAAGAACTCTGGCAGCATATCAACCCCCGCAAAAAGGGTGAATCCATCATGATTTCACAACTTCCCGAACCGGGAAAATCCGATGAACAGATCATAGAACGGTTTGAAAGGCTGAAAGAAACGGTTGTTTTTGTACGCTCGGTAAGAGCTGAAAAAAACATCCCGGTGAAAAACAGGATTGAGTTGCAGGTTGTGGATCCGAAGAAGGTTTATGACAGCAGCTATGACCAGGTGATGATGAAATTGCTTAATCTTAGTTCAGTCGTTCTATCCGATAATAAACCTGCCAATTCGGCCAGCCAGGTTATCCGCTCGGTCGAATACTATGTTCCCCTTGCCGGATCAGTTGATGAAGCGGCTGAAATCGAAAAGCTGACAAAGGAACTGGAGTACGCGCTGGGATTCCTCGATTCTATCAAGAAAAAACTCTCAAACGAGCGGTTTGTCAATAATGCTCCGGCCGAAGTCGTGGAGACGGAAAAGAAAAAGAAAGCCGATGCTGAAGCCAAAATAAGAGCAATCCGGGAAAGACTGGGGTAAAGGAGAAAGGAGAAAGGAGAAAGGAGAAAGAAAAAGGTTATGGGAGAAGACTATCAATACAGGGCTAATTTGCTGGAGCAGTTCCTCGGGAAGTCATCTGCTGATTTTACCCGGGATGATATTGTCCGGTATATTCTTGAGAATGGAATCAAGCGGCTGAATTTCAGGTATGTTGCCGAGGACGGGAAGCTTAAGGTGCTTAACTTCGTCGTTCATGACAAGGATTACCTTGAAACCATTCTTTCATCGGGTGAGCGTGTTGATGGAAGCAGCCTCTTTTCCTATATTGAAACCGGATCCAGTGATCTGTATGTCATCCCCAGGTTTTCAACTGCATTCGTAAATCCGTTTTCGGATGTACCAACCCTCGATATCCTTTGCTCCTTTTATACAAACCAGGGGAAACCACTTGATCCGGCTCCGGAGTATATTCTCCGGAAGGCACACAAACTGTTCAGGGAAAGGACAGGCTTTGTCTTCAAGTGCATGGGCGAATTGGAATATTATGTTCAGGGTAAAAAGGAAGAGTTGTATCCTGCCGAAGATCAGAAAGGGTACCATTCCGCAAGCCCCTTTAGCAATTACGAGTATATCCGGCTGGAAGCCATGGACCTGATTGCAAGGAGCGGCGGCAGGATCAAATATGGCCACAGCGAGGTCGGGAATTTCAGCACCGATGCTGAAAGCTTTGAACAGCATGAAATTGAATTCCTTCCCCAGGATGCAGAAGAGGCGGCGGACCAGTTGGTGGTTGCCAAGTGGATCCTGCGCCAGCTGGGTGAGAAGTACGGCGTGAATATCAGCTTTGCCCCAAAGATCACAGTAGGTAAAGCAGGCTCCGGCCTTCATGTGCACATGTATCTTGATAAAGACGGTGATAACGCAATGATCGAGGAGGGACGGCTTTCCCGGCCGGCCAAAAAAATGATTGCCGGACTGATGGAGCTTGCAGGACCTCTTACCGCATTCGGCAATACAATCCCGACTTCATACCTCAGGCTGGTTCCCCACCAGGAGGCTCCGACCAATATCTGCTGGGGTGACAGGAACCGTTCGGTACTGGTCAGGGTTCCCCTGGGCTGGATCGGGGGAACGGATATGGTCCATGATGCAAATCCAAAGGACAATACCCCGAAATATGAAGGCGTCAGTAAACAAACCATTGAGATCCGGAGTCCCGATGGTTCAGCCGATATCTATCATTTGTTTGCCGGATTAATTGTTGCCTCCCTCCGCGGACTGGAAATGGAAGGGGCTCTTGAAAAGGCTGAATCCCTCTACGTTGATGTGAATATTTTCAAGGAAGAGAACCGCGACAAGCTTGACAAGCTTGAAAAACTGCCTGATTGTTGTTACGGATCAGCAGGGTTGCTGGAAAAGAGAAGAAGCTATTTTGAAAAAGACGGGATCTTTCCTCCCAGGACGATCGACAGCTTCATTTCGAGGCTCCGGGCATTCAACGATCAGGGTTTAAGTGAAAGGCTGTTCGGCAAGACTGATGAGATCCGTACCCTGGTGTACAAATATCTGCACCACATGTAATCATTCAGGCATGGCATCCTGAGCTTCCGCGTCATTCTTGCTTTTCCGCGCATTATTTATGCTGACATTGAGCTCAAAGCCGATGATCAGCACCAGAGAATTGACAAAAAGCCAGATCAGGAATGCAATGAGCGTTCCGATGGAACCGTAAAACTTGTTATACTGGCCGAAATTATTGATATAGGCTGAAAACACCACGGATGTTAAGATGATGGAACAGGAGGCCAGAATGCTCCCCGGTGTTATGAACCGGTACTCTTTCCTACGGGCAGGTGCCAGGTAATACAGACTCGAAATACTGATAAAAGTGAACAACAGGATGATCAGCCATTTCCCGTTATGCAGCAAGGCAATCAGGAATTTATTGGTCAGCAGGTCCTTGGCGACCAGATAATCGATTACGGTTCCCGAGAAAATGATGAGTACAATGGCTACAGAGATCAGGAAACAAAAGATAAAAACCAGTACGATGGAAATAAGCTGTCTCTTTAACCAGGTACGGTTTTCAACATTATGATAGCTTGTGTTGAATGTGTTGATCAGCGCCGCAATACCTCCGGTGGCAAAAAAGACTGCCATTAAGAAACCAAAAGAGAGCAGGTCGTTCCTTTTACGGGTGATAATCTCTTCAATAGTGCTTTCAACTGCCGTATAAACGTTTGCAGGCATCACGTCTTTCAGTATGTCCATCAGAACCTGCTGAAAGTTATCTATCGGGAGGTAAGGGATCAGAGTAAAAAGGACGATGATTGCCGGAAATATGGCTAAGAAAAAGTTGTATGCAATGGCTGAAGCCCGCATGGAAAGTGCACCGTTTTTAACTCCCTGCCAGAAGAAATTTGAAACCTCATACATACTCAGCCCATCAAATCCAGGCAGGATAACGCCCCGAAGGGATCTGAATAGTTTTATCAACCAGGCTTTCAGTTTCCGAATTAGTTTCATGTATTTATCAGGTTGTTGCTTTCAAACTGAAATCGAGAGAAAGGATATGATGGGTCAACGCTCCGACGGATATGTAATCTACTCCGGTCAAGGCATAATCACGCACGTTTTCAAGCGTAATCCCGCCTGAAGCTTCCGTCTCAACTCTGCCGCCGATCAATTCAACGGCTTCCAGCATCCGGCCGGGAGCGAAATTGTCGAGGAGGATCCTAAATGCTTCTCCGGTATCCAGAATCTTCCGGACATCCTCCAGATCTCTTGCCTCTACCTCTATTTTCAGCGGCAGGCCTTTCTTCCGGACATATTCAGCAGCCCGCTTAATGACCTGAACCATGTCTCCTGCATAATCAACATGATTATCCTTGATCAGGATCATGTCGTAGAGGCCGGACCGGTGGTTGAAACCACCGCCTGTCCTGACAGCCTCTTTTTCAAGAAAACGCATATTGGGAGTTGTTTTCCGGGTATCCAGTATCCGGGCACCGGTCCCTTTTACACGCTCAACATAAAGTGCCGTCTGGGTGGCAATACCCGACATCCGCTGGATGATATTCAGAACAAGCCGTTCGGTCTGAAGGATCGACTGTTGCCTGCCGGAAACGAGAAAAGGCTGGTCGCCGGGCTTTACCGGACTGCCGTCCTTCATGAACACCTCGACGGAGAGACCGGGGTCAAAGGTTCTGAATACCTCACCGGCTACCCGTGTTCCGGACAGGATTCCTTCCTGCTTCGCCAGCAAAACGGCCTTTCCCCGGGCATCAGCCGGCAGGCATGCAAGGGTGGTATGATCACCGGAACCGATGTCTTCCCGAAGAGCCTCTTCAATAAACCGTTTAAGCTGATCTTTACTCATCGGCGTATTTTAGATCAAAAATATAAAGAAAGCATAAATTGGCGCGGAAATTGTAATTTCATAAGGCTATATTCTAATTACGATCACCATGCAAACTACCGAAATCAGACCAAAAAAATTGTGGTCTGCTTTCCGCTTCCTGCCAATATCACTCATTCTATTACTGACAGCTGTTTTTTTGGATCCGATCGCCCACCACAACAGCAAGGCGAAGATCAATACGGCTGTCGTTGAGAGGGATTTTCACCGAAAACTGGCTCTGCTCGATAAAACGGCAAAAGAAGCTCTTGACTGGGTCTCCCGGGAGGGATGGCCTGAGGCTATCGAAACCAATCCGGGTTTCTCGAAACACTTTGCAGACGATAACGACGGTCTTGCACTGTACTTGCTGAACAAAGATTCGGTGCTGTTCTGGACCGACAATTCCCTGGTCATTTCGGACCGGGACCTTCAAATGATGGAATCCGAAAAAGTACACCGGCTTCCCAATTGCAATATCTATGTCAGGCATTATTCAGCTGCACCTTATTCTGTTATAGGTTTCGTGTTTCTGAAAAAATTCTTTCCCTACAATAACGAGTTTGTCTCAAATGCCTTCCTGGTCGGGAAAAATATTCCCGCTTCCTATAAGGTCAGTGTCCCGCCGGTTCCAGGGGCTATCCGGATTAACGATGACAAGGGTGCCTATGCCTTCTCCGTTGTGGCAAGCAATGAAACGATCCCAAGGAAAGGCCTGCATTGGATAACCTTGCTGCTTTACTGTCTTTCGGGAATTCTCCTGCTGCTCTGTTACAGTGACCTTCTGACCCTGGGTAATCAACTGAAACCTTCGCCTTTCTGGCTGCTGGCTCTTTTAGCTGATCTGATCATTCTTCGCTGGATACTCTGGCAATTCAATATCCCCCACTGTGTTTATGAGCTGCCGTTTTTTCAACCATTTGATAAGCCTGTGTTCTTTTTTGAATCCAGGGGGGATATTTATTTATCCTCTATTCTCCTGATATTCTTTGCATACTGGTTCATGCACCTGTTCCAGCTGTTCCCCAAAAGCATGAGCACCGATCGTCGCAGGACCGATTCACGGCTGGTTCAAAGCCTGGGTGTTGCAGGATGGCTGATAGTAACGGCAACATTTCTCCTGGTACAGAGGCTGATCGGATATCTGCTTACCCAGCGCCCCGGCCTGCTGGAAATCAGCCGGATCCTGTCGCTTACGGCAGCAAATATTACAGATGTCCTGGTGATCGTCGGACTCCTGGCGGGCTGGGTAATGATACTCCACCGGGTGATCGACCGGATGAAGCACAGGATCACGCTGCCTCAGACATTGGTTAGCCTGCTCATTGTCTCGGCTTTGTTTTTCGGTCTTAGCCGCCAAACGGATTCGGGTATCGGATGGACGGGTATGCTGTTCTTTTATCTTACAACCCTGCTTATCCTCTATATCAACTATCGGACAAAACTCCGGCTTACTCACGGAATAGCAGCATTGCTGCTTGCGATGGCTTCCGTTTATCTGGTTGTTTACATTGATGATGTTAACCGCCGGAAGGAAAATGATCGCCAGGCCGAAATTCTGGGACATTTATCGAACGAACATGACCAGATCGCCGAGATGCTCCTCACCCAGATCGATGCAGGTATCAGGTCTGACACGGTCCTGGCTGGTATGATAACGGACCGGACGGCCGATCCGATGGAAAATCAGGCAGCAGTTACATCTTATCTGAAAACAAACTATTTCGGGCTCTATTGGAACCGTTACGAAATACAAGCCCGCTCGTGTGATTCAGTGAGCCGAATGCTGGTTCAGCCGGATAACTTTGAGGTTGCGTGCCTTCCGTATTTTCTGCGCGACATGCGCGACCGTTACGGGACCAAACTCACCGGATCTGCAGGTTTCTATTATCTGGATAATTTTGACGGCCTGATCGACTACCTCGGGGTTTACCGTTTCTTTACCCCGGACAGCCTCTATGGTGCCAATCTGATCATAAATATCGATTCAAGGCTGGTCTCACAGGAACTGGGATATCCCGAGCTCCTGATCACAGGGAAAATCGACCGCGATAGTCTCAATGGGAATTATACCTATGCAAAATACAACCAGGGAAAACTGCAATCGGTTACAGGCACTTATGATTATAGCCTCACCAGCGATGTATACCCCGGCAGGACAGGAGAGATTGTGCCCTTCAGTCGGGATCATTATCAGCATTGGATTCTCCGGAACGTCGATGATAACGAGATTGTCATCAGCCGTCCATCCTACCGCCTGGTTGATTACGTGATAACCTTTTCCTATGTTTTCGTTTTCCTCTTTGCCATCTGGATCGTGTTTTACTTCATTATCCGTTTTCGCCGGATGCCTACGTTAAGGACCGTCGGACTGAAACAACGCATTCAGGCAACCCTGATATCCATTCTGGTCTTTTCCTTTGTCCTTATCGGCGGGGGAATGACCTGGTACGTGATCCAGCAATACCAGCGAAGCAACCGGAAACTGATCGTGGAGAAGACCGAATCCCTCCTGACTGATATCCAGCACAAGCTGGAGAAGGAACCGGTTCTGACACCTGCATGGCATGACAACACATACAGAAGCCTCGATGAACTCCTCCTCAAATTCTCCTATGTGTTCAACACGGATATGAATATTTTCGATCCTTCCGGAAACCTTATTGTTTCAACCCGTCCCGAGGTATTCGAGTATAACCTGGTCGGTCGGAGAATGAATATCCTCGCTTACGAAGCTGTCCATCACCAGCGCAGGACAAGCTATATCGCCAGGGAAAGTATCGAAAGCCTGGGCTATTTTTCATCGTATGTGCCTCTGTTCAATAAGGACAATCAGTTGCTGGGATATATCAATCTGCCCTATTTCAGCCGGCAAAGCGAGATCAGAAAGGAGGTTTCCACCATTGTGGTCGCCATGCTGAACGGGTATTTTATCCTGATCATGCTAAGTATTTTCCTTGCGGTACTACTAGCCAATCAGATAACCAAGCCACTTCAGCAGCTCCAGCTCAAGCTGGCAGGATTGCGTTTCGGCAAGAAAAACCAGGAGATTGAATACCGGCGAGGGGATGAGATCGGTGACCTGGTGCGGGAATATAACCGGCTCGTCAATGAGCTTCAGGCGAGCGCTGAAAAGCTCGCCCGGTCGGAACGGGAAACCGCCTGGAGGGAGATGGCGCGCCAGATCGCACACGAAATCAAGAATCCGCTCACCCCGATGAAACTGAGCGTCCAGCATCTGAGGAGGGCCTGGAAGGATCACGCGCCGGATCTTGACAACCATATCGACAGGGTAACGAATACCCTCATTGATCAGATTGAAACCCTTTCAGCCATTGCCAGCGAGTTTTCCAAATTTGCCCAGATGCCCGGAGCTCATTTTGAACCGATCGACCTGATCTCAAAGCTCAAGCGGCTGACATTTCTGTTCGAAGACACCTGTAAAATAACCCTTCACCAGGTGAATCCGGTATCGGGGGAAGTGATCATTTATGCCGATCCTGAGCAGGTTCTGCAGGTTTATAATAACCTGGTCCGGAATGCGATACAGGCGGTTCATGAATCGTGTGAACCGGTGGTTGACCTGTTCGTCGAAGTGAAGGGGGACCAGGTTGTCGTCAGGGTGAAAGACAACGGGGTGGGAATTCCGGAAGAGTTGCAGGACAGGCTTTTTGAGCCCAATTTTACCACCAAGACTTCAGGGATGGGACTCGGCCTGTCGATAGCCAAAAAAATTGTGGAAGGATCGGAAGGGAAAATCTGGTTCGAGACCCGGAAGGATGAAGGCACCGCCTTCTTTATCGAATGGCCGCTTTATAAGCCCGGACGTTAATTACCAGACAATGACCGAAGTGGTATCCGTATTGCTGATGTTCAGCTCCCTGTCGACTACATAGAATTGGTAACAGAACTCGCTGAATGGCAATGGAGTACTTCCGGAATAGGGATATTCAAGGGATACGGATATATCGGCAATCAGTGTTTTATTCTGTCCCGAAGGGGTGATGTCCGGGATCCTGTATTTTTTTAGCCCCACAGGTTCGGGAACAGCAACAAATTCTCCGTCAATTTTTTCAAACTCTCTGATAAACAGATTATTATAATACAGACTGTCTTGGTGAAAAACCCCGGTGGTATCACTGGTCCCCAATCCGATATCTCCGTTTCCATCGGTCAGGTGAAAGGTTATCGTCACCCTTTTAATGGTATTGTCGAGGGCATCTACTGAATCCCTGACATCGACACTGGTGAAGCTGATCACCGGCTCATCGGGATAATCCACAACAGGATTGCAGGAGGATGCTGAAAGGATCAGCATCAGCAACAGTACCGGATTGAACAGGAAGGATTTCATGGAATTATTTTTCACGGAAAAATATCTGGATGGGTACACCGGTGAAAGGAAAGGTTTCCCGGATGCGGTTTTCGAGATACCTTTTATAAGGTTCTTTTACATACTGCGGAAGGTTGCAGAAGATTGCAAACACGGGTGACGGATTGGGGAGCTGAGCGGCATATTTGATCTTCACGAACTTGCCTTTTTCTGCCGGCGGCGGATAGGCTTCAATGGCTTCCTGGATCAGTTCGTTCAGCTTTGAGGTAGCAACATGCTGTTTCCGGTTATTATACACCTCGATGGCTGTTTCCAGGGCTTTGAAAACCCTCTGTTTGGTCAATGCCGACACGAAGAGTATCGGAACATCCGTATAGGGTGCGATACGGTCGTGAATTTCCTGTGTGATGCGCTTGGTAGAATGAGTGTCTTTTTCAATCAGGTCCCACTTATTTACCAGAATGACCACTCCCTTATGGTTACGCTGGATAATGCCGAAAAGATTGATGTCCTGTACAGAGACTCCCTCGGTTGCATCGATCATCAGAAAACAGACATCGCTGGCTTCAATGGACCGGATAGCCCGCATAACCGAATAGAACTCGATATCATCCGTGACCTTTCCTTTTTTTCTGACGCCTGCCGTATCGACCAGGAAGAAGTCGAGCCCGAATTTCTGGTACCGGGTGTTAATGGAATCACGTGTTGTACCGGAGATCGGGGTCACGATATGACGATCCTCGCCAAGCAGGGCATTGATCAGGGACGATTTTCCCACATTGGGCCGGCCGACGATAGTGAAATGCGGAATATCCGGAGCCTCCTCTTCGGTTGTTTTTGTGAATGAGGCTACCACCACATCGAGCAGGTCACCGGTTCCGCTGCCGTTAACGGCCGACACGGGGTAAATGTCCCCCAGGCCCAGGCTGTAAAATTCATTGGCCTCCATGAAGCGCTTATTATTATCCGCTTTATTGACCACCAGGAAAACAGGTTTGTTGACCTTGCGCAAAATCTCTGCCACGGTATGATCCAGGTCGTTAATTCCGGCTTCGACATCCACGACAAAAAGAATGGCATCCGCTTCCTCAATGGCAAGCAATACCTGTTTCCTGATCTCTTCTTCGAAAATATCTTCTGAAGCCCTGACATAGCCGCCTGTATCGATCACTGAAAACTCGTGCCCGTTCCAGTACGATTTACCGTAATGGCGGTCACGTGTCACGCCGCTGGATTCATGGACAATAGCCTGGCGTGACTTGATCAGCCGGTTAAAAAGGGTTGATTTGCCAACATTTGGCCGGCCGACTATTGTAACAATATTATTCATACAGATATTTTCTTATTAAAGTTCGTAGCCGAATGATTTCAGCATATCAGGGCGGTTTCTCCAGTCCTGGGCCACCTTGACAAATAATTCGATAAAGATTTTCTTCCCGAAAAAGGTTTCAAGATCCTTGCGGGCCTGAGTGCCTACCCGTTTAAGGGAACTGCCCTGATGCCCGATTAGTATCCCTTTCTGGGAATCCCTCTCCACGTAAATGATAACCCGGATACGGATGATATCATCACTCTCCTTGAATTCTTCCACAACCGGTTCAACCGAATAGGGAATCTCCTTTTGATAATTCTCAAGGATGGCTCCCCTGACGACCTCGGTAACAAAAAATCGTTCAGGCCTGTCTGTCAGGGCATCGGTATCAAAATAGGGAGGTGATTCAGGCAGCAATTCGAGAATTCTTTTAAACAGGTTGTCTGTGTTGAATTTGAACAATGCGGAACTGGGAAAGATCTCGGCTTTCGGAAGGATCTCCTGCCAGCGGATCACCGCGTTTTCAACCTCCTGCTGGTTACTCAGGTCTATTTTATTGATGACCAGTATCAGGGGCACCTTGCTTTTCCTGACCAGGTCCAGTATATCCTGATTTTTATCGATGGTTTCCATCATGTCGGTTATGTAGAGCAGGATATCTGCATCCGCAAGTGCCGATTTGGCTGCTTTCACCATGGCTTCCTGCAGTTTATAGGCAGGCTTGATAAGACCCGGCGTATCGGAATAAACGATCTGAAAATCGTCTCCGTTGACAATGCCGAAAATCCGGTGGCGGGTGGTCTGGGATTTGGCCGTGATGACCGACAGCCGTTCCCCTACCAGCACATTCATCAGGGTTGATTTCCCTACATTCGGATTACCTATGATATTGACAAAACCGGATTTCATCGGGAGGTTTTGGTCGAGGATTTACTCATTTTCAGCCAGCCTACTTCTTTGGGAGACAGGAAGCGCCATTTGCCCCGCTGCAGGTTCTTTTTAGTCAGCCCGGCAAAGTACACCCGGTCGAGTCTAACTATCTCAACTCCAATATGTTCCAGCATCCTGCGGATAATCCTGTTTTTCCCGGAATGGATCTCGATCTGTAAAAACTTCCGGGATGTGGGATCGGGGTAACCGATCGCATCGACCCTGGCAAGTCCGTCATCCAGTTCAATGCCCTTTGTTAGGGTCTCCATCATTTCGTCGGTGATGTTCTGGACGGTTTCGACTTCGTAGATCTTGCGGATGTTGTAACGGGGATGCGTAAGCCTGCCCGAAAGCTCACCGTCATTTGTCAGGAGGAGTACTCCCGTGGTATTCCGGTCGAGGCGGCCGACCGGGAAAACCCGGACATCGGCAGCACCCCTTACCAGGTCGAGCACCGTGCGGCGCCCTTCCGGATCGTCAGTGGTGGTAAGGGTATCCTTGGGTTTGTTGAGCAGGATATAAACTTTGCGTTCGTTCCGGATAACCTTTCCGTTAACCTTGACAGTGTCATCGGGATTGACCTGCGTACCCAGCTCGGTAATCTTCTTGCCGTTCACCTCGACCACACCTTTGCTGATCAGTTCATCGGCATCCCGCCGGGAACAGATTCCCGATGCTGCGATATACCGGTTAAGCCTGATTGTGACCGACCCGGATTTCTTCTCAACTCTGATTGGTTTCTTGTACACTGCCTAAGTTTTAGCGGGTTGCAAAGGTGCGCAAAATATTGATCATTACCGCAAAGTTATCACGAAAACTCAATACCTTGCAGGACCATTTTCCTCCTTATGGCACTCATCAAATCAATTTCCGGGATTCGTGGCACCATAGGTGGCCGCCCGGGTGAAGGACTGACTCCTCCCGATATTGTCCGTTTTACTGCAGCATTCGGAACCTGGGCGTTGCATAATTACCCGGGGCATGTCGACAAACCCTGCATGGTTGTTGGGCGGGATGCCAGGATTTCAGGCCAGATGGTCGATGCCCTGGTCTGTTCAACCCTGATGGGGCTGGGGATCGATGTGATCAATGCCGGTCTGGCGACCACACCTACCGTGGAATTGGCAGTTCCGGACAGCCATGCGGTTGCCGGCATCATTCTGACGGCCAGTCATAATCCCCTGCAATGGAATGCGCTTAAGCTCCTGAATCATGAAGGTGAATTTATTTCGGCTTCCCAGGGTGAGGAGGTTCTGCTGCTTGCCGGACAGGATATGTACGAGTTTGCAGCGGCTGACAGGTTGGGACGATATATGAACCATGATTTTTTACAGGATCATATCAATAAAATTCTTCTTCTCCCGGAAGTCAACCAGCCAGCGGTTGCCGCTGCCGGTTTCCGCGTCGTGATCGATGCAGTCAATTCGGTTGGCGGACTGGCTGTTCCTGCCTTGCTTGAAGCTTTAGGGGTAAAGCAGGTTGTTAAGATCAATTGCAACCCTGACGGACTTTTTGCCCATAATCCGGAACCCCTTCCGGAACATCTCAAAGAACTGTCTGAGACAGTAGTTAAAACCGGTGCCCACCTGGGTATTGCCGTTGATCCGGATGTTGACCGGCTGGCCTTTATGAATGAAGACGGGAGCTTTTTTGGAGAAGAATATACATTGGTGGCTGTTTCGGATTACATCCTGTCCCTTAAACCGGGAAATACCGTATCAAATCTGTCATCCAGCCGGGCATTAAAAGTTGTGACCGAAAAACATGGCGGATCTTACCTGGCAACGCCTGTCGGAGAAGTGAATGTAGTCAGCGGAATGAAAAAATGCGGAGCCGTGATCGGCGGTGAAGGAAACGGCGGAGTGATTTTTCCCGGTTTGCATTACGGCAGGGATTCACTCGTCGGTATCGCCCTGTTTTTAACCCATCTGGCTGCCAGGGGACAGAAAATGACCGATTTGCGGAAGAGTTATCCCCATTTTGAGATGGCCAAGCAGAAGGTCGATTTGCCAGCAGGTACGCAGGTTCAACGAATTCTGGATCGTATCGCCGAAAAAAATCAGTCTTTCAAAATCAATAAGGAAGATGGACTTAAGATTGACTTTCCCTCCGGATGGGTCCATCTGCGCCGATCCAATACCGAACCGATTATCAGGATTTATTCCGAAGCATCGACTGCCGAAGAGGCTCGCACCCTTGCTGACCGGTTTGTATCTGAAATCCGCGATTTTGTTAACAATTGTTAAATATTCCTAATTAAACTTTTACAATTTCCACAGCTTCGGGTCTTAAACTATGTTTGTGGATTGTTTCTGTATTAAGTCACCTTAATGTAATTATTTCAGTATGAAAAGGCGTTGGGTTTTTATTGTTGTTCTGGTAATTATTGTGATTGCCATTGTGGCATACAGCCTCACATCAAAGGAAAAAACGGTTGAAGTTACTGCCGTTGTCGAAAGCGGGCAATTCGATGTGATAGTGAGCACCACGGGAGAGCTGGCTGCCCTGAACTCGGTCGATATCCGTGGACCGGAAGGACTGAGGGATTCAAGGATACATGAGGTCAAGATCGTTGACCTTGTGCCGGAAGGGACCGTGGTTAAACAAGGGGATTTTGTGTGCAGTCTCGATAAAACGGCAGCAACAACACAGCTCCAGACCATGGAAGATCAGATTGAAAGGGACGAAGCTTCACTGAGACAGACGGAACTGGATACCACCATGGGCCTTCGTGAATACCGCAACCAGATCAAAGACCTTGAATATGACGTTGAAGAAAAACAAATCATATTGGACCAGTCACAGTATGAACCTCCGGCAACCATCCGGTCGGCCGAGATGAATCTCGATAAAGCCAAGAGGGCTTTAGATCAGGCTGTTAAAAACTACTCACTTAGAAAGGAACAGGCCGAAGCAACCGTTCTTAAAGCCGACATTGCACTCCGCAGGGAGTATCAGCAGAGGAATGACATCGTTAAGGTACTTGACCAGTTTACCGTTTATGCACCTCAGGACGGCATGGTGATCTATAAAAAGGAATGGGGAGGGACCAAGCGGAAAGTCGGTACACAGATCTCGTTCTGGGATCCCGTTGTAGCTACCTTGCCCGACCTGACCAAGATGATCACAAAGACCTATGTAAACGAAATTGATATCAGTAAAATAAAAACAAACCAACCGGTAACTATCGGTATTGATGCTTTCCCCGACAAACAATATACAGGTACTGTAACCGAAGTCGCTAATGTCGGCGAACAGTTGCCAAATTCAGATGCAAAGGTGTTTGAGGTTGTAGTTGCCGTGAATGAAACGGACACTACCCTGCGGCCCGGAATGACTACAGTTACCCAGATCAGGACCAACTCCTATGAGGACGTCCGGTTCCTGCCCCTCGAAGCCATTCATTCGAACGATTCACTTTCCTATGTTCTTGTTGTTAAAGACAAGATCAAACAGATTGTTGATCTGGGTGAGGCAAATGAAAATTTCATCATTGTTCTTGAAGGTTTAACGGCCGGTGACGAGGTTTATCTGACCATACCGGAAGGCAGTGACGAATGGGAAATGAATGGATTGGATATCTATGAAAAGGTCAAAGCCCGGAAACAGGAGGAGGAAAAGCGGAAGAAAGACGAGATGGCAAAGATGCGCCTCGACCAGGAAGAAAGGGCTAAAATGTTGAAGGACAGTGGAATGGGTGGATTTGATATGAAAAACATGTCGAAAGAGCAGCGTGACCAGATGCAGAAGATGATGAAGGAAAACGGTGGGCAGATGAGGATGATGCAGGGTGGTCAGGGCCGGCAGCCGGGAGGAACGAGACCTGCCGGTGGGACTCAGACAACCCAGGGCGGAGAAGCCAAATCGATTACGGTACAACGCTAATCCGGAAAACAATGTTCAGGCGTTATATACATGATGTTGTCATCGCTGTAGAGGCCATTATGGCCAACAAGCTCAAATCCATTCTGACAGCTCTGGGTATCATTTTCGGTGTTGCCGCCGTGATCAGCATGCTGGCCATCGGGCAGGGAGCACAGAAGGAGATACTGGATCAGATTAAGCTGGTGGGAGTCAATAATATCATTATTGAACCAATCATTGATCAGTCGCAGTCTTCTTCCAGCTCGAATGAGGAGGAAGGGGAAAAGGAATCAAAGAAATTTTCTGCCGGACTTAACCTGCTGGATGTAAGGGCTATACAAACCGTATTGCCTACAGTTAAGCAGGTCAGCTCCGAGATTGAACTGAACACTTTTGTTCAGCATGACCAGATCAGGCGCCCATCCGTTCTGATGGGGGTCAATCCCTCTTATTTTACTCTCTTCAACCTTGATCTGGAGAAAGGAGATCTCTTTAACGCGATTCATGAAAATACCGGTCAGTCGGTTTGCATCATCGGATCGAACGTTGCCGCTTTGCTATTCCCGGCTGAAGATCCGCTGGGTCAGGTACTGAAGGTGGGACATAACTGGCTTCGCGTAATTGGTGTCCTCCGTAAGCGCGATGTTGTTGTTTCCTCTTCATCAGCCGGTTTGGGTATCTCGAATACGAATGACCAGGTATTCGTACCCTCACGGACCATGCTGGTCAGATACCTGAACAGGGCCATCCTGAATTCGAAAATGGGAGAGGTTTCATCCGCCATACAAATCTTCGGCGGCGGAATGGGAATCAGGATCTCCAGCTCCCTGACCACCGGCGGTGATTCGGGGACGGCCACGGAGGCCAACTATAACCAGTTGGATAAGGTCATTGTACAGGTATCCGAAACGGAACAGCTGCGATCCACTACCGAAATCGTAACCCGGATGCTGATGAGAAGGCACAACGGAGTGGCTGATTTCAAGATCACCGTTCCCGAACTGCTCCTGAAACAGCAGCAGAGGACCAAGGATATTTTTAATATCGTTTTGGGCGCTATTGCCGGTATTTCTTTGCTGGTAGGTGGTATCGGAATCATGAATATCATGCTTGCATCTGTCATGCAGAGGATACGGGAGATAGGTACGAGACAGGCAGTTGGTGCATCCCGGAAAGATATTATTGTACAGTTCCTTTCTGAATCGACGCTTATCAGTATCGTTGGCGGGTTAATCGGAGTGGTTCTGGGTTTCATACTGGCCTGGCTGATCATGGAATTTGCCGATATCCTGACGATAGTTACTCCTTTCTCCGTGGTTGTTGCCTTCGGTGTATCAGCAGCGGTGGGCATTGTCTTTGGTTACTTGCCGGCTAAGCGGGCTGCGGATCAGGATCCTGTCGAATCATTGAGAGCTTCATAATAAGTTTGCCAAACAAAACAATTATTACATGAGAAGATATATTTTTTTACTTGTTGCGATAAGCCTCCTGCTACCGGATTCACTGTTTGCCCAGCAGTCTCAGGCCAGAAGGCTGACACTGCAGGAAGTGATCGGGCTGGCTCAGGAAAATTCATTGCAGTCCTTGCTCGCAAAACACCGGTTCCGAAATAGTTACTGGCAATACCGGTCCTATAAGGCCAATTACCTTCCGTCGGTATCCCTGACCGCTGACCCGGTTAATCTTCAGCGGGCCATTACCAAGTCCCTGGTTTTTGAAAATGGTGAATGGGTCGAAAAATATGCCCCTACAAACAACCTTAACTCAAGCGTGAGCCTGGAAGCAAGCCAGAACGTGACATTTACAGGAGGTCGTATTTTCGTAGCTTCCGAACTGGGCAGGCTCGACCTGCTGAACGATGATCCGGCTACCCTTATGTCAACCCCGGTCAGCATCGGATTCAGCCAGCCCCTGTTCGGCTTCAATGAATTCAAATGGCAGAAGAAAATCGAGCCTAAGCAATATGAAGAGGCTAAGAAGCAGTACCTGAGTTCGATGGAAGATGTTAACTCAAGGGCTGTAACCTATTTCTTTGACCTTGCTCTCGAGCAGATGAATGTGAAAACTTCCACTTTCAACGTGGCAAACAGCGATACCCTGTATCAGATTGCCAAGGGACGTTTCGAGCTGGGGATGATTGACCAGGGCGACCTGATGCAGATGGAACTGAACCTGCTCACCAGTACCGATCAGCTGGTGAAGGACAAACTGAATCTGGAAGTCAAGAAATCAAACCTGAGAACCTTTCTCGGTTTTACGGATAATATTGATATTGAACTAATTACTTCTTTGGATGTTCCGGATCTTACTGTGGATGTGGAACAGGCTATGCAGCACGCCCGTGAAAACAATCCGGAAATATTGGGCATGCAGGTGGATATCCTGACAGCTGAACAAAACCTTGCGAAAACACAGGCGGACTCTCGTTTCAATGCAAACTTGCTGGCAAGCTACGGATTGACGCAGCGAGCCATCGACCTGCCCAGCGTCTATAAGGATCCGCAACAATCCCAGCGGCTTAATATCGGGGTTACAATCCCGATCTTAGACTGGGGCATGAGACGGGGAAAAGTCAAAATGGCCAGATCGAGCCTCGACCTTACCACTGTCAATGTTCAGCAGCAGATGATTGATTTCGAACAGCAGGTTTACCTTGATATCATGCAGTTCAACATGCAGGATGAACAGCTTCTGTTGGCCGCCAAGACGGATACCATATCCCGGACCCGGTACGACATCACCAAGCAGAAATTCATGATCGGCAAAGTGGATGTACTGAAACTGAACGATGCTCTTACTCAGAAGGATAAGGCTATCGCCAATTACATGAGCGCTTTGCGGACCTACTGGACCAACTTCTATACCGTGCGGAAAACCACTTTGTGGGATTTTGAAAAAAATCGTCCGCTTGAGCAGGATTATGACGAACTAATCCGTTAGGTTTTTTCTAATCCGTAAGAGGCAATTCCCCGCCGGGATTGCCTCTTTTTTTTCAAAAAATTCCATTATATTTGCGCGTTCTAAAAAGAACGTGTCAAAAAAGATTAATTAAAAACCGACTGAAATGCGTAATAAAGGAGCGATCATACTGGTAGCGATCCTGTTGGCATTAGTTTGCCTTTACCAGTTATCCTTCACGGTGGTTACATCACGTATTGAAAAGAAAGCCACTGAGTTTGCCAAAGGTGATCCGAAACTTAAGAGTTATTACAAGGATTCCGTGGCAGGGGAAACTGTTTATAATTTCCTGGGACTGAAAAAGTACACTTACAGGGATTGCCAGGAACGTGAATTCAACCTTGGGCTTGACCTGAAAGGCGGTATGAACGTCATGATGGAAGTTTCCGTGGTAGATCTGGTTCGCTCATTGTCCAATAACTCCACAGATCCTACTTTTGAAGCTGCGATCCGCCTGGCAAGGCAACGCCAGATCGATGGCAGTCAGGCAGATTTTGTTACCCTCTTTGGTGAAGCTTTTACCGAAACTGATCCTAATGCCAAGCTGGCCGCTGTATTCAGCACAGTTGAACTGCGCGACAAGATCAAATATAATTCGACCAACGATGAGGTTCTTGCCGTTTTACAAGAAGAGACTAAAATCGCCATCGCCAACTCGGTCCGCATCCTTCGCACCCGTATCGACCAGTTCGGTGTTGCACAGCCTAATTTTCAGGAACTGGGAACAGCAGGCCGCGTGATGATTGAACTTCCGGGTATCAAAGATCCGGAACGCGTCCGTAAGCTTCTTCAGGTTGCTGCCAAACTCGAATTCTGGGAAACCTATGAGAACCAGGAAGTCTGGGGCTTCATGAGCGATGCCAATGCCCGCCTCAAGGATATTCAGGCTGCCTCTCTGCAATCCGCTGCTGACTCGGCAACAGCAGCACCGGCAGACCAGGCTCCTCAGGCAGCCGATACAAC
This sequence comes from Bacteroidota bacterium, assembly GCA_043797975.1. GTDB lineage: Bacteria > Bacteroidota > Bacteroidia > Bacteroidales > UBA12481 > UBA12481. Next base: position 32,307 of record JAZDPC010000027.1, read on the forward strand.
AAAAAGCAAGCTTCTCGATGAGCTTGCCAAAGATTCGACCAAGAATGCAGAATCCCAAACTGCTGAAGAATTCAGGAAACAAAATCCGTTATTTAATATTCTGAGGCCAAACGCCGACAATCAAGGGCAGCTGATGTCCGGTCCCGTTGTCGGGTATTCCCATTTCAGGGATACGGCAAAAGTAAACGAGACTCTTGCTATACCTCAGATCCAGGCTATTTTCCCGAATACCATGAAGTTCTATTGGACCTCCAACCCAATAGACGGCAATAAAGAAATGTTTGCTCTGGTAGCTATCAAGGTTTCAAACCGTGAAGGCAAACCCGCCCTCGACGGATCGATGGTGGTCAATGCCCGGAGTGATCTGGGTGCTGCCGGAAATCAACCGGAAGTTTCACTGAACATGAATGCTGAGGGTGGCAAAATCTGGGCGCGACTGACCAAGGAAAACGTTGGCAAGTCTATCGCCATTCTCCTTGATAATTCGGTCCGCTCCTATCCTACCGTACAGGGTGAAATCACCGGTGGACGCTCCTCGATTTCCGGTGGCGGAATGACTATCGAAGAAGCACAGGACCTTGCCAACATCCTGAATGTCGGCCGCATGGATGCCCCGGCGAAAATTACCCAGGAAGAGATCGTAGGCCCGTCACTCGGACAGGAAGCCATCAACTCGGGTTTGCTGTCTTTCGTTCTGGCTTTCGCCCTGGTACTTCTATACATGGGATTATATTACAACCGTGCAGGCTGGATTGCCAACATTGCCCTGCTCTCCAACGTATTCTTTATCATCGGTATTCTGGCATCACTGGGTGCCGTCCTGACACTCCCGGGTATCGCCGGTATCGTTCTTACCATGGGTATGGCAGTGGATGCGAACGTTATTATCTATGAACGTATACGAGAGGAGCTCCGTTCAGGGAAAGGAATCAAACTGGCTGTCAAGGAAGGTTACAAGCATGCCATGTCGGCTATCATCGACGGTAACGTTACCACAATCCTGACCGGTATAATCCTTTACATTTTCGGTTCAGGCCCGATCCGCGGTTTTGCCACTACCCTGGTTATCGGTATTCTGACCTCCCTGTTTACCGCTATTTTCATCTCCCGCATCATTTTTGAGTGGTTGCTCTCAAAAGAGAAAAAAGTTGTTTTTGGGAATAAATACACCAACAATTTCCTCCACAATGTCGATATTAAATTCCTCGACAGAAGGAAAGCGTTCTATATCTTCTCAGGTATCCTCATGGTGATTTCCATCGGCTCACTGGCCATCCGCGGGCTTAACCTTGGCGTTGACTTCTCAGGAGGACGAACGGCTATCGTCCGCTTCGCCCAGCCGATCAATACGCAGGACCTTTCCCGTACACTGGGGACCGCATTCCAGGGACAGGAACCTCAGGTAACTACATTCGGATCTTCAAACCAGGTCAAGATCACTTCAAAATACCTGGTCAACAGTGATGCCCCAGACGTTAGCAAACAGTTCGATGAAGCTCTGTACCAGGGCTGCAAGAACTATCTGCCACAGGGGACGGGATTTGAAACCTTTATCGCTGATCACCGGATGTCGAGCCAGCTGGTTGGCCCGACGGTAGCCTCGGATATAGTCAGATCCGCTTTCCTGGCTGTTGTCTTTGCATTGGTCGGCATCTTCCTCTATATTTTTGTCAGGTTCAAATACTGGTACTTCGGACTGGGTGGCGTTATCGCACTGTTCCATGATACCATTATCGTGCTTGGCGCTTACTCTATCTTCTACAGCATCATGCCGTTCTCGATGGAGATCGACCAGGCATTTATTGCAGCTGTCCTGACGATTATAGGGTACTCCATCAACGACTCCGTTATCGTATTTGACCGGGTCAGGGAATATACACACCTGTTCCGCAAACGAGAGAGAAAAGAGATTATGAACCAGGCAGTGAACTCAACCCTTGGACGTACCTTGAACACGGCAGGAACAACCCTCGTTACCCTGATCGCCATCTTCCTCTTCGGAGGTCCGTCGATCCGGGGATTTGTCTTTGCCCTGTTGTTCGGTATCGCTTTCGGAACTTACTCATCCATATTCATTGCCTCGGCATTGGTCTACGACCTGCAGAACTGGCATGATAAACGGTTGGCGAAGAAGCAAAAGCTTACTGCATAAAGAATAAAGACCCCGGATCACCTCCGGGGTTTTTCTTTATCTTTGCATGTTAGCATTTATCCATGATTCAGCTTGCATTCATCGGCGGTTCGGAAATAATCATTATCCTTCTGGCTATTCTGCTTCTTTTTGGAGCCGATAAAATGCCTGAGATGGTTAAAAGCCTGAGCAAGGGCATGAAAGAATTCCGGAAGGTCACCAACGACCTCAAAAGGGAATTTGAAGATTCTACCAAGGATATCAGGGAAGAGATGGAGGATGTGACGGAAGAGGTCAAGAAGAATGCAGAAGAAGCATCTGCCAATGCGAAAAGCTATATTAATGACGCCGATATTACCAAGGATCTCAAGGACATCGGCAAGGACATTGGCCAGGATCTGAAGGGTTAACGTTTTTTAACAGATTGACGCCCTATATAATGCTTCAGGCTATTCCCCGGGCTTTTCCAAAAAACTAAATTTGTCCAAAAGTTTGTGTATGCTACGGATTTATACCCTCCTGTTATTCAATCTGATTTCTTATCCCCTGATTGGAAACGATTCCCGGAAACAGATGACCGCAGTCAGGTCCCTGGAGAAAATTTCCATCGATGCCAAACTGGATGAAGCGATATGGGCTTCAGCAGTACCGGCCGGGGAATTTGTGACCTACTCCCCGACAATGGGACTGCCTGCCAGCCAGGAGAGTGAAGTAAGGATTGTCTACGACAACCGTGCGATCTATGTCGGAGCCAGGTTATATGATGCTGCCCCTGATAGTATCATGAGCGAACTGACTAAACGTGATAATTTCGGCAGTGCCAATATTGATAAATTCCGTATTACCCTGAATCCATATAACGACGGGCAAAACCTGTTTCATTTCGAGGTTACGGCAGCCAATGTCCAGGGCGATTACAAGAAAGGTGCATCCGAGATGGAATCCGACGGAGGTTTCGGTCACGGTGACTATTCCTGGAATGCGGTTTGGAAAAGTGCAGTAAGGATCACGGATGAAGGATGGATCGTGGAGGTGGAAATACCCTATGCCGCATTGCGCTTCCCCCGCCAGGATGTTCAGACCTGGGGAATCAATTTCCAGCGGACGGTTCGGAGAACCCGCGAGATAACAACCTGGAATCCTGTTGACAGGAGCTTCTCGGAAGATGACCAGGTAGGTATTCTGAACGGAATTCAGTCGATCAAGGCACCTCTCCGTTTGGAACTCTATCCCTTTGCTGCCGCTTATTATGAGATTACGCCCGAAGCCAGCGGTTTCTCATGGGCCGGCGGTATGGATCTGAAATACGGAATCAATGAAGCCTACACCCTCGATATGACGCTGATTCCTGATTTCGGTCAGAGGAAATCGGATAAGATTATCCTGAACCTGACTCCTTATGAAGTTCAATATTCGGAAAACCGCCAGTTTTTTACTGAAGGTATGGAGCTGTTCAATAAATCCGATCTGTTTTACTCCAGGAGGATCGGAAAACAACCCATCAATTACGACGATGCATGGGATGCCGCAGGGGACGGAGAGACCCTCATCGAGAATCCCAGTGAAACCAGGCTGATCAACGCCACCAAAATATCCGGAAGAAATTCCAAAAACCTTGGGATTGGCTTTTTCAATGCCATGACTGCCAATACTTTCGCCACCATTCAAACGGCTGATGGCGGGAAACGCAAATTCCTGACCGATCCTTTTACCAATTACAATATGCTGGTGGTCGATCAGATCATAGGACGGAATTCGTACGTGAATTTCTCGAATACCAATGTGTTCACCCCTTCAACCACCCGGATGGCCAACGTTTCCGGTTTGACAACCCGGCTCATGGACCGGAACAACCGGTACGGGATAAGCGGAAGTGTGGCAGGAGATATTATCTATGATTCGCTCAGCGGGAAACCTTCGACCGGCTATACCGCCAATGTGGGACTGGGAAAATACGGTGGAGCCTTTACCTACGGATACCAGTTTGCGGTGGTGAGTGACAACTATAATCCCAACGATATGGGCTATCTGAAAAAGAACAATTATATCGAAAATGAAATTGCCCTATCGTACCGTATCCTAGAACCGGTCTGGATTTTTAATTCCATTAACAGCAGTCTTGCAGTGGATTATTACCAGATCTATAATCCCCGCCGTTACAATGCCCTGAACGCAGGCTGGTCAACTCATTTCCTGTTCCGTGATTACGCCGATTTCATGGTGTCCGTCAAGGGAACTCCCTTTGTCACTCACGATTATTACGAACCGCGTGTTGCCGGCAGATATTTCGAGTACCCTGCTTATTATTACGTTACTCTCCGGGGTTCTTCGGATTACCGTAAAAAGTTTGCCTTTGACGCTTCTTTTGGCTTCTGGGACAATCCGATTAACGAGCATGGGTATGAAGGGAGTTTCGGGCCGCGTATCCGATTCAATGACCGGTTTTCCGTTTATCCTTCGATTGGATTCAGCCAGAAATACAATGACAGGGGATATGCCGATCTGTTGAGCCGTGATTCCATCGTTTTTGGAAGAAGGGATCAGAAAATCATTACGAATTCCATCACAGGCTCCTTTGTTTTCAATAACAAGGCAGCCCTGAGCCTTGTATTCCGACATTACTGGTCGGAAGTCAATTATCTCCAATACTATCTTCTCTCAATGGACGGGAAGCTGATTGATTATCCCGATTATCCGGGGAACAGGGATCTTAATTTCAACATCTTCACCATTGATCTGGAGTATGCCTGGAATTTCGCGCCCGGGAGCTACCTGACGGCAGTATGGAAGAATAATATCAGCACCTCGGAAGGGGTTGACAACGAGATGTTCCTTTCATACTGGGATAATCTCCATAACACGATCCTTGCACCGCAGACAAATTCTTTTTCCATAAAAGCTACTTATTACCTGGATTACCAGAGAGTCATCCGTAAGCCAACCCCGTAAGGGAAGATGTTAGTCGGGAATTTCTCTTAATTTGCGGATTCATTCCAGTGAATCATGATCCGTGTTAAAAGCATCGAAAAATCCTTCGGGGAATTGAAGGTATTGAAAGGGATCGACCTTGAGGTTAAGTCCGGTGAAATCGTGTCAATAGTCGGACCGAGCGGAGCCGGCAAAACCACACTTCTTCAGATAATGGGAACGCTGAGCCGCCCGGATGCCGGGCAGGTCTGGATCCGGGAAACGGAAGCCGGACGGCTGGATGACCGCAAGCTTGCAACTTTCCGTAACCGTGAAATTGGTTTTGTGTTCCAGTTCCACCATCTCCTGCCTGAGTTTACCGCATTGGAGAATGTCTGCATACCCGGCTTTATCGCAAGAATGACGCGGAAAGCTGCCGAGAACAGGGCATCCGAGCTGCTCGATTACCTGAAGCTTTCGGACCGTAAGGATCATAAGCCATCTGAATTGTCAGGCGGCGAAAAGCAACGTGTGGCTGTTGCCCGGGCACTGATGAATAAACCCGCCGTGATCCTTGCTGATGAACCCTCGGGTAACCTTGACTCAGAAAACCAGAGGGAACTGCACAGGCTGTTTCTCCGTCTCAGGGATGAACTCGGCCAGACTTTCGTGATAGTGACCCACGATACTGATCTGGCCAGGCTTTCGGACCGCGTAATCACGATGCGCGATGGTATGATCCAACCTGCCTGATATGTCAAACGACTGGTTCAGGTTCAGGCAATTCCTGATCCGGCAGGAGCAATCGGCCATGAAAGTGGGAACCGACGGAGTTCTGCTTGGCGCCTGGGCTGAAACCACTAATCCTCAGCACATCCTGGATATCGGAACCGGTACAGGCCTGATTGCCCTCATGATGGCTCAGCGCTACGTCCAGGCCTCAATCGATGCCATCGAAATAGATCCTGATTCGGCAAGGGAGGCTGCCGAAAATGTCAGCGCCTCACCCTGGAGCAACAGGATCAAAATCATACAGGCCGATTTTTTACTCTGGGAATCAACCGGAACCTACGATCTGATTCTTTGCAATCCACCCTATTTTAAGAATTCCCTTTTGCCACCACGGGATAAACGGAGTGCGGCACGGCATGAACATTCCCTGCCGCTCACCGACCTGGTGAGCAGGAGTTCACAATTGCTGACTGCAGAGGGTAGCCTGGCGATCGTGATCCCAGCGGGCCGCTTGTCTGAAGTTGAGCAGACCGCCGGACCTGCCGGCCTTTATCTGAATAAAATCCTTCAGATCAGGGGTACAAATAAAGCACCTGTTAAACGAGTCCTTATCAGGCTTGATAAGAATCCCCTGCCGGCGGAAATAAAGGAATTGGTAATCGAACCTGAACAAAGGGGAGTCTTTTCGGAGGATTACAGGAAGTTTGTTGAAGGCTTCTACCTTTAGCCCGTATGCCCGCAAGCCCGTATGCCCGTATGCCCGTAAGCCCCTATGCCCTATTCCTCCTCTTCCGTGAACCTGATCCCGTACTCTTCCAGCTCCTCAAGTATCGGGAGGTAAAATTCTGGCAGGGTGGGAATCCTTACGCCCGTAGCATGGATGATACCGTTCAGTACAAGCCGGGCGGCAATGGCCAGGGGAGTTCCTACGGTCATGGCCATGGCGGTATCCTGCTGGTCCTTCCCGATAACCACGAGGGTTGATTTATGCCTTTGGGAAGTTCCATTGATCTCATAATCGAAGATATGCTGCATGATAAGCAGGTCTTTGTCGTGAGCTTCCAGGTTCCACTTTTCTTCGAGCTTATGCTGGAGGATCTGGGCCGGTGTGGCCTCTTTAAGACCGATTGGGACTTTATCGAAAATACCCAGCCAGGATAATTTTTGCATCACATCGCCATCTTCCGGAATACCCAGCCAGGAAGCCAGCCGTCTGGTCAGGCTGCGGCCATTGGAATCGGGTACGAAAGCACTCGTGAAATCATGCCAGGTCATGGTTTCGGAATCTCCTACCGTGTAGCCGTCATCCGTCATGCCGAGCTGAACGAAAGCATCCCAGGCCTCGCAATAGCCCGGACGCCGCAAAGTGCCCCGGATCAGGGTTTTAACATCAGGAATTCCATACACTTCACGATATTTTAATGAATCGCGGTTCGCATAAACTTCAAAGTCTCCGAGCCCCGGAACCGTGGCTTTCTCGGTTTGCCGGAACAGCTGATGATAGGGAATATACTTGTATTGACCGTCGCGGATGTACATGGAGGTACCCTGACCGGCTAAAACGACGTTCCGCGGATTCCAGGTGAATTTGTAGTTCCAGGGATTGTTGTCATACTCCGGCGCAATCAGCCCGCCCGTATAGGAACGGAAACCGGTGAGAACGCCTCCTCGGTTGCGTATGGCATCTATGACTCTCATGGCCGACATGTGATCAATACCGGGATCAACTCCGAGCTCATTGAAGAGGAGGATCCCTTTCTGTTTAGCCTGATAATCGAACCGGCGGATTTCCGGCGAAACATAGGAGGCTGTCAGCATGTTTTTGCCGGCCTCGAGACAGGTTTCCGCAACCATCGGATGAAACCGGGCCGGCAACATCGAAATAACCAGATCGGCTTCCCGGATACACCGCCGCTTTTGCTCTTCGTTGAATATGTCAAAAGAAATTGCGGTTCCGCGTGCATGATTCCCGATTTTCCTGCGGGCCGTTTCTATGTTTACATCACCGACAGTCAGCTGCCAGTTCTCTTTTTCCGAATGCCGTAACAGGTAGTTTATCAGGCTTGAGGTCGACAAACCGGCGCCGAGCAGCAAAATATTTTTCATGGTTTTAAGTTTCAATGGTGATACTGCTAAAATAGCACAAAAGGGTGGCTTTTGAAACTGATACCGGGTACTCCGCAGAGTTTAAATTTTATCTTTGTTCCAGTCTAAGCCCTGTTGATGATTTCTAACGAACCAATCGTCGATACACCGCTCATGAAACAATACATGGCGGTCAAGCATAAATATCCTGATGCCGTCTTGCTTTTCAGGGTGGGGGATTTCTATGAAACTTTCTCCGACGATGCCATCAAGGCATCCCGGATCCTTGGGATCACCCTTACCCGCCGGGCAAATGGCGCTGCCAGCTTTGTCGAGCTCGCAGGTTTCCCTTTTCATGCCCTCGATACTTACCTCCCCAAACTTGTCCGTGCCGGTGAACGGGTTGCGATATGCGAACAGCTCGAGGATCCCAAACTGACCAAGAAAATTGTAAAGAGGGGAGTCACCGAACTGATCACCCCCGGAGTTTCCATCAATGATCAAATCCTTGAGCATAAGGAAAACAATTTCCTGGCGGCTGTGCATATCGACCGGCAGGCGGCCGGGGTATCCTTCCTCGATATCTCCACCGGCGAGTTTCTCACCGCAGAGGGTACCTTCGAATATGTTGACAAGCTCCTGAACAGCTTTGCCCCCAAGGAGGTGTTGTTTGAGCGCGGAAAGGAAAAGCTGTTCGAGAATTACTTCGGATACAAGTTCTATACCTTCAAGCTGGATGATTGGGTCTTTACCCGGGATGCCGCCCGGGAACGGTTGCTGAAGCAGTTCGAGACTGCTTCCCTCAAGGGATTCGGGATCGATTCGATGGATTTTGCTACGGTTTCGGCCGGCGCCATCCTCCATTATCTCGATCAGACCCAGCACGACCGCACCCGCCATATCTCGGCCATTTCACGGATCGAGGAATCCAGTTTTGTATGGCTCGATAAATTCACCATCCGCAACCTCGAATTGTTCCACCCGATCAATGAGGGGGGTAAAACCCTGATCGATGTGATCGATCAGACTATTTCTCCGATAGGGGCACGAATGCTTAAAAGATGGATGGCGCTGCCTCTTAAAGAAATACAGCCCCTGAACGAGCGGTTCAATGTAATCGAATATTTCCTGAAACATCCTGATTTCAGGGAACATGTCGAGGACCAGGTACGCCATATCGGGGATATTGAAAGACTGATCTCCAAAGCTGCCGTGGCACGAATCAGCCCCCGTGAGGTGGGCCAGCTGCGCTATGCTTTGTCCGCAATAGAACCGGTGAAGCTGGCCTGCGAATCCGCAGACGATGCAACCCTTCGCAGGATTGGCGAACAACTGAATCCCTGCCGTACCATCCGGGAACGGATCGAAAAGGAAATAGTACCCGATGCCCCCAACCAGGTGGGCAAAGGCAGGGTTATAACCGAGGGGGTGGACGCCGAGCTCGATGAGTTGCGCACGATCGCATATTCAGGCAAGGACTATCTGGCAAACCTGCAGGAAAGGGAAGGGATCCGTACCGGCATCAATTCCCTCAAGGTAGGCTTTAATAATGTATTCGGATATTATTTTGAGGTTCGCAACACCCACAAGGATAAGGTTCCCGAAGAGTGGACCCGGAAGCAGACCCTGGTCGGGGCCGAAAGATATATCAACCAGGAACTGAAGGAATATGAAACCAAGATATTGGGGGCCGAGGAACGGATCCTCGCTATTGAAACTCGGCTCTTCAATGAACTGGTTGCCGCCCTGGCTGATTATATCACACCGGTTCAACTGGATGCCAGGCTGATCGCTACGCTTGACGTACTTCGTTCATTCGCAGCCATTTCTGTAACTAACCATTACGTGCGTCCGCTCCTGACGGATGAAAACACCCTTGAGATCAGTCAGGGACGCCATCCGGTGATCGAGAATCAATTACCGCCCGGCGAGGAGTATATTGCCAATGACCTGACGCTGGATACCAACAATCAGCAAATCATCATAATAACAGGACCGAATATGGCGGGTAAATCCGCTCTCCTGCGTCAGACGGCCCTGATTGTTCTGCTGGCCCAGATAGGATGTTTCGTGCCGGCCGAATCCGCGCGGATCGGACTGGTTGATAAAATTTTTACCCGTGTAGGGGCATCGGACAACCTCTCCCTGGGGGAATCCACTTTTATGGTGGAAATGATCGAGGCTGCCAGCATTTTAAATAATATCTCTCCCCGGAGCCTCATCCTGTTCGACGAACTGGGAAGGGGCACCAGTACCTATGATGGCATTTCGATTGCCTGGTCGATCGTCGAATATATCCACGAACATCCGAAAGCCCGTGCAAAAACCCTCTTCGCCACCCACTACCACGAACTGAATGAGATGGAAGAGTCGTTCGACCGGGTTAAGAATTATAATATTTCAGTCAGGGAAGTGGACAATAAGGTGATCTTCCTTCGGAAACTCGTCCGTGGCGGGAGCGAGCACAGCTTCGGGATCCATGTTGCCCGTATGGCGGGAATGCCAAAGTCAATCGTTTCCCGGGCCAACGAAATACTGAAGGAACTGGAACAATCGCACCGCAAGGAACTGCTGAAGGAGCCCATTCGCGAACTTGCCGATCACCGCGAAGGCCTCCAGCTCTCCTTCTTCCAGCTCGATGACCCGGTCCTGAAACAGATCCGCGATGAGATCGCCAAACTCGATATCGATAACCTGACGCCGATCGAGGCGCTGAATAAGCTCAATGAGATCAAGAGACTGACGGGACTGAAATAAGGCAGAAGGCAGAAAGGAAAGAATTAAGCTAAAAGCCAAAAAAACTTAAAATATTGATATTTAAACTTTCCTTTCTGCCCTCTTGCCCTTCTGCCCTATATTCCTTAAATCGGCGGTAAATCCAATACTCTCACGAATAAAATTAACTCTGTCTCTTTTATGTAAAAAAATTTCCATTAAATTTGCCATCCCAAATGCGAGAATAGCTCAGTTGGTAGAGCACGACCTTGCCAAGGTCGGGGTCGCGGGTTCGAGTCCCGTGTCTCGCTCAAAAAAAAGCCTGGATGTTTTTACCCATTCAGGCTTTTTAATCTTAATCACACACACACCCACACCCGCACACCACACACACACTCACACCCAAACACATGCCCGAGTGGCGGAATTGGTAGACGCGCTGGACTTAAAATCCAGTAGCCAATTGCGGCTGTACCGGTTCGACTCCGGTCCCGGGCACAAAAAAAGCCGGCTCAGCCGGCTTTTTTTAGTTACCAGTGAACTCCTCAAAGGCAGAGTAGTTCCAGTGTATTTTCAGCGGATCACCCGACAGGAAGCGGATCAACCCAGCCGCATAGTTCACGAATGAGGCCATGTTCTCATAATCCATGAGCTGCGGTTCATCCGTTACCTTATGGATTATGTTGAGATCGTCCGTTGTCACCAGGGTAAAGGCGGGGATGTTCAACTCCCAATTTCCTCTGGATCCTTTTATTGCAAAAGCCGCATTATCGGAAGCAAAAAACAGCCCATCCGGCGATTTCATCTGTTCAGCTTTCTTCCACTCAGCCGTCTTGTTGTACTCATCCACGAGATCGTCAAGATCAGTGAATTTGTAGCCGGTCATAATGAACAGCTTATCACCCAGGGTTTTGCATTCACCCGTCATTTCAAAATTAAGGTTCAGTCTGATTTTTTCTTTCGGAATGGGGGGATTCTCAATAAATGCGCGAGATCCCCTCAATCCCATCTCTTCCCCACTGAAAGCAGCGAACAGGATCGACCGTTTCGGACGGTTCTGCTCCTGCGTCAGGAGTTTGGCCAGTGCCATCACCGTAACCGTTCCCGTTGCATTGTCGTCAGCTCCGTTATAGATGGAATCACCGTTAACCGGTTTTCCGATCCCGGTATGATCGAAATGGGCCGAAAGCACAATCCATTCATCCTTTAGGACCGGATCGGAGCCTTCAAGTATTCCCAGGACATTCCGCTCCATGATGTCTACCTTGTTTTTTCTGCCGATTTTGTACTCCTGGAAATAGGTCGAATCACCAACGGCCGGCACCAGTCCCGATTCCCGAAAACTCGCTGCAATGTATTCCGCGGCCAGTTTCATTTCAGGAGTGCCGTTCCTCCTCCCCTTCATGTCGTCGCCGGCAAGGTAATAGCACCAGCTCCTGAGCTGATCGGCAGTAACAGGAAGAACTTGCTGGGCGGCAGCCTTAACGGTGAAAAGCAGGAAAATCAGGAAAACCCAAGAATAGCGTTTCATTTGATGTTGGTTTGGAGCATCCGAAGGTAGATAAATCCTGATTTCATCCTGCCATTTTTTTACTTTTGAGCAGTCTGTTACATAACAGGAATAGTAAACTTTCTCTATGGCTCTTTATGATCATCGGATACGGCTTTCCCAGAGGGGACAAAAGATACTCCTCTTTCCGCTTACCCGGTTACTCCTGGCGCTGGTCTTCTTTGTCTCTTTTGCCGGAGTCGGGATAACACTTTCCAGTCTCATCTCCAGGCTTATCCAGCCCGACGGTGGCGGAAATGCAGCTTCATTTATCCAGATGCTTTTCGCCGGTTCCTTTTCCATTCTCGGATATTGGATCTATTGCGGATTGATCGAAGGCAGGCCGGTTCATGAAATGAATCCGAAAAAACTTCTTGCCCAAACTGGCTACGGCCTGATGCTTGGTTTTGGTTTTATCTCGATAATCATGCTGATCATGTGGGTTTCAGGCGGCTATGCCGTGCATGGATTCAATCCGATTTCTTTCCTGGTTCCCGTCCTGATCCTGTCGGTACAATCCGGGATCATGGAGGAGATCCTGAGCAGGGGGATTATTTTCCGGATCGCTGAAGAGGGGATCGGAACCTGGCTGTCCGTTTTCTTATCAGCCCTGATTTTCGGATTCATGCATATCTGGAATCCAAACGTAACCATTTTCAGTTGCCTCTCTATTGCCCTTACAGCCGGCGTGATCCTGGGCATGCTCTATGTCATAACCCGCCAACTATGGGTCCCCATTGGGATGCATATCGGGTGGAACTTTACTCTCGGGGGCATTTATGGTGCTCCGGTATCGGGCGGGGATCCGGCAGGACTGTTGAACGCCTCGTTTCCCGGACCGGAATGGCTCACAGGAGGAGCATTCGGACCGGAAGCCTCCGTGATTACAATTGCAGTCTTTCTCATATTTGGCGCTTTCCTGATCGGCAAGAGCATCAGAGACAAGAGTTATATCGGACCTATGTGGAGGAAAAACAGATGATTACAATTGGTAAGGCTGAACTGTCAGATGTTTCGTCAATCGTTGATTTCCAGCTGTTGATGGCTGATGAAACAGAGAAGCTTTCGCTCAACCGGAACGTAGTTGAGAAGGGTGTCAGCACCGTGTTTTCTGATCCAAACAAAGGTTTCTACCTGGTAGCCAGGGAGGAAAACAGGGTCATTGCCAGCCTGATGATCACTTATGAGTGGTCTGACTGGCGGGCCAAAACGGTCTGGTGGATTCAGTCGCTGTATGTGATCCCTGAGAAGCGCCGTCAGGGTATTTTCCGCCGGATGTTTGACTGGCTGGTTGATAGGACAGGACAGGATGAATCGGTGGGAGGCCTTAAACTATATGTGGATAAATCCAACTTGCCAGCTCAAAAGGTTTATGAAGACCTCGGGTTTAATGGCGAACATTATCGCTTCTATGAATACATGAAACCCTAACCTCACCACACCTCACCACACCTCACAATTCCTCACTCTTCTTTCTAATGATCATCATCCCGTCGAAAACGGGCAAGAGCAGGTTATCCACCCGCGAATCGGCCTGGACGTGATCGTTGAACCGCATCACTCCCCTGGTAAAATGATCATTATCAGGAACTTCATCTTCCAGCACCTTGCCGCTCCACAGGGCATTGTCTGCAATTAAAAAACCGCCGGGCCTGGTTTTCAGGATAGCTGCTTCATAGTAATCGGTATACTGATCCTTTTCACCGTCGATGAAGACCAGGTCGAACAACATATCCATCTCCGGGATGAGCTTCAGGGCATCACCGATATGTAAACGGATCCGTTCGGAATATCCCGATTTATCGATCCATTTCCTGATGAAGGATTCCAGTTCGTCATTGATCTCGATGGTGTGCAGTTCGCCGCCATCGGGGAGTGCGGCTGCCATAACCAGTGCTCCGTAGCCGGTGAAAGTCCCGATCTCCAGAACGCGCTGAGGTTTTATCATATAACAGATCATCTCCAGCCATTTTCCGGTCAGGTGATCGGAGGTGCGCCGGGGATGGAATATTTTCACGTGGGTCTCGCGGAACAGTTGTTGCAGGTAGGCCGGCTCGGGGGAGGTATGTTCCAGTAGGTACCGGTCGAGATTCGGATGGGTGATTCCCTCGTGTTTGAAATGTGAGCTCATTGGAATATCAGCATGGATAGCTGGCCGGGATCAAGGATTTCATTGGCGGTATCGAGAAGCTGTGAAGCAGTAATGGCTTCGATCTTTCGGCTGACCGATTCCAGCGATTCGAATTTATCAAACAGCAGGATGGATTTGCCCAGGGTGAACAGGAGGTTCTCTTTGTTATCCGTCGACATGGCGATCTGGCCGATGATCTGATTCTTTGCTCTCCGAAGCTGCAGGGTGCCCAGTTTCTGGGTGCGCAGCCTATCGAGCTCCTTGTGCACAAGCGAGATGCTCTTGTCCAGTTTCTCCGGATCGGTGCCGAAATAGATCGTTAGCACACCTGTATCGATATAGGGTGTAAAGGTCGATTCAACATTGTAGGCATACCCGTGTTTCTCCCTGAGCGACATGTTCAGTCGGCTGTTCAAACCCTGGCCTCCCAGGAGGTTGTTCAGCAGCACCAGGTTCATCCGGCGGTTGTCCATCTCATTGTAGGCAATATTTCCGATGATGCAGTGAGCCTGGTAGGTATCGAGATGGTGGGTCCGGTTGGAAGGTTTGTAGTCGTGGTAAGGAATCCGTTTGATTCTCCTGGGATGGGCTTCAATATCACCGAAGTACTTCTCGGCCAGCTTGATCAGCCTTGCATAGGGGATTTTGCCAAGCGAGCAGAAGATCATCTGGTCGGTATCATAGGTGCGCGCCATGAAACGCTGGATGGCCTTTTTATCGAAGGTGTTCAGGGCTTCAGGCGTTCCGAGGATGTTATGGGCTATCGGGTGGCTGTCGTAAATCAACTCTTCGTAATCATCGAAGATCAGGTCCGACGGATTATCCTTGAAGCTGTTGATCTCATCGGCGATCACCTCTCGTTCTTTCTCCAACTCAGCATCCGGGAAGGTTGAATTGAAAACGATGTCGGCAATCAACTCGGTTGCGCGGTCGTAATGCTGGCAGAGAAAGGATGCATAAAAAGCTGTCTCCTCTTTCGTGGTGTATGCATTAATCTCTCCGCCCACATCATCCAGTCTGCTGAGGATATGGTAGGCCTTACGCCGCTTTGTTCCCTTAAAGATAACGTGCTCAATGAAATGAGCCATACCGTACTCATGCTCAAGTTCATCCCTCGAGCCGGTATTCACCAGCAATCCGCACCAGGCAACCTCACTGTCGTTAGGCATATGGACCACCCGGATCCCATTTGCAAGGGTATGGACAAAATACTCCATCTCAGCTTTTTAATAGGGTTGCAAAGATATAAAAAGGAGAGGTAACGGTCAGTTTTTTTAGCCTGATATTGGGATTGAACTTTTTTTCCTTATTTTTGTTGCCCGAACAAAACGGTACCATAGCTCAGTAGGTAGAGCAACGGACTGAAAATCCGTGTGTCCTTGGTTCGATTCCGAGTGGTACCACAACCAAAATAGCCGGCTGAATGCCGGCTATTTTGGTAAGAAGAAAGAGTAAAGAAGAAAGACCAAAGATCAGTTCATCACGATCATCTTTCTGGTTTCCCGGCTGGATCCGGCATACAGGGTGTAAAAATAGATACCCGGCGATAATCCTGGACTCTGAATCTGTATCTGATGCTGGCCGGCTAGCTGGTTTCCTTCGTCCTTTACCAGAACCACCCGGCCGGTGAGATTGGTGATCTCAAGTCTGACCGGTGAGTCTCCTCCTATCTGGTAATTGATCACCGTCTGATCGTTGAAAGGATTGGGGTAGTTCTGGGTCAAGATAAAAGAATTGCTCCCGGAAATGCCGGGATGGGTGGAGCTGGCGTTGCTGTGCAGATAGAGCCGGATCATGTTGTTACGGGTGGAATTACGAATCCATTGCCAACTACTTGTTAGTCCTGCGTATGGATAGCCAAATACCCCCCTATAGTGATGCTGAGGTGCCATGTAGCATCCTCCCAGGCTCATGCCTTTATCCCTTCTGACCTCTTCCTGCGGATGCCAGTTGCTATATTCAACCCCGGCCCACAGCAAACATCCGGCTTTAATAAATTCAGATTCACCATCCTTTGTAAAAGGCAGGTAAACCCAGGTATTGAACATGGAAGAGTCCAGATAGAGCCGGCCCGTTCTCATGAGAAACCGGGGATCAAAGATTCCGGTTGTTATTTCGGAATAATCCGCCAGCCAGATCATATAGTCAAAATCAATCAACCCGTCGGCCAATCCCCCGGTGATGTATGCAGAGAGGCCATCAACCTCGCAATCCTCATAAATCGGAAATGATTCTCCCTGGAAATGGTTAATGTTGGCATGTAAATCCCACTCATCCCGGATAGACTTGTACGAATTAAAGGAATAGCTGTAATCCGGTTTATCACCTGCCCGGTTGTATACCGAATCGGAAACAACATATTCTATAATCTTGACATTATCATCCGGGAAATCATCTTCCTGTTCCTGGTGCCACCGGTACTGAAGCGTGTACTTGCCCTTTTCGGCAGGCTCAAACCGGCCGTCAAGGGCCAGGCTGTCCTTATAACCTGGCCCGAGGGATGCCATGGTTGTAGCTTCATGGAAAACGGTATCGTTTTCATGCTGGATGGTCACATCAAAAACAATGTTCGTAGCCTCATTACCCCCCATGTTGGTAATGCCGGACTTAAACTGCTCAAACCCCATACCCTTCCCGATCTGGCTGAAGGGCATCATGTAGCTGGTGCTCTGGTCGATCAAGGTGATCTTATCATCCCACTGGACATCAAAATAATTAATATGCAGATCATTCGGCCAGGCTTCGCAGAATTCCAGGTCATCGATGATCCAGAAATACCAGCCGTAATAGCTATACCATTTGATCCTGACCATGACATTTGACATCCCAGCCGCTATCTCGGTAATATTGACCCGGTACAGTGCGGATTGTCCGGGGGTCACGTTATTAGGCCTTCCCGCTCCCTGGCAGCTGAATCCGGCATTAAATTCATTCCAGTGGTAGCCATTATCCGGGGAAACCTGAACCAAACATTGCCAGCCACCGGCAAAATCACCCTGGTAGCCCTTATTCATGAAATTGGTTTCAAACTGCAGGATCACTGAAGAGTGCTGGCTACAGTCGATCCCAGTAAACACGATCGAATTGTTGATTTGCTTATTATTGCTGCTATACTCAAAATCCTGATAACCTGCTCCGAACAGGCATAGATGCCCATCCGCTTTTGAAGTGGATTGAAACGGCGGTTCGGCCATAGTAATGGCAACCAGACTGTCGTTGGGCCACCAGTGCCAGTTAAAACCGTTATCGTTGGGATCTTCCAGATAATAAGCGGCAGGCATCGTCCAGCCTTTGGGATCACTGTCGTTTCTCCAATTAAAGGTTTCCCGGAAGAAGACTTCGGGAGCAGTCTTTGGGGTCTTGTCTTGTGCGCTTACTGATACAGAAGAGGCAATAGAAATAATCATGAACCATATGGCACCAATCGGTTTCATGATGGGCTTAATTCTCCATGACAATCATCTTTCTTGTCTGCTTGTCTTGCCCGGCATGGAGGGTGTAAAAATAGATCCCCGGCGATAATCCAGGACTCTGAATCTGAATCTGATGCTGGCCAACCGGCTGTATCCCCTCATCCGTGCTGAAGACAACCTGACCGGTGAGATTGGTGATCTCCAGTTTTACAGTCTCATCCCGGCCAAGTGTATAGTTAATCACGGTTTGATCGGTAAAAGGATTAGGATAGTTCTGACCCAGGGCGAAGGTATTGCCCTCTGAAATATCCGGGTTGGTTGAGTTGGAATGTTCATGCAGGTACAGCCGGATCATCAGATTTTTGGTCTCCATGAATGACCAGCCCATAGCCTCTGTCTGGCCGTTATATCTGGGGTATGCACTCAAAGACCGTGCATCGTGATAGGGGAGGTCACTAGTTCTTCCCACGGTTAATCCTTTATCTCTTCTGTCGATCTCATCCGGATGCCAGTTGCTGTATTCTATCCCCGCCCAAAGCAAACTTCCGGCTTTAATGAATTCTGATTCACCGTCTTTGGAGAACGGCATGTATACCCAAGTATTGAAC
>JAZDPC010000041.1:0-3711 GCA_043797975.1 Bacteroidota bacterium
GTACAAACTTTTTTAAGACAATAACTTATTTTCGCATGCGTTTTGATTGCAATAAGCTTGAATATTTGGCATGTTAAAAAAAGCCGGACATATCACAATTATTTTGTTACTCCTCATTAGTACCAGTGGTTTCACAATCACCCGGCATTATTGCGGTAACGTTCTTGTTCGGACTACACTAAACCCGACTCCTGATAATTGTTGCAACGGCCAATGCCCGGGATGCCATAACGAGAAGATCCATTACCAGGTCAAAGACAAATTTGAGGTGGTTGACACCCGAATTGATTTTTCTGCCGGTGTTAAAAAAATATTTGACCAATATTGCCTGCCTTTCCCGATGATTGAAAGAAGCCATTTTCAACTAGCTTTCGCGCTAATTCAGCAAACGGACCGGGATCCTGAACCGTACTTTTTTAGTAGAATGTCAGCAGGAAACAGAATCTCATTCCTGCAGGTTTTCCTTTTCTGAAAATAGTTTCTGCATTTTTTCCCGGATATGGCCGTATCAATGGCACCTTCCGATGTCTGATTTGTAAAATATTAACTTAGCGAACAAAAGGGAAACCCATGTTTAACCGACTTGTAAAATATTTTCTCGATAACCGGCTGGTTACATTTATCTTTCTGATTGCCTTCCTTGTTGGTGGCATCGTGTATGCTCCTTTTAACTGGCACACCGGATTCTTTCCACGTGACCCAGTACCTGTGGATGCTATCCCCGACATTGGTGACAACCAGCAAATAGTTGCCACCGAATGGATGGGCCGCTCGCCCAAAGATATCCAGGACCAGGTAACATATCCGTTGACTACTGCCCTGCTTGGGATACCAGGAGTGAGGACGGTACGCAGCACTTCCATGTTTGGCATGTCATTTATCTACATCATTTTTAAAGATAAGGTAGAATTCTATTGGAGTCGCTCACGTATTCTGGAAAAGCTCAACTCGCTGCCCTCCGGAACCTTACCTGCAGGTGTACAACCTACGTTGGGCCCGGATGCAACAGCTCTGGGTCAGATATTCTGGTATACTCTTGAAGGACGAGATCCTAATACCGGTAAGCCAAACGGAGGATGGAATCCCGCAGAGTTAAGGACGATCCAGGATTTTTATGTCAAATACGGCCTGGCAACTGCCGAAGGGGTTTCGGAAGTGGCATCGGTGGGTGGGTTTATTAAAGAGTACCAGGTGGATCTTAATCCCGAAGCCCTTAAAGCATTCAACGTGTCGGTAATGGACGTGATGAATGCCGTTC
Source organism: Bacteroidota bacterium (assembly GCA_043797975.1). Lineage (GTDB taxonomy): Bacteria > Bacteroidota > Bacteroidia > Bacteroidales > UBA12481 > UBA12481. The sequence continues at coordinate 1,259 of JAZDPC010000041.1, forward strand.
GTAAAAGCAATCTCGACATTGGAGCCGAAACCATTGAGTTAAACAATGTGGAGTACATCATCCGGGGACTTGGCTATATTAAAAACCTGGAAGATCTCGAAAATTCCGTAATCGCTGTACGAAACAATGTCCCGGTTAGAATTAAAGATGTCGCCCATACTACCTTCGGACCGGCCACGCGACGGGGTGGACTCGACAAGGCCGGTTCGGAGGCGGTGGGGGCTGTTGTTGTTGCCCGCTATGGTTCGAACCCGATGGAGGTAATCAATAATGTGAAGGAAAAGATAAAAGAGCTTGAAGCCGGATTGCCCCAAAAGACCTTACCGGATGGCAGCATCTCGAAGGTACGTATCATTCCATTTTACGATCGTACCGGATTGATTAAAGAGACCATTGGCACACTTGAATATGCTTTGTCACACGAAATTCTCATCAGCATCATTGTGATCATTGTCCTTGTTATGAACCTGCGGGCTTCATTTATTGTCGCAGGATTATTGCCACTGGGGGTTCTGATGACCTTTATTTTAATGCGTTTCTTCGGTGTGGATGCCAATATTGTTGCCCTGTCGGGGATTGCCATTGCGATCGGCGTCATGGTTGATATCGGTATCGTGGATGTGGAAAACATCCTCCGGCATCTGGAGATGCCTGAGAACGAAGGGATTCGAGGAAAGAAACTGTTACAGGTTGTCTATCTGGCCACCACTGAAGTACGAGCTGCGGTGGTTACTTCGATTGCAACAACCATTGTCAGCTTTTTACCGGTTTTTGCGATGGAAGCTGCCGAGGGAAAACTTTTCCGCCCGCTGGCATTTACCAAAACGTTTGCCCTGTTATCGGCTTTTCTTCTTGGTATCATCGTTTTACCAACCTTGGTACACATTTTCTTCAACATACGGTTCGACACAAAGAAAATACGCAAAATATGGAATGGAGGCCTGATCGGGGCAGGCATCCTGTTTGTCATTTTCTGGCACACCTGGCCGGCTTTAGCATTAACAGCCATTGGCATCAACAATTTACTTGATTACCGCTGGCCGGAAAAACGCAAAGAGTTTCCTAACTACATCAACATTGTCATTACGGTGTTGGTTGCAGTCTATTACCTCTCCATCGAATGGCTGCCATTGGGTGCACACAACAGCGCTTTTATCAACTTCATTTTTGTGACTGGTATCGTGACAGTCATTCTCGCTGTATTGATGAGCATGGTACATTTTTACGAACCCATCCTTCGCTGGTGCCTGCTCAACAAATGGAAATTCCTCTTGCTCCCTGCTTTTACTTTGTTTTTTGGCATTTTGGCCTGGCAGGGCTTCGATAAAATTTTCGGGTTTGTAGCAACAGGTTTTGAAAAGGTCGGCTGGGAGAGTTTCAGGCAAACTGCTGTCTGGCAGGGTGCAGTGAAAACATTCCCCGGTACCGGGAAAGAATTCATGCCTTCGCTCAATGAAGGGTCATTCCTGCTGATGCCGACCAGTATGCCCCATTCGAGCATTGAAAAAAACCTGCAATACATCGAAATGCTTGATAAACGGCTTTCGGCCATTCCTGAAGTAGAGATTACCGTAGGCAAATGGGGGCGTGTAAATTCGGCTTTAGACCCCGCACCTGTGCAAATGTTCGAGAATACCATTAACTACCGGTCAGAATATATTCTCGATGAAGACGGCCACCGGATGCGATTTAAAACGGACAAGGATGATAATTACCTATTAAGAAATGGATCGAAGTACAATCCTGAAAAGGAAACATTCAGGGTTATTCCCGCAGATAGTCTTATTCCAGACGAAAAAGGAGAATATTTTCGCCAATGGCGTGTGCAGATTAAAAAACCTACCGACATCTGGAACGAGATCGTTAAGGTAACCAACATCCCGGGTTTGACTTCCGCCCCGAAATTACAGCCCATTGAAACCCGGTTGGTCATGCTCTCAACGGGGATGCGGGCGCCCATGGGCCTGAAAGTATATGGGCCTGATCTGGCTTCGATCGAACAGGCAGGCTTGGCTTTTGAGCAGGCATTAAAAGAGGTACCTTCGGTAAAAATGGCCTCTGTATTTTACGACCGTGCCGTTGGCGCACCCTACATTGAAATTAAGCTGAACCGTGAAGCGATGGCACGTTACGGAATGAGCATCAGCGATGTACAGGAAATCTTACAGGTGGCCGTCGGCGGGATGACCCTCAGCAACTCGGTGGAAGGCCGTGAACGGTTCCCGATTCGTGTGCGCTATGCACGTGAATTGAGAGACAATCCCGATGATCTTAAACGCATCCTGATTCCTGCCATGAATGGGGTTCAGATCCCGCTGGGAGAAATTGCCGATATTGATTACACAAGGGGGGCACAAATGATCCGTAGTGAAAATACGTTCCTTGTGGGGTATGTGATTTTTGATAAGCAGGAAGGGAAAGCCGAAGTTGATGTAGTAGAGGAAGCAGCAAAA
>JAZDPC010000049.1:0-26757 GCA_043797975.1 Bacteroidota bacterium
CTATCTCGAGTTTCAAAAATGTCTAGGAGATTCAGCGGACAAGAACGCAATCAATCAGGCCTATCAGAATGAATCAATCAGTACTTACAATATTTCGTTTGCTGATAAGTATTTGCCCGGTACATTAGCTGAAACATATACGGCTTCTCTGATTTACTTCGGTTGCCGGCAAAAGAAGTTTGAAAAAGAATGGCTTGGACTATTCGACCGGTTCAAGGAGAAATACCCCGAAAGTATGGCAATCCCCTATCTGGAACCATGGGTCAAACCTATTAAGGATTATTATGAATCCGTCAAGGCTGATTTTACTGAACAGATGAAGTTTGTTGACAATACGGATCAGATCAACACTTTAGAGCAGTGCCTTGCTAAAATGAAAGGGAAAAAGCTGTACGTGGATGTTTGGGCAACCTGGTGCATCCCCTGCAAGGACGAGTTCAAACATAACGAATCATTGAAAGCCTATTTGAAACCCAAAGGATTTGAGGTTCTCTATATTTCCATCGATCACGAAGAAAAAGACCGGCAATGGAGAGAAATGATCAAGTATTACAATCTTGAAGGATATCATATACGGGCCTCAGAAGAATTCGCATCAGATTTGCGAAAGATATTGGGTGATAATGGTGCATTGGGGGTTCCGCATTATCTGTTGGTTGATGAATACGGCAAAATAATCGATAAAAACGCTGCCCGCCCGTCGTCAGCGAAAGTCATAGAGATAAAATTAGACAAGCTCGGCTATTGATCTAAACAATCACGAAATGATCCGCGCCATTGCCGTCGACGATGAACCCAGCTCCCTGGATGTGATCTCCATTCATGCCGCCAAGATTCCCGAGCTGGATCTGGTGGCCCGCTTCACGGATCCGTTTAAGGCGCTGGAGTATTTAAAGAATGAACGGATCGACCTGGTTTTTCTCGATATCAACATGCCCGGATTATCCGGGATGGATCTGATCGGACAACTGAAATGCCCGCCCCGCATCGTTTTCACGACTGCCTATTCGGAATATGCCCTCGATAGTTACGAGTTCGAGGCAGTCGATTATCTCCTTAAGCCCATTGAGTTTGACCGGTTTTACCGATCCGTCCAACGCTATAAGAAACAGGTGCCCAACGGCAACAGATCGGCCCATCCGGTTTTGCCCAGACATATTTTTGTCAAGGACGGATACAAACAGGTGAAACTGCTGGTGGACGAGATCACGCATATCTATAGCGAAGGGAATTACCTGAATATTTATTATGATTCCGGAAGGACTGTCACCCGCATGACACTAACCCAGATAGCAGAACTACTGCCTGAGGATCAGTACATCCGGGTGCATAATTCGTATTTGGTCAATATCGCTCACATCGAAAAGATCGAGAGCAATCACATTCACTGCCGGGATGCGGTAATTCCGATTGGGGAGAAATACAGGGAGGGGTTTTTCAGGAGAATTGGAAATTACGATGTCAGGTAGTTTTTCCAGTTGCAGATATGGATATCCGATTGCCAGGGACCGGTAATGGTTACTGCCGGGAACAGCCCCATCAGTATCGCAACCTCGGTTTCCAGTGCCCGTGTGATCCATTTCATTTTATGTAAAACTGCAATACAAATGCAAAATTACATAAGAACAATGACTCCCCTCTCCCGCGACCGCAGGGAGCGCGGGAGAGGGGCCGGGGTTGAGGTGAATCGGGCACCAGAGGGGCCGGGGGTGAGGTAAATCGTCAATCGTCCATTCAAGGCTGATATTTATTAGTTTTGTTTCATGATCTACAGCATCTTGAAAATATTGGTGGTGATTGCGGTATGCCAGACGATCCTGCTGGTGATCCATCTGCTCCGGCAGAAGGGATCACGGTTCAGCCGCACGCTGCTTACCACGCTGTTCCTATCCTTTACGATCTTTTTATCAGGCTATCTTTTTCTGTTTATCAAGGCCGGATTTCTGATCAAGCTGGGGCATTTGGCAAACCTGTTTATCTTCCTGGCGGCACCTCTATTGTACTTTTACATTCTTTCCATTATTTCAGGAAAATCTTCCCTGACAAAAAAGGACTGGCTTCACGGGCTCCCGTTTACAATCGTCTTTCTTGTATTATTGGGGTATTTGATCAATGATCCCCAAAAGGTTTTTGCTTTCACCTATTTTGGAGTGGCCCTCCTGGGAGTAATGTTTCTGCAGAATGTCTTTTATCTGGCATTAATTTACAAAAGGTTAAAAACCAGGAACATAAACCTGATCGGTACCCGGTTGTCATCACTGGAAGGCGAATCGAAATGGATTACATTCCTGGTACGGATATTTGTTGTTGTTATTGCAATCCAGTTATTGATCTTCATAATCTGCAATATTTTCTCATTAATACCATTTTGCGTAATTCTCACCGGCATCTTTTTTGTTTTTTTATTCCTGATAGTCAATTCACTGATCTTGCTCGGGTTATCAAATCCGAATTTCTTCAGTGAGGGGAGAAGATACGGGTCATCTTCGCTGAATCCCAACCTGATACCGGTTTATGTCGATAAGCTGACCTATGCCTTAAATGAGGAGAAAATTTATCTTGATCCTTTGATGACCATGGAGAAATTGGGAAAGAAATTAAGGATCCCTAAAAATCATCTGTCACAGATAATTAATCAGCAGTATAAAAGCAATTATAACGGCATGATCAATAAGTACCGCATTGATGAAGCCACCAGGTTGATGATGGGGTCAAAGGACGAATCCACGATCATCGGAATTGCATACAGTGTTGGATTCAATTCTAAATCCACTTTTAATACTACATTTAAAAAAATGGCCGGAATGACCCCTACCGAGTACATTGCCAACCAGCAGGGATTGAATTAACATTTTTTAACGTAAATACAGTTTTTCTGGGAGTTCGGATTTATACTTCAAGACCCTCCCTCCATCAAACCGCATCATCTTTACCGGCAAATAATAACTGTAAGATAATGAAAAAGCTAGCTATTTGTTTGTGCATTGCCTTATCCCTGGCAACGTTTTGCCGGTTAAGCGCTCAGGATCGTAGTCATATCCCGGTCACTAAAGTGAAAATATCGAAGGACATCATCCTTTACAAAACCGGGGAAACAGCAGCCTACCCCAATATGATTGCTGTGAAAACCACGGAGGGAACCGTGGTATTTGACGCCCTGCAATATCCTGATGTTGCACAGAGGGTTCGTGAGATGATCAAAAAGGATTTTGGTGGCAAGGTGGCATGTCTGGTCAATACGCATGGCTGGTATGATCATACCGGAGGGGATGAGGTTTTTAAAGACGTCCCCATCATCGGGCATTCGAAATTGAAAACCGAAATGCCGGATTTTTATAAGCAAATGAACAATCCACAGGCCGGCAAGTATTTTGAGGACATGATCAGCAAGTCGGAAAGTCTCCGGTCAACTTATCCCGGAGATCCAAAGGAGATTGATGAAGCCATTGAAAGTACCCGGAATTTCATCAGTGATCTGGGGAAAGGCGCCATGAAAGCCATCATCCCGGATACCCTGATCGACGACCAGTATACTCTTAACATGGGTGACAAAACCTTTAAAATGTATCATAATACACCCGGTTATTCAGAATCTGATATTATCATTTATATACCTGAAGAGAAAGCGCTGATCATCGGAGATGTTTTCAACAAGAACCGTCTCCCGTGGCTGAATCCCGCAACAAACCTGGAGTCATGGGAGAAGCTCTTCCAGCCTTACCTTTCAGAGGGTCCAGATGTAAAGTACTTTATCGGGACCCACGGCGATGTAATGACAATCGATGAAGTAAGGGAACAGTTCAACTATCTTAATAAACTCAATAACGAGGTTAAACGATTGAAAGGGGAAGGGAAAACCATGGAGCAAGCCAACCAGGAACTCTCATTGGACAAGTTCCCCTATCTGAGCAAATGCAATCCCTATTTCTATGGAACGGCAATTCCGATGCATTCGCGCAATATCATGATATTCTGGAGGAAAGCGAAATAACGTATCGGCTTTCGTGATTCACCTCTCACCCGAGATGGGTGTGGGTGTCTGTGTGAGGTGTGGGTGTGATTCACCTCATGCCCGCAAGTCCGTATGCCCGCAAGCCCGTTTTTTTGATAATCCTGTAATTTGTATTATATTTGACAAAATATGTCAAAATAGTTATTGTCAAAAACCATGTTAAGCTTTGGAGCAGAAATACGAAAGCTCAGGAATGACAAGCAAGTCCCATTAAGGACTGTTGCTGCATTTTTGGATATCGATCAGGCGATCCTGTCTAAAATCGAGCGCGGAATTCGCCAGGCTAACCGTGAGCAGGTGTATAAACTGGCGGAATATTTTGATGCCGATAAGGACCTTCTGCTCAAATCCTGGTTGTCGGACCGGATCGTTTACGAAATGAAAGATGAAGATTTTGCGCTGGAAGCTATCAAGCTGGCTGAAGAGAAAGTCGCATATCTAACCCTTAAAGCCCCGATCCTTGACGTAATTAAGCCTCAACTGATCGAAGTATTCAAAACGGATCCCCGGATCCGGAAAGGTTGGATCTTTGGCAGTGTTGCCAGAAACGAGGCTGACTGGAAAAGCGATATCGATGTGATGATTCTTGTGGATGAAACAAGCAATTTCAGCTTATTTGATTTAGCCGAAATCCAATATCAGGGAGAAAAAGCTATTGGCCATAAGATTGACATAGTAATAGAGGGAGCAGTAAAGCCGTTTGCTGTGGAAAGTGTTAATAACGACAGAATTTTGGTATATGAGAAATAAAGTCCCCACTGATTCGGATCGATTGGAACATATTGCCGATGCGATAGATGCAATCCAGATGTTCACTACAAATATCACCAGGGAAGAATTTTTGGTTGACGAGAGAATTCAAAGTGCTGTCTTATATCAATTTATAATTATTGGGGAAGCAGTGGCTAATCTGTCCCTTGAGATCCTTGAGAAATATCCATATACCTGGCACAAACCAAGATCTTTCCGTAACTATATTGCTCACGAATATTTCGGAATAAAAATGTGGATGGTCTGGAATGCGATAATAGAGCAATTGCCTGAACTGAAGACACTTATTACAGATATCCGGAATCAGCTATAGGGTTTCCGAAATCTCAATTCTGAAACTTAACAGCTATTGAATCCAGGTCAGTTCTTCAGTTCCAGCCTCATCTCAACCGCCTTGATGCTATACCCTTTCTGATCCGTAAGCCCGTATGCCCGTAAGCCCGCCTCACCCCCCGACCCCCTCTCCACGCTATCGCGGGAGAGGGGGAGTTCCACAAGCTCGTATCAGTTTTTTTACTATTTTTAACCCTCAACCTCTTTCTATGGGAGCCCTGAAACGCTTATCGTCATTAATTATTCTGATATTCTGTCTGTTATCTTCGCCTTTCAGCCTGGCCCAGCAAACATCCCTCACTTTCACTCCCCACTGGATGCCCCAGGCACAGTTTGCCGGTTACTATGTAGCCATCGATAAAGGCTATTATAAGGAAACCGGGCTCAACGTGACCATCCGCCATCCTTCGGCAACGGAAAATGTAGTGGAAAGCCTCCGGAAGGGAGAGTGCGACGTGATCTCACTGTTCCTGGTAACCGCCATCGAAGCCCGCGCCAAAGGGACCGATATGGTCAATATCGGCCAGCTCTCCCAGAATTCGGCACTGCTGTTTGTGACAAAGACCGCCAGCGGCCTTACAAAACCGGCCGACCTGAACGGCAAAAGAATCGGCGCCTGGGAAGCCGGATTCAGAGAGGTGCCGGTAGCCCTCCTGCATTCCGCCGGCTGCGAGGTTACCTGGGTCCCTATCGTATCAACCGTTAACCTGTTCCTCCAGGGAGGAATCGACGCCATGGTCGTCATGCTCTATAATGAATACGACGTGATCATCAATTGCGGGGTGAATGAAGATGAGCTGAACATGATCCCCTGTTCCGAACATGGCTTTAATGTTCCGGAAGATGGCCTTTACGCACTGACCGATACCTATAAAAAGAATCCGGATGCACTCCGGCACTTCACCGAAGCTACACTTCGCGGATGGGAGACGGCTTTTGCCGATAAGAAATATACCCTGGACTTGGTCAGTAAGGAAATGAAAAGGGCTCACGTCCCTTCCAATATGGCACACCAATCCTGGATGCTCGACAAGATGGAAGAGCTCTTCCAGACTGGCAGCAAACCGGTGAAAAAGGGTGAGCTGTGGGAGGAAGATTACCGGAAAGCCTGCGAAAGCCTGGTTATCGCGGGCCAGGATACTGGGCTTAAACCTGATTTTCAGTCGTTTTATATGAATCCTAAAAAGTAATTCAGATGAAACGATCGTTCGCCGTCAGGCTTACTCTCTATATCCTACCCCTCGTATCGGCATTGTTCCTGATCATGCTCCTGGTCTATTACGTTTTTTCCAACCGCGTGGTCACCCAGTCAGCCGGCAATAATGCCGCCAGCATCGCCAAGGGAGCGGTAAACAAGATAGAACAAGTCCTCCAGCCGGTTGAAAAGGTCGCACAGAGCCTGGCCATTTATGTCGAAACTTTTGATCCGGATCCTGAGTCACTCACCCTCATGCTGAAGTCGTCAATATCCCGTTTTCCGGATGTTTACGGAAGCGCTATTGCTTTTGGACCTTATGGTAAAGATCCACGGGAACTCTATTTTGCCCCCTATGCCTGGCACCAGGGGGATTCGGTTGCCCTCTCCTGGCTCGGGAACCAGGACTACAAGTATTTCTATCTCGACTGGTTCCAGATACCCACCACCCTGAACCGTCCTTACTGGAGCGAGCCCTATTTTGATGAAGGAGGCGGGAATATCCTGATGAGTACCTACTCGGTCCCGTTTTATATAACAGTCAACGACGAGCACCGTGTTGCCGGTGTGGTAACTGCCGATGTTGCCCTCACCTGGCTGACGGAGATCGTTGAATCCATTCAGATATATGAAAGCGGTTTTGCCTTCCTGATCAGCCCCAATGGCACGTTGATCTCTCATCCCGACAGCGCACTGATCATGCACGAGAGCATCTTCTCGATTGCCAGGGAACGCAATGAGCCGTCTCTGCGGACCATCGGCCGGAACATGATTGCCGGTAAATCGGAGCTTACACGGATGCCCAGTGAAATGTTCTCGAATGCCTGGCTCTATTATCTGCCGATACCATCAAATCAATGGTCAATAGGAATTGTTTTTCCGCAGAAAGAACTGTTCGCGGGATTGCAGAAGATGATCATGTGGCTGCTGATCCTGGCGGTCGGCGGATTCCTGCTGCTCTGGATCATTATTCTTAATGTCACCAAGAAGGTTACCGTTCCCCTGAAACGGTTTGCCTCCTCAGCCCATGAAATTGCCGGCGGAAAATTCGATGTGCAGCTTCCCGAGATCCGCACGGCGGACGAGATGGGCGAACTTCATCACGCTTTCGATTACCTCCAGAAACAACTGGCCGTTTATGTCGAAAACCTGCGGCTCACAACGGCTGCGAAAGAAAAGATCGAGAGCGAAATGCGGATCGCCAACCAGATACAGATGGGGATGATCCCGAAAATCTTCCCGCCCTTCCCGGATCGGCCCGAAGTCGATCTTCACGCCATGCTGAAGCCCGCCAGGGAAGTGGGCGGCGACTTGTACGATTTCTTTTTCATCGATCAGAATAAACTTTGCTTCGCCGTCGGTGATGTCTCGGGTAAAGGAGTCCCCGCCGCACTGTTCATGGTGGTGACCCGCACACTGTTGCGTTCCGTTGCAACCAAGGATATCCCGCTTAGCGAGCTGGTCTTTTTACTCAACAATTCCTTGTCGAAGGAAAACGAATCCCAGATGTTCGTCACCTTCTTCATCGGGATACTGAACCTTGAAAACGGAGAGGTGGAATATGTAAATGCCGGTCACAATCCCCCGCTGGTCATGAGATGCGGAGGAAGCGTCAGCCGTCTTGAATCCACCAACGACATGGCACTCGGCTTCCTCGAAGAAAGGAAGTATCATTCGGGCGCTCTTCAAATGAATCCCGGCGATTTTCTGGTTGGCTATACCGATGGCGTTACCGAAGCAGAGAATATGCAGCAGGTACTGTACGGTGACGATCGCCTGAAACAGATTCTCGAACAGGGATGCGGATCACATCCCCGGGATGTGGTCGTAAAAATCCTGGAAGACGTAGCCGGCCATGTGGGCACCGCTCCTCAATCCGATGATATCACTGTGATGGTCATTAAGTTTAAAGCTAAAACCTGATGAAGTCAGTATCCGGAGTGCTCAAAGGTATTGTCGCGCTGCTCGTGGTTGCCGCCATCCTCCTGCTGTCGGATCTCAACAACCGGACGGGTAGCCGTGATAAGAACAGTAAATCATCCGCTCATAAAGTATTTAAAATGAGCCTGATCCATTTCGTCGACAGCCCCAATTCGGAGGACTGCGAGAAGGGTACCCGTGATTACCTGGCGGAGATCGGCTGGACCGAAGGGAAAGATTTCACCCTCAACGTGTACAATGCCCAGGGCGATATGTCGGCCCTGAACAGCATAACCGGAACCGTCACATCCCAGGAATGGGACATGATCATAGCCAACTCCACTCCCACCATCCAGGCTCTGGCGCGAAAAGGATCCAAATGCCCCATTGTTTTCACAAATGTGGGTGATCCCATAATTGCCGGACTGGGTTCCTCCTTCGAGGACCATGTCGCCGGCATTACCGGAATATCAACCATGAGCGATTTCGAAGGGATGGTGGACCTGATTCTCACCCTTCAGCCCGGCATCAGGCGTATCGGAACCGTATTCTCCCCGGCCGAGATCAACTCGGTGGCCTATAAGGAAGGATTGGAGAAAGCAGCCAAAAAAAAAGGGATAGAGCTGGTCTGCGCAGCTGCCAGTTCGGCAACCGAAGTTACGGATGCGGCCGTTTCCCTTACTTCCAAAAGGATCGGGGCTTTCTGCCAGATATCGGATAACCTGACAGCCAGCTGCATTTCCGCCATTATTAAAGCGGCTGACAACGCCCGGCTTCCCATGTACGGGTTCGTGACCAAGCTGATAGGGCAGGGTGTCATGGCCGTGGTTGCCCGCGACTACCACCAGGCCGGCTATGATGCCGGTGTAATGGTCAAAAAGATACTCGGCGGAACACCCGCCGGTGAGATCCCGTTCCAACTGGTGACAAAGACCGTGTTCGAGATAAATACCACTATAGCAGCGAAATACAAGATTGTTATTCCAGAAGGTTTATCTGAAAAAATAAAACTGATCAATTAAAATATGGAAGGCGCACTCGATATTCAAAAATCCGTCAGCGGCAAAACCACCCTCCTTACCATCAGCGGCCGGCTTGATGCCAACTGGGCCGGTCACCTGGGTGATACCGTCAATGCGCTCACCCGGGAGGGGATCTACGATGTGTCCCTTGATCTTACCAACGTTGTTTACCTGAGTTCGGCAGGCATCCGGGTATTGGTTATGCAATACAAAAACCTCGACCGCCTCGGCGGCTCCCTCACCCTGGCCGCTCTATCGGATCCGGTCAGGGAGGTGCTCGGGATGGTGGGCATGACCGAAATGATGTCGAAAAAGCCTGAAAAGGCCAAAGCGCCCGATACCCCTATAATCCCGGGAACCGTTCAGGAGGGTTTTCAGTTTGCCCGCGAGAGTACCGGATCAGGAAAGATGAATTTTACGGTCCATGGCGATCCAGAGATCAGCAGTAAAAAGGTTTATTCCGATAAGGATAACCTCGTGATCAAGGCTGACGGCAATTGTTTTGCCCTCGGGCTGGGTGCCATCGGTACCGGCTTTGAAGATTGCAAATCGCGCTACGGCGAGTTTCTTGCCCTCGGCGATGCGGTAACTTACATGCCGGCCGACCAGAGCTCTATTCCCGATTATGCCATTGCAAGCGGCCAGTATGTCCCTTCGATCAACGCCCTGTTTGCGATCAGGGCTTCCGGGGAGTTTACCGACAGGGTGATCTTTGAGCCCGCTGCCGGCACCACTTCCATCCCTTTGCATAAACTGATCGAAGCCCTATTCAGTCTCACCGGGTACACAAAACTGGCTCTGCTGATGACCGCTGAGAGCGACGGACTGATCGGGATGCGACTCCGCAAGTCGCCGGTTACAGATCCGTCGCTGCTGGAATTGCCCGGATTACGGGATAACCTGTTCTTTACCACGGAACCGGCTTATTCCAAAATGCTGACGGTTTCCTTCGGATATTTCGAAAAGATCGGCAGTACGGCTGCATCTGCCTATGTGCGTTCCACGCAAAGCGGGTCTACCGTTGCCGGACATCTGCATGCAGCAATATTTCCCTACCAGCCGCTCAAAAAGAGCGAGCCTGACTACCATGAGATTATCCGCTCCCTGTTCGGGGACTCGGAGGTTATCGATATTCTGCACCTGCTCAATGATACACGCGAGATTAACGGCCTGGGCGACAGCCGCTTTAAGAACGGGATTTGCTGGATCGGCCGGATCGGTTAAATGATTAGCATCACAGAACTATGACACTACTTCTCGGATCCATTACCATCGGACTGATACTGGCCATGCTGGCGCTTGGCATCTTCATCAGTTTCAGGATTTTTGATTTTCCTGATATTACCGCCGAGGGTTCCTTTACTTTCGGCGCGGCAATATCTGCGGCGCTCATCATTGCCGGAGTCAACCCCCTTCTGGCTACCATCGTATCCTTTTTCGGCGGTGCGGCGGCAGGCATGCTTACCGGTATCCTTCACACCCGGTTCAAGATCAATCCGCTGTTGTCAGGGATACTCGTCATGACCGCCCTTTATTCTGTTAACCTGCACGTGATGGGCCGCAGCAATCTTCCGCTGTTATCGGAAACTACCCTGTTCACCTGGGTGGAAAAGCTGGCCGTCCAATTCTCCGGTGAAGGGAAAATGTCAATGGTTTTCGGCTGGGAAGTCCCGGCCAAGGATCTCTGGATCCTCTTGTTCTGTCTGATCCTGGCCATCCTGGTAAGCCTGCTCCTCTGGTGGTTTTTTCGCACCCGCCTGGGTACGGCCATGCGGGCAACGGGCGACAATGCCCAGATGATCCGGGCCCTGGGTGTCAATACTAAAGTGATGATCATCGCCGGTGTTGCCATTTCCAACGGATTCATCGCTGTGGCAGGCTCGCTGCTGGCCCAGTACCAGGGATTTGCCGATGTGCAGATGGGAATTGGGATGATGGTCTGGGGCCTCGCCAGCGTAATCATCGGGGAAGCCCTGATAGCGGAAAAAAGTCTGGGCCTGATCATTACAGGGGCGGTGATCGGTTCCGTGCTGTTCCGTCTCCTGGTAGCCATCGCGCTCCGTTGGGGAATGAACCCCAACGACCTGAAACTCATCACCGCACTTTTTGTGCTGCTGGCCCTCATCCTGCCGGGATTCATGAAGAACACGAAAAAAATCAGGCTAACGACAAAATAATAACATGCTGCAAGTCAATAATATATCAAAAGTATTCAACCCGGGAACCGTCAATGAGGTTCTTGCCCTCCAGGAGGTCAGCCTGCACCTGAAGGAAGGGGGATTTGTCTGCGTGCTCGGAACCAACGGATCCGGCAAGTCGACCCTGCTGAATGCGGTGGCCGGATCGTTCCCGGTGGATTCAGGACAGATCATCCTCGACGGGAAGAATATAACCCGCTGGCCCGAACACAGGCGGGCTGCCTTTATCGGAAGGGTTTTTCAGAATCCGTTCAGCGGCACCGCACCGAATATGTCCATCCAGGAGAACCTTGCCCTCGCAACCCGAAGGGGCAAATCGCACGACCTGGCCTGGGGGCTGCCGAAAAGCCTGGTGGATGAATTCAAGCTCTGCGTGACTCCCCTTCAGATGTCACTGGAAGAACGGCTTGGCAATCCCATCGGCAAACTGTCGGGAGGCCAGCGCCAGGCACTGACCCTGCTGATGGCTACCTGGCTGAAACCCAAACTCCTGCTGCTGGATGAGCATACGGCTGCTCTCGACCCGAAAACGGCCGCCAAAGTGATCGAGCTCACGGAGGAGGTGGTCAGGCGCGATAATCTGACCACCCTGATGGTCACCCATTCCATGCAGCAGGCAGTAAATCTGGGTAACCGCATTATCATGATGCACCGGGGAAGGATTGCCTATGATTTCGGCGAGGATGAAAAGAAAAGGCTGAAAGTGAGCGACTTGCTTTCCCTGTTCGATGAGTTGAGAAGAAAGGACCAGATCGATAATACCGTTGCCGAACTCGTTTCAGCTAATTACATTTAAACGATGAAACAAGTTCTGAAACCTCTTCTGTTCCTTCTGACAGTTGCTTCCATCCTCCTTGTTACCGACCTTCCCAACCGGAAAGGGAAGTGGGTCGAGGACGATATCAAACGTGTAGCCATTTTTAAATTCAATTCCAACCTGATACTGGAGGAGGCGGAAGCAGGAGTGATCAGCGGACTGGAGAACCAGACCCTCTTCCCGAAAAATCAACTGGAGATCACCCGCTATTGCCCGCAGGGCGATATGCCGATCGGAAACACCACCGCCCTTGAGATCGTCAGTAAGAAGTTCGACCTCGTGATATCCATAAGCACTCCCGGTTTGCAGGTGATGGCCAATGCCAACAAGAACGGCGCAATTAAACACTTGTTCTGTTGCGTTACTGATCCCATTGCCGCCGGTGTGGGAATAACCGGACCGGGTAAGGACCAGCATCCGCCGTGGCTGGCCGGTATCGGGACTTTCCAGCCGGTTGAAAAAGCCTTCCGGCTTGCCCGTGAGATGAAGCCGGACCTGAAAAAAGTGGGGGTGGTCTGGTGTATCGGAGAGACCTGCTCGGAGGCTTGCATCAGGAAAGCGCGGGTCATCTGCGACGAGCTGGGCATTGAATTACTGGAGACCGGAATAGAAACGGCCTCCCAGGTTTACGAAGCAGCCATAGCCCTGACTACGCGTGGAGTGGAAGCCCTTTGGATCGGCGGTGACAACGTGGTGGAAACGGCTATCGATATGTATATCAACGCGGGCTTAAAGGCTGGAATCCCGGTTTTCAACAACAGCCCGTACACGGTGATCGGAAATGTTGCTTTCGGCGTCGGTGCCAACTATAAGGATGTCGGAAGGATGACCGGAGAAATGGCCTGTGAAGTCCTCAACGGCAAACCGGTAACCCACATCGAGATCGCCGATGTCGTGCCGGAAATGATCTATATCAACGAAACCATCCTGGGTAAGGTGAAAGGAAACTGGACAATACCCGAGTCGGTCCGCGCCAGGGCCGATTCCATCATTCGCAGGTAGATCCTACCAGTCTATATCCGGATACCATTTTTCCCAGATCCCGGCAAAATTCCCGTTATTCATTATGGTCGTCAGGGCCTGCTGCCATTCCTGGATGTATTCTGTTTTCGTATCCTTTGAGAATGCCAGATAGCTTTGACCTGATGATAGCAGCAACTTAAAGGTAACATCCTCCGGAGCATACCCGGTCTCTACAGCCAGGTATTTTATGGCTATATCGTTAAGAACGGCGGCATCAACTTTGCCATCCATCAGTTTCTGGAAAACCTTCTCAGGGGTACCGTAAGTAGTAATATTCGTAAAGCCCAACTCCTCGAGTTCATCCACAGCGGCCCAGCCGTCCGGCACACCGATCGACGAAAGTCCCTTGGCCTCTTCGATGGAACTGATACTGACCGTTCCGTTTGACCTGACATAAAAGCAGTAGTTTCTCTTGCAGACCGGTCCGAT
Organism: Bacteroidota bacterium; assembly: GCA_043797975.1. Lineage (GTDB taxonomy): Bacteria > Bacteroidota > Bacteroidia > Bacteroidales > UBA12481 > UBA12481. The sequence continues at coordinate 13,721 of JAZDPC010000049.1, forward strand.
CCACTCAAAAAGGGTGTCCCGTTCAGCGGTCCGTACCGTACTGAAAACCATCGAATTCGGTGCCAGCAAGGCCTGCTCATAAGCATCGTTCCAGGTAGTCATGTTAACGGGTTCCTCTCTTTCAATCACATCCATCAGCGCTTCAACGATCTCGACCGAACTGCCGGTGATCGATCCGTCGTCCTTCCGGTAATTCTGTGGCGGATTTTCTTCCGTGTAAATGGTTACCAGTCCCGGGGCTGTCTCGCCCGGCAGATATTCATCGTAAATATCCTGAACGGTACCGTCTTCCTTGAGCTCATCAAGTTTCTCCTGCCACGATGCTACCAGTTTGGGAGAAACACCCTCAGAAAATGCAATAAATCCCTGAGTGGTTGAGAAATTGAAAACCTCAATCAGCTGAGTTGCATCCCTGCCATCGGCAATTGCTGTCGATTTGATTGAATGAATGATATCACATACTGTACTGACGGTCCCCGCATAGAGGGCCGCAATGGCATCACTTAGCGTGCTGAAATACTCCAGGTTCCCAAAGTCCTTCTTTTCCAGGGTCTCAGTTGATGAATATCCCGTAACCACGCCCACCGACGGCAGATCCTTGGCTTCATTGAATGAGCTGATATCAAAAGATGAAGACTTAAGCCCCATAAAACCAATGGCATAGACTGTAATCGGTCCCACCCATTGAAACTTATCCTTCCGGGCAGCCGTTAGGTCGGTTGTGAACAGTGCCACATTATCCGAAGTCTTCAGCAATGAATAGGCAAGATCCCAGTCATCTGCGATCTCGACCGTCATTTCTTTTAGTTCCATCTGGTACATAATGCTTCCGACAATCTCTGCCGAAATTCCTTTGAGCTGGTCACCTTCTATATAACTGTAAGGCCTGAGGTTTTCGCAGATGATCCTCAGATCCTTGCCGGTAATGTCTTCCTTGTTGCACGAATTCAATACGAAAACAGAGCAGATCACTAACAGACAGGAGATTAGCTTTTTCATGATGAGTTTGATTTGATTGTCTAAAATAGTAAAAAAGTTATAAGCGAAAGTACCCACCCCCAACCCCCTCCCTTAGCCAAGGGAGGGTGCTAGCCATAAAGCCCACACCCACACCCACACATACACTCAAACCCGATTGCCCGTATGCCCGTATGCCCCTCTTCCTACCAGTCTATATCCGGATACCACTTATGCCAGATCTCCCCGAGCTGACCGTTATTCAGGATGGTGTTATAGGCTTCCTGCCATTCCTGGAAATACTCCTCACGGGTATCCGGGGAAAAGGCCATGTAACTGTCGCCCCGTGACAGGAACAGGGCATTGGTTACATCCTCGAATGCATAACCGGTCTCTTCCGCAAGGTACCGGATGGAAATATCGTTCAGTACGGCGGCATCGATGGAGCCGTCCATCATTTTCCGGAATACCTGGTCTGGTGTGGGCCAGGTTTGAAGATTGGTGAAGCCCAGATTCTCCAGTTCCGTCACTGCGGCCCATCCCTCGGTAACACCCACGGAAGAGAGCTGTCTGGCATCGTCGAGATCATGGATCGATACCGTGCTGTTGGCCGGAATATAGAAGCAATAGTTTTTCTTGCAGATGGGACCGATCCACCGGAACAGGTTTTCACGCTCGGCAGACCGCAGTGTGCTGAAATTCATGGAGTTCGATGCAAGCTTTACCTGGTCGATCGCATCGGCAAAAGTGGTAAATGTGATCGGATAGGCCATCCCTGCCACTGCCATCATGGCCGCTACCATTTCGTATGAACTCCCGGCGATCGATCCATTTCTCTCACGGTAGTTGAGCGTCGGGTTTTCATACGAATAAACCGTCAGTAATCCAGGAGCCTGAATCCCGGGAAGGTATTTGTCATAAACGGCCTGAATGTATCCTTCGTTTTTCAGTTCATCGAGCTTTTCCTGCCAGTTGGCTACCAGGGTTGGCGACACTCCCCGGGAGAAAGCGATATACCCCTGGGTGGTTTTATAAATGAACTTTTCTGCAAGCTGGCTGACATCAAAACCGTCCTTGGCAGCAATTATACGGATGGAATGGGTGGCATTGAACACGGCATCCAGCCTTCCTCCGTAAAGGGCTGCCATGGCTTCATTCAGGTTTCCGTAATAAACCAGGTTGCCGAAATTTGCATCTTCCAGGATCTCGGTGGTTGCATATCCCGTGACCACCCCGACCGATGCGAGCTCTTTGGCATCGCTGATGGCCGAGATGGCATAGTCAGATGATTTGAGTCCCACAAATCCATCGGCAAACATCGTCACCGGTCCCACCCACCGGAATTTGTCTTTGCGGGCGCTTGTCAGGCCGGTGGTGAAGAGAGCCACGTTGTCAGAAGTATCCATCAGGTTCAGGGCCGCATCCCAGTCGGTCGTCAGCTCGATCGGAAGTTTCCTGAGGTTCAGCCGCTCCATGATACCGGCCACAATATCCACCGTGATACCTTTTAACTCCCCGTTTTCGGCATAGTTATAGGGCGGAAGCTCTTCGCAGATCACCAGCAGCTTCTTCCCGGTGATGTCTTCCTTATTGCAGGAAGGAATAAGACAAATTGCACATGCAGTAAACAGAACATAGAATATCTTCTTCATGGCAGCTCGTTTCGATCGGAAAAGATAAGTAAAAAAGTAACCCACCTCACCCCCAACCCCTCTCCCGCGCTCCCGTTGGTCGCGGGAGAGGGGAGTTCCGTAGGCCCGTAAGCCCGTAAGCCCGACTCAAATAAATATCGTTCGCTGTAAGAAATTCCACATTCTTGACTCATATAGCATTATGATCCTAAAACTCTGACAGCACCGTATGACAACCCGAAAAATCTTTATTCTTGCATCCCTCTGTTTTTTCCTTTCCAATGGTCTGCTGACAGGCCAGGTCACTCCGGCGAAACCCTCCTTCCAGGCCGTTAAAACAGACAGACCGGTCAACCTGTCGGGCAAACTCGACGATCCGGCCTGGCAACAGGCAGTACCTGTTGAGCTGAATTACGAGATCAATCCGGGTGAAAATTCACCGGCACGTCAGCGGACCACCGTATATGCCCTGTATGATAATGAAAAGCTTTATCTGGGATTTCGTTGCTATGACAGCACCCCTGGAAACATCCGGTCTCATTTGTCGGACCGCGACAAGATTTTCAGCGATGACTTTGTGCTTGCCGTAATTGATACGTATAATAATTATCAACGAGGATATGAGTTTGCAGTCAATCCTCACGGGATACAGGGAGACCTGCTGATGAGCAGTGGAAACGAGGATGTAACGTATGATTTGGTCTGGCAATCGGCCGCTGCCCGAAGTGAGGAGGGCTGGACAGCCGAAATGGCCATTCCCTTCAAGGTCCTTACGTTTACCCCCGCTGCCGAACAGACCTGGACCATCGCCCTGATCCGTACCAATCCGCGCGACAGCCGCTATCAGACATCCTGGACCTCTTATGACCGCAACAATCCCAGCATACTTTCACAGGGCGGGCTGCTGACCGGATTGACCGATATTAAACCGGGCCACTCACTTGATCTCCTTCCGTACCTGATGGCTCAGCAGACCGGCGAAAGGACGGATCCCCAGGATCCGGAATCCGGCATGACCAATAACCCGATAAAAGCCCGGATCGGAGGCGGCATTCATTACGCGCCGGGGCCCGGATTTGCTTTGGATGCGGTCATCAATCCCGATTTCAGCCAGATCGAGTCGGACGCCGGGCAGATCAGTGTGAATACAACCTTTGCCCTCTATTATCAGGAAAAAAGGCCCTTCTTCATGACCGGTTCCGATCTGCTGCAAACGGAAATGTACTATTCGCGTACGATCAATAATCCACTGGTGGCCAGCAAGGTTACGGGTAAAACCGGTAAACTTTCCTATATCGCCCTCGCGGCGCTGGACCGGAATATGGGAATCATTGTCCCCGGGGAGGAACAGAGCAATACTGTCGAGACCCAACTGAATTCGTTTGCCGGAGTAGGCAGGCTCCGCTATGATATCGGGAATGAGAATTACGTCGGGGGACTCTGGCTGTCGAGGAACTTCTCGCTAGCCCATAATTATCTTACCGGGGTGGACTGGAATTTCAAGTTCTGGAAGAACTGGTACTGGAAGGGAGAACTCTATCTGACCCATACGGCGGAATTGAACGATTCCACCTTGTTCAACTCACAGAGGGAATTCGGCTCAACCGGATGCAATGCGGCTTTCAACGGCGAACAGTACTTCGGCCGGGGCATGAAGCTTACCCTGATGCGTGAATCCCGGAATTATTCCTTTTTCCTGCAACAGGAGAATTTCTCTCCAACCTACCAGACCTATAACGGGATGTATCCTTCGGTGGGTACCCGGTCCTCTATGATGCAACATGCGTACACGTTCAATCCGAATGGTAAGTTCATCCAGAACGCAACGGTTTATGTTCCATTCCTCCTGCGGTTCAATTACAGCGGTTTGTTCAAGGAATTTGTGATACAACCGGGATTCCAGATGAACCTGATCGGCCAGACACGGTTAATGACCAGTTACATGATCGTTAATACGGAGAGGTTCAGGGACGTCCTGTTTAAGGATATCCGGCGGGCGGTTCTGAATGTTCAGAGCAATCCCGTCCGCGGCCTGTCGGCCATTATCGGAGGCCAGATCGGCAGGTTCATTTACCGCTCGCAGAATCCTGAAATGGGCAAAGGGTATAATCTGAACGCAACACTCACCGTTGATCCGACTTCCCGCTTAAAGACCAGTTTCAGCTTGTCATTTGCGCGGTTGAATGATCTTGACGACGGAACGCTGTTCTATGATGGATATATCCTGAGAAACACCACCTCCTATCAGTTTACGAAAAAACTGTTCCTGAGAGCCATCGCAGAGTACAATTCGTTCAGCAATTCATTCAACGTTTATCCGCTGATCAGCTATAAATTCAATGCATTCACCATGTTCTGCGCGGGTATGACCCAGGAATTCCAGAACTATGAAGAGGAAGATTATCCGTTCAGGCCGGTTACCCACCAGTATTTTATCAAACTTCAGTATCTTTTCAGCAATTAGCTGATATTCTTTGCCTTATGAATAGAGTAAATAGAGCTTCTGGAATGTTTATCCTTGCTATTGGATCTATCGTTTTTGGTTTGGTTGGATACTTAGCCTTCCGCGATCTTTGGATACATTATGTTTTTGCTCATATTGGCGGTTTGGGTGTCATGGCCCTTTTGGGTTGCTGGGCAGGAACCATAGCTATAAGAAAAGGGTATAGCTATTGGAGTGCATTCCTGACAGGACTTGTCCCCCCTATAGTTTTAGGAATCCTGGCTGTTTGCCTGATCGATGCTTCCGGTGGAAGAGGCTGTGGAGGAGTTGTCAGCATCAGCGCTTCCATCATTGTTGTTATATTATACATGTTGGCCAGAAGAAAACATAGAGATCCTCAGATGTGATATTGCTATGAAAAAACCGACGATCGTCCTTTGTCTACAGATCTTGGCTTCGAGCCTGTTTCCGCAGCAAAGCGATTTTCCAATCCCCGACCTATATTCAAGACTAAAAGCGTTAAAAGGTATTTATGTCAAGAAAATCGATCCGCTTCCCGGATTCAAAGAGGGATATGAAATTGCCATCGTGCAACCGGTAGATCATAACAATCCCAGCGGAGCAAAGTTTACCCAGCGGGTATTCCTGTCTCACCGCGACTATTCAAAACCGGTTGTGCTCGAAACCGAAGGGTACGGAGCAACCTGGCCAAAGGAAAGGGACATTTATTTGATATTAAAGATATTCCATTAGACGAAAGGGAGAAGATATTCATCGCTTTGGAGAGTTGGCTGCAAATTAAAATAAAATAATATCATGGCCCAGACTGGGAAAGTCAAGGACATAAAGAATCAAAAAAAAGAATCAATAAAGTTTTCGACGATACAGTCGAACGCTATAATGGTGGTTATAACCGCATGAAGCTATGAAAACTATTATCCTGTCACTTTTGTTGCTATTCATATTCGGTTACAGTAATATCCAATCGAATGGTAACATTAAAAACCAAGCGATTCCTCTGGATGGACGTGGTGGCGGCTATATTGCATTCCAGACCGAACGTCATGGAGAAAAGGAGGTTCTGTACATTATGAATGCAGATGGAACAGCCCAAACAAGATTAACAAATAATTCAGGCTCTAATGTGTGTCCTGCTTTATCCCCGGATTCCAGACAAATTGCCTTCTCATCTGACCGCACGGGTGACTATGAAATCTATGTTATGAATATTGATGGATCCAACGAACAAAGGATCACAGATTCTCCGGGCTTCGATCTGCACCCTTCCTGGTCGCCCGATGGAACAAAGATCGTTTTTATGACTGCCCGTGATGGGAATTATGAAATATATACAATGAATAACGATGGAAGCAACCAGATGCGGCTGACTGACAATACGTGGAATGATGAGCTTCCTGATTGGTCGCCAGATGGGAATAGCATCTTATTCAGTTCACAACAAACTGGTAACTATGGAATTTTCATGATGAATAAAGATGGAAGTACTATCCGTTCGGTACTCAATACCAATGTGCATGAGTTGGATGGAAGATGGTCGCCCGATGGAAAAGAAATTCTATTTACCAGGATGGCATTGGATTATGGACAGCGGCAAGTCTATAGGGTAAGCACGGATGGAAGCAATCCTGCCCAATTGACAATTAATAATAGTGTTAATGAAGATGCCCGCTGGTCGCCGGACGGTTCGAAAATTGTATTTCAGTCGGATCGGTCAGGTTCCTTTCAGTTATATACAATGAACGCCGATGGTAGCAATCTAACCAAGATCTCAACAGTCCAGGGAGATTATTGGCCAAGCTGGGGAAGAAGCAATTCACAGACTGGAATTGTTGAAAATGATAACAGGTACGGTCGTGGAAGTGAATTATATCAGAATTATCCAAATCCGGTAATTGATAAGACTACTTTTAGCTTTTCATTGGCTCGTCCAGACAAGGTATGCTTGTATCTTATGGATATGTCGGGAAAGCTAGTAACCAAGCTGGTTGAGGAAACACTTGACCGGGGTGTGTATACTTATGAAAAAGATCTTACCTGCATAAGTCCGGGACAATATATTTACAAGTTAGTATCCGGTTCGGGCCATTTTACTAAAATCCTGACTATTCTGAGACCGTAAGCCCTCATGCCCGCCTCACCCCCCGGCCCCCTCTCCACGCTATCGCAGGAGAGGGGGAGTTCCGCAAGCCCGTTATCTGAGTATCATCGGAAACTCCGATATCCTCAGCGTCGTGCATCCATACGGTACCAGCGTAACCTCCTCAATTTCCGGCTCCGTTTCCATGACCCATTGGATGCTGAAAGGCAGCGGACCGGCTGTCTCATTGTATAATTTCCAGTTGGTTATCCTCTTGGCTTTGGTTTTCAGTTCAACCGGCGCATTTTCCAGGTTCCACGGATAACCGACAGCGGGATCTTTTTTAACGACGGTAAACCTATTCTGCAAGGAATCAGTCGGCACGTTTAACAATAAACCATAGTTCCAGGGGGTTGTGGGACGCACTTCATAATACCAGGAACCATATTCGAGTGAATCTTTCTTATTGATCACCTTCTCCCATTTCTCACCTATTTTCAGGGCATAGGTAAGCGGTCCGCGCTCGACGGCAACCGATTTCTCGTACCAGCGGGATAGCGCAATTTTCATCGGGAGTAACAGTTCCAGCCGGTCCCCATTGGCCCAGCTTCTGCGGACCACGATAACTGTATCACCCTTGCAGCGGCTGGTTTCCTTGCCGTTGATGATTACCGATGCTTCTTCACACCAGGCGGGTATGCGTAAATGCAGGGGGGAAATCCACCGAAGCTTTTTTCGACGAGATGGTAAAGACGATTTTTTCATCGAAAGGATAGAAGGTCTTTTCCTCAATGCTGACTTCTTCCCTGTTTGCCACGAATGCCTTTACGTGATTGGGGGCATATACCAGGGCGGCAAGTCCCCCGTCAGGAGTGGCATACCACAGGTTTTGCGTGAATTTCGGCCAGCCCTGGTGCATGTTGAAAGTACAGCAGGGATAACCTGTTATAAAACCAAAACACAGGTCCGTGCCCTCATGCTCGACACTGAAATTCCGGCTCTGGCGCGTGCACATCACCTGGTTGGCCTGTTGAAAATATTGCCGGGTCATATGGTCATCGGTGATCTGCGTGGGTAAAGAGTTAAAGGCCACTTTTTCCAGATGATCGGCATAAGCCACATCGCCGGTAATGGGAAGAATACTCTCGAGGGAAAACATCATTTCCATCGTGGAGCAGAGTTCCGATCCATTAACAGGATTGTTATTCCTGATATTCTCATCGGCCCCGTACATTCCCTGGGGCTGTCCCATATACTGGCGGATGTCTGCAAATCCTTTTTTGATGGCCTCCGGATATTTCTTCTCGGGATGCTGCTGATAGTAGACCAGCGGCTCCTTGATGCCCTGTGCCAGGTTTACGCAATGCATATTACTTCCCTGGGTGGCAATGATATCGGTGTTGAGGAACAGGCCGGTGAAATCGAAAGTCTGTTTGTGGAGCAGATCGGCCAGATCAAGCAGGAATTTGTCACCGGTGATATTGTAAAGCCAGTAGACGATCATCAGGTTATCGCCTCCGCGGTATCCGGGCCAGAATGTCCAGTGATCCAGTGGCTTTCCGGGCAGTTCCTTCAACTGGTAACGGAAGTAATTGGTCATCAGTTTAATCACCCTCTGATCCCCGGTGGCTGAATAATACTGCTTCAACACTTTGAGCATCAGCATCCGGGGCCACCAGTCGGCGGCATTGTCGCGCTGCATGAAGGGTTCATCGGGATAATAATCCTTTGAGGGCCCGAAATATCCGTCTGGCCTTTGACTGTTGATCGCCCATTCCACCCAGGGTTTCACTTTTGCTTTCAGCTCATCGTCATCCAGGATATAGGCCAGGGGCAAAAGACCGTCAACCCAGTACGGGCCGCGCTCCCACTGGTCACCGTCCCCTCCCAGCCAGCCATTACGACTGCCCAGGACGGTCGGGAAAAACTCATCGAAATGACCGGTAGCGCCTTTCTTTTGTCGGATCAGCATCTCCTTCAGCCACCCGTCGGGCCTGATCGCTCCGAGTGGGAGCTCGATATAGGGATTGGCCACCAGCGGCGCTCGATTCGTAGGGTAATTGGCCGATGTGGCCTTCCCCTGCGCCAGCGACAGGGTCGCCAAACCCATGGCCCAAAAAACAACCAGGATACAGACAGTCTTTTTCATAAACATTCCTTTTTACTTACTTCCTGTCACTAATTTTTGCCTTCTGCCCTCTGCCTTCTGCCTTATGGCGTCCAGCACTTCCATCTGCTCCAGGGTATAGGAGTGGGGCAGCACCGGACTCTCGGTCAGTCCGGCATCCAAGCATTCCATCACGTGTCTGGCTTCGAGGAAGAGGCCGAATCCCTCATGGTCGAAATGGAAAATTTCCTCTTCTTCGGATAGATCTTTTCGCGATATCACCATTTTCACGGTCGAAGGATCGATCTTACGCTGCCGGATGAATCCCTTTTCGCACCAGATCTCCGTCTGGGTGTCGCTGCAGGCATTGAAGCTCGAGGCAAGCTGGGCGATTTTATGATCCTGATAGTTAAAGGTCACTGCTATGCTCCGGTCGACGCCGGTTGGCGCCATATCAGCCGTAACCTGGATTTCCGATGGCCTGCCGAACAACTGCAAAGCCCAGAATACCGGATAGATCCCGATATCAAGCAGCGATCCGCCGCCAAGTTCCTTGCTGAACAAACGGGTTTCAGGGTCGTACGGAGAGTAGAAACAGAACTCCGAACGCATCATGGCCGGCTGGCCCAACTCACCTGATTTCAGGATCTCCAGCACCCTGAGGAAGGAAGGCTGGAACCGGGTCCAGAAGGCCTCCATCAGGAACACCCGGTTCCGGCGGGCAGTATCGATCATCTCCCGGGCCTGTCCGGCATCCAGGGCAAAAACCTTCTCCATGAGTACCGGTTTGCCGTGCTCCAGGCAGAGAATGGCATGATCATGATGGAAAGAATGGGGAGTAGCAACATAGACGACATCCACGTCCGGATCGGAAACCATCTCTTCGTAGCTTCCGTAGGCCTTCTCAAAATCATACTTTTCCGCGAACTCCTTGGCTTTTCCCAGGTCACGCGAAGCCGCGGCATACAGCCTCGCGTTGGGCAGCAGTTTCAGGTCGGAACTGAACTTCGCGGCAATCTTGCCGCAGCCCAGGATGGCCCAGTTGTATTTCTTGGTAGACATAATGCAAAAGTAGTGGTATAGTGATGAGTGATGAGTGAAGAGTAATGAGAAAATCGTGATGCGTGATGGCTTTTATTTATCCTATTGATACCAAAATAGCTATTACCTTTAATAAAGTTGAAAACCTAACTGCATCCTAAAATATGAAAAAGATCATTGAAAGCTTATTGGCACTGACTTTGGTCGGTGTTCTGCTTCTCTCCTGTACCAAGGAGTATGGAACAGAAAGAAAACATCTGAGTTGGGAAATACGCCAGGCTCTGGAGGATAGTCTTGATGTGGCTATGCATGAGGAAAATGTGCCGGGAGTTATTGTCGGAGTCTGGACTCCGGATGGTAACTGGATCGTTGCCAGAGGAGTATCCAACCTGGTGACCGGTGAACCGATGGATGTCGACAATCACTTCAGGATAGGAAGCGTTACCAAGACCTTTACCGGAACGGTAGTCCTGAAACTGGTCGATGAGGGGAAGATCAGCCTCGATTCCACGCTGGCATATTATCTGCCCCAATATGCATTTCCGGAGGCCGATAAGATCACCGTGCGGATGCTTGGGAATATGAGCGCCGGGATTTATGATTTCATCAGGGATTGGCCTTTGCTTGACGCATGCTGCAGACTACATTGGGACGTCCAGTTTTCCGCTGATTCTCTGGTAAAGGTAGCGTTGCAGCATCCATTGAACTTCGAGCCGGGAACCCAGTATGGATATTCCAACACCAACACGGTCTTGCTGGGACTGATCTGCCAAAAAGTAACTGGGAAGCCGATCGATCAGCTGATGGAAGAAATGATTTTCATCCCGTATGAATTGAACAATACAAGCTGGCCCCACAATAATTATTTACCGGTTCCTTATTCCAAAGGGTATACCCGGGCGACCGTCAATAATGTATTTGAGGAGGCTACCTACTATAATGTCAGTTGGGCGGATGCGGCCGGGATATTGATTTCCAACATCTATGATCTGAAAAAATGGGTGCGGCTATTGGCATCAGGAGAGCTCTATTCTGCCGCGATGCAAGTCGAAAGATTGAACTGGAATCCGGCAAGCTACAATGGTTATGGATTTGCCATTATGAACGCAAGCGGAAATCCGGATAATATGATCCTCGGCCATGATGGCGCCGTATGGGGTTTTAATACGTATGCCGTTCATCTCCCGAACTATGACATAACAGTTATTGTTAGTGTCAATTTTTATGGAGGGGTAAGCGCTTTACCTGCCGATGATATTGCAATGAAGGTTATAGGAGTACTTGTAACCAACCTGGAAAATGAGTCTTTGTTGAAATCGAGACTGGATACCCGCGACATCCGTTAAGTAAGTACCCACCCCCAACCCCCTCCTTGAAACCAGGGAGGGGGCTTTATCTGATTTCCTTCTGATTTTTTCAAAAATTGTTTTCCTTTACTCAACAGAATGTCTGCCTGTCATGAGTCTTAAATTGCGGCTAATCATCCTCAATTTCTTCCAGTTCTTCATCTGGGGTTGCTGGCTGATAACGATCGGGGCCTGGTGGTTCCAGACCCGCCAATGGTCGAGCACCCAGTTCGGGGCCATCTTCTCGACCATGGGGATCGCATCGCTGTTCATGCCGGCCATCGCGGGGATCATCGCCGACCGGTGGGTGAACGCCGAAAAACTCTACGGGATCTTCCACCTGTGCGGCGCGGTGCTCCTGTTTTTCGTGCCGCAGATGAAAAGCCCGGATGGCATGTTCTGGATCATGATGCTGAACATGGTCTGCTACATGCCGACCCTCGGCCTGGGCATCACGGTGAGCTATTCCTCCATGAAGCAAAAAAACATGGATATCATCAGGGAATTTCCTCCCATCCGGGTATGGGGAACGATCGGGTTTATCGTGGCCCTGTGGGTGATCAGCCTCAGCGGCCTTGAAACCTCTTCCGGGCAGTTCTACGTGGCTTCATGCGCCTCTCTTTTGCTGGGACTGTATGCCTTCACCCTTCCCAAATGTCCGCCGCTCGGGAAAGGCCATAAGAAATCACTCGTTGCCGCACTCGGACTGGATGCGTTTAAGCTTTTTAAAAATTACCGGATGGCGATCTTTTTCCTGTTTGCGGTTTTCCTGGGTGCCGCGCTTCAACTGACCAACGCTTTCGGCGACACGTTCCTGCACGACTTTGCAAAAACGGATCAGTACAAGGACCTGATCGCTGTCAGGTATCCGGCTATCATCATGTCCATGTCACAGATATCTGAAGCCCTGTTTTTCTTGACCATTCCCTTCTTTCTGAGGAAGTTCGGCATCAAGAAGGTGATGCTCCTGAGCATGATCGCCTGGGTGCTGCGCTTCGGACTGTTCGCTTACGGCAACCCGGGTGGCGGGCTCTGGATGATCATTCTTTCCTGCATCGTTTACGGGATCGCTTTTGATTACTACAACGTTCCCGGTTCGATGTATGTCGAAACCCAGACCGATCCCAGCATGCGCGCCAGCGCTCAGGGACTGTTCATGATGATGACCAACGGCCTCGGCGCCGTCCTCGGCAGCCGCGTCAGCGCCATAGCCATCGACAAATATTTCAGGGTCGGCGATACCTTCAACTGGCACGGCATCTGGACGGCCTTCGCTATCTACGCACTCATCATGACCATCCTGTTTGCGGTGCTGTTCAGGGATAAGACCGTGATGCGTGACGCGTGACGCTAAACACACCCACACTCACACAGACACCCAAACCCGATCGCCCGTAAGCCCGTATGCCCGATT
>JAZDPC010000061.1:0-2620 GCA_043797975.1 Bacteroidota bacterium
ATGAGCAAATCCGGTACGATTGGGTTCCTCGTTTTTGGAACCCACGTGATACATCACCGAAACGGTAACAATTGGCGTTGAGTGGTCCTCATGAAGGATCACATGCAACCCGTTCGGCAGGTTAAATTCCTTGTATTCAAGCTTAATGGTCTGGGAAAATAGCCCTTGAACCGTACCTGCAAGAATCAGTAAGATCAGGTAAGGAAGTTTGACAGTTCTCATATCGGCGTAGTTTAATCCGGCAAATATAGTAAATGGAACGTTGATGAGGCGGATCCCTGGTTAGTGGTTTTATGCCCCCCACATATCCCGGTCGAGAGTACGGTAATTCACAGCCTCCGCGAGGTGATGCGGTTTGATTGCGGGACTGCCCTCGAGGTCGGCAATGGTTAATGACACTTTCAGGATGCGGTCATAAGCGCGGGCCGACAAGCCCAACCGTTCCATTGCCTGTTTCAGAATCAGCCGTCCGGGTTCATCGATCCTTACAAATTTCCGCATCAGTCGTGATGACATTTGTGCATTGCAGTAGACACCCGTCAAGTCCAGGAATCTCTTTGATTGAATCTCCCGGGCCTGGATGATCCTTTCACGAATTCTGGTGCTGGGTTCAGCAGGGGGCAATTCGGCCAGTTTATCAAAACTAACGGGTACCACCTCGATATGAAGGTCGATCCGGTCGAGGAGCGGTCCGGATACCCGGCTCAGGTATTTCTGCACATGGCCATTCCCGCAGGAACACTTTTTATCAGGGTGATTAAAGAACCCGCACGGGCAAGGGTTCATTGAAGCCACCATCATAAAGCTGGCCGGATACTGGATAGCGTACCGGGCTCTCGAGATATGGATTACCCTGTCCTCCAGCGGTTGACGGAGCACTTCGAGCACTGACCGTTTAAATTCCGGTAGTTCATCCAGGAAGAGCACGCCATGATGGGCCAGGGATATTTCTCCCGGTTTTGGGACCGATCCTCCCCCAACCAAAGCAATGTCGCTGATTGTATGGTGAGGAGAGCGGAATGGCCGACGGGTTATCAGCGTTGCATTGGCACCGAGTTTCCCGGCAACCGAATGAATACGGGTGGTTTCGAGGGCCTCCTGCATCGACAGCGGGGGCATGATCCCCGGAAGCCGCTGGGCAAGCATTGTTTTTCCGGCTCCGGGAGGCCCGACCATCAGTACATTATGTCCCCCCGCAACAGCCACTTCGAGTGCCCTTTTTACATTTTCCTGTCCCTTTACATCCTGAAAATCGGAGTCAAACTGATTGTATTGACGCTGAAATTCGGCAACGACATCTATCCTGACCGGCTCAGGCCGTTCGCCACCAGTAAAAAAAGAGATCACTTCGGAAAGGGTATTCATACCGTATACATCCAATCCTTCCACTACTGCAGCTTCCCGGGCATTAACCATGGGGATAATGATACCTTCGAAACCCTCCTCTTTGGCTTTCATGGCCATCGGTAATACTCCGGTAACTGGCTGCAGTCCACCATCAAGGGACAGTTCTCCCATCATAACAAACCGATCAAAATCATCGGTTTTCAGCTTTTCATTGGCCCCAAGGATACCAACAGCCAAAGGGAGATCATAGGCAGAGCCCTCCTTGCGCACATCAGCCGGAGCCAGGTTAATGACTACCCTTTTCCCGGGCCATCGGTAATCGAGCGTGCTCAGCGCCGCCACAATTCGTTGCTGGCTCTCACGGATAGCATTATCGGGCAATCCGACCAGAAAATAGCCGATCCCTTCACTTACCTGGACCTCTACGCGAATGGTGCTCGCTGAGATCCCAAATACTGCACTTGCAAAAGTACGTACCAACATAGTTATTTATTTATAGTAATATAGATGCAGGAAACCTGGTTTGGTGGAAAATCATTTTCGTATTTTTGTACACTTTAGAAAATCGCTAATATTTGTAATTATGGCCTTATTCAGAACTGAGAAACCGAAACCATTCACATTCATTCCGAGGTTCTACGACGAAAGGAAGGAAGAACTGGAAAACCGGATTGGCGAGATCAAAAAAGAGATGGAGGAGAATCCAACCGGTCAGTATGTTCCAAATATCCGGGGCCGTATACGAAGCCGGCATGATGCGCTGTACGGGAAATCAGGAAAACCGGGAAAAACGCTGATCAGCAGAAGATTAGTAACAATCGTCTTTATCGGCCTTATTCTCCTGATCGTCTATTATGTCCTTCGTATCCTGGCGGTAGCCGATAAAATCTGATTTTCTTATGGCGGAATTAATCAAGGTATTACCCGATTCGGTTGCTAACCAGATTGCGGCAGGGGAAGTTATACAGCGACCGGCATCCGCAGTTAAGGAATTGATGGAGAACTCTGTGGATTCCGGTGCCGACCGGATCCAGGTGATTATTAAAGATGCAGGGCGCACGCTTGTCCAGGTGGTGGACAATGGTTCGGGGATGTCCGACGCCGATGCCCGGCTCTGTTTTGAACGGCATGCCACTTCCAAAATCCGCCAGGCGGATGACCTTTTTACCATCCGGACGATGGGATTTCGAGGTGAGGCTTTGGCCGCCATTGCTGCCGTTGCCCAAATCGAACTCAGGTCAAAAATCACAGGTTCGGAAGCAGGCACCCGGGT
>JAZDPC010000010.1:0-15046 GCA_043797975.1 Bacteroidota bacterium
GGTGATGTCATTGATGGCGCCCGGCTCCAGGACAAAGGGCCCCGATGACTGGATCAACCGGCGGTCGGCCGGCTCGTTCCCTGCAGTCTCTTCCGTCCAGATGGGTTGGGGTATACCCCCCTGGCCCCAGCCGCACGGGTCAGAGTCCCTGGGAAACATGAAGTCGCAAGCCGGACCGGTTGCTCCACTCATTGAGTGGCCGTTGCCGCCATACCTCATGCGTTCATTATCCTTCCAATAACCACGAAGGTACTGGTAAAACTCAGTCGCAAGGTCAGGATCCCCCTGAGGACCAGCTTGATTATTATAATAAACAAATCTCCTCATTCCCCAACGCTCGTTATCCACGATGCCGTCGGCAAAGTTCAAGCCGTTGATGTTGCCGTTCAGGATACATTCGTTGCAGATCAGGTTATAATTATCGTCATAACTTTTGCAGTCATCCATACCGTTCGGATCCTGGTACGGTCCTTCAAAAAAGTCAAGCCCGATAGCGGGCGGGTTGGCGCCATAGGCCCAAAGTTCGCCACCTCCATCAACTGCCTCACCATTATAATCGTACCCGATCCCTTTGCTCACGTGGCATCCGACATAATCGTCATATGAATAACCGACATCAGAATCACAATAAACACCGAAATAAGTTTCGATCAGGGTATAGGTTGAACGGTTGATAAGTGCATAATTATAGAAGCTCATGTCGTTCAAGGCATCGTTCGTGGAGAACTGGAAGGCCTGGGCACGAACCTCCATCCCGATGGCTTCACTCGAAGGTCCTGTGTGAATGTTACCCCGGTCGTTATAAACCCAGTATGCCGTACCGTCGCCATACAGGCGCGGGCGCCTCAGCTCACGGGTGGTGCCGCAGGGCAGGATCCCGTCGAGGTCGTAGAACGGGTAATCCCCGTCGGCCGGGTTGTAGAACCCGTCATCGTTGTTGTCCCAGTAAGGAGCCAGGTAAAAATCATAGCCAGCAGCGGCATCGGCATGGGCCGGCCAGTCAAGAATGATCTGCGGAATGGCATAACCTTCGAATTCAAGCTTCCGGTCCTCTATCGGAGTGTTGTACCACTTGCGGAAGGCATCTACCTGGTAACGGGTGATCTGGAAATGACGGTCGTACTGGTAGCACACTTCCACGTCAGTAGTGCCGCGCAGTTCACCTTCCATGATCAACGGGCCTGGCCAGTAGTGATTCTGCCATCCTATCCAACGTACGGCGCTGAGCTTCAGCTGTCCGTTCACATCCGTACCCCCGATCCAGATACCGCCTGAATACAGACAAACCTTACCGGAACCTTTTGGTATCTCATAACCAGAAGCATCTCCACTGATATCCGTCCAGAGAACTCCGTCCATGTGGATGTAGGTCCTGACATTGTTCAGAGAAATCTCTGTAATGGTTTTTCCCTGCTCACAGCCGGCCGAAAATTCCTTCAGTGGATGCAAACCTGTTTTTTGGACAGCAAAGTGTCCTTTATCAGCAAAAACCGAAAGATGAATGATCAGACCTGATAAAACAAACATGAGTGCTTTCTTTCTCATTATAGAATTTCTTGAGAATGTTCTTCCATATCATAAGGAACATTTATCTCGATGCGCGTTCCGGCAGCTTCCCCTTTGGTATCACACACATCGATAATCTTGACAGTGATGGGTTTGACTGATATTTTATTATACAACTGAATTCTCTTCTCAATGTTTGCCAAGCCCTGGGACTTATGTCCGGCACGCTCACGGATGGCCTTTGCTCTTTCCCGTCCGATCCCGTTATCTACAATGTTGATCGTCATGAAGGTATCGTGATCATCGATCAATAATTGCAACAACCCTTTATGCTTAATGAGTTGCAGACCATGCAGAATTGCGTTTTCGAGGTATGGCTGGAGAAGCATGGGTGGTATTCTGACAAGGTGTTGATCAATAGCCGGATCAACCCGGATTTCCATTTCGAACTTCCTGCTGAACCGCATGTGTTCCATTTTCAGGTAAAGCTTGTTCATTTCAAGCTCTTCGTTCAGGGTGATGAAATTGTACTGGGAGTATTCCAGCACCTTTCGCATTAAGGTAGAAAAGTTCGACAGGTAGTAGTTGGCAGAGTCCACATCATTTTTAAGCACAAAGTTCTGAATGGAGTTCAGGGAATTGAAAATAAAATGTGGATTCATTTGAGAACGAAGGGCGAATTTCTGTGAACGGATCAGCTCGTTTTGAATGGTCAGCAGTTGTTTCTCCATTTCATGCCGGTTATGAAGGCTATTAATCCTGAAGAAAATCACCAATCCGGCTATAAGTAAAATGGCTGCCACTATCAATACTTTAAATAACAGAGTCTCATTCCAGGCCGGAACAACTATAATGGTGGTGCTCAGCCGTTCGCTGGGAACATCCAGACTATTGGTTCCGCTCACTCTGAAGACATAGTGGCCGGGAGGCACTTTCCTGTAATCCACCTGGTGGAGTCCGGGCGCCAGTCTGGTCGGTCCCTCATCAAAGTTTTCCAGGAAATAGGTGTACTGATTTTTAAATGGATTCAGGTAATCCATCAATGAAAACGAGATGCTAAAAGTATTATCCGCTGACCTGATCCTGATTATTGTATCAGTTACAGGTATCTCGTAGGATGCCGTATCGGCATGGATGATAAAGCTTGAAAGTCGGATCTCCGGAGTCTTCGAAGTGCGAAGCGTTGTCGTCTGAGGGATGAAAGCATTGGCACCATTGACGCCTCCCAGCAGGATCTCGCCATTGGTCCCTTCGGTTATCGAGTTAATATTGAATTCATTACTGAACAGGCCGTCCTGAACATCAAAAATATTGAACTTATCATCCCTGGGATCAAACCGTGACAGGCCATTATTGGTAATGAGCCAGAAAATGCCGTCTTTATCTTCATGAATGCCGTAGACAATGTTATCTGAGAGGCCATCTTCAATCGTGTATCTTTCAAATGTTCCGGTTGTCTCATCGAAGAAACAGAATCCACCTCCGTTGGTATAAACCCACAATTCTCCCTGATTGTCCCTGAATACTCCAAAGACATATTCAGAGCTTATGGATAAGAGATTATCGGGTAAAGGCAGATAGACCTTCCATTGATTCGTTTGAGGGCTGAACTCATTTAATCCGTGTTGGGTGGAGATCAGTAGATTCCCCGGCCGGGATTCAATGATCTGCAAACAGTAATTATTACTGAGGCTGTTCGGATTATCCGGATCGTGTTTATAATTTGTGATCCGGTCAGTTTCAGGATCCCAGCGGCTTATCCCATTGTCACTGGAAAACCAGTACTTTCCGAGGTGGTCTTTGCAAACGTTCCAGAATTCCTTTCCGGAAACAGAGTTTTCACCTTCTCCTGCAATAAATGCCCGGTTTTTTCCAGTGACAGGATTATACCGGTTTAAACCTGTCCTTGTGCAGATCCAGACATACGGAGGATCATTGATCAGGTTGGTGACAAGATTTCCGGTAATACTTCCGGGGTTGAATTGTTGATGTTTCAGGAACCTGTCAGTTTTCTTTTCCCGGTCATGAATGAGCACTCCATCCTGGGTGCCGAACCAGAAAATTCCTGGTTGAGGTTCAATGATTCCATAGATTGAATAGGACCTGACGATTTCATGAAATGCATGCGGGTCAGGAACCAGTTTTACCATCCCTTTATATGACGTCCCGATCCAGTATAAACCGTTCTTGTCCTGTATGATTGTAAGAAATGAGTTGTCGGGGGAAATATCATTTTCGGGAAGCCTGTTGCGCATGTCGGAAAACTGCGCTGTACGAGGATCGAACTGTAATAGTCCGCTTTCGCTTGTTCCTACCCAAAGAGTGTTTTTATTGTCATTATAGAGACAAATGATTTTGTTCTTGCTAGATTGAAAGAAATCTTCAGGATCATTTACGATTGGGAAATGGTCAAAGAACCTTGAGATGGTTCTGAAACGGTGCAAGCCTGCAGGAGATCCGATCCAGAGGTTATTATTGGCGTCAACGGTCAGACAAGAAATGACGTTTGAAGCCAGGTTTCCGGTGGATTGGCCGGCATAGTAACGGATGATTTGACCTGTGACCGTATTATACTTGTTCAGGCCATGCTGCGTCCCTATCCAGATGGCTCCGGAAGTGTCCTGAGCAAAAGCCGTAACCTTGTTGGAACTGATTGTAGCTATATTCCGTGGATTGTGCTCTATCTGAGTGAATTTCAGGCTGTCCGGGTCAAGAATGAAAGCTCCGCAGGTGGTTCCAATCCAGATGTTGCCACTCCTGTCAGAGAAGAGGGTAAAGATGCTATCGCAAACCATTCCGTTGGAACGGTTCTTCTCTGCCGTAAACTGGGTTATTGAAAAGTCATTTTTCCTGATGCGGTTCAGCCCAACCGAAGATGCGGCCCAGATATACCCGTTTCTGTCTTCCGCCAATCCTACAATGGTAGGCTGGACCAAACCTTTTTGCGGCTCATTCTGGTTCTTGGTGAAGGTTCTGAAGGTATAGCCGTCAAAACGGTTGAGACCGCTCCATGTTCCCACCCACAGATAACCTTCCTGGTCCTGGAGAATGCATATGACGGAGTTTTGTGACAGGCCTTTCTCGATCCGTATATATTCAGATGTAATATTCTCGATCCGGTAATCCTGCCCTAAAACTGAGCAAGTACTCAGAACCAGAAATAAAATCAGGCGACCGAGATCCCTTAACATGGGAAATCAGGGTTACTCCGGACTGCCGAAAAAGCGGCTCACCAATGTCAGGAGGTTGCTTTTCCGGATAGGTTTCGAAATGTATGCATCAAAACCAGCTTCCATTGCCCTTTTCTCATCATCGGCCATCGCAAATGCTGTTTGAGCAACTTGCGGAAGTTCCGGACGGATGGCTTTAATCTGTTCCCTGGCTTCATAGCCGTTGATGTTCGGCATCTGCAGGTCCATCAGAATCAGGTCAACAGCAGGATTATCCTGGCAAGCCTTAATGGCTTCTTCACCATTTCTGGCCCAGATTAGGTTAACCCCGGTTTTGTGCAAGACAGCTTCAAGGTACAAGAAATTGGAGTCCTCGTCTTCAGCGATTAGAATAGTTTTGTCATTCCAGCTCATAGTTGTCAGGATTTATCCGTCTCTTTTTTCGTTTTCCAAGCCAATAAGAGCATCAGTATACCAAAAACCAGCATTATGATCCCAGTCCAGAGATTTACATTGGAACCAAGGGATTTGGCATATAATGCAGCATCATTTCCAGTGGCTAGCCCATAAATGGAAAGTACGAGTCCAAAAATGGTGAATAGTAGTCCGATCGGTATTTTAATATCGAGTTTCATTATTGTTCCTCCTACCAGAAAATGATGGTTAAAATTAATGTCATCGCTCCTACAACGCAAGCAAGAAATGCCGGACGCTTGTACCATACCGTATCCGTATCTTTAATCCTGGGAGTGAGAGCATACACCAGCCCAACCAGCTCGGCATCGGATTTATTCTGTTTAGTAAAGAATGTAAGGACAACGGTTATCAGGGTTCCTGCAGTCCATGCGAAGATGGCAGTCCAGAAGTTCTGGGCCATACTGCTCGGATAAGTGTGGATTACACTGATCCATCCGCCCTTGATGATTTCATCGGCTGAAGCTCCGATTGGCAGTGTAAAGCCGTGGTGGATGAGGGCAACGACAATACCGAGGAGCAGACCCCAGAAGGCTGCATTACCGGTCGTTTTTTTCCAGAACATTCCGAGGAACATTACTGCAAACAACGGGGCATTGATCATGGAGAAAACCATTTGCAAAAAGTCCATGATATTACCGAATTGCCTTGCCAGGTAAGCTGCTGCAATACTGACAAGCACACCGGCTATGGTTGCTATCTGACCGACTTTCAGGTAATGTTTATCATTACGGCCGGGCCTTATGTAACTCTGATAGATATCATAGGTCCAAACTGTATTGAAAGCAGAAACGTTACCTGCCATACCTGACATGAAGGAGGCCAGCAGGGCGGTCAGACCCAATCCTAGGATTCCGGAGGGATAGTAATAACCGAGCATGGAAGTAATTACCGAATTGTAATTAGGGTTTCCGTTGGCCATAGTTTCTATAGGAAGGTCTCCTTTGGCGGCAAGGGCCATAGCAATCATACCCGGAACGATCACCAAAAAGGGAATAAACATCTTTGGCAAGGCGCCTATCAACGGCGTTTTCCTAGCTGCATTCATTGAGTTGGCAGCCATTGCACGTTGAACGACAAGGAAGTTGGTACACCAGTATCCGAACGACAGAACAAATCCAAGTCCCATCAGGATACCAAACCATTCAACCCCGAGCGGGTTGGAGACAGTGGAACCGGTATCCGCCCATGTTGATGTCCAGGCAGTAGCCGGATAGCCGTGTCCGACGGCAACTTCTGAAAGGGTATTGCTCAGGCCCTGCCAGCCGCCGATATCTTTTAAACCCAGGAAGACCAACGGGAACAGACCAATCACGATAATGAAGAACTGTAGTACTTCATTGTAAATTGCAGATGACAGCCCCCCTAAATAGGTATATGCCAGCACGATACCTGCTGAAACCCAGACGCTTACATCAAATGGCCACTGGAGCAGCTTTTCCATTAAGGCTGCCAGGGCAAACATGGAAATACCCGATGCCAAAACAGTCATCAGGGCAAAAGCAAAAGCATTCAGTCCGCGTGTTTTTTCATTGAACCTTAGTTTGAGGAATTCGGGGACTGAACGGGCTTTCGAACCATAATAAAACGGCATCATGAACAAAGCCAGGAAAATCATGGCAGGAATAGCACCGATCCAGTAAAAATGGACAGTTGCCATACCGTATTGAGCACCTGAAGCTGACATGCCAATCACCTCAAGAGCTCCCAGATTGGCCGATATAAATGCCAGACCGGTTACCCAGGCAGGCAGCGACCTGCCGGCTTCAAGAAATGCCGTAGATGATTTCATGTAACGTTTGAGCGCCCAGCCGATTCCGAGGACAAAGACAAAATAGATGATCATTATAACATAATCAATCCAGCCGAGAGATATGAGATTGGGCATACCGTTGTTGTTTTGTCAGAGCAAAAGTAACAAGAATTACGATTTGCGGTTGAATGTAATGAATGATTACCTTATTTCAATGTGTCTGTGGCATTATATTGTCCGTCATCTCTTTGTAACCATAGGAAGAGGTGCCCATGAACCTGAAGCATCGGATCCTCTTCCGAACCATTTCGACCACACTTCCTTATTTTCCAGCAACTTGATGAACAAGCCGCCAATCACGGGACGAGCCTGAAAACCTTCCAGGTATGCATTGTCAACTACATACCAATCGGTAACCGGTACACGCTGAGGAGTAGCATTGACGAAATTGAAAACCGGGCTGAACAGGGCATCAAAATCCGACCTTTTTTCTGCCATGGTTGCGGTCCAAAGAATCCAGTCGGTCTTGGTCCACCGTTCACGGTTGTCAAGTGGCAGGCCATAAGGCGCCTGGACTTTTTTATAGAAATCAATCTCTTTCTGAATGACTTCCTTTGCAAACAGATTGAAATTCAATAGTTTATCCCAAACCAAATTGTATTTCTGGCTCCAGGTTCCCGGTTGATCATATGCAAGCCGGGTATGTTCCCCTTCGGTTGCCAGCCGTACCCAGTCTTTGGCGAATGATTCGGCTTGCTGCCGGTATTTTTGGCTTTGTTCATTGCGTCCGGTCATCCTGCACAGATCGGCATAGGCTGCAATGGCCACAATGGCTTTGGCTGACAGGTTGATATTGTGTGCAAGATGGCCTGCGAAATCATCTGTACAAAGCTGATTTTCAGGATCAAATCCTTTACTCAGTAAATAGTCAGCCCACTTCTCCATTAAAGGCCAATGGGCATTGGCGAAATCAGCATTTCCCTCTGCTTTGGCGAGGGCATCCATCATGATCAGCATATTCCCGGTTTCCTCAACAGGCATCTGGTCTTCTTCCGTTTCCCCGCCTCCTCCGTAAGCCTGTCCGGTTGCATGTGGATAGGTTCCCAGATCATGCGGTGCAAAGGGCCATTTCCATAGTCCTGATGAGGAGTAGTCAAGGAGCGGTTTAAGCATGGCTTTGGTCAGGGCCGGACTGAACAGCAGGAAAAACGGAGATGCGGGATATATCACATCCACCGTAGCAATACAACCGTTGCTGAAATTTTCCTTTGAGAAAACCAGAGGTTGCCCTTCAGCATCGGCCGTGATCTTGTGAGCGGCCAGACATTCGCGGTAGACAAGGGAGGTGATAAGCGCATATTTCTGCCCACCGGCTGCAGTCAGATCATCTACTAATTCTCTGTCGAACTTTTCACAACGTTCAGTAACGGACTGATACTCATCAGAAGCTCTTTTCAGGATCCTGAGCATGTCGGAACCGTTTTTGCGCCAGTAAGGGATCAGGTCCTTGCCGAAGTACCGGATACTGTAAAGGTCATCATAAGCCAGCATCAGGTACCGGAACTGCGGAGAGGCACCGACTGCCGTTAATTCCCAGCTTGCAGCCATTACGTTCAATCCGTCCCTGACTGCAACGGGTGTACTGCTGACTGTCCCTGACAGCAGTCTGCCATCAGTAGCAAATTGTTTGCGGACAGCATCTCCCGGCCCGGTGGCAACTGCCGGATTGTGATCGGCGGGTACGGAGAGATAGGCATATCCCCAGTCGATCCGAAGGTCATCTCCCCGTTTCTGAAGAACAGGCTGTTCGACCGATCCTACACGTAAGGTCTTTTGCCCTTCAATGGCCGGCTGATCCCAGCTGACTACCTGCTCGGACTTATCGACTGCCAGTTCGGCCGATGAATCAAAGTAGAGCTGAACCTTGTGCTCTTTGCCGTCGATGGATTCAACCTTCCATCCGATATAAGTGACAGGCCTGGATATCAGGTCCATATCATCCGGAAGCAATGGGGAAGTGAAAGTCAGGGTTATGCGGATATTCGAATTTTCAAAAACATAAATGGTCCGGGTGGGGGAGACAGTCAATGATTTCTGAGGAATGGGCTCACAGTATGAAGGGCGGCTTCCCATCAGGCGCCAGGATTTACCATCGATCCGGATCACGCTATGGAGTGCCTGCTTTTTTCCGGTCCAGTGAACGGTTTCAGCATCCCACAAACGATCGGCAGGCGACCAGATACTGAAATAGGGATCATGGGTGACCAGCGGAACGGAAGGCGGACGGAAAGAAACCGGCTGAGCGTAAACCATCAGGAAAAGGGAAAAAAATGAACAGAGTGATACTAGCTTCTTCATGGGAGGTGACGTTAGTTATTGGGTTCTAAAATAAAAAAAAGGGAAGAATAAATTCTTCCCTCTCAATGGCTCGTTGCCGGGCTATCAGTTCTTTCCGGATAGCTTTTCGACTATAGCTTGATATTCATTAACTTGTGAAGCATACAGGTCGAGAGCCTTTATCTGCAGGTTGGTGGGGCGTCCCTTGTAGCCGAGAACGGCTCCGTATATTTCGCCGATATTTTCACGAAGCCTTACTTGTCCGGTTATCCCCCCTTCACCTCCCTGTGTTGCGGATATTAATTCATGTAAACGGTTGCATTCCGCAATGGTTGCCTCCATTTTCTTCCTCCTTCCTCCCTTCTCCTTTATCCTTTGAGCCGTCAGGCTGTCCCGGATGGAGAGGATCTTATCATCAACAGCAGCCAGTTGCTCAAGAAGGGAATAAGCTTTCATCAGTGTTTCCCGTTGGAGCTTCCGGTCTTCTGCATTGTGTTTCAAGTCAGGATTCTCTCGCAGAACCAGATCCGTAGTGAAAGCCTGATCACCCTTGACTACTTTAATCCTATAAGTACCAGCTTCATATTGGGGCCCGGTAATCGCCTCTCCGAGGATGTTGGGTGATTTCGGGACTTTTGGCGGCTCCATCAGGGTGGCTATACTCACCTGGTTAATCCCTTTCCGGTTACCGGCCGGCAATTTCTTTAACAGCCGGTTTTCCGAATCGTACAACTCAAGGTACATCTCACCAAATGTGTGACGTTTTTTCAGGTAATAGCATATTCTGGCCGCATTATCTTCATTGGGGCCGATAAATTCAGCATCACTGGCGAAATCCTGCAATCCTGTTTCGGATGAGAAAAAGTATGGTTTCACCGGCAGGAAAGCAAAATCCTGATTCAGAATGTCCGGAGTCAGGCTTCTCAGGGGCGTCAGATCATCAATGGCGATAATTCCACGGCCATGAGTGGCAAGAACCAGATCCTGTTCATCCGGCTGAAAGGCCATATCATACACACCGGTTTGGGGTACCTTGTTTTTAAACCGGATCCATTCCTGTCCGCTATCAAGACTGATAAACAGGCCGGATTCAGTACCCAGGAATACCAGCCGGGGATTGACCGGATCCTGCTTAATTACATGGCAAAAGCCCTTAATGGCTGGTTTGACCAGTGATTGCCAGGTTTTTCCAAGATCGCGGGTTACAAAAGCATATGGTTTAAGATCCCCGTTCCGGTGAGCGTCAACAGTCATCCATGCTGTGTTTTTATCGGAATTATCTGCATCGATAAAAGAAATGAAAGCGAGTGGCGGAAGATCCGGAATATTCACGTTCAGCTTCGTCCAGGTTTTGCCGCCATCGGTTGTCAATTGAACGTTTCCATCATCGGTGCCGGCCCAAACAATATTTTGGTCAATCGGAGATTCGCAGATAGTAAAAATCGTTGTATTATTTTCGGCAGTACTGTTGTCAATGGTCAATCCTCCTGATTTTTCCTGCAGCTGGCGATTCAGATCGTTTGTCGTCAGATCGGGAGAGATCCGTTCCCAGGTGTCGCCCTTGTCTTTTGACCGGAACAGGTATTGTGAGCCTGCATACAGCCAGCCTGTTTTTTTACCGAAAATCACAGGCGTGTTCCAGTTAAAGCGCAATGCACCGGTTCCGGAATCAGGAAACGGCTTGATATATTTGCTTTCACCCGTTCGGTGATTAGTCCGGGACATCCTGCCCCCCTGGTACTGTGAATAGGTGACATCAGGATCATCAGGATCGCCGTAGGCATAGAAGCCATCTCCGTAACCGATATTTTTCCAGTCGGAATTACGGATCCCGCCCGATTTCCGGGACGGGGCCATCCAGGTTCCGTTATCCTGAAGTCCGCCATAGATGTTATAGGGTTTCCTGCGATCGATGCTCACATGATAGAACTGCGACACAGGCAGGTTTAGGACGAACCTCCAGGTGTTTCCTTTATCGCATGAGATGTACACGCCTCCATCCGTTCCCATATACAACAACCGGTTATCCAACGGGCTGATCCAAAAGGCATGGGTGTCACTGTGGTAAGCTCCCCCGGTAACCGATGGATTCTGAAATATCTTTCCGCCGTCATTACTGACCCAGAGGGTAGTGCCGGGCTTGTAAATCCTGTTGACCTCAACAGGATCGGCAACGAGAAGACTATAATAAAACGGCCGGTCGCTCATGGCTGACTGGGTACTCATTTTTTCCCATGTGGCGCCCTGGTCATTTGATCGGTACAAGGCTGAATGAGCCGATTCAACAACCGCCCAGAGCGGGAAGGGAGCCACCGGCGATACTGCCAGCGCGATCCTGCCCAGAGTGCCATCCGGAAGTCCCTGCTGTATTTTATTCCAGGTAGTACCTCCGTCAATTGATTTGTAAAGTCCGCTGCCCGGCCCTCCTGACCTGAACGTATGAGCCTGCCTCCGGAAATCCCACATGGCGGCATAAACTACCGAGGAATTCACCGGATCCATAGCCAGGTCTGAGCAGCCCGTGGAGGCATTGACATAGAGAAGTTTTGACCACGTGGCCCCCCCATCGGTCGTTTTATAAACTCCTCGGTCCTCGGAATCTCCCCAGAGAGCTCCCATGGCTGCAGCATAAACAACATCAGGTTTTGTGGGATCGATCAGGATTTTTCCGATACGTTCGGTCTTTCCCAATCCTTTGGCTTCCCACTTGTCGCCTCCGTTAACCGTGCGGTATATGCCATTGCCGGCGGAAACGCTGTTCCGTACCCATACCTCTCCGGTACCTACCCAGACAGTATCAGGATGATGCTGATCAATGGTTATGCAACCGATCGACTGACAGTAATCATCAAACACGGGCTTGAATGTCGTGCCCTGGTTTTTCGATTTCCAAACGCCGCCATTGGCCGCGCCAACCCAAAGTGTGTTGTGATTCCGGTTCTCGGCGTCGATACAGGAGATCCGGCCGCTCATTTTTGCCGGTCCGATCTGTCGCCCTGATATATCTCCGAATGTTGCTTCAGTTACCTGAGCAGTCAGACTGGCTGAGGTAACAAGAAACAAGACTGATATAGCGGAAAGCTTTTTATTCATGATACCTGGTTTAGAATGGAATGCGTAACTGTTATTTTTTCTCCGGTTTGCCGAAAAGCGATTTGTCAAGGTCGACATTCAATTCCACCTTATCTGTAACAATGGTGTTTGCAATCTGTCCACCGATTTTTGTGACAGATTGACCAGCAATAGCGATACCTTCAACCATCATGTAATTACTGAAATAAGTATCAGCTTCCGATTCATTGCCCTGGACTTTTACCTTGGCGTTGGTGCGGACCGGTATATAGCTCTCTGCATCCAGATAATTGGTGAAGGTGTCACCCTCGGGAGTTACGATCTTGATCTTGAAACAGTTGGTTCCTTCAACTTCTTCCTGCCCTTCGAGGGTAACCGTATATCCTTTATCCTTCCAGCTCCAGAGCATGCCGTCCAGATCTGCCTGGTATTTCATCTGCTTCATTTCATCCTCGCCCATGGGCTGCGGTTCCGTAATGCCGGCGAAAGGATTGATATTCCAGCCTTCCTTTCCATCATACGTTTGGATCAATGTCAATCCCTGTAAAGTAGCCTCCACTCTTATTCCGGCCGGCCGGGCAGCCATCTGGATAAAAGGTATTTCAAGGCCCGCCTGAACCAGTTTGCCGGTAACTCTAATTGTATTGGTTTTAATTAATTTATCCTGTCCTATCGCAGCGAAATGTTCTTTAAGAACATCATCCAGGGTTTGGGCGGATAACAGGCTTCCCGTCAGAAGGAAGCACATGGAAATCATTACTAGTTTTTTCATGGTTGTGTTTGTTAGTATTTTAATCAGATGAATATTGGACAGTCCCAGGGTTTGTTTGTTACAGGTAACGGCCATATTGATCCACCAGCCGGGCGACTTTCCTGACTCTGCTCTCCAATCCGTCAGGCGGAACCTGGTCAGCTACACCTAGAACATAGCGTGGTTCCCGCCGCATGATGTCAAGAATACCAATCACGTGGCGTTCAAAATCCTCATCACTTACATGATTGGTGAAGCAGACACCCGGAATTCCTCCCCAGATGATGGTATCCGGCTTATCAATTAATAGCGCTATTTCTGAAAAATTCATATCACCGGCTGGCCACGGAGTCAATGCTTCCAGTACGGTAAATCCGGTGGATGCTTCTTCCCGGACCAATCCTCTCAGGGTTCCATCGATATGAATAAAGGAGTGTTTGCCTGCTTTTTTGATTCTCCGGATCCATTTTTCCTGATAGCTGCGCATGTATAATTCAAAAAAGTAAGGTCCCACCATTTCGGAGGATAGGTTCTCCGGAATCATCAGAACTTCTGCAGGGCTCTCCACTGCAATGCGGGCAGCCTGATCGAAGGATTTTTCCATGACCTCAAGCAGTGCAGCAAACTCATCGGGAAGGTTCAGCGCCATCATGGTAACCGTTTCAATCCCAGATTCCAGAGCGACCAGATGCATAAAGGGGCTCTTTGGAAGGTAACAGAGAACGATCCCCTGGTCACCGACCTGCCGGATCCGTTCACGTGCTTGTTCATAATCAGCCTTATACCGGAGGTTTTCGTAAATGAATTTCATCACCGGCAGGTCATTTTCCGTTTTAAAAAAATGTTCAACAGGAGCTTCGGTAAAGGAAGCCGGGATATATTCCCAGCATTCTCTTACCGAACCGTAAGGTGTAGAGATCTTTTTATACCGCCGGTTACCGTCGTTCCATTCCTGAACGTTACAGTTTTCATAAATCTGGATGAATGGGAAATAACCCTGTAAATAAAATCCGACATGTAGCTCCCGATGCCAGTCGATATAAGCGGCTGACCTTATAAAATTCTCAGGTTTCAACCCTTGTTTAACCAGGGAGGTGGCCCAATAGTCGAGATCGCCGAACCAGGGGACCTGGTCGGGTTGTTCGTGATTCAGGATTTTTAATATGCGTTCTCTGGGAGTCATCACTTTTGGGAAATGATACTCCGAAAGTACGCAATCAGGGAATACAAAGCTATTTTCTGGCTTTTGTGATAATACCCCCTATCAGGCTACCGATAGCTATAAGTACCAGAATGCCTGCCACGATAAAGGCCCATCGGTTAATGACCCGGCTTTCGCAGGTGAGTATCGTATCCTCGAAATAGATTTCATCACTCACGAATTCCCACCGGACTTCCAGCCCTTGGACCTGGGTACTGTTGGTTCCGAGGAGAATGCCCGGCATCCTGATAATGAATTTATAGGAATTGGAGCCCACATTTGCCCAGAATTCTATCTTGTCTTCGAACAACTTAAAAGGTTCGGGATATTTTTCCCCTAATCCGGAAATATCCGGCCGCTTGCAGAATTCACCTACGGCATCCAGCAACTCCGGACCCTCTAACTGACCGGAACTGTCGATCATAAAATGGTAAAAATCCTCTTTCTGGTTTTTCAGGAGGCTTACCTCGCCTGAGAATTGCGGTTCCTTGGCCATGACAGCCAGCAGTATCCGGTAATAATCTTCGAAAGCCGAGTGGGCTACGAATTCCTCCAGTTTCTTATCTATTTTCTTAATCTCCAGGCTATCATATTCGGGATCTGACTTCAGCTTGTCATCATCGGAAATCTTTGCCAGTCTCAATTCTTTCTCCGAAAGATAGTCCCTCCAATCAACGGTTTTATAGGGATCGGTCCTGTAAATGGTTTCCGAATAGTCGAAATAGGTAAAGAACCATCGGAATTTCCTTTTCAGGTCCGATTGAACCCGGATGGTCTGAATG